>JAJEDR010000093.1 GCA_022821385.1 Rhodothermales bacterium
TCCATTCCCGGTTGACCTGTTCCTTGATGGTGTCAAGTTGATGGGAGGCCTTAACTTCCAGAGTGCAACTGGCTACGGTCACTATGCCGCAGGAGATCATGTGATTTCCGTCATGCCGGTTGTTCCTCCTGGTGTTCCTGCTGCTCCCACTGAGATTCCATTGCCATCTCTCGTGAATGAGCAGAACTACGCAGTGGTCGCTCATGGTTCGGTGGCGGATCCGAAAGTCCAGATTCTCAGTACCAAGCTCCGCTCTTCGGTGGACAACATGGTAGATGCGATCCTGGTCCATGGATCTGCTGATCTGGGAGATGTGGACGTACGAGTTCTGGATCCTGCCGATAATATGACTCCGACGAAGTTGTTGGCGAACAACTTCAGCTTCAATTCGGCAACCAGATACATCTCGCTTGAAGCAGGAGCCCATAATGTCCAGGTGACATCACCGGATAACAGAGAGGAAGTAAATGTTTACTATCTGGATCTGAATGGCTATCAGGGAGAGACGTTGGTCTTGAACCTGTCTGGTGGCAAGGACGATCTAGGGTTCATGGGAGTGAGAACAAACGGAGACGTATTTCTCTCACAGGTGGTCACGGGTGTCGAGGAAGAAGGAAGCCCGGAGATTCCGACAGAATTCACCCTGCATGGAAACTATCCGAATCCGTTCAATCCATCCACACGGATCGAGTTTGATCTTCCGGAGTCGGCCGAGGTAAGCCTGCAGGTGATAGATATGTTGGGTCGCCAAGTGATGACGCTACCAGCACAGCAGGTTGAAGCTGGTGCGAACCGGACCTTGGAGTCGAATGCGACCAACTTGGCATCAGGACAGTATCTGTACCGGATGATTGCAGTCGGCGCAGAGAGTCGGTATGTGAAGACTGGACGCATGACACTGGTGAAGTAGGAGTGTTGATAGGGTAGTCGGGTAAAACTGCTCGACTACAAAAAGAGCGCCCCGGTGCTGCATAGCGCCGGGGCGCTCTCATGTTGATACACTTTGTCAACAGATGGCTAAAGTCTACCAGAAAGAGCCGGTGGTGTAGCTATATTTCGAGCAAAAACGTGGAGTAGAGGCTGGAGTAAGAAGAACGAAAAGCAACAACATCCAATTCATCGAACCGTTGTCGGACTGATGGTAAGCGGGGAAAATTCTGACAATTCAGCGAAGGGGAGAAATTTAAAAGGAATTTGCCCATCTGCTGGAAGGTGATGGATTGCGCCGGATTCATGTTCGAGATCAGGCCGGAATTTAGAAGCGGATGATCTTGTAGGCGCATTAATCCAGAGTTTAATGAAGTTCCAATATTCGATGAAACAGTGCCTAGATGAAATCAAGGATAAGATTTCGTTTATGCATTCAGGAGGTCGGGCAGGGAAAGGATTCAATGATTGCAAGAGCGGCGCTCTCGTGTGGTTTTCGATGTCTTGTTTCAGATGGGGCAAGGATACCCCTTTCGCATGGTCGTTGATTTCTGCGCGTATCTATGGCTTTCACGATATGCGACATGGCCTTTGTAGAACCGTGACCGCCAGGGATTAGTGGCTTGGGTACTGCCCTACAGGATCAATTGAACACCCCGAACATCGAACCATGTCCTTCCTGGCTGGACCAATGCAGCGCGCCCGTGCCATTGCAACATGCCGCCAGCGCTGCACGGTTGTCCCCCCTGCACATTTCCACCGTGAACGCGGCCTATCACCAATGCGCTACCTGCGATGGCCGACATCAGGACTAACCCAAGTTTAGCGTGCTCCGCCAGAATCGACCTTCCATCGATGTGGGGAAGACTGATACGCCTTGGGAAGCAAGCGACACATGCACCGAGGCGGCTCACCGGGGTATTGGCGGTGACATGCTTGGAGGATCAGGTCGTGGTGAATTCGGTTTCGAGAGGACGCGGATCAGTGCTCGCCACCAAGTAAATTTCGCGTTGACCTGCACCGGAATCCGAGGTCGCCCGCGTGTACACGACACCATAATCCTCTAATGCTCGACTGGTACTGGTCCGTCGCTGAGACAAGCGACTTTGCGAAGGATGCTCTAAGTCCAAGTACCCACCTAGAATAATACGGTAGGTTGCCATTACGGCAATAGGAGACACGGATTATTCCGGCTGAATTTCAGTAATTTGCGAGCAGTTTCCCTGTAATTTTCCACCCGATTAGGCTACAGTAATGTTTACCAATCGCGGTTCAGTTCTGGCCCAGTCCATCATCGTCGGTTACCTGTTGGCGTTCGCTAGCGCTTGTGATCGCGTGTCTTCTGTGGATCCCCGCTGGGAATCAGTGATCAGCGCCCATACCGATGGCCTCATTTCAAAGCGTGACAATATCAGGATACTGTTCGCAAGCAATGTCGCGGACGCCGATATGAGTGGCCGCCCTGCAGTTGGCATGCTCACCTTCAAACCCGAGATAGAGGGCGTAGCGACTTTCGTGGACGGCCGGGAATTGCTCTTCGAACCAGAGGCTGAATTGCCATCCGGCCGGAGTTATGTCGCCACGCTGGCAGGAGATGCTCTCTCAGGCGTGCCAGCGGATATTCCCGCCTACCGCTTCACTTTTGCAGTCATTCCCCAGGATTATCAGGTAACTGTAGATGGATTGGAAATTGACGAGCAATCTGGAAGAATTGACGATCTGGTGCTTACGGGACGTATCACAACCGCAGATTTTGCCGATACCGTGGCAGTTCAAGAAATTCTCGGTGCCAGACAGGCCGGTACAGACTTGAATATCCGGTGGGATCACGATGATAACGGTACAATCCATCGCTTCACGGTAGCAGGCATAACCCGCACCGATGAAGAAGATGCTGTGACGCTGCGCTGGAGTGGGCGCAGCATCGATTCCTCAACCCGCGGGCGCCAGGATGTGACGGTGCCGACCCAGGATGCATTTCAAGTGATAGGTGTCAGCACTGCCTTGGACGGTCGGCACCTTGCGCTTGTTCGCTTCTCCAAACGGATCGACCCAGGACAGAGCTTTGAGGGATTAGTAGGACTGGGCGACGAGCTGTTCACCTTGGAGGTGCTCGGCAGCACCCTGAGGATAATTCCCCGTGATCGCGTCGTAGGCACGTTGAATGTGGTGGTAGAACCCGGAATTGAGAGCGTTGACGGTCAGCGGCTCGAAGAACAGAGCGTGCATTCGGTAACATTCTCGGATGTAAAGCCAGGTGTGCGCTTTGCAGGAAGCGGCGTGGTTTTGCCAGAAGCCAGCAGACTTACCGTTCCGATTGAGGCATCCAACGTGCACTCAGTGCAGATCACGGCTTTCAGGGTGTATGAGAGCAATATCGGTCAGTTCTTGCAGAGAAACGACCTTGCCGGTAGTAGTGAACTGAGGCGTACCGGCCGTACGCTCTGGAGGCGCACTTTTGAGCTACCCGAAGCTCAGGACAGTGACTGGGCCCGTTATGTTCTGGATCTGACCGATATAGCGGATCTGAACCCCGAGAGTCTCTTGCGTCTGACGTTGTCGATCAACCGCGGGAATTCCACCTACCCATGCACCGAAGAGCAAAACAGTGTTCCCGTAGTTGTGGAACCATTGCAGCCCGATCAGGATGACCAGGCTTCATACTTTTCCTCTTGGAGGTATTGGAATAACCATCTGGGGGAGTATAGTTGGGGAGATAGGGAAAACCCATGTACCGACGCCTACTACCGCTATGCGTCCGAAGTCAGTGATTCGCGGAATTACCTGGCATCTAATCTTGGCATGACAGTAAAGCGTGACCCAGAAGGAGGCATGCTCGTGGCTGTGACGGATCTGCGTAGTTCAAGCCCACTTGGCGGCGTGAACGTCACATTCATGAATTATCAAAACCAGCCACTCTTGTCCGTCATCACCGGAGATGACGGACTGGCCCGTACCTCCCTGGATGCCCAGCCCTATTACGTCGTGGCCGACAACGGCGCCTATAAAGGCTATCTGAAAGTGAACCCAGGTGGTGCAATGCAGACTAGCCACTTCGACGTAGGGGGAGAGGTTGTTGCCGACGGGCTCAAGGGCCGGATATACGGCGAGCGCGGCGTTTGGCGTCCAGGAGACGACATTCATCTCACTTTCGTTCTTGATGATACGCGAAATCCCCTACCACTGAATCACCCTGCTACGATTAGCTTTTTCAATCCGATGGGCCAGGTCGTGCGCACCGAGACGAATGCCAATCCTGTCGGAGGATTCTATGTCTTCCATCTGAATACGTCAGCAGATGCACCAACGGGCAATTGGAATGCAGCTGTTGAAGTTGGCGGTGCACGCTTTACCTTGCCGATAAGGATTGAGACAGTAATGCCCAATCGCCTTAAGGTAGAGCTTGATCTGGGAGATGAGGAATACTTGCAAGGGGGCGAAGAGAGCAGGGTTGCCTTATCCGGCGAGTGGCTTAGCGGGGCTGTTGCGCGAAATCTGCGTGCCGAAGTTGAGGTCGCCTATCGATCGGTAGCTACTTCCTTCAGCCGATTCTCTGACTTTGCATTTGACGACCCCGCACGCGAGTTCGCAGGCGAGCCCGCCACCGTTTTTGACGGCACGCTAGACCAGAACGGCCACGCTGCCTTTAGTACTGAATTGACGCTTGGCAGTCAATCTCCCGGGATGATGTCAGCAGCGTTTACGACGCGCATTTTTGAAGAGGGCGGCGCATTCAGCACTAACCGGCGAGTTAAGGAATTCTCACCATACGACAGATACATCGGAATACGACCGCCCCCAGGTGACGCAACCCGCGGTTTGCTGCTAACGGACTCTTTGCATACGGTCGAAATTGTCAGCGTAGCGCCTGACGGAGAGGACGTTTCCGTCGAGGAAGTGGAGGTAACTTTGTACAAGATCGATTGGCGATGGTGGTGGGACAGCTCCGATGAATCGCTTGCGCAGTTCACTGAATCCGAGAACACCTCCGTAGTTGCGCAAGGGCGAGTTGCGACCGTCAATGGGCGGGGGAGTTGGGATTTCCAGGTGAACCACCCGGAATGGGGGCGGTATCTGTTGCGCGCGTGCGATGTCAGCAACGGTCACTGCACTGGCAAGACGATATACATTGATTGGCCAGGTTGGGCAGGAAGGGCCCGGGACCAAAGGGATCTTGGTGCAAGTATGCTCACTTTATCGTCCGACAAGTCAAACTACGATGTCGGCGACATAGCCGAAATCCAGCTTCCGGATGCTTCATCCGGCAGAGCGCTTGTCACGCTGGAGACGGGTACGAAAATTCTTGATCAGTGGTGGGTCGAATTCAGCGGAGAGCGGGTCCGCTTTGAGGTCCCGATAACGCCACCCATGGTTCCAAATGTTTATGTCAGCGTAAGTCTAATTCAGCCGCATTCGGAGCGGATCAATGACCGCCCAATTCGTCTGTTCGGGGTTGTTCCACTCGAAGTTGAGGACCCTCAGACGGTGCTGCATCCAGAGATAGGCGTACCCGCCGAGTGGCGCCCCAACAATACCGTGAATGTAAGGGTATCCGAGGCATCAGGTCGTCCAATGACCTACACTCTCGCGGTGGTTGACGAGGGATTGTTGAACCTTACAAACTTCAACACTCCAGACCTCCATGACGATTTCTATACCAAAGAGGCGCTCGGAGTGGCCACTTGGGACATATTTGACGAGGTGGCTGGCGCTTACACTGTTGAGTTGGAGCGCCTGCTAGCCATTGGAGGGGACGAGGCGGGTACATTGCAGGAGGATGAGCGTAGTCGGTTTCCCCCTGTCGTTCGCTTCATGGGTCCATTTTCATTGCGGTCCGGTGCGCGCCAGACACACACAGTAGATCTGCCGCAGTACATCGGACAGGTACGGGTAATGGTTGTCGCGGGTCACAACGGGGCGTACGGCTCCGCATCGGAATCAGTATTCGTTAGGGATCCGCTCTCGTTGCTGGCCACGGTCCCCAGGGTCGTTGGCCCTGGAGAGACATTTGCCGTCCCGGTATCGCTCTTCGTCATGGAAGATAGCATTGAGCAGGCTAACGTGACTGTGGACCCGGGTCCACAGTTTGAAGCCGTCGGCAGCAACAGCACAACTGTGCAGTTTGCGGGTGCCGACGAAGCCATGGCCCGACTTCAGTTGCAGGCTGGGCAGCAACCCGGCCAAGGCGTCGTGCGCTTCGCCGCGACCTCGGGAGAGCATTCGTCGCAGTCCGAGATTGCTCTGAATATTCGTGTGCCTAATCCTACTTCAACGCGCCTTATTGCGGGACAGATCGCGCCAGGGCAGCAATGGACTGAGAATATAGTTCCACATGGGATCCCTGGTACGAGTGAAGTCAGGTTGGAGGTGACATCGGTCCCTCCGCTCAATCTGGAAGCACGCCTGAAGTATCTCCTGCGGTATCCGCACGGCTGTGCCGAACAAATTACTTCAAGGGCTTTTCCGCAGCTGTATCTTCCGCTGCTGGCGGATTTGACTCCCGAAGAGCGTATGCGCGCAGAAAAAAATGTAAGGGCCGCGATTGATCGCCTGTACAATTTCCAGGTTTCTTCTGGAGGCTTTTCCTATTGGCCAGGTAGTTATTCTGGGCGTGCTGCACGCAACGGGTGGGTCACGAGTTACGTTGGGCACTTCATGATTGAAGCAGAGCGGCAAGGGTTTTACATTGATCCGGTGATTCTTTCACGGTGGGAGTTGCACCAGCGGTCACGAGCGCGTTCGTGGCGACGAAATGACGATACGCCAGCCAAGGAGCAGGCCTATCGCTTGTATACTTTGGCGCTTGCCGGCGAGTATGAAATTGGAGCCATGAATCGTCTGCGGGAAACAGATGACATTGATGGCACGTCACGCTGGTACCTTGCTTCGGCCTACAGCCACGCGGGTATAGACGTCACAGCATCGGAGCTTATCAGTGGTTCCGACACAGCGGCAGAATATGAGAAGCCTGGCTGGAGCATGGGTTCTGTCCTTAGGGACAGCGGCATTCTGTTGGATGCGTTGGTCTCGCTCCAGCGTGATGCTCAGGCCGAAAGAGTGGCCGAGGATATTTCTAGCATGCTTTCCTCTGACGACTGGTATAGTACGCACTCGTTAGCGTACGCCCTCTATGCCATGACCCGCTATTTCGGAATTGAAGATGCCCCCAGTGAATTAACGTTTGACCGGCGGGCAGGTGCAGATACAGGATCTGTTCGCACAACATCGCTTATCCACTCTGAAGAACTTCCACTGATTGCAGAGCAGGGCGGGCAAGTACAGGTGACTAATACCTCGAATTCGCAGCTTTTTGCCATGTTGGCCGTTACTGGAGCACCTGAGGCGGGCGAAGAAATCGTATCGTCATCTGGGCTGGATGTGCGTGTAGAATACAGGGATCACGATGGCCAGAGGATTGATGTTAGGGAGCTGCTGCAAGGTACCAATTTGACCGCCACTGTGACGGTTCGCAACGAATCGGGGCATGGTGTCCGTGATTTGGCGCTGGAATTTATGACCCCTTCTGGCTGGGAGATCCACAATCAGCGGCTGGATCTTGGTGGTTCCGTACAGGATTCGGGGTTTGATTATCAGGATATACGCGGCGACCGGGTTCTCACTTACTTCCCGCTTGAAGACGAGGAATCGATAAGTGTCAGTATGCGCTTCAACGCCGCTTACCTCGGCAGGTATTACTTGCCCTCAATTCAAGTTGAAGCAATGTACGACGCCTCGATTCAAGGAGGCGTCAAGGGGATGTGGGTCGAGGTGGTTGACGAATAAGGACAGGAACCGATGCACTCACGCCGCAGGTGGCATTTTGCAATTGGGCTGTGTTCGGCCGCGGCCTTTGTTCTGATTCTTCTGAGTGTTGTAACGCGTCTTCCAGACCCGCTTTTTGACGAGCCACGATCCTCTGTGCTTCTGGATCGAAACGGGGTGCTGCTGGGTGCGCGGATTGCTTCGGACGGACAGTGGCGCTTCGCCGCACGCGACTCGGTTCCTGGCAAATTCGCTGCCGCCGCAATTGCGTTTGAGGACAAGCGCTTTCGCCGGCATGTCGGCGTGGATCCGCTTGCGTTGGCTCGTGCTGCACGGACAAATTTCAAGGCACGCAAAATAGTTAGCGGAGGGAGCACGATTACCATGCAGGTGATTCGCATGGCACGTGGGTCTCGGCCCCGCACGTACGGAGAGAAACTAATTGAAATCGCATTGGCAATCCGTCTGGAGCTATCTGTCACAAAGGATGAAGTGCTCGCTCTTTATGCGGCCAATGCGCCTTTTGGCGGCAATGTAGTTGGGTTGGAGGCGGCGGCTTGGCGCTACTTCGGCCGAGATCCGAATGAGCTGTCCTGGGCGGAGGCTGCGATGCTTGCGGTTCTGCCGAACAGCCCTGGCGCGGTCCATTTAGGGAGCAGTCGTGCAGTTTTGCTGGAGAAGCGCGATGGTTTGCTTCGCCGGCTATGGCAGTCGCGTGCGATTGAAAAGCTGGAATTAGACTTGGCGTTGCTTGAGCCGCTTCCAGCCGACCCGCTTTCACTCCCGCAGTCGGCCGCGCACCTGTTGCAAACGCTTGCAGCGAATGACGGGGGTGTGGGGCGCCGCTATACGAGCACGCTTGATTGGTCATCGCAGCAACTCGTATCCGATGTAGTCGGTCGCCAGCTTCGCGTTCTTGAGTCCCAGGGAATACGGCATTTGGCTGCACTTGTAATTGACAACCGTTCCTTTGAGGTTGTGGCATACGTTGGCAACGGCAAATGGTCACCGGCCGAGGGCACCGGATATGCGATAGACTTGATCCACCGTCCCCGCAGTACGGGGAGTATTCTCAAGCCACTGCTCTTTGCGCGGATGCTAGATGCAGGAGAGATACTGCCTGAGACCCTTGTTCCCGATATTCCGGCACAGTTTGCGGGGTATGCACCAGAGAATTTTGACCGTGAGTTTCGGGGAGCGATTCCAGCCAAGGCGGCTCTTGCAAGATCTCTCAATGTCCCTGCGGTATGGATGCTTCGTCGACACGGAGTGGACCGCCTCTATGATTTTCTGCGTCGAATGGGGATGACGACTCTCAATCGTCCTCCAGGACATTACGGGTTAACGCTGGTTCTCGGCGGGGCTGAGGGTACGCTATGGGACGTAACGTCCATGTACGCATACATGGCGAGAACGGCGAAGGCAATGCACACGCGCCATTTGCAACCGAGCGTGCTGCAGCAACCTGAAAGCAATTCCGAGCAGGTGGCGAGTCTGCCCACTGCAAACGATCCAGCTGCCGTATTAAGCGCCGGGGCCGCATGGCTTACTATGGAAGCCCTCTTGGAAGTGGTGCGCCCAGGTACCGACTCTCAATGGCGCGTCTTGGGATCGCGCCAACGCGTAGCATGGAAAACGGGTACGAGTTACGGTCACCGTGACGCCTGGGCGGTAGGTGTGACACCGAGATACACAGTGGGGGTCTGGGCAGGCAACGCAAACGGGGAGGGGCGTCCAGAGTTGACCGGCTTTGGAGCGGCTGCGCCGGTCCTGTTTGACATCTTTAATCGATTGGATAGCGAGGGGTGGTTTTTCAAGCCAGAGATGCACTTGAAAAACGTGAAGGCGTGCATTGCCGACGGATACTTGGCGGCCGGGCAGTGTGAAGCGGAATACGTCCTGGCCCCGCGCAACAGCCCCTTTGAGCGACCAAGCCCACACCACCGACTTATTCACCTTGACCCCGCGAGCGGCCGACGTGTACACGGTAAGTGCGAGTCCGTCCACAACATGTCAAGGGAGATTTGGTTCGCGCTGCCACCGGTTCAGGAGGCATACTATCGGCGATGGAATCATACCTACCGGACGATGCCTGCATTTCGAGATGATTGTGTCGCGACAGAGTTCGAAGCGTCGGCTAAGCGCTCGGTGGATTTTGTGTACCCGCGTTCCGGGTCCGCCATATATATCCCTGTGGAACTTGGCGGTCGGAGAGGAAGGGCAGTATTTATGGCGGTGCACCGAGATCCTGAAGCGACACTTCACTGGCACCTTGACGACCGGTATGTGGGTTCGACGAGCATGTTTCACGAACAGGCGCTGGATATGGGGTTGGGATGGCACACGCTCACGGTCGTTGATGGGCGAGGAAATAGCGCACGTCGGAGATTTGAGGTGCTGTCAAAGGGCGTAGCATCGGGTGCCGTTTCTGAAGTCATCCACCGGTAACATCGCTAATGACACTCTGATAAATTGATAGAGACTTTGAGGGTAAACTTGTTCAGCGCAGGATAATACAACCTTCCACAATTGCCAATGCGGCCCTCGATGCGCTTCGAATTATCCACGCTCTTCAAGAATCCGAGACACCTCAGAAGGAAACTTTTCGATTGCTTTTCATGGGCTTGAGGGGTGGCTGTTTCTTGGGGAAGGACTCTTTCACAATCTAAAACGACAACCAGAAATGGAAGAAACCACAGAAAAAACATACGAACAGGTTTTAGGCCTACTCGCCAAACTTAGTAATAAATTGGATGCGCAAACCGCTCAAGTCGATGACTTGGCCTCGAAAGTTGATTCCATTTTAGTGGAGAAGCGTCCGGTGCGTGATCTATTCAAGTCTAAAAAAGCCATCGCCACCATGGTGGGATTACTGGTACCCATTTCATAAAAACTCGGACTGGATATTCCCCCGGATATGTTAACTGCCATGGTCGGTTTAATTGCGGCTTATGTTGTAGGTCAGGGGGTTGCAGATCATGGCAAAGAGAGGGAGAAGGTGCGTTCGCGGTATCAAGCTTCTCAGAAGCCCGGCAGTGACCCATAATATTCACCACGACATCCCGCTAGCAGTCATATTCCCGGCCAAAAGAAGCTGGCTGCTGCATTCGCAAGGAGCCCTACCAAAGGCAAAGTGGCTCGCCAGCGTACGATGTAAGACAGTTCATGCAACTCTCGCTGATAACTTTTCGGGTTCAAAGTCGTATTACGGGCCCTCCTCCAGGGGAGAATTGTACCTTTTGTGCGGTATGTATATATAATTCGTATAGACATCTCCTATTCCCTTTCTCGAGATGTTTTTTAGCCCGCCACGATATGAACGTAGTGGATTGGTTAATTCGGGACGGTTTGTCCATATGTATCACTCTTACTTCACGGCATGTTTTGCCATGAGCCCACTCCATTATGGCTTGTGTGTCCAAGTATTTCCAGCAGTCAACCTGCCTCACTCTTGTGGACGCATATCCAAGTCGTGAGGCAGAAGATTCGTTGGACTCAGGGGGCTGGGGATGCTCCTCCATAGTCGCCGTTGCTTGGGGATCACAGGTCAGCCCCACGCTCTGGAAGATTTCAATCAATAATGGTGACAGGTCCCGACCTGCACGGGGGATCAAGTAGAGGATTCGTAACTTGTACATCTGGGTCGTAATCAGAGGAATCTGGGTGAGCTTTTCCCGCGGGACTCACCTCTGCAACAATTGAATGGGACTGGAGGAACGAAATCTATCTTCTCTGACTTCGAATTGGAATCATGCTTGGTCGCGGTATGACGACAACATCAACTATTCGGTCGCTACGGTTTTTGAGAGCGTCACGAATTATTGGGTACTTCTCGAATTTCGGTTTATCGCTGTCGTCGTAAATATAAACGATCATTTTCGTGAATGGACTAGCGCTGTTGAAGTACAGGGCTAAGTCTTCGGCGATTTGTGATTCGATCCGGTTTGCATCCCCGGCACTTCGCATAAATTTGACCTCAATGATCAAATTCAGACTGATGATCGCAAAATCGTATCGTCCCTGGCTGAGACCGAATCCCTGTAGATACTGCTCGTCTCTAAGTTGATCTCCGAAATACGGATACAATACTGCTAAAAGGAATGCTTGGACATCAACCTCCTTATCTATTACCCACCGTGCAACTGCTGTATCCTTACGCGTGGCATTTTTCTCCCATCTCCAGCGTTTGAAACTTCCTTGTGTATTGGCGAGGATTTGAGCGACATGGTTCTCGTCCGGCACTACCACCGCCGCGAATTGAGCGGTCAAAACATTAAGGGCGCATAGCCAACTCACTGCGTGCAGTAAGTCCCCTCTATCCGGCAGCTGCTCAGTCAATAATGCCTTGAACAGTTCACGTCGCTGTTCGGGTTTGGGTTGTCCAACATTACGTAGCACATCTGGCCAACTCTGCCATAGGCATAGATCAAGTGCAGCCACCCGCATATCCGTAGATTGAGCCAGACTAGTTCCAAATCGACCATTTACATCCAAAAGATCATGGACCAAAAGTCGCACCCGTCCCATGCTCATATCTTGTTCACCATGACGATCTAACAATTCCCGCACCCATCTCTTGGCGGCTTCCAAATGTTCCGCATTTGTCTGCCCCCATGCTTCTACCGATTGGAGTCCATCCGCGATGCCAAGCAAGGCTATACTATTACCCGCAAGTTCTGTCTGTCGCTCGGGAGCTCGATCGCGCTGCTGATCAATGCATCGTACAAATTCATTAATCACATGTGCCTCTATCATTGTGTCATCCCCACATCCTAAGATGTACCCGACGCGTGCCAGGGCTGGGTAGTTGTTGGGCCGCGCACTCTGTAGGCAATCTTCTATTGTTCTTTGTCGGTACAGTGGCACGGAGTTTCCCACGTAACGAGTATTCCATCTCAGCGCCCGAATAACAAAACCCTGTACTTGTGCGGGTGCTATGTCAAATCCGTCCCTGATAATCTCACGCAAGGCCAACACTCTACTACTCAATATATCCGATTGCAGCATCACAGGAACCACATTGCGCGCCGGTCACGCATAAGATCCAGCGCGGCTTTATCCCAATCTGGAACAGTTTTGAGGTTTCCTAGCATATTTGCGATCAAGCGCGAATAGAGAATCGTTACGGGCTCGTGAGACGGAAAAAAGCTTCGCCAAGACATGAACGAAAAGTGGAAAGCTTGGCGTACAAGGTATGTGAGGTCGGAGAAGTCTGAATCTCGATGCAGTTCAAAGAGCAATGGACGCGGGATCCCCTGTTCCGAGTGTTTGACGTCTCTCGGACCGACGAATTGCAATAACGCCAAATTTGGTCCCAACAATATGGCCGTTCCTCGCTTCGGAACAAAAACCCCTTTCCTTGGCGAGGATCCCCACGTCCCGTACGATCCATATGTTACACCCAATTGACTTTGATCAAAAATTTGGAATTGGTGATAGTGCGAAACATCAAGGAATGCGAACTCCACGGAATAATCTATCAGCAACTCCTCAACCAGTTGCTTTACTGCTTTGATTTCAATTCGCTTGAGCGGCTTGTATACATGAAAGATCAGTCGGACATCGTCCCTAATCTCCCACCTGTTTTGCATCTGTACGAAACGGATGCTCTTCCGGAGACTTTTCAGCAGCGCTTCTGGATAATCTTCATACGTAGCTTCTCTCGTCGTTTCCCAGACTAGGTAACGCCCGTCACCCTGAAATACCGTTGTGAACCCAATATATCTTGTCCACTCACTTAAGCGACTTGTTCCTATCTCTGAAGACCCGATTCCTATAACCAACTCATGGGTCGCGACCCCTCGCGTAGAGATAACCCAGGGAATACCACCAATCTTGGCATAGCTTCCAAGGGCCAAATTGTTCAGCTTGTAAATTCGTCCATTTTCTTGCTCGATTGTCTCTAACCGGATAGCCTGAACAGGAACCCCCGAGCGCATAAACCGACTTTTGACAATGAAATATGGATTCTCCGATGGTGGTACTTGCTTATGTGAATCACTCAACTGCACCAGCGCCAGTTCGGGAGTCTGCGTTAGTTCATCCAAAGCCGATGATGCCGCTTCGGCATAATCCTCTCCGGTATCGCTATTTATTTCCACAAAATGAATTCGAACACCGGTCAGCCGGAACTTCCCGACCAGTCCATTTGAAAATCGCCCGTCATCTCCTTCGACACCATCCCGGAGAGCCGTCACAAACTGCTCTACACGACCTCGTGCCGATTTGCGACACAAAACTACAATGGTTGGTTCATTTCTGGGATTTTGAGTAAACAGAAATGGTCCATATGTTCTGACTCCTTGATAGGAGTTGTCGTACTGGTTATAACCGCCGGCTCCAAACAACATAGTCGGCCGACTAGTTCTAATCAGAGGTGGAAACCGAGAGTTGGATTGATCTAATAGCTCGCCGAAGCTTAGGTTCAACCCATCTCCAAAACAGAGATCTAATGATTTCTTGCCCTTATCGCTTAGAGACTTGTTTAGGGCTTCTATCGTGCCCCTAATCTTCTCCATTTTGCCCTCCCCACCAATATATCCTTGTTTGTTGGTACGTATTGCATGCAATGCTCGGTCAGCCGAATTTGGATAAAGTAATTTGGTCACAGCGGCCAGTATTTCGCTTCTTGGCTCTAGGTACACATCCGACACGCTGATGCGGTCGCTTTCAAAATCACTTCGTACATCGTCGAGAACTAGCATGGTATTTTCAACTCTCTGGATGCGACCTAGAAGAGGGTGAGGGCGCGAAAATGCCACCGAGTCGTTCACATTTCCCGACAATCGAACATAATATCCAACTGGATCGAAATTCTTTTCAAGCAATTCGGAAACGGGTATCCTGATCACATTGGTAGTATTAAAATCAACGACGAGACCGAGGTAATGGCAACCTTCTGGGTCGGCACATGACAATACCCTAAAGTCAAATAATACCTTGGGGACGACATCAAGTCGCGAATCCGGTTGCATCACTCCGAGTTCCTGTAGTGCGTTCGACAGCAACCGATCTTTGCCGAGGCAAACCAATGGTCGAAACGGCTTTTGGATTTCATATTTTTTTGAAAACCAGAGTCGAAGTTGTTGCGTGATTGCAATGGCGAATAGCCATAAATGCCGACTGACCTCTACCTGCTTCAACTCCCCCATTGGGGCAAACTCTGGTCTCAGGCCAATATTCACTATCGTGTTGTCACGCGAATCGAACCGGAAAGCATGTGTCTGCCCATGCTTACTGCGTAGTTCTTTGATAAGACCATGCCCATTTGGATTGAGACAACCAATCTTTACATAATCCTGAGAGAAATCAACGGGAGCTACTCCTATTGTAAGCTGAGGTGCTTGCTGCCCATGTTGATGTGGGAACGACTTATTTCGTGCTTCTTTACCACGCATAATGAACAAGGAAGCTAGATGTCTTCGCCAATATATTACCAGACATGTGAACCATTATTCGAGTCCAATTCATTTTGGGTTTGTTTTTGGAGAAACAACAAGTTCTCCGGTTAATGTTACTTGGTTGAGTGTTCTTACCGATGGCTACGGCACGGTCATCAACCAACTCTGGAAATTCACCCATGCATCTTTATGGAATTCGGAAAAACATTCTTGTCATTGACCAAGTTTACCTGATCAATTCCAAGATCGTGTTGTCATGAAAATCTAAGTAATGCATGAAGTTATAGTTAGGCACGGTTTACAGGTTTCAATTTTGATGTGACATTTGTCAACCAATAATTCACATTTTTTTCTCATTTTAGCCACATTCCATGCTCATAGGGAAAAGATTAAGACAGTTTCGCCTCGCAAGGGGCATGTCTTTAGACGCTCTTGCTGGCACCATGGGATATGCTGTTACTAAACAATCACTTTCAAAATATGAGCGAGGAGTATCGCTTCCCTCCCAAGTCGTTCTCGAAAAACTAGCCCAAGCTCTGAACGTAAGTACTGCGTCTCTCAATAATAGGCCCGTGGTAGAGGTCGAAATTATTGAGTATCGAAAACGATCAAGATTGAGCAAGCACGAGCAATATCGAGTCGAAAACCTGTCTCAATATGCTCTGGAAGAGAGAATTCGCTTGCTGGATATGCTTGGGGAATTTGATGAGACAGAAACACCGCTAAAATCATTTCGAATAAACTCCGTAGAAGATGCGGAGAAAGCTGCGGAAGAGCTGCGTAATTGGTGGGGGTTGGGTAAGGACCCAATTCCGAACATGGTTGCCTTGTTGGAGAACAAACAGATTCATGTGATTGAAATTGATGCGGCAGAGAGTTTTGATGGCCTTTCACTGAGAGCAGTGAATGATGAGGGGGCCAAAGTGTCATCGGGAGTGGTAACAAGGCGAGGAATTCCAGGTGATCGCCAACGACTTAGTATTGCACATGAGTTGGGACACCTCGTTTTAGATGTCTCACCTAATACTGATCGTGAGAAAGCGGCGTTTCGGTTTGGGGGGGCTTTTTTGGCACCTGCCGACGCGTTGTTTCGTGATATTGGACGATATAGAAGATTTATTTCGATTCAAGAACTGATTCTGTTAAAGCGCCGGTACAGGATGAGTATTCAGGCACTACTTTACCGGTTAAATGAATTGGATGTGATCAACGACTATCTCTATAAGAAATGGTGTATAATGATTGGCAAAATGGGATGGAGAAAAAAGGAGCCACAAGATCTTGACCCTGAAACGCCCCAATTGTTAGAACTCCTAGTGTATCGAGCTTTCATTAATGGGCTACTTGCAAAAAGTGACGCTATTCAGATGCTAAGGTTGGGCCGAGATGATCAGGCGGAAATCACGCTGGTGGAGGCACAAAAACTCACCAATATTTCTCCGCTCGAGCACCAAGAACTACTGACGCGGCAGGTGAAAGAAATCGAAAACCCTAATCCCCGTACCGACTCTTCCCAAACTCTCTGATTGTTTGCAATGTGCTCCTTTAAGGGCTGTCGACTCAAGGAGCAAACGGCGCATAAGGATCCGAAGACTTTTTGTTTCCCCTTCATCTGAATCCCGTTCATCGCGTTTACGCTCACTGCTCCCCTGTCGCTGCAACGCTTACTGTCTTCTAGCATTTGTGGTGAAAATTTGAACTGTCTGGGAGCTGTTCAGGTTCTCTCGCATGACATAGCTGGACGCAGTAAGGGTTAGAGATTGTATTGCTGTTGCCAAAAAAGATCTATTATTCCTTCATACAGGGAATAGCGAAACAGTAGATCTCATGGTTTCTCCTCTATTTTGCGCACCAGGCCATAGTTTCAACTATTGGGGCACAACTTACCCTTTAAGTGTTTATACCTCGGTGTTTTCGTGCAATTGATCCTTCCTTTATGGCAGTGACCGACCGGATTCCCGAAATCCTCCGACAAGTGGACGAGGCACGGCTAGCTAGGCAGGAGCATTGCAAGCGGCTCCTAAAAGAACTAGCACCGATCTTGCAGGAGGCCAAGAAATCTAGCCCCGAACGTCAGGAAGCTTCCCGGTTCAGCTCCTTTAAGTATCTCCGTGATGACGAAATCGGACTGTCAAACGTGATCGCGGACCTGCTTGATCCACATGCTGAACACGGCCAAGGGACAAGCTTTTTGGAAGCAATGTTAGAGGTCTTGCCCGATCCGCCTGGATGGCTCAATGAACTGCACCCAGCGACTGCCGATTCAATTCATGTTACGCCAGAGCACCCGATCCCAAGGGGTGGCGGCCGGATTGATATTATTGTAGAGATCTCTTCGGCGACAGGTCACGCTTGCCTTGCGTTCGAAAACAAGCCATACGCCCGTGATCTGGAGCTCCAGATTATGACGTACCTGCGCTACCTCCACAAGCGATACGGCGAGCGCTTCCTGCTGATCTATCTTCCACCCGTTTACCGCTGGCCCGACGAAAACAGTTTTCCGCAGGCTGAACGTAAGAGGTGGCGGAAGCATTTCAGAATCATGCCATATATTGGCGAGGACGCGTCACTAGAGAAGTGGCTCGCTACCTGTCAGGAGCGATGCGATGCCGAGCGGGTTCGCTCGTTCATGAAGGATGCGCAGATGTTCTGCCAACAGAAATTCGGAGAATCACCAATGTCTATAAATCCCGATGTACTCTACGTGCGTGACTATCTATCCAACGACCCGAGCCAGCTCCGTGCTGCGCTTGCTGTCCACGACGCGTGGGTTTTGGTGCGAGATGATGTGTGCAAGCGGTTTTTAGAACATTTGTGCGAGGCCGTCAAGGATCGGGCGCACGAAGAATTGACAGACATTGCGTCCGACTGCAATGTGCAATGTAACTACGTAGGCGAGAAAAAAGTCGAGAATTGGCTCGTGATCAGCAGGGACAATTGGGTGCGGTACAGTGACGTGCCAGGCCACATGGGTGAGTGTACCCAAATCAGGCTAGAATCTGTGGGCCCACCTCCGAACAAATGGTATTGGGGGGTCAGAAGCTCGAAGCCGATTGACAAAATGAGCGAGGAAGAGAGGGAGCGCCGCGAAGATCTCTCAGTTGCACTAAAACGTCATGGACTTATGCTCAGGGACGACAACCATTGGCCGCAGTGGGAATGGCTCCGTAGATACCGGAACTGGGCCCCGATCGCCCCCGAGCTTGCTGAAGAGTGTGAAGCAGGCGGTGGGCCGATCACGGAATTCTACGTCAATGGGCTGCTTAATATTGCCCGGTGTGCGATTCCAGCAATCAACGAAGTAGAATTGGCGAACCGGACCAATTCCAGCGAATGACGAGGGGCATGCTCTCGGTTTTCCCCTTGTCTTCTCTGCCTTTGGCCAACCGGGAGAGGACGCACTTGATCGCAAATTCCAAACCGAACTCACAGTCTGATACGTTGTTATCGATCAGCTACAATTGGAGGCCTGTGTAGACCGATTCCTGATTAGTTGATAAGTGAATTAATGCTAATGCAGCCAAATTCGCCGGGATAGTCCGATAAATAGTCAATCTGTTGGGAGCCTAAGCTCATTTGAGATATTTTGCTTAGATTCTTGACTGACGGGCTGTGATAACGTTCTCCAAATACCAAGCACCCTAATGACCGAGGACACGATTACAAAACTCTACTACTCAATCGGGGAAGTAGCAAAACTGGTCGGGGTAGAGACGCATGTCTTGCGCTATTGGGAAAATGAATTTCCCCTGCTCAACCCCAGGAAGAATAATGCCGGCCGACGGACATACACGAGAAAGGACTTGGAAGTAGCGTATCGGATTTACGAACTTCTTCGCGTCAATAAATACACACTGGCCGGTGCTAGACAGATCTTGGAGAACGAAGAAGACGCACGACCTGTTCAGCGTAGCATAAAACGGCAGGAATTGCTGGACTTGCGCTCATTCTTGGAGAACATCAGGCAGAAATTAGCGTAGTTGCTGATCCCGGGACGTAGCGCAGCCAGGTAGCGCACTTCAATGGGGTTGAAGGGGTCGCGAGTTCGAATCTCGCCGTCCCGACGGGATTGAGTAGTGCAGGCAAGTGGCTCTATGCTGACTGGCGTGTGCGCTCAAACTCTTTCTTGCGGGCTTGTTCTGCTGGGATGAGGACGTTAATGTCTGGGAGGTATACCTGCTCGCGGGCACTCCCTTCGTATGGTAGAGACCTAGGTTCTTCCACAGTTAGCTTCATTCAGGAGTTCCAGCCAGCCGATACTCTTGTGTTGGCTGGACATCTTTCATTGAATGATTCAGTTTGGCAGAAAATGACGATGTCCGTCTTGGGTTTTGGACAAGTTTTCTTATTTTGCTGTGTCCTTTGACTGTGTATAATGCGCCGGATTTATGGTTAACCAATCTAAACAAATAGCTGGAAGCCAACTTGAAGAGGCTAGGAGTCGATACGCAGGTGATCTACGAACCCTTAGAGAGCAGCAAGGAGTTTCGTTAGAAACCGTATACGTTGAGACGCGCATCCCTAAATCAGTACTGCTAGACTATGAAACCAGCGGCCTGTATTATAACGAGAGCTTTCATGAGGTCTATTTACGCAGCCTGACAAAGGCGTACGCTATAGCGGTGGGATTGGATGTTGACCGGATTTTGTTAGCACTCGAACGAGCAATGGACGGGAGTTACAATGGTGGGTTAATGTCTACTCACGAGCCTGAAGAGGAGGGAGCAGTTGAGCCAGAAAACGAAGCGCCAGCGCAGGATTCAGCCAATACAAGTGAACCCAAGAGTGGAGCATCCTCTCCCAAATAGGATGGAATTACGGGGGGCGCGTGAGGAACTGACTTCGCTAATGCTTGGCGTACGCGTTCCGCAATTCTTGGTCTGGCGAGCCCAATACTTCCACCCAGGATCACGATTTCGGGATCAAGGATACAGACCAGTGCTACGATAGCCTGTGCTATATAGTCAGTAGCTTTATTGACCAACGCTACTGCCCGAACATCTCCTGCATCAGCTGCCTGGAATACTTCACGTGCGCTCGTTGTGTTCGAGAGAGTGCCTTGAATTTTGGCCCATTGAGCAGCTAAACCAATGCCGCCTGCCAGTTGCTCCAGACACCCACCCGGTTGCCAATCTTGGTCAAGATATTCGGGGGAGGGAATCATGCTGCCAATCTCCCCTGAGCAATAATTGCCCCCTTGCAGGATTTTGCCGTCAATGACAATGCCGGCAGCTACTCCCGTACTCAAGGTCACGTAGACAACTGGAGACATTTCGGCGGACACACTCAGTCGACTCTCCGCTAGAGCAGCTGCGTTAACGTCATTCTCTACAGCAGCAGGTGCTTGAAACCTTCTTTCAAGCTCGGCTACTAGTGGGACGTTAATCCAGTTATTCAGATTGGCCGCCTCAAGTACTACCCCCGACTGCGTATCCGTCATGCCCGGCGCTACGCAACCAACCGCACATAACGGCTCTTCTACCCCTAGCCTGTCACGAATTATGTCCTCAACTACATCAAGCACCGCCCCAGGTCCTTGCTGCGGGGTTGCAACCGACGCCTTGCGCCAAATTTGATGTGGCTTATCTTTCCGCGCTAGCGCACAGCGGGTCCGTGTTCCGCCAATGTCAATTCCTGCAATAAATGCCATTCATAGACTACTAACTGCTTCCAACTCGCAGATCCAGATATTACGAATATGATGGATCAGCGTGGCCTCTGGAGTTGAGTGCTCCATGATAAACACAAATGCATCAACGAATCCATTGTTGGGAGAACGAAGTTGCAATGGTCGCATCCTTGGCAAACAAAGCGCATGCCATTAGCCATTTCATTGTCCTTGGTGGTAGTCAGTTCTTATTGGATCCTTCCTGTAAGAATTTCGGTGCAATCCAATCCTGTCACTAGTCCTGACAAGATAATCATGTCGGGTCCAATTTCCTCGGGTCACCTTCTAAAGGAGCCCATTTGCAAAACCATTTTCAGACGTTTGAGCCAAGTTGCCTATTCCAATTAAGTGGGACACCCAATCGGATTGGTGTCCCACTTCCACCGGATTAGGTGTCCCACGTCCAGCGGAAGATCCATATATGGCCGGCCAATTAAACGTCCGTAAGAGTAGAAGAAGTCGTTTATGATCTAATGTATTCCATTCCTCCTGACTCGAAAGCTTCATTGTCCGTGATGAGCATCGTTCCGAATTTGCCATTTTGATCCCGATTGTTGTCGCGCGGTTCGGGTTTCCTTTCTTATGCAACTTTACCCAATCAACAGAACCGCGGAGTTTCAATATTGGGATGCTATTTTTCGGAAACCTATTCTTCCAAATTGATGCATCCCCTCGTTCGGAATACGCAAGTAAAAAAGCTGTCAATTCAGAAAGCGTTACCCAGAGGCGCGGCCACGTGTCGGAAACACCAAAATCAGTCCTATGAACAGACTCCTCTCGTTAGCATTCAAGTTCGCGTAGATCATCATGACGAAAGAGGCGTAGATTGGACACACTTCACTTCCTGAACGTGCGAGAGGGCGACTGCTCGTTCATTCAACATAACTCTGGACGCGTAACCGTTATAGATGTTTGTAACGCGGAGCGAGTAAGTGCTGTGGGGCAATTAGCCTTGGACAGCATGGCAAAATCTGACCGCGGGGTCGCAGGGAACTTCCAGCAAAAGAAGTATCCTGTGAACCCAATAGCATACATAGCTGGCCGCGGTGTCTCTTCCGTCTTTCGCTACATACAGACGCACCCCGACATGGATCACATGGACGGGATCGAGGTGTTTTTCTCGAAATTCAATCCTACCAACTTTTGGGATACGGACAACAACAAGGAGATGTCCAGTCCATGGGATAGCTCACGGTATCGAGAAGAGGATTGGGTGTTCTACAAGACCCTTCGAGACACGAAACCTACAACTGATCCCAGGCGTCTAGCTCTGCTCGCAGGCGCCACAGGACAGTACTACAACGAAGGAGAAGAAGGCATCGGACGGGGTGATGGTCTACACATTCTCGCTCCGACACAAGCACTCGTTAACGAAGCAAATGAATCGTCGGGTGATTACCACGCGGCATCCTACGTTCTTCTGTACAAGACGGGCGAAAACCGCATCGTCTTCGGTGGCGACTCACACGATGCGTCTTGGGATCATATCCTCAAAGAGCATGAAGACGATGTTACGGACATTGACCTATTGATTGCTCCGCACCACGGCCGCAAGTCTGGACGGTCTTATAAGTTCCTGGATACCCTGAGACCAACCCTGACGTTCTTCGGAAATGCAGCTCACCAATACTTGGCCTACGATGCATGGAACTACCGCGGCTTGAGCAAGATCACCAACAACCAGGCGAACTGCATGGTGGTAGACGTCACGCGGTCGCCCATGGTGCTTTACGTAACCCATGAGAACTTTGCTCGCCGTGTGAACCCCGAAACGCATTATAACCAGACTAAGCGTGCTTGGTACGTTGGACCGATCACCGACGATCTCTTGAGTTAATCGGTGGAAGCAGTCACTTCGGCGAGGACCGTGGCAACGAAGCGTCGTCCATTGTTCGCTGCTACATTCTTTAGCAGTAAATACTGTCCGGTTAGTACCGATACCAGAATGAGCCACGGCCACATTCCGACACGAAGGACCGCGCCTAGGATCAGGCCTAGGAGGGCCAAGACGAAGCTGATACTCGTCAAATCCCGCGTCAGCAATGACATCCGATGTGCTTGGGACACTGAGGGTTTGTCTTCCACTGTTTTGAAGAGCCTGTACCATAACTGGTTTGCCTCGTTCGCAGGCTCAGGGAAGGGACCGAACGTTTTTTCGAGCGTCCTCATATTAACTCGTGGATCGGCTGGACCATGCTTGGTGAATGCTTGGCTGCCAGGCAACGGGTTCCTGAGACGCCAGTATACCAGAATGGCTTTGGTATCCGCGTATACGAACCCATCGAGAATCAGCGTGACGAGCGGCAGCACCAAACCAAGCGTTGCCTTTGGGGTGATGAGCCCTTCAAACTGCCGCAGTTGGATTGCAGTGATCATATCTTCACCTGAGAACAGCGCGAAGCAAACGAAGAAGTTGAGAGCCACGAAGCGTAGCAAATGCCCTCGATAGGTTCTTTTCAAGTTCGTTTCTGGCATGAAATGTTCTGTTATCCAATGTCTGTTCTCATAATGCCATGCCGATCAGTCTTCGTATTCGGGCACGAACTCAAGCGTAGCCAAGGGAACAAATCTAGGTCTCGGCTGAATGTCGCTGCTATGAAGAATGATGCTCTGGCCAGATGTGGACTGTACCTTTGCACCGCGTCTCCGCACCGCATTGATCACGCGTTGGGAGGGGTGTTTTGGACGGCCGTCCTTAGCTGCGGATGCGATGCCCCATTTACTTGACCCTGCACAGAAAGGAGGACCAAGGAGGCGGTTCAGAATGCTTGGCCCAACGTTGCGCTTGCTACCATGGTGAGGCAGTTGCACGATCCAAAAATCAGTTGATAGCTGTTTATGCGCGAGGAAGTCGAGTGCCCGTCGAAGTGCAGGAGTCCCAGCGTCAGACGTCAGCAGGATGCGCTCCTTGAGATCCAGATAGAGGACCGTTGAGGAGTTGTTCACGGGAGACACGGCATCGTCGTTCGGTTCTATCAGTGCCTCTTTGTCCCACGACTCGACAAACCACTCCGAGGCCGCTTTCAGGCCTCGCTTAAGTAACTCAAGAGGGGAGGCCTTTTGGCCAGCGTCAAACGAGGCCATCAAACCCGCGTAGTAGTCTTTGGTTGGGCCGGCCACACGAATCGTGTCCTCAAACGTCATTCCGGCAAACGGCGCCTCTACCAAAATCCCCTTCGTTTTGGCCAACTGCTCGAGCTCATGTGCTTGCTTGAACGATTGTTGCAAGCGGTCCGTAAGGCTGCGATGGGTGACGCGCCCGTCAATAATGTAGGTGCGGATGGAGCGGGATAGAGTCCAGGGACGATGCATCCACAATTTGCGCACATCCAGTGATTCAAGTATTGGTCGAAGGCCGCCCACATGGTCGTTGTGCGGGTGTGTGCTTACCATTAGGTCGACCGTACGAGTTCCGTAGACGCGCGGGATGAAGTCCAGTAAGGCTTCACCGTCCTCATGATAACCGCCATCAATGACCACTACCTTCTGTTGCGGTGTCCCCAGTATTCCGAAGCGGAGGGTAATTGCGTCTCCGCTTGAGTGCCCCTTGCCGACGGTGTGGATATCCAACTCAAAGCTCATGAGCCTTTTACAAAATCATATTCGGAGGTTGGAGTCAAGTGGTTTGCTCGCATGATGTTTGTCAATAAGCTTGGATTCCGTAGGGTAATGGCCCAAAGTTACTGTTGTTTCCTTCAAATGCACTTGATCGTCTTCAATAGGGTGTTCCAGCGTGGGTTTTGTCCATAATTCATAGGGTATGTGCGCACGTATCCCGAAGCGCCTGCCCAACAAAAAGGCCAAAACCTGCAATTGGGTGGTGGGAGAGCCAGATACAGAGTAGCATGCGCATCGGATGATCCAAGGTCGAGTGCAATCATCCCGAACATTAGATGACAGGTCTGTTAGCGATAGCTGTATTCTTGCACCGGTGACAATTGAAAGTTTTGCCAGAAGGGAGAGCGTGAACAACGAGGACTGTGCATATCGGCTCTTTTCCCATAGGCTGCCACGAATCATGTCCTCAACTACTTCAAGTACCACACTGGATCCTTGCTTCGGGGGCGCAACAGATGTCTTGCGGTAAATTTCATGTGGCCTATCCTTCCGCGCCAGCGCACAGCGCGTCCGTGTTCCGCCAATGTCAATTCCTGCAATAAATGCCATTCATAGGCTACATATCTGCTTCCAAGTCGCGAATCCAGATATTACGAAAGCGCGTAGGTTCGTTATGATCCTGTAAGAAGAGTGGCAATGCGTCCTCGTGAACCCGGTATGGGGGGCGGGACCGATGCCCGCTAGGTCCAGTCAGGATCACGTTGTCCTGAACGAGTACGCCGTTATGGAAAACAGTGACTCTTGCAGGCTTCTTCAGTGTACCATCCTCCTCGAAATGAGGCCTTCTAAAGACGATATCGTAGGACTGCCATTCCGATGGTGGACGGCTAGCATTCACAAGCGGGGGATACTGCCCATACAACGATGCTGCCTGTCCATCGGGATAAGTCTGATTTTCGAACGAATTAAGCACTTGCACCTCATAGGTGCTCATGAGATATACACCACTGTTGCCGCTATCCTGTCCTGTTCCACTATTGGGTGTAGCCCATTCAATATGAAGCTGCACATCGCCGAACGAACGTTTGGTCTGGATAATTCCGGTTCCGGGGTTCACCTCCATGTAACCGTCGCGTAAATGCCATTTAACGGCATCGCCGTTTGCATGCATCCAATCCTCAAAATGTGTTCCATCAAACAGCACAATTGCGTCTGAGGGTGGTGGCGCGGATGTCAATTCTCCAGGAGTGACAACAACCGGTTGAGGCCGATCAGGATCGTGAACCTCCCATTCATCAAGGGATGGCACAGCGGGTGTCTGCGCTATGGTCTGAGAGGCAGTAAACAGCAAGGCTGCCGTAAGAAATATCAAAAGCTTTTGCATCGGGAGTGGAAAGATTATTGTTGGGGGAGTTCCTGTCTTAGAAAGCTAAGCAAATCGCGCAAATCATCAGGTTCAAGAGCCATGTTAAGGCCCTGCGGCATAAACGAACCGGGCATTGCAGTCAATTCCTTAACATCCTGTCGTGGAACGACCACTGTTTCAGTGAGGGATCTCATTGTAATTGCAGAGGAGGTTTCCGAAGCAATGATTCCTTCGATTATTGAACCGTTGGTGCGTGTCAATCGCCAGGATTCGTAACCGCTGGCAATACTCTGGCTTGGGTTCTGAAGTTCGGCTAACAGGGCATGACGTGGCCAATGCTGTACGGTAGCCAAATTTGGTCCAAGAGCCCCTGTACCTACTTCGCCTGCCATGTGACACTGCGCACACAGGTTCTCAAACAGTACTTGTCCATGGTCAATGTTACCTGGACCATCAGGAATGGATAATGCGCCAGAGACAGCATCCTTTACTTTGAGGATTGCTCGAGCACGGCTTCGAACGGGTTCTGCTGTATCGCGCATCAAACGGACGCGTTGGTGCCAAGTGATTTCTTCAGATAGAATGACGCCCTCTTCTAAAGCAGTCACTAATATATTTGCACGTTCTTGACTGGAAAATTGATCCAGTGCAAGATTGCGGGAGCGTGGCGAAAGATTAGACCAGGATTGCAGCAAAAGCTGTACAGGCCCAGTACCTGGTTGGGCTCCCAAGGCTTCCACAGACGCGAGTTGGACTTCCACAGGATAGGAGGAGTCAAGTAGGCTCACTAGGATTTCGATATTATCGGGAATAAGCGACAGAATACGCACTGCCCGCACTCGTGCATCCACCGTTTGGTTAACATCAGTTGCTATAAGCTGTGCTTCTTTGAGGCTTTCTGTCCCGGGGAGAATTACTGCTTCAAGCAACGCTACAGCAGCATTACCCAATTCATCATCGGGTGACAAGGTGAATTCTACTAGTCGTTCGGACAGCTCCGATGAGATCGTAACTCTATTCTGACGTTCCAGCAAGCCTTCTGCGGTCCCCGCCAGACGCGCACCAAGAGCAGGTCCTTCATTGGTAAGGGCAGGGACCAGCCCATCTGTTCTGGCGAGGATAC
This sequence comes from Rhodothermales bacterium, assembly GCA_022821385.1. Taxonomy (GTDB): domain Bacteria; phylum Bacteroidota; class Rhodothermia; order Rhodothermales; family Bin80; genus Bin80. The sequence continues at coordinate 26,805 of JAJEDR010000093.1, forward strand.
GTGCTAGGCGTAGGACAAAGCGGTCAACGACATGTTCTGGTGCTGCGAGTTCGTACATCGCTGTCTGCATGAGATCATGGGCAGACACATCAAGTGCCAGGAGTGCGGCCGTTTGAAACCATTCGCTTTCAATATTCTGCTCAAGCAGTCTAAGTTTAGCAGCATCCGAGCCAGGCAAGAACCCAAGGGTATTAAGTAGCTGATATCGAACCCGAACATTAGTGTCCTCAGTCATGGCTAGTAGGTTCTGGCCAAGTTCAGGGTTCTCGGGCAGGGCGAGTTCTGTCAGCCGTATAGCATTCTCGCGCACCCCAGGGTGGGGATCATCCAATGCGGATGCAATTTGGCTGGTTGTAAGTGCGCCCAGGCCCTTCAACGTCCAAAGGGCGTGAAGCCTCCCCAAGGCAGACGTGCTGGATGCGGCCATTATCAAGAGAGGGGCAACCGCATCCTGACGATTCCGGCTCACCAATATGCGCTGTGCATTGCGACGCCACCAGATATTATCAGAGGCCAGTTTAGCGACTAGTTCATCTACGGTAGCATCGGCGAGGTTAAGCTTCTCATGCCAGTTCAGTTCAGGGGTATCCTCGGGTACAATACGATAGATACGTCCGCGATTCGTCCCTCGGTATAGGTCACCGGTGGCCGCCAGACTATCGTCCATCCACTCCGGGTGCTCAATGATCTCCCTGTAATAGTCAACAACATATACAGCTCCATCGGGTCCAATAGCGAAATTAACTGGACGAAACCAGCTGTCCGTAGATGCAAGAAATTCACGCTTCTCGAGTACGCGTTCGCTCCTAAAAACCGGTCCATTTGGAAACACTCGGTCAATATGTACAAGGTTGTGGACAGGTTCCGCAACCAGCGTAATGCTGCTATCAAATGGCGCGGGCAACAAACCTCCTAGCTGCCAGGTCAATGCACATGCAGAAGTAAATACCCCAACATCAGTTAGTAACTGATATACAGGATTGATGGTTATGGGAAATACTTCAGAAGCATTTCCATAATCGGGTGTTCTGTGAATGGTTGTTTGGATTGGCAACTCAGGCCGTCGCTCCAAATACTGCGCAGCAAGAGCCTCCACAGAGTGGTGCTGACTATTATTCACCAAAAAATGTCTTCCCCAAGCATCAAAGGTGTGCCCGAATTGCGATCGTCCACCAAGAAGCTCAAGTTCGTAGGTGTCCGGGCGGAAACGAACGTTCCTGTCGGCAGCATTACGCGGCAGGCGCGCTCCCTCAGGGTTGTCGGGGAAATATATCTGTTCTCCTCGATCACCGAAGGGATCCGCATATTTTTCGGTCCACCAGATGGTGCTGTTATTAGCTACATAAATCCAATTGGTCAGTCCATAGATCGGGGAATTTGCATTGTGCTGTGGATTTGAGAGCGCAAATCCGGTTAGGACTACGATGTGGCTGTCTGCCCGAGAATCCCCGTCGGTATCTGGAAGATAGAATATATCAGGTGGATCAGTTACCAGGACACCATCCTTCCAGCGCATAATACCGGTCGGCAGCCTAAGTCCATCAGCGAACAATGCTGCAGAATCAGGCCGACCATCCTGGTCTGTATCGTGCAGGAGTTTTATTCGCCCTGATCCACCAACATCCAGGGGATACCCGGGCATTTCGGCGACCCAGATTCGACCATACTCATCAATATCCATAGCGACAGGGTCTGCAACCAGGGGTTCTGCCACAACAAGGTCTACACGTAAGCCATCGGGTACCTTGATGGTCTCCAGTGCTTCCTGGGGTTCAAACGGAGGACCGTCTGCAGGTACGGTGCTGGACCAGAATGGAAGGAAACTCAAGAGCCAAAGGGCACGCATTCGGTGGAAATGCTTACCCAGCAAGTATTGTGATGTATTCATAATCAACTCTGATGGCCTCTACGCAGCGGTGTTATTGCCAGGAGCACGGGTCTTAAAAATCTGGAAGGCTTTGGATATTTTCAAGATAACCAACTGATGTTAGTCTTAGCCAAATCTCGGCTTATTTTACTTATCTTTACCCGTTGAAACAGGACTGGCGAATAACTAATTTTCCCAAATCTAAGGCTGCAATGGTTATACGCAGAAAGGACATGTTCAGAAGTTCTAGGGTACATGTTCTGAAGATACACCCCGTCGGCTAGATGAAGGATTCTCAATTTCTGAAGAACCTCCCAGAAGTAGACGCAGAGGATTTTCTATTCCGGGCCTACGGTCGTGCTAGAAGGCAAGTAGCAGTTCTTAAAGGGTTGATGATCTTTAATGTAGTGTTCTTGGGTGCCGTTGCATTTTTTGAAGCTTGGATGTGGGCACCTCTTGGTGGTTTTTCATCCTTTGTTACAGGCAGGGGGTTAGTTTATCTATGTAATATTGCTGTTATGATATGGGTACTTCTACTGGCGTTTAAGTATCCTCACAGGATGTTAACTGCTCCTTTGAGGAAATACCATATTCCTGAGCATTTGCAACGTGCTTATGACGCATATTGTGAGATGTTAAAGTTTCCCCATATCCGGGCTGCGCGTTTTTCATTTGATGAAAAAGAGGCGGTGAGGGCCTAGTGACCTACATGCCTCCGATTCATAAATAGCCGGCAGGGTAGAACCCTGCCAGCTATTCCAGTATCCCATACTTCAGGGAGTTTCTACGCATCTCTACGAAGTCAGGTCTTTGTACAAATGCCTCCGCCTAATCATCCCAGCCACGATCTGCTGTACGCAACGTTTGCGTACAAAAGTAGATTTTGAAACTTTATTCTGCACATTTGCATATATCGTTATAGACGAAACGCCAGCGGGGGCTGGCCATAGATGAGGATCACCAAGTTTGATCCTTCAGTCGTATACTACAGGAAGTAGATGGATGAATCACAGCCAGACTCAACACGTGCCTTTTCACTCCTCCGTAAGCTGGCTAAGGAAGGGAAGCAGTCTGCGGAGGAAACCCACGAACTTATAGAACTCATTGAAGCCATGGCATCCGCAAATCTCGTCAGACAACTGGGAGCTAAAATTGATGCCCAGAGCGAGAAGATTGACGCAGTCAATGCGAAATACACGGTCCTGATCTGGGCGATAGGCTTTGCCGGCGCGGTCATTTCGGCCGCGATCATCTTCGGCGGATAAATGCCGATCTGGGGCATCAGGCAGGGATCCGAGGCATTCGGCAGGTGGCGCGCCCGCTAAGTAGCTCTACGAAGTCAAGTCCTTATACAAGAGCCTATGGCCAATCATCGCTGCCACGGCCTGCTGCATGATCATTTCGGTATCCAAGTTTCTAAGGCTGGTCTTCCCAGCAAACTGTATCCAACGACAGTTACAAAACGGAGTCGGCGGCAGTTAAGAAATGCAGTTGCAGGAGTATAAAGGTTCGCTAGGAAAGTCCGGCGCTATATCTAGGGTATCATTCAGTATAAGGTTACGTGCCCGTTGGCAATTCAGGCGAGGCGCATGCTAGGGTTGTGTCAATTCCGCGTAGTCTGCGGATGTCCACATGCCCCCTTATATATGAACAAGGCAGGAGTTCGGCTGGATCACCGAGCCCAATCCTACCCCATGCACCGCTTACGAAATCGCATGCCATCCCGAGTCCACAACAAACACCCCTTGCTTGCAGTAGGGGCATGCCTTGCCATCCAACATAGTCGTACATACGATCATGTCGGCCTTGCACTTCGGACACTGCGTGATCGGTGCATTGGAATCAACCATGAATTCGTGTCCACACGATAGACAAAGGTGTGGAGTATCGTTACCGATGCAGAGTTCGAACAGATCGCTCGGATGGTATGCGTATTGCTTCCGGCCGTTCTCCATGTAGTAAGGATTACCGTCGTCCCACGCCTCAATGCTTTTGTCGCATCCACGACAAACAAAGCGCATACCAATAGCCATTTCGGTCGCCTTGGTGGTGAACTGTTCTTATTGGATCCTTCGTGTAAGATATTGGCGGCAAGCCATTTTTGCCACTCGTCCCGGCAGGGTACGGGGGTGCCCCCAATTTTAGTTGGGGCATCCCCATCCTGCACACGAGCGGTGCAAAAACGCAGGTAGTTACCCCGTGTCTTGAAGTGATTGTTCTACTGGGATAAGGACGCTTGACTAATATGCGGTATTCAGTGTAACAATGTTACGCTAAGACTTGGGCTTTCTGATCAACTTCAAGCGGATTAAATCGGATTCATTCCAGCCTATATCTGCGAACAATTGTTTAAGTAGTCTAATGTTGTAAGTCTTTCCTGGATGAAAATGGATAGTAACTCTATTCTTGTTCTTTATAAAACCAATTCGGCCTCCTCGTTTTTGTTCTCGTTCCCACCCATCCCGTTCCAACCTACGTATAACAGTCTAGGCCGTGATATTTTTGACTTGTTGCCATGCATTGTTTGAGATAGGCATAGTACAGATACTTCTTTGGTTTTTGGTTCACTGAGTTTTTTGACTTTTAAGTATTTTCCCTCTGGAAATGGCTCTCCATGTTCAATCATAGACTCTAAATACCAAATTATTCCATCTCTGGCAATAGCCAAAACTTCCTCCTCTGTCTCTCCGCCAACGTGCAGTCCTTTAAGAGCAGGTGCATAAGCATAGCATCCATCTTCATATTTCTCAGTAAAGATCGTAACAGCTATCTCCTGGTGTGATCTCGGTCTCATTGGTCAGGTGTAGTAAGTGCCCGATATACGTCCTTAAAACAAAGACGTTACGCAATGTACACTAAAAAGCGTGCAACTGAACAATGTTCGAGGGGCCTCCATTCTCAATTGGGGCGATATGTATTGTTTCGGGTTGCAGCCAGCTATAATCTGGGACGGATAACCTTGAAGAAGTAGCCTTGATCTATTACGACGGTAAGGTAACCATCGCCCAGATTGAAATCCTCTTCCAGCAGCAGGCACGCGCCAAAGAGAGCTACCTGATCGCTGCCGGATACCCTGAATTACGCCAGAATATTCTCTTGCTAGATTACAGAACTCTCCGGGTACAGTTCTTAAAACAATCGTAAACACCGCAAGAGAAACAAAGCAGGAGTTCAGGCTGGTTGGCGCAGTACCTTATTGATGAGCGGGTCGTTGCGACCTTGGTATTTCAGCCAGTCAATATGAATCGTATTCTAAGCACTGGATTGCTAAGGCGATGCTTTCAGTTGCCAAGACGCTCGTAGTCTATTGTATTCTTGACCACACGCTGCTGCGCGGGAGTTTTACGCTGACTGACGGTGCTCATGCTACTTATCTCTCTGCATTTATACTTCTAACCGCAGCTTCCCCCTTGTCGGTCAGTTGATATTATTGGAACCCACCTCGGGGTGTTTCGGGCCGCGTGAAAGCGATCTTCCCTGCGTCAACTAGCAACCGAACCACCTTATTGAGTTGACCGGATATCTTCTTTTGTCCCAAGTTCGTGGACAACTCGGTCTTTGACATCGGTCCAGCAGCTAAGAGCCGGAGTATCCTCGACTCAAGTGACTCTGGCCGTGACTCTGGCTGTGACTCTGGCCGTGACTCTGGCCGTGACTCTGGTTGAATCCGAATTACACGATACTCCAATAGTACAGATCGGCCTACGATGTCCAGAACGCGTGCGACGACTTCTTTGCCGTCAGCGTCAGTAAGGCGCAGCTTTTGACCGTAATCGAACGATACCGACAGTGACTGACCATCGTTGATGGCGACATTTGAGGTGTAAAGGTAGGTCCGATCTTGGGAATTGCGTATAGGATTCAGTCTCCCCCTAAGCCCAGGAATAAAGCCAGTCGCCTTGGGAAAGTTAACCGATCCCCCGTTGTTTAATGAATCAAGTTGCCCCATCGTGCGATTGGCCGCAATGTGGGTATTGGCCGCGGTTCGGTATCCAGGATTCTCGAGCGCACCACGGTGGCGAACTTGACCTGGCTATTACCTGCTGCGATGAAGGATGCTGGTCGAAAATGCCATTGAGGACGCGATTAACTTCTTCCATATGGATGCTCACTCCAGTACCGTGCCCTTGCGCATTGATCTGGATTTATAGCTGACGCTCACCGCCAATACGCTCTACCAAGTCTTGGTACAGCGACTGGGCTCCCGCTATCAGATGGCCAAAAGCCGAGTTATCATGAACAATTTCGTTAATGCGCCCGCCACAGTCATCACCCAACAGGACCAAATCATTGTACGACTCACAAGACGGACGCATAACACAGAACTTTGGGCAGCGGATTATGTCGGATCCCAAGGCCTAATCTCCTGGATGTAGCAGCGAAAGCTCATCCTCAAATATGTCTGAAGCTGCACAGGCATAGATACCGAATCCGCCTCAAAAAACGTGGTTGGAAATTCAGGCTAGCGTCATCACAATGAATTACCAGTTGCGTCTTGAAGTTTATGAGCCTCGGTAACCTTCGACTCCGAATGCGCTTCGTCAAAGTCTCCCCGTCACCACTAACGAGTCCCTCAGTCGCTATCGTTTCTCAATCGCTCGTACGTGGCGCGAATTAACTCCTCCAAAGCAACCGCTCCCTCTGGATTCAGGTGGGGATCTCGATGGATGATGGAGGAGATCTGAGCCAGAGGACTTGCTACCCCGAATTGGTCAGCGGGTACAACACGCATGAAATGGTCTGCAGACATTCCAAGCCACGCGGTGAGGGATGCGAGGCTATTAACGTCTGGCTGACGGCCTTGGGACAAACGAGTAAGCGTAGATGCGCTAACTCCCGACTGCGATGCTATGTCCTTCCACGTGAGACGGCGAGAACGGCGCTCGGAATCCATTGCAGCGTATAGCGCAGCAACATCAAATCGGTCTGTTCGGTTTTTTTCCAATTTCACTATTGCAATTGATAATCACAAGTGTTATATTGTAATATAGCAAAAAGCAATAACAATCGAAATAGGTTAAGCAATGGCCAACAACAAAAGCATTCCCGAGGTAGTTAACGACAAAAAGGTCGACATCACGATAAATGACAAGTCTGTAGTGCTTAGGGGCTCGAAGCAAACTGGCGAGAGCATCAAGAAGGCAGCGATTGAGCAGGGTATGCGTATCCAGGCAGACTTCGTCCTGAGCATTGAATGTGGTGGTGGAAAGACCAAAATAATCGGAGGCGAGGATGTCATCGAAGTAAAACCCGGAGATCGGTTCGTCGCGATTGCGGACGACGATAACTCATGAGTTCGCTCGCTCCTGCGGTAGATAAGGCCCTCGGAGAAATCCGCTGCACATTCAATCAATGCCTTATTGACGTGAAACCTGACAATTCCGGTGGCGCAGCCGTTATTGTCAAGGGCATTCCTATGGGGCACCCCTACGTGCAGACTGAGGTATGGATAGGATTCCAAATCACCTTTCAGTATCCCCACGCAGATGTATACCCGCATTTTACTAACCCCAACTTGGCGCGCTCAGATCAACAAGATTTGGGAGAAGGCTTTGGAACCGCAATGTTTCTAAACCAGCCGGCTACCCAGATCTCCCGGCGATCAAACAGATTGAACCCGGAGACGGACACAGCAGCATTGAAGTTACAGAAAGTTATTCGATGGATGAAGGAGAAAATATGAAACCGTGGAGGTTGACGATCCCTAGTGCATTTTATGCTGAGCTTCAGGGGCATTTGTTTCCGGGAGACGACGATGAACACGGGGCGGTTATCCTTGCTGGCACGTGCGAGTCTGATCGTGGGTTAAGACTCATCGCGAAGGAAGTACACTTGGCAAAAGATGGTGTGGATTACGTACCGGGCAAGCGTGGATATCGCATGCTGAAAGCGGAATTCATACAGAGACGTATTCTCCGCGCCAGAAACATGCGGTTAGCGTACCTTGCAATACACAATCATGGGGGAACCGACTCGGTAGCGTTCTCGCAGGACGACATGGCATCACACGAACGTGGATACCCGGCTCTCCTCGATATAGCGCGAGGTATGCCAGTAGGTGCATTGGTCTTCGCGAAATCTGCTGTAGCTGGGGATCTGTGGTTCCCTGGTTGCTACCGATCACCACTGAAGCACGCCACGGTCATAGGGTCTCAACGGCAGTCGTTGTTCCCTACACCGCAGAAACAGGCTACAACCATCGAAATGTATGACCGGCAAAGTCGACTGTTCGGTGACGCTGGCCAGGAGTTGCTGCGCAAGACACGTGTTGGGATCATTGGACTGGGTGGCGCGGGATCCATTCTAGCAGAATTCTTGGCTCGTCTTGGTGTCGGAGAGTTCATCCTCGCAGATCCCGATCGAGCGGATATCACGAACCTACCTCGTCTCCTTGGGGCGCGATGGAGCGATGGGGCTGTGCCTTCATGGATACCACGATTTTTCGCAGAGCGCCTGCGGAGCCTCAAAGTCCGGATGGCGACCCGCAATATTCGACGCGCTAACCCCAAGGTTCAAATTGAAGCGATGGCAAGGAACTTCCTTGAGGAAGGTGTAGCAGCACGTTTCACGGACTGCGACTTTCTTTTTCTCGCAGCAGATACGATGGGGGCGCGTCTTCTATTTAACGCAATCGTGCACCAGTATGGCATTCCTGGAATTCAGGTTGGCGCGAAGGTCCCCGTTTCAGAAGATGGAGACGTGGGGGATGTATTTTGCGTCAGTCGGCTAGTGACGCCAGAGCAAGGCTGTCTATGGTGTAACGAACTGATCAATCCAGCACGTTTGCAGGACGAAGCAGTGCCAGAAGCAGCAAAGCGCGGATACGCGTATGTAGAAGATCCCGGTGTGGCGGCACCAAGCGTGATTACCCTGAACGCTATCGCCTGTGCGCATGCCGCCGACGACTTCCTGTTTCATTTCTTGGGTCTGAAATATGATGAAACCGAGACCGGATGGTTTCGGTGGAATTCCCGCAAGGCAGTGGCCAGCTACGACATGCCGCGTCGGAATGTAAGCTGTGGTGAATGTTCTCAGGCCAGAGATAGCCGCTTAGCGATGGGTGACAACGGGACCCTACCAACTAAACCGAATGGGAATTGAGTCGCTTTTCGCGGCATTCGTAAAGCCGGTCATTTTCGATGATATCGAGTTTGTCCTTGTCCTCTAGTGCGTTGATGTCTCGAGTAACGAGGAGCCCCGGAATGTGAAGCGCCAACATGTCGTCACGCCCTCTCATAGAGGTTGTTGCATCGATAATCGTATGGCCGTAAATGCGCCGCATACCTAGGGATGCATTGTTGTACGAATCGATTGTCGAGATTTCTGTGATCCATGTAAAGTGCGGTAAATGATAATCAAGCAAGGCATCCTTTAGCTCATCACAGGCAGATCCCTCTAAAAGGTGGCGACGGTACCCCGCAGCAGAGGTCAAGTATGTCCGCAAAACAATCTGATCAGAAGTGTACGCTACCTGCAAGTCGTCCAGTAGTCGTTCGTTGACTGGAAGTCCGAATTCCTCCAGTTTCTGTCGGATTGTCTGTAGGTTCCCCACAATGCTGCTAATTCGATCCTCGGCGGCTCGCTCTGCCGCTGCGGCTGTGGAAAAAACCCTTGTGGACATCAGGGCTACAGCGAAAACAGCGTGACATTGTACATTAAGCTCGACCGTGCCTTCAGGCGCATTGCATTTGATTGTATCCTCGGTAAAGGAGTATTCGTTGCTGGCACTAGAAGACATGGGAAGCCACCTGTAGGGCCCGCGTTGGTCGTCATGGACGATATAGGCCGGTACATAATCGATAGCATCTTTTGTGGGGTTGTTCTGCTTGGCAAAGACGCGACCTACGACAGTAACAGCATGACCCAGTGTTTGGTCGGGAGTGCTCAGGCCCAGAATTACGGGAATGCCGGAGTCCACGTACGGGAGGATGTCGCGACCGATGTCTAATCCGCTAAAACAAAGTGGCTGGTAACCGGCTTCACTGATCCCGCGAATCATTCGCTCCGAAGTAAGGAAGTCCGATCCGGCAGGAAGAGACACTGCCTCACTGGAAGTCGTGGGCTTAGCGAACTTGGTGATGTCCGCTACGGAGGCCCAGTTATAACCATGTCGTGCATGCATGTGCCGCATACCAGTCCAAATGGCTACTTGAGCACATGCGCCCACACGTGCGTCTTGCTGGAGAAAGGATGCACCGGTGACGGTCAGGTTAACCCCTAATAGATTAGCGGAGAATTCTGCACGGCACGTAACGCTTGATTCCATGTCAAATTTACCGTGGACTCGTCCGGTGAGAATTGTTCTGCCAATTGGAGCGGTTGGCAACGGTCGAATAACACAAAAACCGCAATACGTTGTGTTTGAGCAATCATGAATCGCACGGATCCTTTCTGAAGACAAGGGTCTCTGAAATAACAGAGCTATGTCACCCGAAAAAAAATGGACGCGCTTGCAGTGGCGATCATGGTCCCGGAAAGTCCGGGCATAGAAATGCCAATAATCTTCCGAATAGTCGCGGTCGATGTATCGGTCTTCGAGGACATAGCACTCCGTACAGAGTACTTTGAGATGTCGGATTATATTATTGACTGCAGGAGGGGGCTTTGGGCCACCGAGTACAATGGCTAAACTTGTCCACGCCTCCTCACTATCAAGCTGCTCCACGGAATAGGTGATCTTCATTATACGTAAACCACCTACAGAAAGTAGCTACCGCAGACACTAGCAATCCAGATGCTCATCGCCAAGCGAATTTTCGAGTTTGCTGCGCCGCCTTGATGGTCTTCTCTTGGCTTTTCTCAATATTCTGGACCGCCGTGTCGCTGATTGTGAGCGTAACATCAACTTTGCTGGCAGAAATCGTTTTTCTCTTTGAGACGCCCGTGTCCTCTTGAGAACCAGGGTTTCCTCCGCGCGGTTGTGAGCTAGCCATGGTGACCCTCTGGATTCGTGCCTTGTCGATGGTGCATAGGTGTAACTAAGGACATAAAATGATGGATTAGCAATGTTGCTCCTGCGATTCAGCCCGAACCTACGATATCGCAGCTAAGATGTTCATGAGCGATAGAAGCACCAAAGCATCCCAGTGCACATGTTCTGGGTTATGAAGCAACATGCGATCGCTGGTTCTATCTCGCGTTTGCCCAACCAACAGGCAGCAGTTCTGCCTGTTCAAGCACTGTTTTGGTGGCTTTCTCCTGTTTGTCTGGCGGATAAATCCTTCGCAGAACCCGCCTTACTAAGCAAACGTCGGAGCTGGGCGCGTACGTTCCCTTGCAACGAATAGTCAATAATAACGTTGGCTTGTACGGTCCTTACCAGCTCACAGGCAGTGTCACAAAGCGTTTCATTGTATCGTCGCGAGCATTGGCCTCCCGCATCTCGTGCACAAGCTGGATCAGTTTCTCGACAATCTGTACCGTCTCTACACCACGGTTCTTGTAGTGCCGTGTAGTCCGCTCCAGCATGTCAGCAACCGAGTGGGCATGAACGAATTCTTTCACTGCTGCGTCGTGAGTTTGCTTTTCAGAAGCTTCTGCAATAATTCTACCGCAAGGTTCGGGCGCTATCTTGCCCCTCGTTGTTCGCATTCATTATATAGTGCTTGCCCGAAAATACCTATTCTCGGGCAAACACTATTTAATCCTCATTGGAGTAGTTTTGATTGCTGCGGAATACCACACACCATAAAGTGCGAGACATAAAAGGTTTTCTCATTGTTCGACTGTCCTTCTTCTGTGTCACACTCCTAGCTGCCTGTACAGATACAGGGCCTGCACAGGAAAGGGGCAAAACAGACTTGATTACACTGGAGGAAATTCTTCGCTTGGGTGATGAGTCCGCTGGCGACACAATCCTTTTCGGGTCTATTTCTCAAATCGTGGTCAATGGGCGCGGTGACATCATTGTGGCAGAGAATAATCCCTTCTTGATCCACTCGCTTGGATCGGACGGTTCCTACCTGGGCTCAGTGGGAGGGCAGGGGCAAGGACCGGGGGAGTATCTATATTTTGTGGGCCCGGTCATCGGGTCAGCGGATTCCGTGTATCTTTGGGAATTGTTGACGAACCGGGTTCTTATCTATGATCCTGATGACTTTTCTTGGGTGCGCAGTATTGAAGTGGGGGATGACGGTGAGAAGCAAGTTAGTTCACTTATAGGCGTCATTGAAAATGGATTCATCGTGGGGAAGAGCCTGCCTCCTTTCTTGGAGTCCGACAACGGTTTATGGAGCATAAATGACGATTATCATTACGAATTGACAAAAGTCAACTCGAATGGGAACTTCGAAGCGGATCTTTTTGGCACGGTGGCAGCAGGTGAGATGATTTATAACATCCAAGAGAACCGAGGTTTGAATTTTATCTCTGTTCCATTTGCTAGATCACCAGCCTGGGCAGTCGGCCCTGATGATATGCTTTACTACGGCTGGAGCGATGCAATCGAAATAACGCTCGTATCTGCTGACAGATCAACTCGCGAGGTAATCAGCTATGGGCATGATCCGGTACCCATTACAGAGGCAGAAATGGAAGAAGAACAGCCGGAAGATGCATTGTTTCGGGAGATATTGGCTGCCCATGAGCCTCATGAGACCAAGCCAGCGTTTCAAACCTTTGTGGTGGATGAAATGGGCCACGTGTGGATAAAGCTCAGTACTCGAGAAGATGCGGTTCAGGCGGAATGGTTGATCCTGAATCGGGAATCTCAAGCAGTGGGTAGTGCTACATTGCCGGTTGCCGTGAACCTTGAGATGATTCGAGACGGCTACGCCTATGGCAGGTACCAAGAGAGGGGCGAAGCTCCGATGGTTGTGGTATACGAGATCCAAGAGTGATCAGCAACGCCCATTGCGATGACAGCTTGACTTCTCTGGAGGCAATCTGCATACATAGCTCAACGGCTCCTTCGTACAGCTCTGCTCCATTCCGTTTGCGATCTCTGCTATTCGGTAGTACTTCTTATTGGACGGAGAAATGGTTTAGTGGATGAAAACCCATGGCTATTCCTCAGCAACGCCCAAGTGCCCAAGCATACTGCCGACGAAGAAGGTTTAGAAAGGGTTACCCAGGGCGTCATATCAGCTGTCTCCAGGCGATCCAATCGTGCCAGGGGTACGAGATCAATACTCCTGGAAAGAATGTCACGGCAAAATCAGGACTCAGCTGCGAGGATTATTAAGCGGTTGGGACAGTTGGATAAAGATCGGGTTATAAGTATCGGTAGATGATCGAGGATCGGCGGCACATACGAGCCAGAATGTTATGTCTGTGAGCGCACGCAGATAGACATTCGGACGACACAAAACAAATTCGAGCGGATAATCTGCGTTAGCCCAGGCCAGATGAAGGCGGCCGCAAATAAACTAGGTTTCGGGATTGAAGCAACTGCACGACGCGAAGCGTTGGCTTGAGCCAATTCCTAGATCCGGGTAATGTCACGCAAGTTCCCGCATAACACGAGTGCTAGGTATATCATTCCTTTCTTAACTTGTGTGTCATTCTAGGTCAGTTACCCAAGAAGGGTATGCATCGTAAAAATGTACATGTAGCTCGCTCCCAGGAGGTGCAGGATGCGATTGTAGTAGGGTCTGGTATCAGTGGAGGGTTTGCTGCAAAAGAGCTTACTGAGGGTGGACTGAATGTTCTCCTGTTGGAGCGCGGGCGCGATCTGAAGCATGGGTCGGGATATATTACTGAACACTTGGATATCTGGGAATTTCCCGCTCGCAACAGTAAAGGTTCACGCAGACATCGTGAGCGGTACGCCATCCAGTCACGCACGTATGCATTTGGTGAGCATACCGAACATTTTTTTATAGATGACAGCGAAAATCCTTATGTGGAAGCCGATCCATTTACCTGGATCAGGGCGGATGTAGTTGGAGGGCGGTCACTGCTGTGGGCGCGCCAGTGCTACCGCTGGAGTGCAATGGATTTTGAGGCAAATGCACGAGACGGTACGGGTATTGATTGGCCCATTCGGTATGAGGATATTGCGCCTTGGTATGATCATGTGGAGCGGTTTGCAGGCATCACAGGTCAACCTGAAGGTCTTGCACAGTGTCCTGATGGGGTTTTTCTGCCTCCTATGGCTCTCAATTGGGGAGAAGAACGTGTGCGCGAGGCAATAGCTACGCACTTTGATGATAGATTACTGACGATAGGACGGGCCGCCGTTCTCACGCAGCCGCATAATGGGCGCGCTGCCTGCCACTATTGTGAATCATGCTATAGGGGATGCTCGGCAGGTGCGTATTTTAGTAGCCAAAGCGCAACTCTGCCCGCCGCTTTTGCAACGGGTAGACTGACATTGCAACCGGAAAGTATTGTACATAGCGTGATCTATGACGAAGAAGAAGGCAAGGCAACCGGTGTTCGATATATAGACCGTACCACAGGAGCCGTACGTGAGGCTTATGCCCGCGTCATCTTCCTTTGTGCTTCTGCATTGGGCACTACGCAGATCATGCTGAATTCCCAATCCTCACGGTTCCCCCAAGGCCTCGCCAATGACAGTGGAGTATTGGGGCACTACCTGATGGATCACCATATGGAGGTTGGTGCCCGAGGAGAGCTACCGGGAGGCGAAGACAGGTACTTCCAGGGTATTCGTCCCAACGGCATTTATATACCTCGTTTTCGGAATCTGCCTGGGGCAACGCAGCGCAGCGACTATCTTCGTGGTTTCGGGTACCAGGGAGGCGCAACACGGAGTTCCTGGGATCGTCCGGTTTCGGGATTTGGAGCGTCACTCAAGTCAACCTTAAGACGACCGGGTCCCTGGGTGATGGGACTGGAGGGATTCGGAGAAGCACTGCCTAGGTACGACAATTATGTAACTCTGGATGAATCAACCAAAGATGCATGGGGCATGCCCGTTCTTCGTATTCATTACAGATGGGGCGAGAACGTGCTCGCCATGCGCGAAGACATGAAGCAGTCGGCAGCAGAAATGCTTGATGCCGCGGGGGCAACGAACATAGAGACGTATGATAACTATACGGGAGAGGGTCTAGGAGCTGAGCCTGGTCTGGCAATCCATGAAATGGGTACCGCCCGGATGGGCCGAGATCCAAAGACCAGTATATTGAATGCACATAACCAGTGCCACGCAATCCCGAATGTCTTTGTAACTGATGGGGCATGCATGACCTCTTCTGCATGCCAGAACCCGTCAATCACATATATGGCCCTGACTGCAAGGGCAGCAAATTATGCAATAGAGGAACTAAAGCGAATGAATCTTTGATGGATCGAAGGACTGCCATACATCGAATTGGTATACTGATGGGAGGGACGCTTTCAGCGTCCACGATCGCAGGGGTATTGGGAGGGTGCACCAGTGGGACGACTGGGGATATGCCTTTCAAGGCTCGCACCCTGACACGAGGACGCGATGAACTTGTTGCGACGCTTTCCGAGTTGATCATCCCCGAAACAGATACACCAGGAGCACGAGCAGCTGGTGTGCATGAGTTTATTGACAATATGCTTACCGACTGGTATGACGAGTCCGAAGTTGACGAGTTTCTGGCGGGATTGACAGATGTAGAACGACGTGCTCAGGAAAGGGGAGAGCAGCCGTTTACGGATTTGGACATGGGCATACAGGTTGAAATTCTAACACAAATGGAGGCGGAAGCAGAGGCACGGAGCGAAAATGGAGATACAGAAACCCCACCATTCTTTCGGACCATAAAATCATTGACGCTATTCGGTTATTACACCTCCGAAGTAGGAGCCACACAGGAATTGCGTGTGAATCCCATGGGAGTCTACAGAGCGGATATTCCGTTCGATGAAATCGGCCGTGCATGGGCTTGAATGAGTATATTCCCTCCTGGTCATCCAACTAAGAAGTTTTCTTTTATGAATAGACGAACATTTATTAAATCCTCTGTTGCTGTTCCGGCGGCGGTTGGGGTACTTGCTGGCTGTGCGCCAGAGGCAGAACCCGAGGCAGAGGCACCCGCAACAGCTGCAACTCGCTCGCTCGAACGGATTGGCGTACAGCTGTACACGGTTAGATATCTCTTGGAAAACGACTACGAAGGAACTCTCCGGGCAGTGGCTGATGCCGGATATGATGAGGTAGAAACCGTATGGGACGACGAACGGAATCCAGATGATATTCGCGCGCTTCTCGATGAATTAGGGCTTGCAGCCCCGTCAACGCATGTGCCAATTGAGGCACTCAAGACGAACCTTCCGAGCGTTATAGACGCAGCGCAGCGCCTAGGTCACTCCTATATCGTTTGTCCCTGGCTCGCAGAGGATGAACGTACGATGGCACATTATCGGGATCATGTGGCCTTATTCAATGAGGTAGGTGCGGCATGTCGGGAGGCGGGTATACAATTTGCCTATCACAATCATGAATTTGAGTTCGAGCCTGACGAAGACGGCGTGATCCCTTATGACTTCATGCTTGACGAAATGGACCCGGATCTAGTCAAGATGGAACTGGATCTGTACTGGATCGCCTATGCGAACCGCAGTATCAGCGAGTACTTTCAGCGTGATCCTGGGCGGTATCCACTATGCCATATCAAGGACATGGGTCCTGATCGCGGTATGGTGCCAGTTGGTGAGGGGCAAATTGATTTTGCCGCGATACTGGCAGAAAGTGTAACAGCTGGACTGAGGCATTACTTCGTTGAGCATGATCATCCAGAAGATGCGCTGGCTAGCATTCAGACAAGTATTACTCACTTAAGATCACTGACATTTTAGATGGGTTTGGGCAGAAGGCTTAGATATGGTATGGTCGGTGGAGGCCCTGGCGCCTTCATTGGTAATGTGCATCGGATGGCCGCTGCACTTGACGGAACAATGGAATTGGTTGCAGGGGCATTCTCCGCCGATCCGGCACGCTCCAAGGAGCAGGGAAAAGCACTAGGACTTGATCCAGAGCGGTCATATGCGTCTTTTTCAGCAATGGCGGAGGCGGAGGCTGCGCGAGAAGACGGGATTGATTTTGTATCAATTGTCACGCCGAACCACATGCATTTTCCCGTTGCCAAGACATTCCTGGAAGCGGGTTTTCATGTGGTCTGCGATAAACCGATGACCAATACACTGGAAGATGCGGAGTCGCTCTGTCATTTGGCACGCAAGCATGATCGTGTGTTCGCGTTGACACACAACTACACCGGATATCCCATGGTGAAGCAGGCGCGTGCAATGGTTCAGGAAGGCAAGATTGGGGCGGTGCGCAAGATTGTTGTTGAATACCCGCAGGGATGGCTTGCCACTCCGCTTGAGCGTTCAGGACACAAACAAGCCGATTGGCGGACCGATCCTAAGCGCGCGGGTGCTGGTGCCTTGGGAGATATAGGGTCCCATGCAGAAAATCTTGCCCGTTACATCACGGGACTGGAGCTGGAAGCTTTATGCGCTGATGTGACGACCTTCGTTGAAGGGCGGATCATTGATGATGATGTCAACATGCTGGTACATTATCGGGGAGGGGCGCGAGGAGTACTGCATGCCTCTCAGGTGTCAATCGGGGAGGAGAACAATCTGAATATCCGGGTACATGGCGAAACAGGGTCGCTTCAGTGGTTTCAGGAGCATCCCAATTGGTTGTATTACCGGGAGCTCAGTGGGCCTGAACAGGTATTTAAGCGCGGCAATGACTACTTAGCGGCAGCAGCACAGCACAGTTCGCGTCTTCCCAGTGGTCATCCAGAAGCATTTCTAGAAGCATTTGCAAATATTTATTTGAATGCTGGAAGAACGATTGCCGCCCGTATGTCTGGTCAAACCCCAGATCCCGAAGACCTAGATTATCCGAGTGTGCAGGATGGCGCCAGAGGCGTACATTTTATCCTTACGGCATTGAAGAGTGGAAGAGAGCGGGGGTGGGTTGATGCTGCATATACGCCGCCTGCTTGAGATCAATAGATCTGCATTGTCATTTTGCTTACGGCATGAGTACGCTGATCTAGCAGCGTTAGCATTTTTCTAAATTCATTCATCAAACGATTTCTATGGCACGACCTGTAACTCTATTTACCGGCCAATGGGCCGACTTAACACTCGAAACACTCGCGAAAAAGGCAGCCTCGTGGGGCTATGATGGTTTGGAATTAGCCTGTTGGGGCGACCACTTTGACGTACAGCGGGCACTTGCCGAACATGATTACTGTCAGGGACGGCATGATCTTCTGGCCCGGTACGGCCTGAAAGTGTATGCAATAAGCAATCACTTGGTGGGTCAGGCAATCTGCGACAATATTGATCAGCGGCACAAGGCCATTATTCCTGCACATGTATGGGGTGATGGTGTTGCGTCTGGTGTTCAGGAGCGGGCAGCAGCAGAAATGAAGGACACCGCCAGAGCTGCTGAAAAATTGGGCGTCAAAGTTGTCAATGGTTTTACCGGCAGCAGTATCTGGCCACTACTGTATTCGTTTCCGCCCAATGACCCCGGGATGATAGAAGCTGGATTCCAGGACTTTGCAGATCGCTGGAATCCGATATTGGATGTGTTTGACGAAGTTGGGGTTCGGTTCGGGCTAGAAGTGCATCCAACAGAGATTGCCTTTGATATTGCGAGCAGCGCGCGTGCGTTGGAGGCAATAGACCACAGAGAAGCTTTTGGGTTTAACTATGATCCAAGTCACCTAGGCTACCAGGGCGTAGACTATATAGCCTTCATAGATCGCTTTGCGGATCGGATTTACCATACACATATGAAGGATGTGTGGTGGTCAGATAAGCTGACTGAAGCTGGTGTATTCGGTGGTCATACGGATTTTGGAACTCCTGGAAGATTCTGGGATTTTCGGTCTATAGGTCGTGGATGCATCAATTTTGAAGAGATCATTCGTGCCCTGAACAGGTCAAATTACAGCGGTCCACTCTCCATCGAATGGGAAGATATTGGTATGGACCGAGAGGCAGGTGCTTCGGAGGCCTGCGCGTTTGTCAAGAAAGTAGATTTCAAGCCGTCTGCCGCGGCATTTGATGCAGCGTTTGCGAATTAGTGTAGTTAGCATTTTGTTACTGGGCGCATGTTCCAAGTTTGGGGCGGCTCAGCCAGTCTTGGAAATGGTCACGGATACCATTCCCGGGACAGAGGTGCACTTTTCAATGGTTCGTGTGCCGGGTGGGACTTTTATGATTGGTACACCCGAAGGCGAAGAAGGACGGGATGATGATGAGGGTCCCCAACGTGAGGTTGCGATCTCCTCATTCTACATAGGTGTGCACGAAGTAACCTACGACGAATTTGTACTGTTCTCGAGTCGTGATCGCGACAGTCCAGCGAGCGCTCCTGGCATTGACTTTGATCCAGACCTGGTGGCTCGTCCAAGCCCACCCTACGAAGACCCGGCGCACGGAATGGGGACCAATGGGTATCCAGCTGTCGGTATGACCCAGTGGAGTGCGCTACAGTATGCGCGGTGGCTTTCGGAAAAAACTGGAATATTCTACAGATTACCTACGGAGGCCGAATGGGAGTATGCGTGTCGTGCAGGTACCTTATCCCAATATAGTTTTGGAGCGTCGTCGGATTCGTTGGACACCTATGCGTGGCATTATGGCAACAGCAATGAGACCTACCAACGCGTAGGTCAAAAGGCGGCAAACCCGTGGGGAATCTTTGATATGCATGGCAATGTAGCAGAGTGGACGCTGGATGAATACAGCACAACATTCTATGAAGAGCTGACAGATTCACTTGCAAATGATCCTTGGCAACTGCCAACCCGGTTACATCCTCGCACAGTGCGAGGTGGTGCGTACGACGACAACCCGGATGCACTACGCTGTGGTGCCCGCCTTCGTTCAGACCTGGATTGGAAGCGACGTGATCCCCAGATTCCCCGATCTATGTGGTGGAACACGGACTCTCCCTTTGTAGGGTTTAGAATAGTTCGCCCGTTTGTTCAGCCTACGGCGGACGAGCAAATGGAATTCTGGATGAGCGCACTGGGAGGGTAATAGTGCCGTTCATTTAGTAAATTAAGTTTCGTATTAACCAAACCCCGAGTAACAATGGATAAACTCACAGGATCTTTTAATCGCCGCGATTTTGTTAAGAGCGGAGCAGCAGCCGTCGTGGGGACCGCACTTGCCAGCCAATTCCCGCTGAAAGCCAGCGCATTCTATGGCGTTGATGATACGATCAGGGTCGGCCTGATTGGTTCTGGTGGCCGGGGCACTGGTGCGGCGCTTCAGGCATTGAAGGCAGCTTCCAACACCAAATTGGTGGCGATAGCAGATGCATTCAGTGATCGTATTGAGGAGAGCCTCAAGAACATGGCAGAGCCGGAAGAGGCAGACGAAGCTACCTTGGACGCAATTAGTCGCATTGAAGTGCCTGCCGAGCGACAGTTTGATGGTTTTGATGGATATAAGGAGGTGATCGCTCTTTCTGATGTGGTGATCCTGACGACGCCTCCCGGTTTCCGGCCAATGCACTTTGAAGCGGCTGTCGATGCGGGAAAGCAGATATTCATGGAGAAGCCAGTCGCAACAGATGCTCCGGGTGTACGTCGTGTATTGGCCGCGGCAAAGAAAGCCAAGGAGAAGAAACTCAACGTTATTGTGGGGCTTCAGCGCCACTATCAAACCGTGTATCGCGAATGGGTCAAACGCATACACGAGGGTGCCATTGGGGATATCATTCTCGGTCGGGTATACTGGAATGGTGGAGGTGTCTGGGTGCGTGGACGGAAAGAGTACGAGGAAAAGGCCGGTCGACCACTAACCGAAATGGAGTATCAAATGCGTAATTGGTACTACTTTAATTGGCTCTGTGGAGACCACATTGTAGAACAGCACATCCACAATATCGATGTGGGTAATTGGGTGAAGCAAGGGCATCCAATCAAGGCACAAGGCCAAGGTGGACGCCAGGTTCGTACAGGGGTAGATCACGGAGAAATATATGATCATCATTTTGTAGAGTTTGAGTACGCGGACGGGAGTCGAGTATTGAGTCAGTGCAGGCATATTCCGGACTGCATGAACAGGGTTTCTGAAGGTTTTCATGGAACCAAAGGAACGGCTCCCTCACCAGGCGAACTTTACAGTGCTTCGGGTGAGGTCATTCTCAAGCACAACAGCAAAGGCGATCCGAACCCTTACCAAGTGGAGCATGACGAGCTATTTGCAGCGATCAATGCAGGGAAGTTCAAGTATGCGGATGGAGAAAGTGGTGCCGTTGCGACCATGAGTTCTATTTTGGGGCGAATGGCCACTTATTCGGGTAAAGTGATCACTTGGGATGAAGCGATGGCGAGTGAGTTGGATCTGATGCCACAAACGCTCGCTTGGGATGCTGATCCCCCGGTCATGCCGGATGCGTATGGTCATTACCCGATCCCGATGCCAGGCGTAAGTAAGGTATTGTAAGTCGTGAGGCATGCAGTTGGCGCGTTGTCAGCTCAGCCGTATAAATCCCTTTCATTCCGGTGATCACGCAGATAGCCAATAAGGAATGCGTTTAGGTGATCTGCAGTGGCCAGTTTCGCTGGGCCGCCGAGATTGTCTTGACTCTGACGGCTGGCTCACTGATTGTCGGTCGGATGTACAATGTAAATGTTGAAGCGCAACGCACCGAGTCTCAGGTTGCCGACTGTCAGGCCTGGGGCGGTCAGGGGGGAAGGGCTGGCACTCAGCGGTGTACATCGGTGGCCATACTTACGAGGCGATGGCGAAAACAATGCCGATTTTGATCGCCTCATAACCTCAACAGAGTAATCTTCATGACGACAAGTACTACCCGTCCTCCACTCGACACGATGGGCATCGTACTCTCCACTCTTTGCTTTCTGCACTGCCTAGCCGTGCCGTTCATTGCCACGGGTGTGCTGGCATGGGTGGCATCCGAAGCCATTCACATCGGCCTTACAATAGGCCTCGGGGGGATCGTCGTTTTGGTGGCATGGCCCAGCTACCAACAGCACTGCCGCGCTGTGGTGCCCGCCTTGCTGGTGGGCGGCCTCGCCTTGCTAATCGCCGCTGTCTTCGGCGAGGACGCGCTGGGCGAATACGCTGAGATAGGCTTGACGGCCCTCGGCTCGGTTGTTCTCGTGCTCGGCCACATCCTGAATCTGCGGTTTCGGAGGACATGCGTATGATGTTTTACCCAAGCAGTTCATTTCCGTCATCGTCGTAATTGGCTTTTTGGTGCAGGCTGGGTAGCACTGATCAACTGCATCATTACCAGTGCCGATACACATGCGCTGTGGCTGGGCCTCAGTGTTGATCTAAGCTCGCCAATAGGTTGCTGCACTGAGAATCTTTCGAATTATGAATTCCATGGGGTAGAACATATGGAACGTAGAAAAAGGTACGATGTTATATGAATTTATAAAGTATGGTACCTTACATGTATTCCTTCCATCGCCAACATGTTAATCGCCTGATAGAGCTTATATCAAGTAGCTCTCACATGCGGATTACCGCCATTATTGGTCCTCGCCAAGTTGGTAAAACGACCATTGCTCTCCAAGCCCGCCAGAAGTTGATGGAATTAGGGTTCACGTGTCGGTATGTTTCCTTCGACGATCCACGTTTAAATACGCCGGACTGGCCCAGAGATGCACATATCTTTGATACCGCTCAGATTGAACAATTTGCAAATCCAAAGACACTTATTGACATATGGGAGAATGCCCGTGAAGCTTCGCTAAAATCACCCCGGGGACATGTTTTGTTTTTGGATGAAGCTCAAATCATCCCGTACTGGTCAAATTACATCAAGGGGCTGTGGGACAGAGACCGTCGAGAGGGCTATCCCCTCCATGTGGTAATCTTGGGCTCAGCTGCCTGGAGGATGCTTGTTAGCCGTAGTGAAAGTCTCGCAGGTCGTTTCGACCAGTTATCAGTCATGCACTGGTCGCTTCCAGAGATGACAAAGGTGTTCGGTCTAACACCTGAGCAATTTATGTTTTACGGCGGCTATCCAGCCTCTTGGCCAGGCGAATCCGAGAAATCACGGTTTGATTATTGGCGCGAGTACATCACAAAGACAATCGTAGGCTCTGTTATTGGTCGGGACATCGTTTCGCTTACACAGATAAAGAAACCTGCCTTGATGCGCCAATTGATAGATATCACCCCCCGCTACTCTGGCCGGATCATGGCATACAACAAGCTCTTGGGCCTACTTCAAGACAAAGGCAATGCAACAACTGTTAGGCGTTATCTGGAATTGCTTTCTGATGCGGGTCTAATTGCCACACTATTCCGATATACCCCAACTCCATACCTAGGCATGACCTCGCGCCCCAAGTTTAATGTTCTGAACACGGCGCTTATGACGGCACCTTCCGGTTATTCGTTCAAGGAGGCACAAGGTGACCGGCCCTTTTGGGGTCGCGTCGTGGAGAGCGCAGTGGGTGCCCATTTATGCAATACACGGAATACTGCAACCCGAATTCATTATTGGCGTGATAAAGATGGCGCGCATGAGGTTGATTTTGTCGTCTCGCGCGGTCCTCATCTCCTTGGTGTGGAGGTCAAGAGCCGTAAGAAACAGGCACACCGTGGACTAGATGCATTTAAGGATCGCTTCCCGCACGCCAAAACAATGATTGTGGGGCCAAACGGTTTTCCGTTCAACGAGTTTTTCTCGCTTACCACCGATGAATGGATTGAATATCTGTGAATTTGATTATGCAACCCATATCTCGTACTGTTAACCTGATTGAACCCCGAAACGATCGGCGTTTTGGGCAAGATGGATTATCCCTGCAAGACTTTGATTCTGATCGCGGTTACGTTCTTCTGGGAGAACCAGGAATGGGTAAGAGCACAGAGTTTGATGCTGCGACTCGTGGAATTGATGGTACACATCTTATTTCTGCACGAAGATTCATCCGGTCCAATTTTGACCGCCGCCCAAAGTGGCGAACAGGGACCATTTTCATTGACGGACTTGATGAAATGCGTGTTGGTGGAGGAGATCCAAGAGCAGTACTAGACAAAATCATCGTTGGTCTAGAGGCATTGGAAATCCCCAAATTTCGCTTGTCCTGCCGCTCTGCCAACTGGTTGGGCTCCGATGACCAGAAAGAACTCGGTTCACTTATAGACTCTGAAGAAATCCCAGTACTCCAATTGAATCCGCTAGATTACGACGGCATTCAGGAGTTTGTCTCTCAAAAGGGACAGGATGCGAATACGTTCATTCAGCAAGCTCGCGAGTACGGCATGGGTGCCTTACTCGGAAACCCGAAAATGCTTGACTTTCTGATAACGTCCATCGAAGCAAAAGGCTGGCCTGACAGCCTTTTGAAAATGCTTGAAATCGCCAGCCGAGAACTCGCCCAAGAACGAAATAAGGGTCATCTTAAGGCCCGTCCATCCGCCTCACTGCAATCCCGGGAGGCAATCTTAACGGCAGCCGGGAAGCTTTCTGCATACATGCTGATTGCAAATAGGACTGGTTGGGCGAAAGATTATACGGATGACCCTGAAATTCTATCGGTACTTGATTTGGAACACAATCAAGTTATGTGCCTCCAGGCAGCTCTGGACTCAAGGATCTTTAAAGGTTCTCTCCACTTTATTATTCCGGTCCATCGTCTTGTGGCCGAATTCCTAGGAGCCCGCTATCTGAATAAAAAAATCCAGAATGGCCTAAGTGTGCGGCGCGCTCTCTCCCTCCTCATGGAGTACAATGGCCTTCTCTTTCCTGATCTAAGAGGGCTTGCCGCATGGCTTGCAGCGTTGAACATCCAAGCGAGAGCAATTCTGATTCAGGTAGATCCAAGCACTGTTGCCTTCAACGGAGATACCACAGGCTTCAGCCCCATTGAGCGAAATAAATTACTCGCGAAACTGGAACAGCAAATTCATCTTAACTCCGACTGGCCTTCCGCTGCTGCTCTTAATTCCTTAACCGGACGTGAAGGCATACCAATTATCCAGGATTTAGCGAATTCACCTGAGCGATACCAAAACAGGCAAACACTGGTTTATTTGCTCCTTCGCGGATTCTCACAAATGTATTCCCATACGAGCACATCAGATTGGAGAACTAATCGCGAAATCTTGATGAACATCGTTTGCGATCATAGTTGGCAGTCAAATGTTCGTTGCGAAGCACTTGCTGCGTTGAGTAGGATACTTCACCACATCCCGCAGCGCAGTACTATACTGAGGGGCTTACTAAAGGAATTGCAAGAAAAACGTATATCGGACGAGAGACATGATCTCCAAGGTACACTGCTATGTCTCATTTACCCTGACGAGTTACGTCCTGCGGAGATATGGGATTACCTCGTAGCTGGATCAGTTATAGATTATCGTAATGGTTATCATAAGTTTTTTGCAAGCCTCATTGATCAATCAAACGAGAGCCAGATAAACGAATTGCTTGACTCTCTATGTAATCATGCTTCCGAAGCCATCCCAAAATTGGAAGATCAAAGACTTTCGGGTATTGTGATTCAGCTTCTAGCAAGGGGTTTGGAATTGTTTGGCGGTGAACTGCCTACCTCAGAGTTATACCGATGGTTTAAACTTGTTGAATTCGACTACAGTTTGTCCCAACTGATTCCGATTCATACTTCACGACCGCGTTTTAGCCGGCACGATAAAGCGAACAGCACAATCCGTAATTGGCTGAATCAGCATCAGAGCGTCCAGTATAGCCTCATTGAATACGGTCTGCTAATTGAAGAAGCGAAGATCGGGAGTACATTTCTAACTAGAAGAATAGCGCTCAAATTCGTGGGAAGGAGTGCACCAGAAGGACTTCGCTCGTGGTTTCTTGAGCGTGCCGCGCAACTTTGGGACTCAAATCAAAATGTGGCAAGAGAGTTCGCATCATGGTCCATCTTGGAGCAAGAGGGCTGGGAGCCTCTCCTCTCCGATGAAGAAATTCTCTCTGCAGTGTCTGATACACCTGGATTGATCCAGTGGAATGATCAACGCCTAAAGGATAAAACCCAGGCTGAGCTTGAGATAAGTGAGATCAAGAAGAGACAGGAAGCAATCCGAAGTGGCTATCAAAAACGAAAGCAGGAAAAACTTGAAATTATTCGCCAACAACAAACTGACTTAGCAAAGGGGCAATGCATGCCTGTAATTCTTGATGAGCTTGCCCATATTTATTTTGACAATCCCTGCACAGATGAAAATAATCCGCAGACTTGCCTACAGTCATACTTTGAAGGTGATGAGAGTCTCGTACAAGCAACGCTGGCGGGATTTCGTAGCCTACTTGACCGGGAGGATCTCCCGGATCTTGATCAAATTACCCAACTCTACGAGGATGGCCAGAGATCATACTATGCACTTCCTTTTCTTGCGGGAATAGAACAGGCGTATAAAGCAAGTCATGATCTGAGCTATCTCTCTGAAACTGGAATTCGGCGAGCGCTGGGATATTATCTGATTACAGAATTGCCTCGCCAGCTATCCCCTTTTATTGATCATTTTAGTAGTCGTGGCAAATTTCCAACATGGTATAAGCAGGCTTTGAGGCTCTTTCCAGAGGCCGTGGCTGATTCGCTGGTTTCTGTGCACAACGCAGATGTTCGCTCCCAAAATCCGCCAAATGACCAAATGTATGAGATGGCCTCTGACCCAGCCTACGCGTATGTGGCAAAGTTCGCTGTGTACCGAATGTTTACCGTATTTCCTTCCCGATGCAGCGCCCGTAAACTGGAATCTCTACGTTTAGTCCTCTGGAGTGGGATTCGGAACAACGGGATGTCTACGAGAGCATTACGGGATATTGTCCTGAAACGGCTAAATCGCAAGCGGCTGGACATAGGTCAGCGAGCCCAATGGCTAGCCGCAGGATTGTTCGCCGACAGGAAGACCTATATTCCAAAGCTGATCAACTTTCTCTCCACTGGAGAGGAAATTCGTGTGCACCATGTCGTTGATTTTCTTGTCCTTACAGGCCATGGGATGCTTATTCCGCAAAATATCAACGAATGGAAGCCTGACGAGATTAGACAACTAATCCAAACATTCGGGAGACGAATACATCCACCTATTTTTCGAGAACGTGCAGGTCTTGTTAGTGGTGTGGAGAGAATCAGCCGAAAATTTCGGCCACTATTCACACACTGGGTCGAAGAACTAGAAAAACGTACCTGTGAGGGCGCAAGGAAGACCCTGGATATGCTGGCATCTGACGAAAGTCTATCGGTGTGGAAACGAGAGATTGTACTCGCCCAAGAAAGACAAGCTGGACACCGCCGTGCGGCAAAACAATCGGATCTAAGCCTGGAACAGATTCAGAAAACTCTTAATAGTGGCTCCCCGGCAAATGCTGCAGACCTTGTGGGCCTGACACTTGATACCATCGAAAAATTGGCAGATGATATACGTAATGGTCCAACTAGTAGCTGGCGTCAATATTGGGATTGGGGCCA
>JAJEDR010000092.1 GCA_022821385.1 Rhodothermales bacterium
CGCCAGACCGTACCCGTAGAGAAAGACCCGTAACCCGCGCCCCAAGTGGTTGCCTAACGTCTGGAATTCAGGCCGCGAAAAGTGGCCTGATAAGCGGCTTTTGTAGTGTTCAAATTTTCCGGGACACCCCCAATAACAGGCCTATACCCCTACTAATACGGCTTTTCTGGCTTTCAGAAAGTTGCAACCTGTCGAAGTCAGGTCGCATTGGAACTTTGTGCATCGTGTATTGCATTTAAATTTCACGTAATGTAAATTGCAGATGCTTGCATACTCACGTACGTCTGTCAGTTCATACGTACCCGAACGAACCTAGTAGGGCAATATTAACCGGACTCATGTTAAATATGAAAAGAACATTGCTTTCTCTCATGTTGATTGCGCTTGCGGTGCCGTCGGTGCTGGCGCAGTCAACAGTCTCCGGGACTGTGCTTGACGGCACAACGAGCGACCCGCTGCCCGGAGTCAGCATCGTCGTCAAAGGTACCACGCAAGGCGGGACGACCGATATGGGCGGCAATTATGTCGTGACCGTTCCTTCGCTGCAGGACACACTAGTGTTTTCCTTTGTTGGCTTTGACTCGCAGGAAATCGCCATTGACGGGCGTAGTCAGATCGATGTTACGCTGGTTGAAACCGTATACGACATCGGTGAGGAGCTCGTGGTGACTGGATACGGGTCCCAGGAGCGCAGGACGATTACCGGTGCGGTGGCCAGTCTGGACGACGAAGACTTCATATCTGGAAATGTCAACTCAGCGGCCGAACTCATTCAGGGCAAGGTGGCTGGACTTCAGATAACAACCCGCAACGGCAATCCCAATGATGAGGCTGAGATCCGCCTCCGCGGTATCTCCTCATTTGGAGCAAATCAGTCGCCACTCGTCGTGGTAGATGGCGTGGTCGGAGCTAATTGGGACAACTTGGACCCATCGGATATTGCCTCAATTGAAGTACTCAAAGACGCCTCTGCCGCAGCCATTTATGGAACGCGCGGCTCCGCTGGCGTTATTCTGGTTTCGACCAAGGGCGGTGAGGCGCGAAGAGGCGTTTCTGTAGATTATAATGCCTACTACACGTTTGAAGGTATTGAAAACCGCCTGGATGTGCTAAGCGGTGATGAGTACCGCCAGCTATCAAGAGATACCGGGCTGAACGCGCCAGATCTGGGCTCAAGCACCGACTGGTTCGAAGAAGTCACCCAGCAGGGATCGAACATGGTTCACAACCTCGCGCTTAGCGGTGGCAATGAGAACACGGTCTATCGCGTATCCGGTAATTTCCGGGACCGGAACGGCATCCAGCGCTACACCGGCTTTCAGGAAATCGGTGGCCGACTGAATTTCACTCAGTGGGCCTTGGATCATGATCTGGAGATTACGATCCAATTGGCGGCGACGAAGAAAGATCAGAACTTCGGATTCGCCGACGCCTTCAAGTTTTCCGGCATTATGAATCCGACCGCTCCCGTCACTGCCGATGGCTTTGAAAATACCGGCGGCTACTTTGAGCAACCTCTGTTCAACTACTTCAACCCGGTCGCCATTATTGAGGAAGGCGAGCGTCTCGGCGAGAGCAAGTATTTCACCGGAGTATTCAGGGGCGAGTATAACTTGGACTTTGCTGTGCCCGGACTGTCGTTTGCCATGCAATATTCCTACCAGACAGAAGACCAGATTGCCCGTCAGTTCTTTTCACGCAAGCATAAAGTTGGAGGCGGGGCCACTGCTGCTTCACTGGGTCCGGGCCGGGCTACACAAGCCTATCTGGACTTGAGCAGTGAGCTGTTTGAAACCACGCTCCACTATTCCGGTGATCTGGCAGAGTCCACTTCACTGGAGGCCTTCGCCGGCTACTCTTTCAACGACTTTATAGATGAAGGCTTTAATGCGGCAGGCGGTGATTTCATCGCGGACAATGTCGCGTTTAACAACTTCTCTTTTGCACAGGACTTCAGTCAGGGTGAAGGGTCAGTAAGCAGTTTCCGAAGCACGCACCGTCTGGTGGCTTTCTTCGGACGAGCCAATGTAAACTATGACGGTACCGTGTTTGCCAACGCCAGTCTGCGACGTGAAGGCTCTTCGCGCTTTGGCGTGGACAACAAATGGGGTCTCTTCTGGGCCGCAGGTGTCGGATTGGAGGTCAGCAATCTCGTCGATATCCCCTACCTCAGTTCTCTGCGGCTACGTGGAAGCATAGGTAAAACGGGACAGGATGCTCCGCTGAGCGGCTTGGCCCTGCAGCGATTCGCCCCCGCCGGCAACTTCTTTGTCAACGGTCAATTCATCCAGAGCTTCGGCCCGGTGAGTAACCCGAATCCGGACCTGAAATGGGAGGAGAAGACGGAGCTTAACATTGGGGCCGACTTCGTGACTGCCGACGATCGTGTCAGCGGACGTATTGATTTTTACAATTCGACCACGAGTGACTTGCTGTTTGAGGTTAGCGTCCCAGTGCCGCCGAACCTGTTTCCCACTACTTGGACCAACGTAGGTGAGCTGGAAACCAGTGGCCTGGAGATCTCGCTTGACGTTGATGTGTTGCGTGGCGACAGCCCGCTGTTCTGGAATACCGGGCTAGTTGCTTCCTTTTACTCGGAAACGATGCTTAACAAGTTTCACACTGAGGATGTGCAGTTCCTCGCCAGCCCGGGATCACCTGGCCTCAATACACCGGACCTGATCCGAGTGAAGCAAGGAGAGCCAATCGGACAGCTTTGGGGACCGCAGTTTTCTCGCATAGGTGATAACGGCCAATGGCTCTTCCTGAAGCCGGACGGGTCGGAAGTGGAATACGGTGGACTGTCATTCCCGGATGATGAACAGATCCTTGGCAACGGCCTTCCAGACTTTCAGATCGGCTGGACCAACAATATGCGCTATGGGGACTTTGATATGAGCTTCTTCCTGGAAGGCGTATTTGGGCACCAGTTGGCCAACATGTTCAGCCTGTTTTATTCCGTGCCCAAGCAAATTTCGTCCTACAATGTCCTGTCGCACGCGTTTGAACTGAGCAATCTCAAGGACGACCCGCGCTGGTCCAGCTACTACATTGAAGATGCTGACTATGTGCGTCTGAACAATGCTTCCGTGGGCTATACTTTGCCTGCTCGGATGCTGAGTGACAGCCCGGTCCGCCGTGTGAGACTATATCTGACCGGAAACAACCTGTTTACTATAACGGGTTATTCCGGTCTGAATCCGCAGGTACGGTATGTGGATCGCAATCAGGGTCAGTCGGAACAGGGTTCCAGCGGAGGACCCCTGGCTCCTGGGATTGAGCGGAGGATTGAGTGGTTTACCACGAGATCCATCAGCTTTGGCATAAACGTAAGCTTGTAAACAGAGAGGAACCACAGACACATGAAAACGAGAACAATCCTTTCTTCGCTGGTCCTCGCCGTTGCCCTGCTGTTCTATTCAGTGGGTTGCACGGACCTGACGGACACAGTCGACAGCCAGGTTACGGCTGAAACCTTTTTTCAGAATGACCAACAGTTCATCTCAGCCATGGGTGATGCCTACAGCAGGCTAACAGCCCTCGGCGGTGGTGGATCGCCGGCACAGTTTAATGAGGCCACCACGGATGAGATCATCGTACCTGCCCGGGGGCAGGACTGGTCCGAAGGTGGATTCTGGTACAGAGTCAATAGCCACACTTGGACCGATGCCGATGGTACCTTCAACGGATTCTGGCAGACTTATTTCTCAGGAATCAACAACGCCAACAGGCTGATTTTTCAGTTTGAAAGCGCCGTTGAGTCCGGGGCTGCCGATCAAGCGCTTGCGGCGACCTTCATCTCTGAACTGGTGGCTATGCGCGCTTTTTATTACTTCTGGCTGCTGGATGCATTCGGCAATGTTCCGATTGTAACCAGTTTCGTGGATGCCGAGGAGAAGCCCTCACAGCCGTCCTCAGATTTTGCGGAGGGACGACGAATGGTGTTTCAATTTGTGGAGAAGGAACTCCTTGATAACCTGGGTAATCTTAGCTCCGATCCGCGTGGTACTTACGGGCGTATGAACCAGTATGTGGCGCGCATGACGCTTGCCAAGCTCTACATGAATGCCGAAGTCTACACAGGGACCGGCAGATGGAGCGATGCGCTGACACAATTGAACGAGATTATCAACTCCGGCCAGTATTCTCTGGCGGCGAATTATCACGACAATTTTGCCGTCCAGAATGATGGATCACCGGAGAACATCTTTGTCGTCCCTTATGACAAGGTGTTTCTGACCGGGTTGAATCTCCACCAGATGACGTTGCACTATGGAAGCCAGAACACCTACAACTTCCAATTCCAGCCTTGGAACGGGTGGAGCGCCACGCAGAAGATGTATGAGTCCGTCATCGATCCGATGCAGAATCCAGGGCCTCAAGGTGAGGTCTGGGGCTCTCAGCCGACCTCTGATGACGCGGGCTTGGAGCGTGTAATGGGTACGCTTGATGACCGGCTAGGTAATTTCCTGGTGGGTCCCCAATATACCTCCGGTGGCGAAAGGATCACTGACTCTGGCATCTATAGCGACTTTGACCTGAATGGACCGCCCCTTACGTTCACGCCGGCTATGAACGACCTTCAGGCGGTGGCCTGTCGCCAGTGTGGAGCTCGAATTGGCAAGTACGCATTTGAGAACGGCATTGGTAGCTCCGGTAGCAACGATTTTGTGATCTACCGCTATGCGGATGTACTGCTGCTTAAGGCGGAAGCTTTGTGGCGGATGAATGCGGGAAGTGCGGAGGCTTTGGCCCTCGTCAACCAGATCCGTATGCGGTCCGGTGTTGATCCGTTCATGAGCCTAGATGCCGACAAACTCATAGGTGAGCGCGGCAGAGAATTGTTCTGGGAGCAGACCCGACGGCAGGATTTGATCCGCTTTGCTGGCGTGGAAGGCGGAGAGACCCGCTATAATGATCCGTGGCAATTCAAGCCAATTTCGCAGAGTTGGCGCAATGTCGCTCCAATTCCGCGCAATCAGTTGGAAGCCAATTCCAATCTTGTGCAGAATCCCGGGTATTAGAAGAAACACCTCGCACAGACGCAGCGCCTCGCCGGGTAACCGGCGGGGCGCTTTTTCGTTGTACCGGATTGGACGAGCCGGTCAGCAGTCAATGCGATAATCCGATCGCTGGATTCGCCGAGTCCGATCCCCATGGCTGCGAATACCTATCTCCCGGTACTGCCTCATTCTGGAGATTCCTTTTGAGCTGGTCCACTCCAAATAAATCGCATAAACGCAAGTCAGAAAGGATACCTAACAGTATTCCGTAAGCGTTTCCTCGCAACGTGGGCAAACTCCACCGTTCGGCCACGTAATACGCTCAACCCGTACTCTGGACGTTTCGTCATGGGGAGTGTTTGGGCCATTTGAATCACAGCAATTCCTTCCGGCGGTTATGCCCCGGACCTTGCCCTTGTTCACGATGCCATTCTCTATGAGTTGTTACGTACTTTCGTGTGCATGACCCCTCGTCCTAGATTTCACTTCTCTTTACAGTTCCCAATTCTAGCGTATGACCGGTGATCACGGGGAGACTGGATGCGACCGCAAACATACCGGGCCCGGTACATCTGTACGTCGAGGAGCGTTAAATCATGAACCGAGTATTACTTTGTAATATGGGATCTCAGATATACGAGCGCCTGGCTAAACTCTTCTCTGGCAAACTCACACAGAGCGTCCTGCCCATTGTGTTCCTATGCCTGGTATTCGGTGCATGCAGGCACGATACAAAACTGTTTGAACTGTTAAGCTCCGAACAAACCGGTATCGCCTTCGCCAATAACCTTGTGCCTGCCGAGACCCTTAACACCTATGTCTTCCGCAATTTTTACAACGGTGGCGGAGTTGCAATTGGGGATTTAGACAATGACGGTCTGGCAGATATTTTCCTGACTGGTAACCAGGTATCCAATAGACTCTATCTGAATAAGGGAGATTTCCGCTTTGAGGACGTAACCGAACACGCTGGCCTATTCTCAGCGAATATATGGACCACGGGGGTCAGCCTGGTAGATATAAACAGCGATGGTTGGCTCGATATCTATTTAAGCAAGTCCGGTCCACCGGGTGGAGCGCGTCGCCATAACGAACTGTTCATTAACCAGCAGAACGCTACTTTCATTGAGCAGGCCCATGAATACGGTCTTGCCTTTCAGGCCCTCGGAATACACGCCTCTTTTTTTGATTACGATGGTGACCGTGACCTGGATGCCTACGTTCTGAGTAACCCGGTCCGGTCGCTTGATGACTTGGAACCTGCTCCGAATCTCCGACAATTTCCCGACCCAGACGGTGGTAACCGACTCTTGCGTAACGACGACAGTCGATTTGCCGACATAACCGCCGACGCAAATATCTACAGCAGCAAAATTGGCTTCGGCCTGGGAGTATCAACCGGAGATCTGAACCGGGATGGATGGACTGATCTTTATATATCCAATGACTTCTTCGAACGCGACTACTTGTACCTCAACCAGCAGGACGGCACATTTACGGAAGCAGGTACCCGGACGATCAGCACGATGAGCCTGAGTTCCATGGGGGGAGATATTGCGGACTACAACGGCGATGGGTGGCCCGATATCTTTGTTTCTGACATGCTGCCTGATTTGCCTTGGCGGTATCAATCCCGCATTGCATTCCCATCCTGGTCAGATTATATCGGCATACTGATGGATGGCTATCACCACCAGGCTACCCGCAATACCCTCCAGTTAAATCGCGGAAGATCGCCTGATGGATACTTGCTGTTTAGTGAGGTATCCCGGATAGCAGGCTTGGAAAGCACTGACTGGAGCTGGGGAGGCCTGATTGCCGATTTCGATTTGGATGGTCGGCGTGATATTTTTGTACCCAATGGCATTTTCAAAGACCTTTTAGATCAGGACTTTATTGCCCAAGCCTCCAATGCCGACTCCCTGCGGGCGTTCTTTCTCGCACATGAGGAGCCAATCCTAGAACTTTTAGCGCATGTCCCGTCGCATTCATTGCCGAACCATATGTTCGCAGGTCAGCATGGCCTACAATTCAAAGACGTAAGTGGGGAATGGGGCTTGGCACTGCCGAGTTTTTCTAATGGCGCAGCGTATGGAGATCTGGATAACGATGGAGATCTGGATCTGGTCGTAAACAATGTCAATATGCCGGCTTTTATCTACCGTAACCACGCAACCTCACTGTATCCTGACCGCCGCTGGCTGCAGGTACAACTGGAAGGTGACCCACCCAATACCTTCGGGGTCGGCACCCAGGTGAGCGTCTGGGCTAACGGAATGCAATGGTACGCCGAGCAATTCCTGCAACGCAGTTTCCAATCCAGTGTAGATCCCGTTTTGCACTTTGGCTTTACCGGAACGTTAGATTCTGTCGTTGTGCATTGGGCGCACGGTGATCGGCAAGTGATTACTGATATCAAACACAATTCGCGCATGACAATTACCGAAGTCCAATGAGCCAAACCGGCTTTTCGTTATTCTGCTTTTTGGGGCTTCTATTGTTAGCGGCCTGTGAACGAACTCCCTCGCACGAGGCCATAGTAGCCCGTGAGTTGGCCCGGCCTGACACCGTCCGTGAGATATTCCTCAACTACGAACTGGGGATGTTACGCCAGGCATTCTATGATTCAAGTTGGGCGTTGAATAGGCGCGGCCTAGTCAGGCAGGGCCCCCAAAATCAGAACGTACTTTACAAGATCCCAGACGCCCTTCCCTTTGAGGCGACCATGCTCTACTACCCTGACTTCGAGGATGACCGCATAGTCCAGATGCGCGCTAACTTCCAGTACGATGCCTGGGCCCCCTGGAATCGGCGCCTTTGGTCTGACAGCCTGCTTCTGGATGTCCGGCAATTGATGGAATCCTGGTATGGCGAGGGATTCATGATACGAGAGATACCCGTACCATTAAAAGGTCTTACCCATGAGTTCGTCAAGATAGACGCAAACCGTCAGATTACCATACGACGCGCCTCCGACAGTGATGTGCTGGTGTTGATCACGGACCTGCGAGCCGCTTTTCGTGGAGACAATGAATAAATTGGCGTGCATGCTGATGGCAAGTTTTCTGTGTGCGTGCACCGCAGAACAGGGACCGCTCTTTGAACAAATCGTCGCCACTGAGGCGGGGATAGACTTTGAAAATACGCTGCGGTATGAAGACGACTTCAATGTTTATCGCTACCGTAACTTCTATAACGGAGGAGGCGTCGCTATCGGAGATGTTAACGATGATGAACTACCCGATGTGTTCCTGACCGGCAATCAGGTGCCCAACCGATTGTATCTGAATCGAGGTAATT
Source organism: Rhodothermales bacterium (assembly GCA_022821385.1). Taxonomy (GTDB): domain Bacteria; phylum Bacteroidota; class Rhodothermia; order Rhodothermales; family Bin80; genus Bin80. Next base: position 8,304 of record JAJEDR010000092.1, read on the forward strand.
TTCTGTTTGAAGATATATCCGAAGCGGCAGGCATTATGGGCACGCACGCCTGGAGTACCGGGGTCAGCATGGCGGATATTAATGGGGACGGACGCCTGGACATCTACGTCTGTAACTCGGGGATTGCACCGGGAGATGACCGGCGAAACGAACTGTACATCAATCAGGGCGACGGGACCTTCCTGGAAACGGCACGTTCCTATGGACTTGATGATGCCGGACTTTCAACACACGCGACCTTCCTGGACTACGACCGCGACGGTGATGTAGACATGTTCCTGGTTAACAACTCGTTTCGCAGTATCCTTGATTTTAATCTCGAAGTCAATACGCGCCATATACCGCATATGGCCGGCGGAGACCGGTTATTTCGTAATGAGGCCCCGGATGCACGCTTCACTGATGTAACTGCATCGTCTGGGATCTATAACAGTGAAATTGGCTTTGGTCTTGGTGCTTCCGTGGGAGATGTGAACCGTGACGGATGGCCCGATCTCTATATCTCCAATGATTTCTTTGAACATGATTACTTGTACATAAATAATCAGGACGGGACCTTCTCGGAGTCGCTTCGCAAGAGCATAAAGAGCGTAAGTGCAGCAGCGATGGGGGCCGATATGGCCGATCTTAACGACGATGGTTTTCTGGACATTTTCGTCACCGATATGCTGCCGGCAGCGAATGATCGCCTTAAGACTGTTTCCTCGTTCGATAGCTGGACGCGCTATCAAGCCTATGTGCGCGATGACTACTATCACCAATTTACGCGGAATACGCTACAGATTAACCGGGGACCTGCCCCTGATACCCCTACTGAGATTCGCTTCACTGAGGCTGGTCGTCTGCTCAGCGTTGACGCTAGTGATTGGAGCTGGGGAGCGCTCATAGCTGACTTTGATCACAACGGAAAACGAGACATCTTTGTAGCCAACGGCATCTACCGTGATCTCACCAACGCAGACTATCTGACAGCTATTCGTGACGAAGACACCCGAGACCTCCTGACCAGTGAAAATTATGTGGATTGGAAAACATTAATCGAAATGATTCCGGTTCAGGCTGTCCCAAATCACATGTTTGCCCGAATTGAAGAGCAATCATTCACGGATGTAACTCAGGCATGGGGCCTCGAGACACCAGGTTTTTCGAACGGAAGTGCATATGGGGACCTGGATTTGGATGGGGACCTAGACCTGTTCGTGAACAACCTCGGCGGTCCTCCCATGATTTTTCGCAACCGCGCAACCGAACACTTCCGTGACCGCTATTCATTGCAGATTGAACTTGAGGGGATTCCTCCGAATACACAGGCGGTCGGGACCCAGATCACTGCCTGGCATGACTCCAGGCTTTGGTATATCGAACAACAACCTGTGCGAGGTTTCCAGAGCAGCGTTGATCCCGTACTGCATCTAGGCCTTGGGGACCATATTGAAACGCTGGACTCTCTGGTGGTCCGCTGGCCAAACGGTGCAACAGCCTTGTATGAAGCTGTGACCACAAACCAGCGCTTGCAACTCCAGGAACCTACAATGAGCCCACACACAAACCAGGGTTCCCAGGTATTACCTACACCACTCCTGATCCCTCTTGATGCGGATTCGATCGGGCTTGACTGGCAACACATAGAGAATGTGTTCAGTGACTTTGACCAGCAGCCTATGCTTTTTCATATGCGCTCAACAGAGGGACCGGCCATGTGTAAAGGAGATTTGAATGGAGATGGAAAGGAGGACCTGTACCTCGGCGGAGCAAGAGGACAACCCGGCGCTATCTTTGTCCAGACTGACCAGGGATCATTTGAACGAGTTGTACAGACTGTCCTTGCAGAGGACGCGCCTTCGGAAGATGTGGACTGCGAGTGGCTGGACGCAGATGCTGACGGAGATCAGGATCTCTACGTAGCGAGCGGCAGCAGTGAATTACCGGGGAGCAGTTCCGCACTGGTGGACCGGTTATATATCAACAACGGCACAACTAATCTCCAGAGAGGTGAGTCGCTCATGCACCTGGCTACACGCGGGTTTGATCCGACCTCTGTGGTCTGTTCTGCTGATTTTGACGGAGATGGCGATCTGGATCTCTTTCTCGGCACCCGGCTGCTGCCATTTACATATGGCCTTCCAGCCACCAGCCGACTGCTGCTCAACGATGGAAGCGGGCAATTCACCGATGCCACCGCACGCCTTGCCCCAGATCTGGAATCCATTGGCCTCGTAACGGATGCAGCTTGCTCGGATTTTGACGGGGATGGTGAACCGGATATTCTTATCAGCGGCGAATGGATGCAACTCACTTTGTTGAAAAATGACCGTGGCATGCTTGCCCCGATGAACGCGGGGCTGCAAAATACCGCGGGGTGGTGGCAATCCGTTCTGGCAACCGATCTTGACGAAGACGGAGACTTGGACTTCGTGGCGGGAAATCATGGCCTGAACTCACGCTTTAAGCCGCCTGTTGAGGTGTGGATCAGTGATTTTGATCGAAACGGAAGAGTCGAGCAAATCTTTTCCCGAACAATAGACGGTCGCCAGTTCCCCTGGCATCTGCGTCATGATCTGGTTGAGCAACTGCCCCATCTCGTGCGCAGATTCCCAACCTACGCATCTTATGCGAATGCGACCATACAGGAAATTTTTTCAGTCGAGGAACTGGACCGGGCCGTACACCTGCAGGCCACGGAACTCAGGAGCATGATTGGTATCAACGACGGCACAGGGAGCTTCACGCTTACTCCTGGACCAGAAGAATTGCAATTGTCCCCTGTTTACGGCCTGGCGGATCTGCAAACTGCACAGGGTCACATCATACTGGCAGGAGGTAACCTGCACGAAGTAAAGCCGGAAGCGGGAAGATATGATGCGAGCTACGGTACCGCACTCAGGGGCCCCACCATGGAACCTATAAACTGGCACGAGTCCGGCTTTTTTGTCGAGGGACAGGTAAGACAGATTCTGACCCTCGAAGCCAATAATCGCACACTGGTGATTGTAGCCCGCAATAATGATCGGCTTCGCGTCTTTGCGCATGCGCAGTAGCTATGTTCTGCTTCTGGCGATCCTTATGGGTTGTTCCAGAGCCGGCCCGGATAATACGCTGTTCACACTTTTGGACGGAGACCGGACCGGGGTTTATTTCAGTAACACGCTCGTACCGGAGGACGATTTCAACATCATTGACTATCTGTATTTTTACGATGGTGGCGGTGTCGCAATTGGCGACATCAACAATGACCGTCTGCCTGACATCCTTCTCACGGGCAATCAGGTCTCTGACCGACTCTACCTGAATCGCGGAGACTTCCGATTTGAAGATATCACCGAATCAGCCGGAATAGGCTCCAGTGAAAATACCTGGTCAACCGGTGTCAGTATGGCAGACGTGAATGGTGATGGATGGCTTGATATTTATATCTGCCGGGTGAACCACCTCGGAAAAACCGGCCATAACCTGCTTTACATAAATCAGCAGGATGGCACTTTCCAAGAGGAGAGCCGCCGCTACGGGCTCAACTTTGAGGGTCTTTCCACCCATACGGCTTGGCTGGATTACGATCGTGACGGAGATCTAGACCTGTATTTGCTCAATCATGCTATCCACTCACGTGAATCCCATGTACCCTCATGGCGAAGAATTATTGATGTTCCCCGGGTCGGGGACAAGTTTTACCGCCAGGACGATGGCTATTTCGTAAGCATTGCGGCCGAAGCAGGGATCTACAGCAGCGCACTGGGCTACGGCCTGGGTATCGCAGCGAGTGATCTGAACATGGACGGCTGGCCCGACCTGTATGTTGGCAATGATTTCCATGAGGATGACTACCTGTACCTCAATAGCGGACGCGGCACTTTTGTTGAATCTCTTTGGGAAACAACCGGGCAAACCAGTCGCTCAACAATGGGGGTTGATGTGGCTGACCTGAACAATGATGGCTTACCGGACATTGTTGCACTGGACATGCTACCACCAGACCTGGCTACACAACGAACTTCTGGCGGCTCCGATGCTGACGTGATTGCCCGGATCAAAGCAGACCTAGGATATGGCCCCCAGGCTCCACGCAACACGCTGCAATTGCATCGGGGAGTAACCCCTGACGGACGCCCGTTCTTTAGCGAAATCGGCACCTTTGCCGGTATTGAAGCAACCGACTGGTCCTGGTCTCCATTGCTGGCTGATTTTGATGGTGATGGCTGGAAGGACCTGTATATCACTAACGGTATCCCCGGGCGTCCGAATGATTTGGATTATATAGAGTACGTCGCCGTGCCTGATGTGCAACGTATACTCAACGCAGGTACACCAGAACAGGAAGCGGAAATAGCACAACGAATGCCACCTGCTGTTGTACCTAACTATGCATTCAGAGGTGGCAGCACCTTACGCTTTGAGGATGTTGGTTCGGACTGGGGATTGGCCGAGCATGTGATCGGTAATGGAGCAGCATACGGTGACCTGGATCTGGATGGCGACCTCGACCTGGTCGTGAATGCAATGAATACTGCTGCGCGTATTTATCGCAACGAATCCACGAGCAGCTACATTTCTATTCAGTTGCGTGGCGCAGGAAAAAACACGTCTGCGTTTGGCGCCAAGGTCACCGTTTGGGCAGCTGACCTGTACAGTATGCAAGAGCAATTCCCCTCTCGCGGGTTCCAGTCATCGGTTGATCACGTACTGAGCTTTGGGATTGGTAACGCACCGGCCGCTGATTCTGCTGTAGTGATTTGGCCTTCGGGGCTTCGGACAACTCTGGGACCTGTGGCTGCTGGCACCCGCCTGGTCCTGAACGAAGCAGATGGGACAGCTTCCAGCATTAAAGAGAAAACCTATCCCGATATAAGTGTGGAGCGGGTGGACGATCACGGCATCTCATTTAAGCATCAAGAGGATGAAATACGGGATTTTGAAATCCTTCCACTCCTTCCCTACTGGCGCAGCGCACGCGGTCCTGCGCTTGCAGTGGCCGATGTGAATGGGGACAACCTTGAGGATGTCTACCTGGGGGGTGCACGTGACCAATCTGGCGCGCTTTATTTGCAGTCGCAGAGAGGAAGCTTCCTACAGGTGCCTTTTCCAGACTCACATGAAACCCACGAAGACACCTACGCGCTATTCCTGGATGTCGATGGCGATGGTGACCAGGACCTTTACGTAGCAAGTGGTGGGTGGATCGGACCGGGCACTTTGCATCAGGATCGACTGTACATGAACATGGGGGATGCGGGCTTTCTTGCGGATTCCAGCCGATTACCTGTTATGAATTCAAATGGGACCACCGTGGCTGCGGCAGATTTTGATTACGACGGAGATATAGATCTTTTTGTTGGATCCGATACCGCTCCTGAAGCATACGGGGAACCCGGGCGCAGCAGCCTGCTGCAAAATGATGGTGCCGGACATTTTGTCGATATCACCGCACAATGGATCCCGGCCCTGCAGCATGCGGGACATGTAACAAGTGCAGTCTGGGCAAATCTTGTGGGATCTCCGCTGCCTGATCTGATTTTGGCCGGGGAGTGGATGCCGATCACGGTCTTCGAAAACCTCGGAAACGCCTTGGTTGACCGAACGGACGCTCTTGGGCTTTCGGAAACTGTCGGGTTCTGGCAAAGCATAGCTGTCCAAGATGTGGATGGAGATGGGTACAAAGACATAGTGGCGGGTAACCTCGGCCTGAACACTGTACTGAGTTTACCCTTAGCATTGTTTGTGGGTGATTTTAATCAGGACGGACGTACAGATCCAATCATGGCACAATGGCAAGAAAGGCATTGGTATGCATGGTCGCCCCGGGACGTTCTGCTGAGTCAAATGCCTGGAATCGCCTCAATAATGCCCACATACAACGCTTATTCAGATCTTTCCATTGCGGATCTAATTGGTAACGGTATTGAGCCGGATTATGAGATTCAAACCTTGGAATCTGCGGTGTACTGGAACATGGCAGATACAAGCTTCAGTGCGGAAATACTGCCTGATGAACTCCAATGGGCACCAGTACTGGCTTCAACATCAGTTCCGTTGGACAGGCAGGGAACCGATGTATGGTTTTTTGCCGGCAACCTGTCTGGAACCAGTGACGCCCTGGGAGCCCTGAATGCTGGATGGGGTTCGGTCGTCTATTTTACAGAAACGCGTGAGATGGCAGCTATTCCGGGCACGGGATTTCGTGTTCCGGGGGATACTCGGGGTATTCGTTTACTCCGGGGCAACCCCCTCAGGATAATCGTAGTCCGCTCAGATGACGTTCCAATTGTGTTTGAAGTGGCATCAAGACCTGATGAATAGCCGGTGATACGCGATCCTTTGGGTGTACTTGACTGAGCTAAGTTCATTCACACTTCAGATAGCCGAGACTTCGGTCGGCATCATCACATTGATTGAGGGAAGTATCTGGAGCACCAACATATCGCTCCAAAGGCATGGGGCATACTTCATCGTATCAGGTGCGGCCAGTATAGGTTAATTGGATAACTCGTCCATAAAGTCTCGCATTCGCCGCCGAACCCCCCACCAAAGAAATCATCCCCATTCCTACGACCTCTAGCCTGAATTTCCGCGGTCATTCTCTCATGTGAGAATTATGGTCTTTTGGAGAACTGTACCCGGAGGGTTTTGTTGTCAAGCCAGGGGATTTTCTGACGTAATTCGGGGTATCCGGCCGCGATCAGGTAGTTGTCTTTG
>JAJEDR010000094.1 GCA_022821385.1 Rhodothermales bacterium
ATGGAAATAATGACCTTGTGACTCGCTTACTCCAGGCAATGGAAGGGGGTAGGTCCCTAGGCGTCGGGGAATATCGTCAAAATATAGGACTTCAATAATACCTGGCCATGGAAATGGGTGTTCGTAACGCACATCAGTGACTGACAGAAAGATGTTCATTGTCGCTTCTCCTTCATTTCTCGTGAAGGCAGTAAGTGCGCTTTTCCGGGGGAATACGATCCAGGGTACGCCGTTGCGCAATGCTGACACCTCGCCTAAGATAAGGTCTTCACTTTGCTTTTCTAGTTCGTTGAAACAAAAGAGTCCCTCATCATCTTGCAGGGGATCGCATGAAGTGAAAAAAAAGCCGACCAACAAAACAAACAATCGTGCCCTCATGTGCACCGTCTATTGAAGTCAAGAGACGGTCTAGATTCGTTACCCCATTGCAAATTTGCGCTTACTTCAGCAAAGTAATCTGATCAGAAGCAACGGATGGATCAGCTTTTAACCTGTAAAGGAATTCCCGCTGGGACGGAATCCCGAATCTGACTTCATCGTAGTACGCTCGGCCAATCACTATCTAGCATCCTACCAGGTAACCACATGGGTATGAAATCGCCCCTCTGTAAATCGAAGCGTGTCAACATACGGATACATATCCTTTGGTTGTGTGTTAACGACAGTCAAGGCGAAAGTACCTTGAATCGTGCATGTGGAAGGGTCGTAAGCGTCAATTGAAATGAACGCCTCTTCAGATATGTCAAGGTAATAGTCTAATCCACTACCGACGTCAAAACCATGTACATGAGCATAGAAATAATGACCTTGAGACTCGCTTACTCCAGGCAATGGAAGGGGGTAGGTCCCCAGGCGTCGGGGGATATCTTCAAAAAACAGGGATTCAGAAAAATCTGGCCATGGAAGTGGATAGCCGAGACGTACATCGTAGAAAGACATCCATAAGTGCATCGTCGGTTTTCCTTCATAGCCCGTTTGGGCAGCAAAGAGTGCACCTCTCCGTGGGAATACGATCCAGGGTTCGCCGTTGAGCAATGCCGACACCTCGCCTAAGAATAGGTCTTCACTTTGCACTTCTAGTTCGTTGACACAAAAGAGTCCCTCATCATCTTGCAGGGGATCGCATGAAGCGAAAACAAATGTGCCGACCAACAGAACAAACAACTGTGCCCTCATGTGCATCGTCTATTGAAGTCAAGAGATGGTCTAGAGGCGTTACCCAATTGCAAATTTGCTTTACTTGAGCAAAGTAATCTGATCAGATGCAACGGATGGATCAGCTTTTAACCTGTATAGGTATTCCCCGCTGGGATGGAATCCCGAATCTGACTTCGTCGTGGTACGCTCGGCCAATCGCTAACTAGCACCTGGCCAGGTAACCACATGGGTATGAAATCGCCCCTCTGTAAATCGAAGTGTGTCAACATACGGATACATCTCCTTTGGTTGTGTGTTAACGACAGTCAAGGCGAAAGTACCTTGAATCGTGCATGTGGAAGGGTCGTAAGCGTCAATTGAAATGAACGCCTCCTCAGACTTGTCAAGGTAATAGCCTAATCCAAAGACGTCAAAACCATGTACATGAGCATAGAAATAATGACCTTGAGACTCGCTTACTCCAGGCAATGGAAGGGGGTAGGTCCCTAGGCGTCGGGGAATATCTTGAAAAGTCAGGGATTCAGAAAAAGCTGGATATGGAAGTGGATAGCCGTGACGTACATCGTAGATAGACATAAAGAAGCTCATCGTCGGTTCTCCTTCATAGCCCGTTTGGGCAAAGAGTGCACCTCTCCGGGGGAATACGATCCAGGGTTCGCCGTTGAGCAATGCCGACACCTCGCCTAAGAAAAGGTCTTCACGTTGCACTTCTAGTTCGTTGACACAAAAGAGTCCCTCATCATCCTGCAGGGGATCGCATGAAGCGAAAACAAACGTTCCGATCAACAAAACAAACAACGGTGCCCTCATGTGTATCGTCTATTTTAGTCAAGAAACGGTCTAGATTCGTTACCCCATTGCAAACTTGCGCTTACTTCGGCAAAGTAATCTGATCAGATTCAACGGATGGATCAGCTTTTAACCCGTAAAGGTATTCCCCGCTGGGACGGAATCCCGAATCTGACTTCAACGAGGTACGCTCGGCCAATCACTATCTAGCATCTTACAAGGCGATCACATGGGTATGAAATCGCCCCTCTGTAAATCGAAGCGTGTCAACATACGGATACATACCCTTTGGTTGTCTGTTGACGACAGTCAAGGCGAAGGTACCTTGAATCGTGCATTTGGAAGGGTCATAAGCGTCAATTGAAATGAACGACTCCTCAGATGCGTCAAGATAATAGAGTAATCCAACGAGGTCAGGACCATGTACAGTAGCATGGAAGTAATAATCCTGTGACTCACTTACTCCAGCCAATGGCAGTGGGTAGGTCCCTAGGCGTCGGGGGATATCTTCAAAAAACAGGGCTTCGATATAATCTGGCCATGGATATGGGTGTTCGTAACGCGGATCAAAGACTGACAGAAAGATGCTCATTGTCGCTTCTTCTTTATATCTCGTGAAGGCACCAAGTGCGCCTCTCCGGGGGAATACGATCCAGGGTTCGCCGTTGCGCAACGCTGACACCTCGCCGCCAGGATAAGGGTCTTCACCGTGGTCCATTTTGTTGACACAATAGAATCCCTCATCATCTTGCAGGGGATCGCATGAAGTCAAAACAAACGTGCCGGCCATCAAAACAAACAATCGTGCCCTCATGCGCATCGTCTATTGAAATCTAGAAACGGTCTAGAGTCGCTACCCAATTGCAAATTTGCTTCACTTCAACAAAGTAATCTGATCGGATGCAACGAATGGACCAGCTTGTAACCTGTAGAGATATTCCCCACTGGGCAGGTGCGAAGCGTCAAAAACAATACTGTGATAGCCGGCGTCCTGATATCCATCGACGAGACGAGCCACTTCCCGCCCCCAGATATCGTACACCACCAGTTTCACCTTGTCATCCCATGAAACCGGTTGTTTGGTTTTTTATACGAGTTGATGGCTCCGCTGCACCTACCTAGTGAATACTCTATAACCAGCGAACCATCAAACCGCAATAGACAGGCTCTCTTCTCAAGGTAGTAATGACTATAGTGACTTGCTGGTCAATTATGTTCTTTATCTACTATATTATGGGAAGAATCTGTTGTATTATCGTTAACTTGGGTTTCAGAATCAAGAGGCCCGTACGGTACTCTTCAGGTCCTATTGCTTTTGCATCGCTTTCGCCCTCGGCCCGGCTCCCGTAATTCGTTTCCTGCTTCCAGCTCGTTGAACCGGGCGTGCGCTTGAACACTTCCGGCTCCTCACTTGGGTCGTACTCCCGTACATGGCGACATCGCTGTCGTAGCTGCTTAAACCTGTGGGACACACATTTCCATTTCTGTGCGTGGTGTGGGGTAGATTCTCCCCGCTTCTCCTCGGGCGGGGGTCTTCGCTTCAGTTGCTCCGCAGGTCTCCCCTTGTTCGCGATTTTCGTAGCTACTATGTCCCCATCTGACTCCTCTATCCTGTACATTGTAGGCTTCGGCGTCTTCCTTGCACGGTCTAGACTTTGGATTCTGGTCGGAAATAGAAGGTTACGTAGCGGGGGCGGGGACTCCCCATTAAATAAGCCCTCGCGTCGGCAGAAGTGGGAAAAATGGTCAGGAATTGCTTCTTTTAGACGGGGAAATTCGTTCGAAAAAACGAAAATGCAGACACCTGACGGAAAATTACCGCGTAAACCCCAATCTGCTGAACTAGGAACAGTCAGTGGGAGGTCCTGTACTACATGGGACCTTCGAACCGATACTGGTGCAGAATCTCTGCCGCATTGAGTAATTTACCGAGAAACAAATGTGACACTTGGTTAGCTCTTCCCGAAACTTGCCAACTGGCGCTTGATGTCTGTCCTTGAACGGACGGTGTTTTCCCTTCAAATACCCAATTGTCGTATACCACAGTTCATGAACCGCTTCCTGTTTTCCGTGTTTTTCCTGATTGTGTCTATGGGTCTATCTGCGTGTGATGTAATAGAGACTTCTCCCGAAGACACGGACCTACTAATTGGAGTTGCCATTCCTCAAACTGGAATAGGGGGAGTGATTGGGCAATCGGTCACAAGCGGAATCCATCTGGCAATTCAGGAACTTGAGACTCTTGTCAATTTGAATATTGCCCTCGCGTTCATAGATACAAGAGCAACCGTCATGGGGACGGAGGATGCATACCGACAATTTATCGGTATGGAGAATCTACCGGTGATTATTGGCCCTTTAACCTCTACGAATACCGAAGCGATCATCCCTGTGCTCAATGAGAGTGATATCATTTCGCTTGGACCGACTTCATCCAAGCAAGGTCTTTCAGCCCAAAGTGAGAATCTTTTCCGTTTAACGCTCACGAATGATCGGATTATTCCGACCGGAATTCGCACTTCTAAGGCAAACCTTGACTTCAAGAATGTCGCTACCCTATACAATTCTGGTGATGCTTTTTCGGTAGCCAGTAACGAATCGATTGTAGATGAATTGCAGGCGTACAATGATATAACCGTTGTAATTCAGGCATCTTATTCCGCTCCAGAAGGACTTCTTGTCAGTGAAGCTGATGTTGGTCCCCATTTGGATAACATTCTTTCAACTACACCTCCTGTGGATGCAATTTTTTTGTCTGGATTGGCGCCAGATCACGATGTGATTCTGCCTTCTGCATATCGCAAAGGAAATTCTGCACCATTTATCATTCCCCTTTTTTCTATCGCTTCGGTTCACACGATTAATTCAAGGGAGCCTGGTGCTGCCGAAGGTGCCGTAACCTTTAGCATATGGCTATCCAGCTCCCCTAATTCCCTTAGCAAAGCCTTTGTGGAGAGCTACATGGATAATTTTGGTACAATCCCAGATGACTGGGCGACAAGGGGGTATGCGGCTACTTCACTTCTAATTGAAGCATTTCGGCGATCTCCTGAATACGATTATAATTCGGTCAGGAACTCTCTCGCTGGTATTAGAGATTTTCGGACCGTGCTGGGATCATTCTCTTTTGATCACCATGGGGATGCATTGTATGATCCCGTGGTAGCTGTAGTGCGGAACGATGAATTTTCAGCTTGGCCCACTGTGAGCAAGTGATGACGATAATCCATCCTTAACTACTCTCTCAGGCTATTCATTTTCTTCAAAGTGCATATACAGTTCTGCCGCGAATATTATGGGATAATTTCAGTATTGGTTCAGACTGCTCGCGCGTGGAAGTCTCCAACATACGAGCAATTGAGAAGCAACGTTGTGAAAAAAACACTTACGGCCTCCAAGACATTTACTGAAGAGGCGATTGAGTTTGCGATTGATCAGCAAATGGATGAAGTTACCGAGGCTGCGCTGAGTGCGTGGATTGGGCAACGTAAAATAAAAGGAAGGTGCAGGGTTGGAGTGATTAACGCAGGCAACGTTCCATTAGTCGGGCTACAGGACCTGTTGGCGGTACTTGTTTGTGGTCACTCCTATGTCGGTGTACTGTCCAGCAAATCTCCGTATTTGCTTCCTGCATTCGTCAATACCTTGCTTGACCAAGGGGCTGGTATAAACGCTAAGTTCGTGGATCGCGATGAGATGTGGGGAAGCGTGGATGCCGTAATAGCAACCGGCAGCAATGAGGCTATTGCGCAGATCAGGGATCTTGCAAGCAGGCGGGGATTGACGCCGGAGAGGTGTTTATTTCGTGGTAACCGGTTCGGAATTGCAATTCTGAATGGTTTTGAATCGGAAAACGACCTGGATGGGCTTGCATTGGATGTGTTGTTGCACGAGGGCATGGGATGTCGTAATGTGGCATTGATTATGGTACCGGCAGGTCTCGAGCCGGACAATTGTCTAAAACATTTTGCTGAAATGCGTGGGGTTTTTCCTGCGCACCCTTCAACGTCGGGCAAACTTTCGATGCAACAGGCCTACTTGGCTGCAACGGGCCAGCCGCACGCATACGGAGATGGTTTGGAGTTTCTTCTCAGCAAGGGCGCCCCCGAGATTCAAGCCCCCGGACATGTGCGCTGGGTAGAGTATAGAGATCAGGATGAGATGATAAGCGTCATAGAAGCATTGCGCGGCGAGATCCAATGTATTGTAGCTCGGGAGGAGATACGTGAGCAATTGCCAAGCTCCTGGAACGTAGGATCATTTGGCAGTACACAGATGCCCACGCTGGATTGGCAGCCGGACGAACATGATACGATTGGGTTTATGTGTAGTCTGTAGCAGGAACAAGCGCAGTACAGATTACGTTTCCACCGGTCTAGGCAGTGTCCCCGAGGCCAAGGCATGGTCAATAAGAGTGTAGAAAAAAGTAGAACAGAGCGTATTGCGCTGCACTATAAGGGACTTATTAGCAGCTTGCAATCCTGGCTGGAGTTGAGGATAGAGCTAGCAGGGCACCAGTATTGGGAACGGATCCTGCAAAATAAACGGATCGTCTATGCCGTACTCTTCGCAGGACTATCGGCTGTCCTTGCCGTTACCTTTATATCAGTGGCAGCAGCAATCGGATTGGGGGCCTTGCTGGGAAACACAGCATGGGGTTTCGTGTCAGTAGGTGTGGTAATGGCTGTTCTGGCATGGATTCTGGGCAGATCTGTAGTCCGGCCTGGAGAAAATGAGGTTACAGCGATAGACGAAATAACAGATAAAAAGAATGGAAGAGACGATACAGAACAGAACAAGTAGCGACGTTCGAGAAGCACTAAGTGAGAATGAACGTCGCATGGAACAGCACCTGGGTGCGATTCGTCACGAGTTGACGGACGTAGTTTCTCCGGTTAAAGAGATTATTATGCGGCATCCTATCGGTAGCACATGCGCGATTTTGGGTCTAGGTGTGGCGCTGGGGTATTTGATCGCAAGTGACCGGCGTACAGCTGGATCCGGTACTGGCAGGACTCTTCTTGATGCAGCATTAGTGCCAGTTGTTGAAGCGGTGAGGGGGCACTTGGAAGAGAGGAAGGCGCAGGAGAAAGCGGCGGACGAATAAATTATCTGGATCATAACCAAGATCAATGGAAGACACGAAAAAGAGCAGGACAAGTGATGACGTACGCGAAGCATTGCGCGAGCGCGTACGCCAAATGGAGCAGCATATGGGCGCACTCCGTCGCGAGTTAACAGGTGCGGTATCTCCCGTTAAGGAGGTTATTACACGACATCCTATCGGCAGTGCATGCACAGTACTGGGGCTGGGGGTCGCATTGGGGTACTTGATTGCCAATGGACGACGCTCAGACGAATCGAATATGAATGAGATCGTGGATGCAACATTGGCGCCTGTGATTGAAGCGGTAAAGGAGCATTTAGATAATGGAGAACAGCCGGGAGAAGCTGTCCAGAAGAATGTCTTGACCAAGAGCGATGCAGTCCCGCAGAGAACTGAAAGCACACTCAGTCAGCTGATCCAAATGTTGGTTCCCGTGGCAGTAGAGATGGGGATTAGAGCATTGAACACGGAGAGCAAAGAAAAAGAGGATTAATGGCTGGGCGGGACCATCGACTTGTTTTCTTTGGCCCCCCCGGTGCGGGTAAAGGTACTCAGGCACGCCGGTTGGCTTCCAGATTCGGGTTCGCACATATCTCAACGGGGGTAATACTCCGAAAAATCATACGAGCGGACACCCCTTTAGGTCAAGAGGCGGCAGGGTATATCAATAATGGCAAACTCGTGCCTGATCGGATTGTCCGAATATTAGCAGAAGATGCCATGCTGGACGAGAATTTCAGTGGCTTTATTCTGGACGGCTATCCCCGGACGCTTCAGCAGGCTGAATGGTTGCAAGAGTTCCTGCAGTCCCAAGGCATGTCACTGACGGCAGTCATCAACTTTATTCTTAGTGACGAGGATGTAGTATCGCGCTTATCACAGCGACGCATCCATCGCCTTACTGGTGAGAATTTTCATTTAACGAATAAGCCTCCACCGCCGGAGGAGGCTGAATTCATGATCACACGCCCAGACGATCAGCCGGACACCATTCAACAGCGTTTGAAGACCTACTACCGCGACACACACCCGCTGGTTGAGTACTATCGTTCCCGTGATTTACTTCGCCCCATAGATGCTTCAGGAGCATTTACAGAAGTGTCTTCACAAATCTGTGAGGTGCTACATTTGCCGTAGCTTGTGGCGAATAGGGAAATGATTGCATGCACCGTCAGGAGAATCTGGACATAAAACTTGAGGAGCTTCGTGCTGCGGTAAACTCAGGCCTATCGGGATTGGCCCAGGATCGCGGCCCCGGCGAGCTGTACGATTCTGTGCGGTACGTTCTTTCGGGTGGGGGGAAGCGCCTCCGACCGCTCCTGCTTCTTCTGTCAGCTGACGTTTTTGGGGCTGATCTCAAGGAGGCGAGACCGCTTGCATTGGCAGTGGAATTGCTCCATAATTTCTCGCTCGTCCATGATGATATCATGGACCATGCCAATACTCGTCGAGGACGCGAAACGGTGCATGTGACCTGGGATACCAACACGGCAATCTTATGCGGGGATGTTCTTTTGGCGCTCGCCATCGAAAGCGTGAGTCAGACAGGTTCAGACAAGACCGCACAGTTGGTACAGGTATTTGGTGACGTGCTGAGAGAGCTCTGTGAGGGACAGGCACTGGATACGGCAATTGAGACCAGACAGGATTTGAAAACGTCGGATTACTTGCGGATGATTGATGCCAAGACTGGCGCACTGCTTTCTGGTTCGCTCGAAATGGGAGGAATTTTTGGGGGCGCAGATTCTCACGCACGAATGGCATTGAGGACGGCAGGCAAATCAATCGGGCGTGCATTTCAGATCCTAGATGATCTACTGGATTTAGTGGCGGATAGCCAGCATTGGGGAAAGGTTCAGGGAGGCGATCTGATTGAGGGTAAGCGTACTTTTTTACTTTTGGAAGCCTGCGAACGTGCGACAGGTAAAGACCTGGCTTTTTTTGAAAGGATACGCCCGGGTTCAGGCCTTGATAAACAGGAAATTCCAAAGGCCCGCGAACGAATGGAGGAACTCGGTGTCTTCGATGCTGCGCGCGCGAGTGTACATGCTTACACACATACCGCATTGGCGCAGGTTGATTTACTTCCGGGCGATACGTCGCAGCTTAACGCGCTGATAAATCGTATGGCCGCCCGTGTCCATTGAATTTTTTACTGTTGTCTAACGACAAAACTTTTTAGTGCTGACGACAAAACTTTTTACGGTTGACGCTGTGATTTGACGCAGGGAGTAATCTCTTGTGTTAGTGGAGTGAATAAGTGGAGTAATCCACGTATATCTCATCCACCTATGATAGCAGATCAGCAGGTCACCTACTTGTTTTCTCTTGTCAGGGCAAAAAGAATGACGATTAAGGCGGCCGCAGCCAAAGCGGCGATGAGCGAGTCAAGCGCGCACAAATATCTTCGCTTGAACGGACTTCCGAGCGCGTTCAAGAGGCCTCCGAGGCCGAGTCGGCGCCCGGATGCTTTTTCGGGGGTCTGGTCCGAGTGTGTCCGGTTTTTGGAGGCAGATCCGAAGCTGGAGGCAAAAGCGCTCTTTGAATACTTGCTGGACAAATATCCGGACCAATTCAAGCCGAGGCAGTTGCGCACCTTTCAACGTCGGGTCCGGGGCTGGAAGGCACGGCAACCGAAGGAGGTGTTTTTTGAGCAGGTTTACCAGCCCGGGGATCGCGCGCAGTCCGACTTTACGTGCATGAATCATCTGGGGATTACCATCCAGGGCGTTCCTTTTCCCCATTTGCTCTATCATTTTGTGCTGGCGTACTCCAATTGGGAATCGGTGATGGTGTGCGAGTCGGAGAGTTTTGCCTCGCTGCGTGCGGGGTTCCAGAAGGCGGTCTACGAGCTTGGCGGGGTGCCCCGGATGCATCAGACCGATTCTATGAGCTGCGCCGTAAAGAACCGGGCGAACGGCGGGGCAGACGTGTTCACCGATGCCTACAAGGAGTTGATGGCGTACTTTGGCGTGGAGCCCCGGCGTACGCAACCCCGGCGTCCTAACGAGAATGGGAAGGTTGAGCAACGTCATTATCGGCTCAAACGGGCCGCGGAGAATGCGCTTACGCTTCGCGGGTACCGGGATTTTGACAGTTTGGGGGCATACAAGCGGTTTTTGACGAAGATTGTAACCCGATTGAATGCGTGTCACCAGTCTGAATTGGATCAGGAGCGCGCCAAGTTGGGTGCTTTGCCAGTCCGGCGCCTGGATTCCTGCGAACGGCTTTGGGTCCGCGTCACCCGCGGCAGCACGATCCTGGTCAAAAAGAACCGCTATTCGGTTCCCAGTACGCTGATTGGCCAGCGGGTTGAGGTGCGTTTGTATGTCCAGCGGATTGAGGTCTGGCATGCACAAACTCTCCGAGAGCAGATGCCGCGTCTGTACGGAGATGGTCGGCATTTGATTCACTACCTGCATGTGATTCGGGATCTGGTCCGCAAGCCCGGCGCCTTTGCGGGATATCGCTACCGTGCAGACCTGTTTCCGACCCATATCTTCCGAATGACCTATGATGCCCTCAAAGCGGCGCATTCGGTCGGTCTTGCCGCGGACAAAGTCTATCTGAAGGTTCTGGAGCTGGCGGCGAAGGAGAGTGAATCGGGCGTAGAGGCCGCATTGACGCGATTGCTTGCCGACCAGATACCCATCACGCTTGAAGCGGTGCAGACCTGCCTGAGCGCGTCCGATCTATCTTCAACCGGTGTCAAATTGGCGCGCTATGACGGGCTCTTGGTGGAGCAGGTGCAATGAGGACCACGACGAGCAAAGAACTGGAGCGTGGGCTCCGGCGCGGACTCAGCGCGTTGCGGATGCCAGGAATGCGGATGACGTTCCAGGAGATGGCCGATCTGGCTCGGAAAGAATCCATGAGTTTTGAGCGTTTTTTGTTGATGCTGGTGGAACAGGAACAGCAATCGCGCACGCGGAATCGCATTCAGCGCGCGTTGCGGGCTTCTCGCCTGCCCAGGTCCAAAACGCTGGAAGCCTTCGATCGGACGCGGCTACCGTTGAAGGTGGATCACCAGCTGCGTACACTGCTGGAGGGGGGCTTTTTGGAGCGCAAGGAAAATGTGCTGGCCCTGGGACCCACCGGCGCCGGAAAGACGCATCTGTTGTGTGCACTGGGACAGGAGTTGGTCTATCAGGGACACCGGGTCATCTTTTACACCTCCAGCGAGCTGGTCGACGCATTGATTCGTGCAAAGCAGGAGCAGGCTTTGCCAGAATTCATGAAGCTGCTGCTGCGCTATGAAGCCTTGATCATTGATGGACTCGGCTATGTAAAGCACAGCCGCGAAGAGATGGAAGTGCTCTTCCATTTGTTGGCAGAACGCTACGAACGCGCAAGCGTGCTGATCACAACCCACTTGCCCTTCTCGCAGTGGGAAACGATCTTTTACGATCCGATGAACGCCACCGCCGCCGTAGACCGTCTGGTGCATCACTGTGTGGTCCTGGAACTCAACCTGCCCAGCTACCGACTTGAAGTCGCACAGCGCCGTCAGAAAATTGCTGAATCGGCATCCACATAAACGCACGTCCCAAATTAGACCGATGACTGAACATGCTGGAACCCGAATTTGCCTGCTGTTGCCCGTGTCCGGCAGGCCAACAAACGCATCAGACACGGACAAATTATTAACTT
>JAJEDR010000007.1 GCA_022821385.1 Rhodothermales bacterium
CGTTCGGCCACACAATACGCTCAATTCAAACTCGAGCAGTTCCGTATCTGGAAGTTTTTGAGCCGGTTGAATCACGGTAATTCCTTCCCGGCGGCTATGCTCTGGGGCTTCTTCTTTGTTCGTGACGCCATTCTGTCTGAGTTGTTACGTATCTTCTCATACTCGAATTTGTATCCAAATTCTTGCTCCACATTATGATTCCCCAAATCAATAACGCGATGCTTCGTCTGCTGACTACTTTCTGTTTTGCCAGTCTTCTCTGTGTGCCTCTGACGACTGCACAGGAACAGGTGCTCAATAGCACGCTGAGTACCGAGGGTGGCCCTTTGCTTGACGTGGACCGTGGCAGTACCGGTTTGTGGCAGCAGCTGCTGAAATTGTCAACTACCGCAAGCATGCTGCATACGGTAGCCCATCCAGACGATGAGCATGCCGGGCTGCTGGCATACCTAAGCCGCGGCGCAGGCGCACGGGTCGCCCTGCTCTCAATCAATCGGGGTGAGGCTGGGGCCAATGCCATTGGGCCTGAACTCTTTGATGGCCTAGGTTTGATCCGTACCGAGGAGCTTCGGCGTTCGGGGCGATACTATGGTCTGGATGGACTCTATTTTTCGAGCGCGCTGGATTACGGCTATTCTAAAACACTTGAGGAGTCCCTTAGTAGCTGGGATACGGAGCGGGTACTTTCCGACATAGTTCGGGTCATTCGCATGAATCGCCCGCTGGTGGTGATTTCCAGGTTTCACGGATCACTCCGGGATGGGCACGGCAACCATCAGGCTGTTGGCATGCTAACGCCCGAGGCCGTAGTGGCGGCGGCGGACCCTGAACGGTTTCCCGAGCAGATAACCGAAGAGGGATTGCGGCCGTGGAAAGTTAGCAAGCTGTACCGAGGCGGTGTGAGGGAAAATGAGCCATGGAATATGAACCTCGACACCGGACAGCACAGTCCCTGGCTGGGTGATTCCTACTATAATTTTGGCGTGTATGGACTAAGTCTGCAGCGTTCGCAGACCAGTGGCCGCACGCGCACTAGTCTCGGCCCGGTGCCGTACTATTATGAGCGCCTTTCGGGACCGGGGGCAGAGGCTGAATCTAGTTTCTTTGACGGGCTGAATGTGACAGTGGCCGGATTGTTTGAATTGACCGGTGATACGCCTCCAGAAGGAGGAGCTATTCTGCTTGATGAGATTGCTGCACATGTGCATGCCGCCCTAATGGCCGTTCGCCCGGGCCACCCTGATGCCGTGGTCGGTGATCTGACAGCCGGTCTGGCCAAGACACGCGAACTCTTGGAGGTGTTGCCGGAGGAATCCGAATCAGCCTTCATACTTAAGATCAAGGAGGAGCAGTTTCAGCACGCAATTGCCACGGCCGTGGGCCTAGCGTTTACGGCCACTGCTCAGCCGACAGGTACACCGCCGGTTTCGAGCTTCTGGCAGGCCCCCACCACTATGGGACCTGTCGTACGCGGGCAATCCTTTGAAATTGACGCACGGGTCTATATCTCGGCCGACGTTGCCGCTGATGCCATTACGGTAACCCTCAGAGATCCGACTGGGCTATCGCAGGAAGACTGGCAGGTCAGCAGTAATGTGAGGCAGACAGCGCCGTACCACCACGTGGTCTTTGCGGCTACGGTGCCCAACGATGCCGCCTATGCGCGGCCCTATTTTTTTCGCAACAGTGTCAAGGAAAATCATTACCAGTGGCGCGACCCACGTTGGAAGCACCAGCCGGGCAGGCCGGCAGGCCTGCAGGCAGTGGCCAGCCTAAATATAATGGGAGTACCCATTCATCTGGTGCGCGATGTCCAGACCCGTGAGGCGAATCTGCCGTATGGATACGTAATGAGAAAGCTGCAGGTTATGCCTGCGTTGGCGGTCAATGTGTCGCCAGCTCAGCGAATCGTAATCCCACGGGCATCAGGCAGTCAATTTACCGTCTCTACCGAGATCATTAACAATGTCTCCGGCGGTACTGCCGGTTCTCTAGACCTTCAGCTGCCTGAAGGCTGGACTGCCAGCCCTTCCAGCCATGAGTTGACATTCACACAGGCCGGAGAACGTCAGCTCTTCGACTTCGAAGTCCATGTGCCCGACTTAGAAGCTGGCCTTGTTTATGACGTCCGGGCTGTCTCGCATGTGGGAGATGCCACTGTATCGGAGGGCTACCAGATTATCCGGCACCGCGATATGGAAACGCGGTACTTGTTTCGCGAGGCCACCACACAGGTCACCGGGCTTCAAGTTGACATTTCCCCGGACTTGAATGTCGGCTATGTAATGGGAGTCGGAGATGAAGTTCCTTCAGCCATCCAGCAACTGGGTGCCGCCGTGACGCTTCTGCAAGAAGGTGACCTGGCGAGTGGCACCTTAGGCGAATTTGATGCGATTGTGATTGGTACACGTGCCTATGCTGTACGGCAAGACCTGCTGACCAACAACCGTCGTCTTCTGGAATATGCGCATGCCGGAGGCAATTTGATTGTCCTCTACCAGACGCAGGAGTTTATTCCGGACCAGATGGCGCCTATATCCGCCCAACTGCCCAGAGGCGCTGAAGAGGTATCTGAGGAAGATGCCCCTGTGACCATTCTTGCGCCCGACCACCCGGTGCTTGCGGGGCCTAATCCGATCACCGTGGCGGATTTTGATGGATGGGTTGAGCAGCGCGGATCGAAATTCTTCACTGAGTGGGATGACGCCTATACACCGCTGATTGAAATGCATGATACCGGTCAGGCGCCCCAGCGGGGGGCGTTCCTTGTCGCAGACTACGGGCAGGGACACTATACCTACTGTGCATTGGCCTTACACCGACAGGTCCCCTATTCGGTGGCTGGCGCATATCGGCTGCTTGCCAATCTGCTGTCCATGTAGCTAGTCCCTATCCAGATCAATTAAGCCGACTAATTTAAACTCCGGCTGTACCCTTTCTGGTTTGACACACCGCAAGCCCAGACGATCGGTCCGCTTCTCGAGAAACTGCTTTTGCACTTTGGGCAGGCCCGTGGGGCAGAGTCCGAATTCCCGTGATCCGAAAGGGTAATCAGCACTACCTGCGACCTGAAAAGCGGACGCCCCGAAACGGCAGATTTGTCGCACGACCCGCAGGCTCCCCGATAGCACAATTGACATGCAACGCCCGTGCCGCGCCACTGGCAGACGCAATCTACGCACAACAAGTCTATCGTGCATGAGCCATGACTCAACTTGAATATGCTTCCATTCCTGAACTTCCCCCCATTTAGTCTGTCCAGGATACGATAATTCTGTAACAATTTTGGTTTTTTGGGGCGTAAATTGACGTTCTCCTGCGGGAGTTATTTGGGGGTTGTGCTTCAGTTCTATGAGCCGAATAGCTACACAGGCTTGATGCCCAGAAGTTTGAGCGCCCGGTGTTGGGTAGGACTAATCTTCTCTACCATGATCACTTCCGGGGTTTTATCTGTGGAGATTTTCGGTACAACAACCAAACGGCAAAGCCCCGCGAGTTCATCCATCACCTCGGCAAAACTCATGACTTGTTCTCCCTTGTTATTCCGTTTGGTTCGGGCTTTCTTTTTTGCGTGGGGAGAGGGTTTGGCCGGCTCCACTGCATTTTTGCGCTGCGCAGCTTTGCCCACTGGATCATCTTCTGCGAACAGTATCGGGGCCAGCTTCCGGCGCATATGATACGCTACATAGTAGGCCAGCATACATAAAAACACATGTGCGATCACCCGATCTTTCTTGCGATGGTGAATCGGACGTACGCGCAACGAGATCATTTTCATCGTGCGAAAGGCCTGCTCAACCGTGGACAGACGCTTATAATTCGCGACTAACTCGGCCGCCTCCGGCTCCTGTTTCAAACTTGAACGGATCGCATACAAGCCGTCAAGCCGTTCCGCCTTCGCAATGGCCGCCTCGTTGCGCTGATATGCAAAGTGCTCCTCCTCAATCTCCAGCGTAAAGAACTTCTTCACTTTGTATTTCCCAATCACCCGCCCGACGCGTACGCCAATTTTGCCTTTGCACTTTAACCGGCGCTGTTCGCGCCTGGTGGCTGTAACAACTTTGTCCAGGGCTTCCTCGGTCTTGACCAGGAGTTCTTCCCGCTGCCGCCTGCTCTTTTCGGCCTGCAGGGGGTTTCTGCACAGCACCAATCGATCCGCTGGATACAGATCACTGTGTAATTCCATCACATCCTGCTCATCAAACAGGCTCATCTGCACCGATTCCTGCTCCACCACTGCACGAATCTCATTCTTTTTCATGGCGGTGATCCAGTCCAGTCCCACGGGGATCAGTTCTTCCTGGATCTGCTTCTGCTGCAAGATCCCCCGATCCCCCACCAACACCACCTGCTTGAGACCAAAGGTCTGCCGAAGTTTCTTCACCTGTGCACCGAGCGTACTGACGTCTGCGGTATTGCCGGCAAAGACCTCCACCGACACCGGACAACCGTCCGGATCGGTCATCAAACCGATGACGATCTGCTGCTTGCCGCGCTTCTTGTCGCGGTTGTAGCCATAGGCGGCCAATTCATTCTTCTGGCCCTCCACATAGCTGCTGGTGACATCATAGAGCACCAGGCCGCCTTCGGTGAGATGCCGATTGGCTAAACGCTGCTCACTACGGGTCTTGTGTTGGACCAGTTGATCCATCGCAGCACACAGATCCTCCTCATCCACACATTTGAGTCCAAGCTCTTCATTGAGCGTGGAGGTGGCGGTGCGCACATCCAACATGGAGCTGGTGGCCAGCTTGCTGGACGGCTTGATCACGCGTGCGGCGATCATGCCGAGCACGAGTCGGCGGAAGCGGGAATTCTTCGGCGCAATGAGTTCGGGCAGTCTGAGCTGTTTCATGATCCCCAGGACGGCGGCGACGTGTCCGTGCGGGGTGTTACTGCGAATGGTGAAGGCCTCTTCAACGGATTTGACGGCGTTCCCGCCCGCCAAATGGATCCGAAGCCCCTCAATGACCTCCATGGGGAGGTTCGTGATATTGGCGAGGGTGGTTTTAACGGATCGGCCATTGATCCATTTGGACTCGCGAATGAGGTAGGTTGGATTGGAATTCCGGTTGGGGATTTTGGCGACGTACATGGGCAGGTACATTTTCAAACAAAAATCCCCGAAATGACGCCGATTGCGGCACAAATCAACGAAAATGACCGTTATATGCCCCCTGTCGAGGGAGATCCGCCACGAAAAATAGAGACCGAAGCCTCAAATAAGAACCGTGACCCTCAAAAACAAACGATTGAAAGGAATATAGGGGGGAAGTTCAGACACGCGAGTCACCTCCGAACCCGGGTTCTATCAGCGGGAGATCTATGAAGCATTAGACATAGATCCGATCCCTTTACCCACCGTATCCACAACCGTCTGAACAAAAACTCCAAGTTCCCGTAGTGCCCTAATGGACCCAAAACAGGCCAAAATCGGCCTGTGGCTGCACCAATACCAGTTTTTATGTCAAAGTCGGGTTGGTGGAAGGAAACAACCATAAGGTATACGAAAAAGTGTTCAATTAGTGCAAGTTTAATTGAGCTGCGCAAGCAATTACGCCAATTCGGGCAGTGCATCCGCTTGCAGTCGGCACATTTCAGCAAGGAAACTGGCCGCGCTCCGATAGGAGTGAATAGTGGGATCAAGCAATAACGCCTGCAGAAGGGTATGTCGGCTCTTGTCAGCATAGGCATCTACCAGCAACCGATTAATGGAACACTGGGTGCGCAGCAAGGCCAATACCGGTTCTGGAAGCTGTGGCATGTGCGCCGGATGCACGCCATCGGAGTCCACCCGGGCTGGAACTTCAACAATTGCGTCCTCGGGCAACCCCGGGACCGCTCCATGGTTGACGACATTGACCGCGTCCAGGGCTTGTGCATGGCCAGCGGCCATGCCTTCCATTATAGGGATGGCGAGCTCTCCGGATGGCACCAGAGGGTCAGCGTCCAGGCCTTTCGTTTCCTCACCTGCGCGGCCAGGGCTAAACAGGGCATGTTCGGTGGCTTTTTCGTGCAGGTTGTAAATCCATTTCGGCACCGGTCCGGTTTCCCATGGATGGCCGTCGACCGGGTCATAGTAAAACTGAAGCAGTGAGCTGCCCAGAAATTCTGCGGCCCATCGGATATACTCACCGATATGGTTGGTGCCCGGCGAGGGATAGAGCCCGAATACGCGCAGCAGGATGCGGCTCAAGGCCATTTCATCCCACTCGCCTAGGGGATGCGCCTTTCGCTCCCGCTTTCGCAACACGGGGTAAAGGTCCTCGCCGGTGGATCGCCGGGTAATGGACTGGAACCAGGTAATATGGTTCAGGCCGCTGGCCCGCGCATCAATATCATCTGCCGGAATATCCAACAGGCGGCTAAGCTGCTGTTTTCCATGAAACACGCCGTGGCACAGCCCAATCATTCGAACAGACGACAATCGCGTCAAGGCTTCACACAGTTTGGTTAGGGGATTGGTGTAATTGAGCAGCCAGGCATTCGGGCAGACACGCTCCATGGCCCGTGCAATTTTAAGCATTGGCGGCATGTTGCGCAGCGCATGGAACAGACCGCCCGGGCCGCCATTTTCTCCATAGATCTGGTTAAACCCGAACAAACGCGGGACATGAAAATCCTGCGCCCAATAGAAGTAGCGCTGGCGCTCAATCGCGACGACCACATAGTCTGCCCCATCCAACGCCTGGGCCAGGTCAGTTGACGCATGAATGGACATCTTGCGTCCAAGCCTTCGCGCGACGTTTTCCGCATAGGCTTCCATCGCTGGCAGACGCGCTGCACTGACATCCATCAGCATCAACTCAACCCCTAGCGCGCAGAGTGTGTCACTGAGGCAGACATCGCGGATCGTCGCCGGGCCAAACTCCCGGCTTCCCGCACCCACAAGTACTATTTTGACCATATCACCGCTGGAGCTTAGAAATAAGGGGCTTCCGTTTTCCAAGTGGGTAGGATGTCAGAATTAGGATGAACGAGTTTTAGTCGTAAAAAGTTTGGGATTGATTTCGTTGTTATTTTGGTTCTGTTTTTCGATTCAGTTCAAATTTCATCATCTATGGGTCTACGGATTGAAGATATCAATCATCTATTAGGGATTTCCCCTCCGTGGGAGGTCTCGGAGATCAAGCAAGATAAAGCGAAATTCACGGCGGAGATTCACGTGGTCTGTTCGGACCGTTCAGTTCTTCGGTGTCCAGACTGTGACAAAGTCTGTCCGGGTTACAATCATCGTCTTCGGAAGTGGCGTCACACGGGGATCTGCGACTATCGGACGCAGGTGGTGGCGCACGTTCCACGGGTAATGTGTTCGGAGCATGGGATCAAGACTGTTTCGGTGCCCTGGACAGAAGCGCGCGTGCATTTTACGACGGCGTTTGAGGCGCGTGTAATCGAGTGGTTACAGGATGCCACCAGTATTTCGGCCGTGGCTTCACGGATGGGGGTGAGTTGGACGATGGTTGCCCATATCTGTGTGGATGAAACCTCCTCCAAAAAGGGGCACAACTACATTACGGTGGTCTCGAACCCGAAGACAGGCACGGTGCTCTATGTCGGCGAGGGTCGCACGATTGCGAGCTTGGAAGGCTATTATGATGGATGTTCGTCTGCGCAACTGGATGCTCTTGAAAGTGTGAGCGTGGATATGTGGCCCGCGTACATCTCAGCCACAAAAGCACGGGTTCCAGGCGCAGACGAAAAGATTGCATTTGACCGTTTTCATGTGGCCAAATACATTGGAACCGCCGTGGATGAAGTTCGCCGACAGGAGAACCGGGAATTACGTAAATAAGGGGGATTATATACGAAACTAGCACCTGTGCAAAAATGTGGAATTCTTTGCGACAGTGGAGTATACGGACACAGCAGGACGGGATGGAGCCTGGCCTACTGCTTACCATAACATCAGTTGCGTGATGCCATGCCCGCAGAGTCCGAAAATCAAAGATCACAGGAACGTTCCTACGTCAGCGTTCGCTTTCGGCTACGGGGCAAGCGCAAGATCTATCGGTTTCTGAATGAGCTGGCAGGTGCCAACCGCTATCTCTGGAACGCAGCCCTGGCGCAGTGCAGAAAGGACTACGCGGAGACGGGCAAATCAAAGACAGCCCGCAATAGTCTGTACAATTGGTATAAACAGCATAAGGATACCGAAGCACCCTGGTTATCCAAGTACCCCGTAGCGTTAACTCGAACTGGGTTACAAGGCCTCTCAGTTGCGTATAGAGAATTCTTCATGCAGCCGGAGCGAGGGCATCCGAAGTTCAAGAAGAAGGGTAAAGCCAAGAAGACGTTTGCGGTGGAGATATCTAGTTCGCCAATCAAGCAAAACGGATACTTCCGTTTGAAGCAGGGCTTGTTTGCGAAGATGATGGACTACGACAGGATCAATCGATACTCCAATCCTGTGCCCAAGTCAGCACGAATCTTTGAAGACCGGGGCAAGTGGTATATCACGGTCGCCTATGAAGTAGATGCATTAGAATATCAGGCTGACGGCATAGGCGTTGGTGTTGACCGCAACATAAGGCAAGTCGCCGACAGCACCGGACAGATGCACCACCTGACAGACGTAGAACGTTTAGAGAAGCGGATCAAGAACTTGCAACGCAGGCAGGCCAAGCGTAAGAAAGGCAGTTGCAAGTACCGCAAGACGAAGAAGACCATCGCAAGGCACAAGCGCAAGATTGCAAACATACGCAGGAATGACCACAGACATATTGCACGGGACATAACGAACTGTTCAACTCTGGTGTTGCTGGAAGCCCTGAAAACCAAAGGGATGACTGCGGGCGCAAAGGGTACGGTTGAGACTCCGGGCAAGAATGTGAAGCAGAAAGCAGGGCTCAATCGCGGTATACTCGGCACAGCCTGGAGCATCCTCGAGGGATACCTTGGTGAACGCGGTTTCGTGCACAAGATCAATCCAGCGTACACCTCGCAGACCTGTAGTAAGTGCGGGTATATGGATGCCAAGAATCGGGTATCACAAGCCGTATTCAGGTGTCAGCGATGTGAGCACTTCACCAATGCAGACATGAACGCTGCATTAAACATACGGGCGTCGGGGATGGCGTCCTTCAATGGCTCTGGAGCCTATGTAAGACCTGTACTCGCGGAGCGCAAGCCTGCAATCGGGCACCGGGTGATGAAAGAGCAACTAACTCCATATTGTTAGTATGGTATATAATTCCCTAAACAAGGCATTGAGGATCTTATCGGGACCAAGTATGATTGGCTGACCAATCGGAGGAACATGTCGGTTCGACAAAAGAAACGATTCCAGCAATTAAAGACCAGTTCGCTGAAAACGGCTCGGGCATGGGCCATCAAGGAACTGTCCCAGAAACTGTGGCTTTATGTCCGTCGCGCCTGGGCGCTCAAAGCCTGGAAGCGGTGGTTATCCTGGGCGATGCGTTGTCGGCTTGAACCCATGAAAAAGGCGGCCAAGACCATCAAGACGCACCTGTGGGGAATCCATAATGCCATCATTCTAAAAGCCAGTAACGGTCCGGCGGAAAGCATCAACAGTCGCATCAAAACCGTAAAAATTCGTGCCCGTGGATTCCGAAACAATCAGCGGTTTGCCAACGCCATTTACTTCTATCTCGGAGGATTGGATCTCTACCCCGCAGGTTTACGAAAACAGGTCGCCCACTCTTAAAAGCGAAGAGCCAGAAATGTATGTAGCCACAAACGCCGGTCGAAGACTCTTGACTTTGGCCCTGGTACTATCCTGGTTAGGAAGTCTGGTTGCCCAACCTGCCATCTATCCGATTGAGCCCAAAACATACGTAAATGCGCTGACGGGCGGCAATTACATGTTTAACTACTACCTGCCGCCGCCTGGTTCAAGCTATCCGTGGTGGCCAGCCTGGCATCCCAGTGGGGAAGGAATTGCTTTCAGTATGCATGGCACGCTCTGGTCGCTGGAC
Source organism: Rhodothermales bacterium (assembly GCA_022821385.1). Lineage (GTDB taxonomy): Bacteria > Bacteroidota > Rhodothermia > Rhodothermales > Bin80 > Bin80. The sequence continues at coordinate 9,939 of JAJEDR010000007.1, forward strand.
CTGGCTACGGGCGTGGCCCAAGAGCTCGTAAGCAGGCCCGAGTATTTATCATCGCCAGCCTGGCATCCTGATGGCAAGCAGCTCGCGTTTATTGCCGACGATGGGGAAGCGATTAATCTGTATTTGCTGGATCAGACTGATAGTACAGTGATGGCCCTGACCGAAGGGCGGCATTTGAATCTGGACCCTGCATGGAGCCCGGATGGCACGCAGCTGGCCTATGTGTCCACAGCGCCCAACGGCTATTTCAATGTGAAAATTCGCACTTTTTCGGACGGATCAGAAATTTCCGTGACCAACGACAATTCCTTTGGGCGACCCAGGTTGTATTTCGGCGAATATGACTTGCACATCCAGCCGGCGTGGCATTCTGGCGCGGACAGCCTGCTCATTTTATCCAATCATGGCATTGCGCTGGGATCCGGCGGCGTGTTTGCGATTCCTGCCACTTCGGATGCCATGAATCACGCACGACTGGTGCACAAGGAGGAAACGCTGTATCGCACGCGGGCCGATATATCTCCAGATGGTACCCGCTTTGTGTACAGTTCTCATTTGGGCGGACAATTCAACAATCTCTTCGTACTTCCGGTACTGGGCGGGGAGCCGTATAAACTAACCTTTGGCACCTGGGACAGCTTCCACCCCCGCTTTTCTCCCGACGGTCACCAAATCGTCTATCTGTCGAATCAACATGGCTTGCCGAAGCTGCGTATGCTGGAGACTTTCGGCGGCAAAGATGAGGAAATCACCATCGAATCATGGCAGTGGATCGGTGATGTAGGCCAGGTACATGTTACGGTGGTAGATGATGCCACCGGTCGCGTGTTGCCAGCCCGCATTTACACCCGGGCCAGCGATGGTAAGACCTACACGCCGCCTGACACTTACCAGCGGCAAGGTCGGATGACGGAACATTTCTTTCATACTGATGGAAGCTACACGCAAATAGTTCCAGCCGGACCCTACACGGTTGAGGCCGTTCACGGGTTTGAGTATCATCCTGCTGCGGTCACGGTAGAGGTCATGCCGGAAGAATTGACGGAAGTAACCTTGCGACTGCGTCGCATGGCAGACCTCAAATCACACCACTGGTATAGTGGCGACAACCATGTCCACATGAACTATGCCGGCAATCTCCGGAACACCCCGGAGAATCTCGTGGCTATGGCACGGGCGGAAGATCTGGATGTAATCGGAGAGCTCATTGCCAACAAGGACAATCGCATCCTGGACTATCAGTACTTCACGGGCAGGCCGCATCCACTTACGGACTCAAGCATCGTGCTGTACTTCAATGAGGAGTACCGTCCTCCGTTCTATGGCCACGTTTCCTTCATCAATCTAACCGAGCATCTGATATCTCCGTTTACCACCGGATACGAAGGAACAGCAATCGAAAGTCTGTATCCCAGTAACACGCAGATGTTTAGGCTGGCCCGAGAGCAGGGAGCCCTTAATGCCTATGTCCATCCCTATTGGGGTAACGAGGATCCGCTGGACACGAACCTGGGCGTGGCCAAGGCTTTCCCGGTGGATTTGGCCCTGGGCGTGTTGGACTATCATGAATTGGTTTCGGGAGCGGGTTGGGCCGCCTACCACGTCTGGCATCAGGCACTCAGCAATGGATTCAATCTCCCCGCTGTGGGAGGGGAGGACGCCATCAGCAGCCTGCATCGCACCGCGATTATTGGCCAGGTACGCGCCTATGCCTACATGCCGGACGGATTAAGCTGGGATGCTTGGCTGCATGCGATTCGGTCCGGTGACATGTTCGTCACCAACGGCCCCTTGCTTGACCTTGAAGTTGACGGGATATCTATGGGAGACACATTGCAATTGGATGCGAGTGTCCAGTCGGTAACGGTCTCCGGACAAGTCCAGTCTATTGTCCCGCTGGATCAGATTGAGTTGGTCGCAGGAGGGCATGTAGTCAGTCTGGGGCCTGTATCGTCAAATGCTGACGGTACGCAGTTCACGTTCAGTCAGAAGGTAAACATTGAGTCCAGTACCTGGCTTACCCTGCAGGCCGCCTCGGCGTCACCCATACATCCGATTGATGACAGATTCGTCCAGGCAACCACCAATCCCGTATGGATTCTAAAAGAGGGTAAGCCGGTACGGTCGTCAAGTGCTGCCGAGTACTTCATCCGCTGGATTGACAAATTGTCGGTTATGGCCAACGACCATCCAGGCTGGCGTTCTGAAGCCGAGCGCTTGCATGTCCTTGGCGAATTTGCCGAGGCCCGCCGCGTTTACGAATCCCGTCTACAAGAGGCCCTTGAATTGGGCCGCTAAGTTACAGTGACAACAGATTGGCAAACAGGCGATACGCCCCGGCAACCGCATAGGGCAGCTGGCGGTGGAACGCGAGTGCACAATATGTATAGCGTCCCTGGCCGTATTCCGCCGTTAGAAATGCGCCCCTTTGCGGATCCTGACCGGTGTCATGGGTTTCGATGAGTGCCGAATAGGCCTCATCCCATTCCGTAAAGAATTTGGATCCGCGCTGCTCCACCCAACCGTCAAAATCGGTCGCTGTAATGGCATTGGGACCGTGATAACAGGATGGTCTGGGGCGAGAATCGTAACGGGTGCGTCCTCCTCGGATACCTCCTCGGCACCTCGAGGCAACCGGGCTGAAATCGGTGCCATCTGCTCTGGCACAAATTCCTGTGTCTGATACAATACAATCAGGTTGCCACCTGCATGGGCATAGTCCATAAGCCTCCGGTTGTAGGTACGCAAGTCCTGCCGCACTGCATAGGCCCGTGTTCCGACCATAATCACATCATAGGAATCCAAATCACCGCTGGCCAAGTCCGCTTCCTGAAGCAAAGTAACATGAGCACCCAATTGCTCAATTCCCGAAGGAACCTCATCGCCGACACCCATGACGTAGCCCACATTCAAACCCGCGGCAACTTCCACATTGAGTCCACTGACCAAAGTAGTGGCATCGCGAAACAGGTAGCGTGTTTCCATATCTCTATTACGAATAACCTGGTAGCCCCCACTGATACGGGCGTCGCCGATCTGGGCAATGGCGTGGACTTCATATTCCTCGCCCGCTTGCAATGTTGGCACAGCTACATCAAAGGAAAACGTATGACGTTCTCCCGCTTGTGCGAAGGACAAGTCGTAACCGGCCGGATCGGCCGTCCATCCCTCGGGAAGGCCGAGCTGCAACAGGCCCTGCGTGCCACTGGCAACATTGTTAATGACCTCAGTATCCACTGTAAAAAGACTGCCGCCTTCCTGGGGGATAACGATTCGCTGCGCAGGTACCACATTGACGGCCACCGCTGGCATAACCTGAAGTTTTCTCATGACAAACCCATAGGGCAGGTCTGCTTCACGGGTTTCACGTCCCGCATCAGCATAACAGGCACGCCCAGGACCTCCATCGTAGCGGTTACGCGTAAGCTGGCGGGTCGGGTAGGCCGATGAATCCACATGGGCTCACGCCACTGGAAGTGGTTTTCCTTGACACTTGACCGAAAGAAGTAGGGACGGGCATAGGGAACATTCTCCGGAACGGTAGCGGTAAACATCACTTGGTGATAGGGTGCTGATTGCCGGGTGTCCGACTCAATCTGCCAATCGTCTGCGGTCAATCCCGCCGGATCGTCAATGGCCAGCATCACACCGTCAGCCTCGATTGCCGACGGATTATACAAGCGTGCATGCACCTCAAAGGTCTGGCCACGGACGACTGGCCCCATTGTGCTGGGTGCTTGCCAGAAGCTTACCGCCGCCGGCGTGCCTGGCGGCTGTGCTTTCGCAGTAAGGGTAATGCCCATCGCCGTGGTTATGGCATGCTGGAATTGCTGCTCCTTAATTCGCAGCATAAAGGCGGTTTCTGAGTCGGATGGGAGCAAGTTCAGCAGTGCCCTGGTCTGATCAAGGCCAGCGGTGAGGTGGCCAACGACTGCTGCCGGACTACTCGGCTTGAGCGCCGTCATGGCCTCATGCACATGCATGGCTATCCCTGCCAAAAGGTCTGTTGCGCCCGCTGGGGGCATTTCGCCCGTCAGTTCAAATAAGCCTCCCAGCGAGACGTCCAGTCCATCATAGATACCTTCTTCCGGTGCGGGGCCGGGCTCGGACAGGCGTTCATAGTAATAGGGAACCAGTCCCATACTGGATCGCGATCGTCCGCTGGTTTGTGAACGCTGAAGACTTAGGCCATAAACGCCAAAGTTGTAATAGGAATCTCCGATCCACGGGCTGTGCTGTCCGGCATCAAAGTTGATACACCAAGGTTGGTTTTCGCGTACGCCGCCACGATATGATTTGCGCACGGTCCACGGCCGCAGACCTTCTTCGGTAATCTGTTAGGGAAACCGGTCTGGATCAGCTGCCGCCGCGACCGCGTCAGAGGTCAGTCCGCCAATAGCCTAATGATTGCCGTGCCCGTCTCGCACGGACCCGTGGAATCTACTGATGACCACAAGCGGCCTATTCGTCCGAATTATCCGCACCATATCGGAGAGCAGGCACTCTGTGTCCCAGCTTTTGAGCGATTCTTCCAATGTCTTGGAATATCCGTAATCCGCAGCACTGGAAAAATAGAGGTCGTCGAGTCCATAATATCAACCGGCAAGGCGTAGCTCTTCAGTTCGGATCAATCCCAGGCCGTCGAATAATTCAGGGCCGATGGCATTGGCACCAGCTTCCCCGCGATTGACCGAGAATAGCGCCACTCGTGCACCGACTCCTCGGCTCAAGTACGTAAGCAGTCCGGCATGTTCATCATCCGGATGGGCTACGGTATGCAGCATACTGCCGGTAGTAGACAGCTTTAGCAGTTGTTGCCACAACCCCGAACTTCCCCGGTCCACGTCCAGCAGGTTTCCGCCTTCGGTATCCAAGGTGCTCAAGAGTACAGATTCTTGAGCCAAAGTCACAAATGAGCAGAATAAACAGGCTACAAATAGGATGGTCAAGCGGCACATGAGTTGGCAAAATTATGGTGAATAGCTGCAGAATCAATCTAGCTGGCAACGATAGCTATCCTGTGCTTGGCGCATGGTCCTCAGTAGCTTGCAGCGCAACCTTTACGGTAGCCGCTGCGCCCAGGGCAGCTACAATAAGCAGCAGAACACCACTCAAGGTGCGTCCGGTAACCAGATAGCCAATACCCAGGAGGCTGGACCATAAGAAGATGACGCCCAGGGCCCAGGCCATCCAGCGTTTCCACGCCGCCGGATCGGGGCTGCCGCCAGGTACGATTTTGGCGATAGGTCCCCACCACCCCCCGGGGCGAACGCGCTCATAGAAAGCGACCAGTCGGGATTCTGAGTCGGGCTTCGTGGTCAGGGCCACAATCACCCATATGACAGAGCAAGCTACCAAAATGGCAATAGCCCGAATAAAGTCATACTCTCCGCTGTAGAATGTCTGCATGGCAGCAAGTGAAGATCCACCGAGCAGACCGGTGCCCTCTAGCACACGGATCCAAAGGAATCCGTTGGCAAACACGAACGAGGCCAGGATGGCAGAGATTTCAGCCCAGGCATTGATTCGCCACCAGTACCATCGCATCAGCCATACAACAGCCAAGCCTGCCGTGATCTCAATCACATAGATCCACCCGCGTTCGATGGATTCCATTTGCCAGGCGGTGATGGCCGCCAGCGTGACCAAAACGAGCACGGCCCCGCGCGAGGCCATTACGTAGTGACGTTCAGTAGCATCTTTACGAACGAACCTCCGGTAGACATCATTAACGAGATAGGAGGCCCCCCAGCACAAATGGGTGTCCATGGTACTCATGAAGGCAGCCAGAAATGATGCAACCATCAGCCCCTTGAGTCCCGCAGGCATCAGTTCACCGATCATCATGGGGTAGGCCAGTTCGGGATCAGCCGCCAGTTCAGGCCCAGCCAATGCAAGCGGAAATATGAGCAACGAACCCAAGCCGACAATAATCCAGGGCCAGGTCATCAGTACCGTGCCGGCAAAGCTGAACCAAAGCGCACCTAGCAGGGATTGTTTTTCGTCTTTCGTCGCGAAGAGCCGTTGGGCAATGTATCCGTCTCCCTGGCCGCTTCGAGTCCACAAGACAAAGATAAGCAGGAAAAAACTCACAGCTTCCAGGGAGCTCAGGTGGGCAGGGTTGGGAATGATGTCCAGTGTGGCCGGATTGTCGCTGATATTGGCAATCTGATTGGCCATTTCTGCTGGACCGCCAAGTTGATGTAAGACGATGCCTGCCAAAATGACGGTGCCCAGGATTCCGGTAGTAAATTGCAACAGATCCGTAACGACCACGCCCCAAAGCCCGCTGGCAACGGTGTAGACCATGGCCAGCGCAATACACACCACCAAAGTTACTTCGGGCTCCCAGCCCAACAGCACCTGGCTGAATTTGATCATGGCCAGCATCACCCAGCCCATGACCACGCAATTCTTCAGTACGCCTTGATAGACGGCCGAGAATCCGCGAAGCAGCGCGGCGGGCCGCCCGGAATACCGCAATTCAATGAACTCGGCATCGGTAATGATGCGGGCCCGCCGCCACATACGGGCATAGAAGAACACTAGCATCATAATGCCGGCGGCCTCATACCACCACAGCCAGTTACCGAATATTCCGTTGGTCCTCACCAATGAAGAGACGACCAGTGGTGCGTCCGTCGCAAACCATGTTGCTGCAATGGATGTGCCGGCTATCCACCAGGGGAGGCTGCGGCCAGCCACGAAAAAATCCTCAACACTGCCCCCTGCTTTTCGCGTAAACCACAGGCCGATCACCGCCGTTACGACCCCGTATGCGGCAATGACCATCCAGTCAAGAAGGACGAGCTGCATGCAAATTGGCGTTGGGTTGTCAATCTAATTTACAATTCACAGAGCATTAATGGCGGGTAACTGACCCGGACTTCGCAACGGCCCGGCTGAAAGCATCAACAGTCGGATCAAGACGATCAAAATGCGCGCACGCGGATTCCGCAACAAAGACCGATTCGTCGATGCAATTTACTTTCATTTGGGCGGACTTGACCTGAGCCCCAGAATTTGAAAATATCAACCTCTCACAAAAATAGCCGAAGAGCCGATAAGAAGGGGGAAGTTCAGAAATGACATCGCGTTGATCAGACCTTCCCTAAATATTATGGGGTGGAACCCTTATATTTTCTCATGCGTACGCGCGTCGCATTGGAACTTTGTGCATCGTGTATTGCATTTAAATTTCACGTAATGTAAATTCCTGACTTCGACAGGTACGGGTTGACTCGGGGGTTACAAATGGGCATTTTCGGGTGATTTCGGTGCATTTTGGGGGTATTTGGGGCCATTTCAGCGCTGATTTCCGCGATCCGGTTGTGTAGTGTTCAGTTTATGTT
>JAJEDR010000038.1 GCA_022821385.1 Rhodothermales bacterium
TATTCAGACCTTTGCAATTCAGGATCCGTTTACGAGCCAAAAGATTGCACAGATCCTTGGGGAAATGTCGATCTGGCAGCGCAGACTGAACAAGGATGACGGGCGAAAACTTGGCCGGATGCGTGCAGGCTACGAAGAGAGCAGTCGTCCGCTTCTGAAACCCGATGAACTGCGAAGGCTTCATCCTGCCCGTCAATTATTGCTGGTGCGCCCTTACCAGCCTGTCGTCGCGGATAAGTTGGTGTACTACAAGGATTCCTTAACCGCCTCCCGTGCACAAGCCAATCCCTTTGTTAGCTAATTTGTTCAACTCTACTGATGGAATGGTTTTCTTTTCATTAGAACTAAGTTCTATAATTTAGTGTGGTGTTCTTGGCGCGACATTATCTTTCTCACGGGTAGCGTCATTAGATTATATTGGCAACCTGAATATGGGGAAGTTTGAGATACTCCCGGAACTTGAACAGCACTTGGTCTATCCATTTCCTACACGCGATTGGCAGTTTCTATAAGAGGGCACAGATGGTCGCAGTTACTGGAAACTTACGATCGTTGAAACATTGCTTCCGATCATATTCATACCTCTATCAAAATTCCTAATCGTCATGAGTTGGGTAGCGTAGACTTGGATATTGTGATCCAAGTTGTCCCCCCGATAGGATCCACCAGAATGCACAAACCGCAACATACCAAAAGTACTAGGGTAATGTATCTCTCAAGGAGGGCAGGGAAGGATTTTCTCTCTGTAGCGAACTGTTTAACGATTATCTTTCCTCATACGATTGGTTGGGATAATTCCAGAGGATAAATCCATGGTTCGTGTTCAAGTACCACCCGAGATGCTTAGTTGGGCCTGCAAACGAGCTGGCTACGATGTGGAGTACTTCGCGAAGAGCATACCACAGCTCACGTCCTGGATCCGGCAAGAACAGCAACCGACGCTGAACCAACTGGAAAAGCTGGCTCGTGCTACCCGCACGCCGTTCGGTTACCTGTTTCTTCCCGAACCTCCTGATGAGCCCCTTCCGGTTTCTGATTATCGTACTGTGTCAGATACCTCACGATACAGGCCTAGCCCCAACCTGCTCGAAACGATCCACGCAATGCAACGCCGACAGGATTGGTTACGAGAATCTCTAATCGAAGACGGCATACAACCCTTAGATTTTGTGGCAAGTGCCCGTTTGGCTGACGAACCGGAAGCTGTGGGCCACGAGATGCGAAATGCGCTTGGCCTAGGTAGTGGGTGGGCGGCAAAAGTCCGCACTTGGCAGGGTGCTGTAAGTGAATTGCGTCAGTTGATTGAGACTCTTGGAGTGATGGCTGTGATCAACGGCGTGGTGGGAAATAACAGCCATCGTAAACTGAGCGTTGAGGAATTTCGAGGCTTCGCGCTCACTGATCCGTATGCACCATTAATCTTCGTGAATGGTGCTGATGCGAAGTCAGCTCAGATGTTCACGCTTGTTCATGAGTTGGCACATATCTGGCTGGGCGACGGAGGGCTTTCCGGCTTTGATAACATGCAGCCTGACGGGGCCGATGTGGAGGTTTGGTGCAACCGGGCGGCATCGGAATTCCTAGTACCGGCAAAAGAATTCAGTACGTATTGGGAGAAAGTCTGGCAGGAGCAAAAGCCTTTTGACAAAATGGCCAGAACTTTCAAGGTGAGCCCCATTGTCGCTGCCCGCAGAGCTCTGGATCTAAACTATGTCGAACTTAGCACCTTCCTTGATTTCTATGAAGATTACACTGGACGGGAATATAGATCTAGTAGTTCAAAGAGCGGAGGCAATTTTTACAACAATCAAAATACGCGTGTCGGCAAGCGGTTTGCAACTCGGGTGCTGCGTGCTGCAAGAGAGGGCCGTATCTCGTTCAAGGAAGCCCATAATCTGACAGGAATGCGTGACGGATCATTTCAGAAGTACGCCAAGTTTCTGGACGGGGATAGTTCATGATGGCAGACGACGTCTATCTGCTTGACTCGGACGTGTTCGTTACGGCAAAGAATCGATATTATTCGTTTGATATTTGCCCTGGCTTTTGGAAGAGTATAGCTCATCATCACCGGAAGAGGAACGTCTTCAGCATTGACCGGATTCGTAAGGAAATTCTGGCAGGCGACAATACGGAAGAGCTCGTCAAGTGGGTGAAAAATGAAGTCCCAGGAAGTTTCTTCTGTTCTACGAAGACCGATCAGGTAGTTGCTGCTTACAGTGAAATCATGTCATGGGCGCAACAAAACCCACAGTACTACCTCAGTGCAAAAGAGGAATTCGCTATGAGTGCAGACGGCTGGCTCGTCGCCTACGCACGTGTAGAAGGAGTGACTGTGGTTACAAATGAGGAATCTGCGCCGGATTCCAAGAGGATCATTAAGTTGCCCGATGTTTGCAATCGCTTCGAAGTACGATTCGACAGAATATTCCCCATGCTTAGGGCCCTCAATATCCGTTTCGACTGGGTAGAATCCAGCGGGTAATCTTCGTCATCAAGTGACCGTCAACCTGCCCAGTTTTGTATCATATGACTCATATTATGTGAAAGCCCGATTGGTTACTCTGTCATTCCTCGCGAAGTTGATTCTCGAGGCTTTTGCTTTTGCTCAATCAGACAAAGGTCTCACGCCTTTTCAATGTGAGATCTTTGAGTCCATGGGCCTCAAACTCAGCAATTAGTTCCACCGACGACAGGCAAAAGGTCTGCAGAAACTGTCTGGGAAGCGTAGGTCACAACGAGAGGAGCAGCCCGTCCAAGACTCTCCTTGATAGTGCTTGTGCGGAAATTAAAATTCGGTCGGTGGAGGGATCTGCCTTGGTTGGGCTGGATCTCCAAAGCCCTTCACCCATACGTGATTAATCTGGTCGTTTGTGATCTCCGGCACAATGCACGCATCCATCGCAGTAGCAACAGAATGACTGCTCGGATGCCATCAATTCCTGTCGGTTGCTTCGATTGGGCGAATCGATGCCAGCCTGACACCTCAGTTGACCAACTTAGCCAGCTTTTCGGAGCGCCTGATCCAGTTGAAAAAAACTCATTTGATTTGAGCATGGCTCGATCATAGATTGTGGTTAGTGGAAGGCTTCGAATCCAACCTTACACAGTCCACTCAGACCCTTTCAGACGAGCATGTTAAATGAGGGTTAGGGAGATAAGACCCGGCTGCGGAACCTGCAATGCTATTGTACCTCTGGTACTATGTCCAGCGGGGTGACGCCAAAGTCAAGCGCGAACGAGATAGGACAGTCAGATGAAGGCATACTAGGGGTGAATGCGGCGGACGAGGGGGAGACCTGCGGAGTTGCCGGAGCGAAGGCCCTTGCCCGAGAGGAAGCTGGGAGACTCCAATACACCTGATACGCTGAGGTGGACAAGGCATGTACGTTGGGGTCAAACAGGTACGGCAGCTCTGCCGTCACGCATGACGGCGCAGCCCGAGAGAGATCTGGATGCGTTAGCGTGCACATCTGGATCTGTGCGGAGGTATAGGAGAACCCGGGTTCCTACTGCGATGAAAATCAATAGAAAGATGATACATGCTCGATCCGTTACGGTATCCAAATCAGGCTAAGCGTGGCCTCGAGATTCGGCATTGGTAAGCACTGCTCAATTACACATTGACCTCGCGGGATATTGTCATCATGAAACCAAGCTGTTATGGGCGTTTGCTCAGGATCACGGGAGGTAGAGCCATCAAAAAAGTATTCTCCAGCACCTGAATAGTGATCTGGAGGGGACCCACGAGGGATAATACGTTTATACGGCAGGCTTTCACTAACAACATACCACCGAATCAGCCCAGACCGGCAGAACACGAGAGCACTCTGAGAAATATCTAGCTCTACACATCGAAAAGCAGCCGCAGTAATTGAAACTTGGCAATTGCTGGCGATATCCTTAACGGCATCTAATGAAAACGGATAGCTGCGAGCCATGTCAATAAACCATTGTTTCGGCATTAGGAGTTCGGCTGCAAATTGATTGGCTTCTGTTTCTTGTGGACGCTTACTATGCCAATCTACGAAGTCGGCATCCTCACAACCGATTTGCGTATTATGCCGGAGTTCGTAATGCCCGAATTCATGAGCCAGAACGAAAGTACGTTTCCCCATGTGATCTATGGATGTGCTTATGGTTGCAATGGCAAGCTCTCCCAACCGAATAAGCCTACCTTCTGCTCCTCGGATAGCCTTATCCAGTACAATAAGGCCCCGGTCATAGGCAATATCGCGCAAATACTCTGCCGCGCCGCACTCAAGACCGTAGTAGGCCAGAATAGTCCTTGCTCTCCCCCGTGCCTCCCATACATGAGTGTTCTCCCGCCACTTCACCGACTATCCTCTTCCATTTCGGACAGAAGCTTAAGGAGTTCTATTTCGTCCAGAATTTCTACCAGATCTTCTGGATCCAGCGCCTCGAGCTTACGGAAGTTGAGGTTAAATTCAGGCTGATGTAATCGTAGTCTTTTTAACAATATATCCTTGGCCTGTCCACCATATGCGCGGAGACGTTCAGCGGTTCGTTCGCGGAGTTCACTTAGCGCTCTCTCCTTCTGTTGACGTTTGACTTTGGCGTTCCTCAGACGCAGTTCCTTTTGGAGACCCTGCACGAAACGAACACCCTGTTTCTTGATCTCATCTGGATCCAAGCCTGCGTCGCGCAAATCTTTTTCTGCTGACTCAGCGTCAACGCATGCATCGTGGGCTAGGGCGTCAAGAAGATTCAACAAACGTTGTTTTCGAGCGTCCATAGTCATGGATTAGCTAGGCTTGATCTCCATTGGTCATTGCAAGGATGTGTTTTCATCTTTCTGTCAATGCGCCGACGTAATTTCCGTTTTAGATTGTACACCTCTTTTACATCAATGCCGAAGAAGTCGGCGATTTCGCCAGGCGACATTCCATCCTCTATTCCTTGTCTAACGTCATCTAGGTTCTCGTCATCACTACTAGTGTCCCTTACAAGCGTCTCCAAAGCCTTTAAGCAATCATTATAATCGGATTTCTGGGATCCTTCCATTTCAGATGGATCTAGGGGGTCTCTGTTCCGGTGACCCGACCTGTTGAGCAACCCACTGAATAGACTGTCAATAACACTAGTAAGATACACGTACAGGTCCGGATTCTTATCAGGGTTCCAATTGCGCTCCCCCCGGAACACCTTGGCGATAGCATCTTGCACCAAGTCTTTATACGTACGACCAAGGGGTAGTTCGCTTCGCTCCTTAAGAAAGCTCAATCCATTCGCTTTCCTTCGCGCATAACTAAAGAGACGCGGATACAGTGCATCCCAGTCTTCCGAATCGAGATGCTCCTGCACCGTTGAAGAGACCACTTCTTCCATAAGAGTTTCAAAGAATTACAATTTATTTGAGTTAGCATGGCGAATAATTGCATTTGGTCAGCATTAAGAATAATGGGTTCGCCCGACTGGACCTACTTCGACAATACACACCACCAACAATCAACGAAAATGGCTAAACAAGATCTTACCTTTTATGTTCGCCAAAAAGCCGATTTGGCTTTCTATTGGGAACTCCAACACGATGGTCACACCGTGTGCACAAGCGGTGAAGCCTACCCCGATTTCGGGGACTGCCTTGCGGGGCTATACGTCTTCCGCGGCTTGGCCGCGAAATCGCCGCTCAATGACAGGTCCGTCGACGGCGCATCGGAGCGAATTGCTTCGACCGAGTTTGAAATCGTCTGTGATCAGGATGGTGGCTTTGACTGGACATTCCAGCAGACAACAGGCGAGCCGCTAGCCTCCGGCATAGCTCATCCAGACAAGGATAAGCTCCTTTCGGTGATTTGCTTCATAAAGCAATTCATCAGTGACTCCGAGGTCATTGTAGATGCTGAAGAGCCTGTAGATATTGAGTCCTGTTCTGCTCGGGGCCACCACCCTCCGCGTGCCCGTAAATATAGCATAAGGATAGACAAGAAGAAATATGTCATCGACAACGACAGCATTACAGGTCGTGAGTTGCTCCAACTGGCGAAAAAGACCCCACATACTCGTTTTCGCCTAGACCAAAAGCTCAGAGATGGGGTGATCAAGCGAATTGGGTATGACGATGTAGTCAGTGTATGCGTGCCGGGCGTTGAGCGATTTATGACGATACCTTTAGATCAGACTGACGGTGCTGCCAAGCTTACGACTTCCCCGGCTACCGCTGAACTGCGCCGCCACTTCGACTTGCCAAGAGGCGACAGTGATTACTTGAACGCACTCGGATTGCCATGGGAAACATATAGAGAGTCGGTTGAGGATGGCATCCGATTATGGCTTTTTGTACACGAATGGCAAGTCACAAAAGGATATAATCGGAACAAAGTCACGGTGGCGATCATGATCCCGTCTGGCTATCCCACGGCTCAACTGGACATGGTCTATTTCCTGCCGGCTTTAGTTCGCGCGGACGACTACGCCATTGCGAGGACTTCAAACACGTGGATTGAAAAGCAGAAATTTCAAAGATGGAGTCGCCATCGGACTAGTGAGAACCCGTGGCGTCCAGGCTTTGACAACATAGCTACACACTTTTCGATGGTTGAATGCTGGCTAGAGCGCGAGTTTGAGAAGCATCCACTCAGGACTTGATCCAGCCACGATAAAATCACGCCCACCCTAGCAATTAGTTAGACATTTCGGAATGCTTCTGATATCGAATCAAGACAGTCCTGCCGTTGTCCTTCGTTTGACAGGTTATCAGCATGATATCTTGCGGCGTCATCTGTTTCCAAGAGATTATCGTGAAGCCGTTGCAATTGCCCTCTGCGGCCGCCGAAAAGGTGATGATAACGCGGGTCGTTGGGGACGACGCAATATTCTAACAATTCATGAAATCTTCCTAGTTCCGCATGAGATCTGCCACCTGCGGGAACCCGACCGTGTCTCCTGGCCTACGGAATCTATTTTGCCATCTTTAAGAAAAGCGGCCGAGCATGGCTTTGCGGTACTCAAAATACACTCCCACCCCAGTGGCTATGCAGCGTTCAGCAAACTCGATGATGCTGCCGATAAAGAGTTATTTCCCTCCATCATGGGGTGGGTAGACGATAGTGGACCCCATGCCAGTGCTATCATGCTACCTAAAGGCAAAATCATTGCACGGGCGATATATGACGACGGAAATGGAGGCACATTCTTCGTGCCTGCGGACATTGTTATTGCAGGAGACTGTATTCGTATTTGGAGAGGAGGTGAGTTCAATTCAAAAAATCACATTGTCCCTGAGTTTGCGAAACGCCATGCACAGGCATTCGGGGCTGGTACGACGATGGTATTGCAGCGTCTTTCAGTGGCCATCATCGGGGTATCAGGAACTGGCAGTCCTGTAGCTGAAATGTTAGCCCGGCTCGGAATCGGTGAACTCATTCTTGTGGATCCGAAAAACGTTGAGGACAAGAACCTCAATCGCATAGTGACCGCTACAAAAAGAGACATTGGGCGACCAAAGGTCAATGTCTTAGCAAAAGCCATACAGCGTATTGGCTTAGCTACCCATGTTGTTCCAATAGCCCATGATTTGTTTACCCCAAAGGTGATCCGCCGTGTAGCACTAGCCGACATCATGTTCGGCTGCGTGGATTCTGTGGATGGACGAGACCTCATGAACAGGTTGGCCGCTTATTATAACCTCCCATATTTTGATCTTGGTGTCCGACTTGACGCTGACGGACAGGGACGTATTGAGGCTATTAATGGCACTGTGCACTATCTACAGCCGGATGGTTCAAGTCTTCTGAGCCGTGGAGTGTATACACCCGAAGGTCTGCGGGCAGCCGCCATTCGGAGAAGCGATCCAGCTATGTACCAAGACCTGCGGAGGGCAAAATACATTCGTGGAGTCCGGGAAGACCGACCAGCCGTCATTAGCTTAAATACGCTCGTTGCTTCCATGGCTGTAAATGAACTGCTCGCCCGGATCCATCCATATCGCGATGATTCCAACCGTAAATTTGCGACCTATCGCGTGAACCTTAATCAGGGCAGACTTATAGATGAACCGGAAACTGAAGCTTGTCCTGTTCTTGCTCCAAAGGCAGGCCTTGGCGATATCCGCCCTCTGCTTGATATGCCCGAACTGAGTGACCAAAAGGCCCAGCCAAAGACATGATAAGCGAGTCTCTTACAAAACGTCTGAATTCGGCGATTTTCTAACCCATAGTATGATAGGTCTTCTGGGAAGACGGCACGTATTTTGTTTCGCTCGTTACCATTTTCATTAGACTCATTATATCATTGACACCACGCCCCATAGGAGGTGGATATGGCCTCACCATGTGGCTAATCCTGCAGGATGTGACACAACTCAAGCGTGAGTATCACAGCGAATGGGAAAGCTTTTTGGCGGACTGCGGGGTTATCCAGCCCTTTACAATTCAGGATCCGTTCACAAGCCAAAAGATCGCACAAATCCTCGGGGAAGTGTCGATCTGGCAGCGCAGACTTAACAAGGATGATGGACGAAAACTTGGTCGGATGCGTGCGGGTTATGAAGAGAGCAGTCGGCCGCTACTGAAACCCGATGAACTGCGAAGGCGTCACCCTGCTCGTCAAATATTACTGGTGCGCCCGTGTCAGCCCGTAGTCGCGGATAAGCTGGTGTACTACAAGGAATCCTTAACTGCCTCCCGTGCACGGGCAAATCCCTTTGCCAGCTAATCTACTTAGTTCTATCGAGGGTACGAGTCCCTTTACATATTACCTAAATCTTGCAACGGGCGAGGGAACTGATATCATTAGAGGTTTCCCGCTTTGCGGAAGTGATTTTGAGTTCAAAACCGGGAATTGTGCATCTGTAAACGGCGTCTTCGTAGGCCTGCATTTCACTGAATGAGTCTTAAAAATGAAGTCCGCATATGCAAGCAGCGTAGCGGCATGCGGGAATGTTCAACTAACAGTCTTCAGATTCGCTCATCACTCTCAATCCTAAGTGTAGACGCCGCTGTTGGATCAATGTCCATTGTTTGTCGTGGACAATAGATAAGACAGCCCCATTGGGCCCCCCGGCCAGACCTTCCGATCCATAGTCAGACGGTGGGAGAGACCAGTCGGCAAACTACTGTGAAACAATATTCCCTTCAAGGTCAGTGCGCGTCTGCAGGCTCTAACTTCACTATCGGCGTCAAGCCCCCCTGGCGGTCATCGATAGCCAGGTAAATGTAGCCATCCGGTCCCTGGCGGACGTCGCGGATGCGGCCTCTACCAAAGTACAGCGTCTCTTCGTGCTCAACCTCTTGGCCATTGAGGGTCAGGCGCGCCAGTTGTTGGCCCGAAAGGCCGCCCACGAAGAAATTGCCACGCCACTCGGGAAAACGATCCCCGGTATAGATTAAAAACCCCGAGGTGGCTATTGATGGCACCCAGAAATACACGGGCGGTTCCATTCCTTCGCGATGGGTCCCTTCGTGGATAGCCGAGCCGCTGCGGTAGTTCACGCCGTACCCGACTACGGGCCATCCGTAATTGAGGCCCGGGCGTATCAGGTTAAGTTCATCGCCACCCTGCGGTCCATGCTCATTGATCCAGAGATCGCCCGTTTCTGGATGGATCGCCAGGCCCTGTGCGTTCCGATGTCCGTAGCTCCAGATTTCCGGCTGCGCCCCTGTGTGGTCAACGAAGGGGTTGTCTGTGGGAACGCGCCCGTCATCGTGGACGCGGATGACCGTGCCATGGTGGTTGGAGAGGTCTTGCGCGGAGTGAATCTCCAAGTCTCCCTCAGGCGGCATTTGGCGGTCTCCGACGGTGATGAACAGGTAACCGTTCCTGTCGAAGGCCAGGCGACAACCGTAGTGTCCCCGTCCCCGCGAGTCTGCCTCAAAGATCTGCTCAACCTCGGTAAGGCGGTCGTTTTCGAACCGGCCTCGCACAACGGCCGTGGTTGCCCCTTCGCTGTCAGCCAGGGGCTTTGAGTAACTGAGATAAATCAGGCGGTTTGATGCGAAGTCTGGATGCAGAATTACATCAAGCAGACCACCCTGGCCCTCGGCCAAGACCTCGGGGACCCCGGTCACCGGCTCTTCCAGCAAACTTCCCTCCCGAACGATCCGCAGTCTCCCCGGGAGTTCGGTCACCAGCATGTCGCCCCCAGGTAGAAAAGCGAAAGACCAAGGACGTTCGAGACCTTGGACCACCGTTACCACACGGTAGTCGTGGTAGGCAGACCGCATGAGCGGTGCCTGGCCAGAGGCTGGTAGTGCACTGGAAAGAATGAATCCAATGACCATGAAGAGAAGTGCCTTACGTATCATCTTTATTTACTGGTTTGGAGCGTGTAGTACGCGTTTTAATAGTAGGTAATGCCGTTGTAATATACGGGCAAGATGGGGGCCTCCGACCCGGCAATCATGAACCCCTTGCGGACGCTGGGTGTTCCGCCTTTGAATTGGCGGATGATGGGACCCATTACCGAGACCATTGCGGCCGCGAACGCATTGCTAGCCCACGGCCGCAGTGCGTCCAACAAACGATCATATGCCGTAGTTGATTACACAGCACTCTCCGTTGTAGCTCTACTAGGCCGTTCTACGTCGCACGTCAGCGGCCTCAACAGTCAACCTAACTAGATCTGGGCTACTGTTGGGGCCATTATGGCGGAGGACGAGCCGGAGACAATCCTCCGTCGCAATGAACTTCAGTTCTATTCCGGGGTGCATCGGTAGGAGTGGAACAATCTTGTTGCGCACTCCCATGCCTCTTGCATCCGCGTAGCCAAAGTTACGCAGCACTTCAACAATCAACTGATAGCGCCAAGATCGGTGCCTGCAACTAGACCCATGTCCTCGTTGTCCTAACGAGAGGATGGAGACTTGTGAAATTAACAACTGCCGAATTTGGATCCTACAGTAGGCCTATACCGAGGGTTTTGTAAGAGACTCAGGAGACACTTTGCCAAGGCAAGTTGCGATAAAATGTAGCAACACGCAGGAAACAAGGATCAAATTCTGGTACCGCGTCGACCTCTAAGGCCAGTGATTGCCAATTGGCACTGGATCGCCGTCTTATTTCAGGTTCGTCAAATGCATCCCGCGTTGGCTCAATCCCGCGCGCCCGGCTTTTTTCTTTCAAAGCGGCCAATATCTTTACTTGAGTACCAACATCCATCTTCTCTTGAGTGATTAGACGGTTCAGATCATAGATGTCTCGCGGTCGAGATCGTTTGCGTGGAATCTGTTGCAGAATGGCACGGTATTTTTCTGCTACAAGATCAATCAGGCTGTAGGCGAACAGCTCCTGTCCACCGGTTAGTTTCATGATCTGGATTTGTTGCAGTGGTGGTTCATTGAAAGAGATATCCACATCAATCGTGAAAGGGGGCTTCCCTTCTTTCAAGGCCCGCTCTTGGGGGGTTCCCCGCTTTGCAGATGTGATCTTGAGTTTCAGAGCTGGGAATTGTGCATCTGTAAACGGCGTCTTCTTGGGCCGACATTTCACTGAATGAGTCTTAACAATGAGGTCCGCATAACCAAGTATCGTAGCAGCATGCGGGAACGTCTTGTCTAGAAGTTTTCGGATTCGCTCATCGCTATCATTTCTGGGCGTAAGCGCCGCCGTAAGATCAATGTCCATTGTTTGTCGTGGACTATGATAAGCAAGCCCCATTAGGAGTCCTCCCTTTAAGAACAATTTTCTATTCAGGGGTGCAATCAAAGCAATCGTGTTCAGCGTTACCTCTATGGTTTGCCGTCGTTGGTAGGTGCCGGACTGCTCCCGGGCCTTTTCGACCCACGCCGCAACATTGACTTCGACGGAGTACTCAGACATTGATTGAGATCATCCACGTTTCTGAGTAAATTGGGACATAATTTTGGCTTGGATCCAGTTTTCGGCTTCCTCCACGCTGGGAGAAGGCTTTCCAGTTTGAGATGCGGAAATGATCTAGGCCCAAATATTCCTGCAGAATATAGCCGGCACGGCTTTTGACAAGCCCATTTGAGGCCGTATCAATAGCGGCGACAATGCTATCGAGATAGGTATCGGCGTGCTGTTCCCAAACCTCGAGTACATGTGGCATTCCTCCGCAAAGATCGGGTTTTTGAAGCATGTCCAGAAAAGTTTGGCCGATAGTAGATATCCGAACATCACTGCCACGAATTGTCAGATTGGCGCCAGCTAATTTGGTCATAAACATTTTAACACGCCCTTCTCGTACACGTGCAGGATGTTTAATGAGGTGAAGTGGGAAGATGTTGGTGTCATGATGTTCACCCAGTACGTATTGGCGATGTCTTCGCAACTGATCAAGCGCTGTGTTGCGATCCGGCCGTGACAGCATAAGAGCTTTCGGGCTGCGATTCGTAAGCCCCCATCGTTCCATTGCAGACAGATAAGCGACATAACAAGTTGGGTCTATAAGGCAGGCGATCTCTTCCGTTGGGCGGTCAGAGATCGTGAGTATGCGAAGCGCACGCGCTCTGTAATCCCGATCAATCCGAACGATGCCGGCGTGTACTAAGATTCGCTTCAGCCTATGATAATCATCTATGCCTGGATCGCTTTTGCGTAGGTACAGCTTTTTCTTGGGCGATTTCTGGTACATCTGCCGGATAAGACTGTAGAAGTCAACCGGAGTTAGTACAGGTTTACCATGCTTCTCTATGAGGTCCGCTAGGTGACGGCCCGCCCGTGTCATCCTTTGGATTTTTGGTACATTCGTGTTCATTTATCAGGGACATACTCATTATATTTGTCCTTAGGACAAATATAATGAGTATGTCGTTAAAAGTCAAGTACTAGATCTGGACTGTAAATGAGCACTCCCCTCTCACACGTAACCTAGGAATCCAGTCAACAGTAACCCTCGCGGATGCTGATATCGCTGAAATTGATGGACAGGATCATCATGTACCCGTTGCTGTGCAGTTCCAGATGTTTGAATTCCGATAATGGGAATCAGGGCAGACGCATTATGGAATCCATCTAAATACACGAACCGCAACATGCTACGAGTACCAGGGTAGCGAGTCTCTCCAGGAGGGCAGGGAGCATGAGGTTGCGGGCGCAGTTGCATTGCTTAGCGTTCAATGCCCCTGACGTAGAGTTGCCCATCCAGCGAGCGACCTAGCGTGTCCCGGTCGGGGGCGTAGCTCTCCTCTAGCCAGGCACGCATGGCCG
The DNA here is from genome assembly GCA_022821385.1 of Rhodothermales bacterium. Lineage (GTDB taxonomy): Bacteria > Bacteroidota > Rhodothermia > Rhodothermales > Bin80 > Bin80. Next base: position 13,129 of record JAJEDR010000038.1, read on the forward strand.
GGATCGGGACCTCATATTGTCCGTTCCGCTCCTCCAGCATCCCCTTGCGGAGCACCTTCTCGAAGATGGCGTCGGGATCCACCTTGTCTCCTAAATCCTTTCCAAATGCAGCAACTAGGTCTTCCCGCTCAAAGCCTTCCCCCGCCGGGAGCGCGGACAGGAACCGTACAATCGACTCACGCTGCCTGCGTGTCACTCCCTTTGTGCGTCGCGCATAATACTGGGCTCGCAGTTGCCGTCCTTCATGCAGGATGTTGATTAAGCCCGCCGCAGTCATCGCGCCCCTATCTGCCGCCAGTTGCCTCAGTGCAGGCTTCACGTAGGCGATTATGTGTTGGGGCCAGCCGTGGGTCTCTGGCGCGATCTCGTCAATCCATTGGGCGGGGTCGCCGTGCGCCTTCCCGTCCTCCACTAGCCAATCCATGATCACCGCTCGCGTGGCAGATTCACGGAGCGGCGCCAGACCAACGAAGGAGTCCGCCTCAATCCTCGACACTCCTAGGCCTTTAAGCACACATCTAGTGATCCCTAGCCCGCCTGCCAGCAGGATGACCGGGCGTCCCATCTTCCCATTTTGGATGGAATCAAGGATCGTACTGGCGCGAACATAATGCTCGTGTGGGGCAGGTTGGACGGTCCTCTCCAGTCGCTGTGCCTCGTCCAGGATGAGGAGCAATTTCCCCTTCCCGCCTTTCAGCGTCTCCAGGGGGGTGCGCTCCGCGCGGGTCGTCTCGGATGTGTTGAACCCGCCCGCCTGCACCGTCCCCAATCCACCCATGTTCGCGGATGCATTCATCCCGCCACTCCAGCTGCCCTCCATCTGCTTTGTCTCCTTATGCCGGCCAATCGACCGGAGTAGCGTGGTCGTATGCCAAAGGTCATCGGGGTTAATTTCTGCGGTTTTCCATTTTTCTGCCTCCGCAAGGCGCCGGCATTCGGCGAGCAGCGCTGTTTTGCCCGCGCCCGGTGCGGCCTGGATCAGGAAGATTGTACCGCTCTCCGTCCTCTCAGCCAGCTTCATCTGGTCAGAAAACTTCTGCAGGGCTCTCACTCGTCCGTGAAAATACTTGGCAGGCCCCCGGTCGGAAACGGGGTGGCGGGGTGAAGGCTTATCAAATGGATTGCCCATGGTCCTGCATAGGATGTTTCGGATAGGGTTACACGGTGGGCGGGGCGCCGGGGTTTCTGATGGTCGTTCTTGGCGAGGCGCAGCCATCGTGTAATAAAGAAACGATTCTTTCTTACTGGTGGGGCGGAGAAAGAGAGCGGTAGTTTGCTTTCCTTTTCTGCTGCAGCATCCCTCCGCGGAATGCTATAGTACCTGCGTCCAAGATGAGCACCAGAGACGGGATGCAAGGCGCGGGGTTGAGTGGGAGGAGGTATGCTCGAGGACGGACGCGGTCGACTGAGAAATTGGGGCAATACCCGCCTCCCTGGGGGAAGCCGGGAAATGTCTAACAACCGCCGTCCCCATCTTTTTAACTTTGTTGATACGAGATTCATTTCCTTTGCCTCAGTAGATTTGAGAACTGTACGGTCACAGTACATCGTAGCCCGAGATGCATTTATAAGTTGAGATATTTCGGAATCCAAATAGACGGGTTCGAAAAAGCGATGCTAGCTAGAAGTGGACGCACAGGGTCTGGCAATCGTTCTATACACTATCCTTCGCTGAGGCTAAAAATAGCCATCCGGCCCCGTGGCAATAAATGGACTCCAGCAGCCGCTTAGAGAATCCACAAGCACCCCAATGACCGCGTTACCGCTTACCTCAATAGGAGGTTTGATTGCGTATTAGACCTAAGTCTCAGATTGATCCAGATCATTGTACAAGACGAGCCTGAGGTGATCCTCCGACGCGACGAACCTCGGTTCTGTTCCATTGTGCTTCAGCAGGAGTGGGGCTATCTTATTGCGCACCCCCATGCCTCTTGTGTCAACATATCCATAGTCACGCAGTACCCCAACAATCAACTGATTGCGCGCCGATCGTTTGCCGGCAAGCATCTTCTCCACTGTCATTGAGTTCAGCAGCGAACCAGGGCTCAGAAGCTCCAGACGATCCGCGTAACGCACGATCCTGGTTTCACCGCAACGCGTCCAGTCGCGGTGAGCAAGGGCGTTCACAATTGCCTCGTGTAGCGCCTCCATCGGATACAGCCATTGCCGCTCCCGGCGCGTTTGGGTGTCAAGATCGTCTGATTTCCTGGAGACGTATGGCTGCATGACATCCATGAGTTTTTCAATAAGTCCGCCTTCCAATAGCATGCGATTCCCTTTTTCATCCGTCGTCCAAAGCCCGACCATTGCGCCGTCAATCACACGATCGTCAAGCGCTTTGTACGACTTTTCCTCACCTTCAAATACCAACCACCGGATGCCCGCCTGATGTAGGAGTCGACGCGGTGCGTATCCAAATAGGACCAGCCCAGCGATGGTACAAACAGCTGGGCCGTCAGTACGCTCAACCATAAATCCCAAGCCACAAAGACGGGCCTGCCAATCTTCATCATTCGCCGGGAGTGTCTTGTCTCCTACGAAGGTTGATAGGTAGTCCCTGAGACGGTACAGGTTGAGATCCTGCAATCCACTACCTGATACCGGTAGCAATTCCGCATGCAATATGTTGCCCGGAGCATACAGCCACGCTTGTTGCTCTCGTGTTGCCAATCGGGATGTACTACCAACCCGGATATAGATGTCTTCGCGATCATTGCCCTGAACAAGATATGGTTTGGTGATTCCCTGGCTGACGGTAATTACCGCAATCCGATGGTGCTCGTTGGCCTGAATCTCTTCATAGAAGGGGGTAATCATAGGATGCACGTAACGACGGCATACCGTATCCATTACCCAACGCTTAAGATCCGTGCGCTGAATTCCGGTGAATGTACCATCGTAATCAACCCCCAGCAGGATGCGACCGCCCTGAAAATTGGCTAGGGCTACTACCTCTGTTGCCAACTGGTTGGGGCGCAGGTCGGCGCGTTTGAACACTATACCGGAATTCGCACCATTCGCAATTAGTTCAAGCAACTCGGGGTGAGTCATTATTAGAGACTGTTGAAAAACCGACGTCTATCTTGTTTCGCTCGTTACCTTTTTCATTAAACCTATTATATCCTTGACATTACAAGGTTGTTGAGCAGGCAGACTAGCAGATTTGAACCTTTTTTCGTATTATGTACA
>JAJEDR010000027.1 GCA_022821385.1 Rhodothermales bacterium
AGTTCAAGAAAGCCTTTTGCTACCGGAGACTTTTTTCAGTTTACGCTTCGCTCCTCATCCATTGATGAAGATCTTGCACGTAGTGAGCTTGATCGCATCGCGGTCGTCCCCAATCCCTATGTCGGCTCTTCCGCCTTTGAACCACGAAGCCAGATCGAAGGCCGCGGAGAGCGACGAGTACAGTTCATTCACCTGCCTCCTCAGTGCACCATCCGCATCTTTAACATCCGTGGAGAACTGATCCGTACGCTGCATCATGATGGTGTAGTCAGTGATGGGTCTGAGTGGTGGGATCTTCGTACCGAAGAGCAGCAGGATATCGCGTTTGGTATTTACGTGTTTCACATTGAAGCCCCCGGTATTGGGGAGCATGTGGGCAAATTTGCACTTGTCAAATGAACCACATGATACGCATACTGACACGCCGACTTATCCTGCTGATCACATTGATCCTATGTATGGCTTGTACAGTGGTTGCACAAAGCCGATCTGGTACGACAGCCGCCGCCTTTCTGACGATTGGAACTGGGGCACGCGGGCAGTCTTTGGGACATGCATACACCGCCCTTGCAACCGGTGCTGATGCGCTCTTTTGGAACCCTGCCGGAGCTGCGCGCACCTATGGTGATCACTCCTCAGGCAGTGTGTTCCTCTCTCATTCGCGCTGGTTTGCAGACATCGACTATAACGCTGCAGCAACTGTGATACCTATTTCAGGTGATCGTGTGCTGGGACTCAGTGTAGCAGCTGTGAACTACGGCACCATGATCGTACGCACAGTAGCCTTTCCAGAAGGAACCGGCGAAACCTTTCGCGCAAATGATTTCAGTTTGGGCCTGAGCTATGCACAGCCGCTGACCGAATCATTTTACTTCGGTGGCACTGCCAAGTATGTGCGCCAGCAAATCAGGGATATGAACGCCAGCACCATTGGCTTTGATGTTGGATTTGTTCTCCAGTCAGGTTACCTCGGTGGCTTGGTTCTGGCGGCATCAATCCAGAATTTCGGCGGCAAAATGCAAATGAGCGGCATCAACAACGTCGTGTTTGTTGATATTGACGAAACTACCAGTGGCAATAACCCGGATATCCCCGCCCGCATCGAAATGGATGCGTGGGACCTGCCACTCTCCTTCAAGTTTGGTATGGCCATGCCTGTGGTACAAGTCGGTATGATGGAGTTGATGGCCCTTGCAGATATCCAGCAAAGCAACGACAACAGTCTGAACAGCGATGTCGGAGCACAACTCCGTGTCCATAATCGTACCTTCAATTTTGACCTTCGAAGCGGCTACAAAGATCTATTTCTAGATAATGTCGACAGTCACGTGACCTTTGGGGCCGGGGTAGATGTTCGGGCATTTGGTTTGCGAATCGGATTTGATTATGCATACACCCCATTCAACCTTCTCGGGCAGACGCAGGTGGTTGATTTTCGGATGTACTTCTAGAGTCTGGGGGGCAATATTTCTCTTGGCTGTTGGCTGTTCCCCACCGTCAAGTGAGAAGGACCAGGCACTGGCCGACGTAAACGGCTACAGTATCACAGTCGGCGAATTCGAACGTTCCTATGTGGATGTACTTATTCGCAGCGGCCAAAATGATACCCCAGCGGCACGCTACAACCACCTAAACACTCTGATTGAGGACCAGCTTTGGTATGAAGAAGCACTCCGCCGCGAACTGGACCTAGATACCTCGCTCGCATTGTTCATTGACTTGGCTAGAAAACGTGCCTTGGGTGGTCGGTACTATGAATTGGAGTTTCTTGAGCAGTTGCCGCAGCCAACTGAGACCGAGATTCGCCAAGCATTTGCCCGATATAAACAACCCGTTGTAGCCCGTCATCTTTTTTATGGTGATGAGCTGGAAGCTAACTCAGCATACGCAAGACTCCAGGCGGGGACATCTTTTATTGATGAAGCACAGATCTGCTTCCAGACCGCGAACTTTGACACTACGGCTGGATGGCTTGGCGAGGTCCGTTACTTTCAGGTGGACGATGCCTTCGCTGAGACGGCTTTTTCATTAGCGACGGGGAGTTTCTCTGCGCCAGTTCGCAGCCGACAGGGATGGCATATCATCAAAATTGAGGATCGCATTTCAGCCCCAATAATAACGGAATCGGAATTCCAGAATCGGAAGGCCGGAATTGCAAGCCTGTTACGTATTCGTAAGCGTCGGCTGGAAGGAGATCGCTTTGTGCGCACCTTCATGGAGAACCGCGATGTACGCATTGACCCACAGGGTTTAAGGGCCTTGGACGCTGCCCTTGCTCGGATTGAACGTCGGGTCTCGGGCAGCCCGATAACGCTGGACGATGATCACGATACCCCTGCCCCACCACTGACATCTACCACGCCCCTGGCAACGTTCATCATGAACGAAACGGCGCAGACCTTTACTGCTGAGGATTATTTTTTCTGGTTCTCTGAACTTCCGTTCAGGGAAGCAAGGTCGAGACCTGCTGCTTCTATAGGACGCGCAGTGCGCAATGAAGCGTTTGCATTAGCCGGGGCAGATGCCAATCTGGAAGAGGACGCTATTGTGCAAAGAGATGTGGAATACTATACAAGGACCTACTTGGCCAACTCCATGCGTCAACTGGATACAGACAGCACACTCATTGATGCACTCCAGAGATCCGCATCCATCCACATTGACTCGCTCCTTTTCGATCAGATAATGGTCCAATAGCAGGTAATCGCAGTTTTTTATTTGGCATTATGCCAGAGACAATTCTTCCAGAACAGTGAATTCTATAATTATATATTAGGCAAATCAAGCCTCTGGGTAAGAACATCTGAAACTACGGCAACACCAGTGGATGAATTGGTGCCTGGGTCTCTCATTAAGGAGAATCTTCTTGAAATTCCGTCAAGACGACTGGTCATTCTCTTCATCAGTCCAGCTTTAGAGCTTCAACAATGAATGAGTCCGTTCCGCAAATCTCCAAGAGAAAAACTATCGTTGCGGCTCACGAACCCCACGTAAGCCGCAACTTCGTTATACAACTCAGCAACGCTGCTACTTGCGAAGACATCTTCAATATTCTGGACAACACGGAGCATAAGGCAATTGTAGAGCGTCTCCGATACCTCCACAATGTAACCCCATACAACGACCCAGAAGATCCTGATATGGAACTCGATTCACTGTGCGAACTGGCCCTTTTTCTCATCAGAAATGATGTTCCACTCCCGCCCCCCTTGATTGGAATCACCGCTGACGGCACACTACAACTGGAATGGTATTTGACCCATGCGTCTGCATTAATGAATTTCCTTCTTGATGGAAAAATCCAGTTTGCCGGAATTTCAACCATGGAAAACAATTGGGAGGAGCAGTCCATACATGGTACTGGTTCCAAGCAGCTTGCCTTGCAGTCTATTCTGCATTTTATCAACCAATCTCCTATGGGATGCAACGGTCCTCACAAAGTGAAGGCCCTGTTTCAGTATGTTACGAGCCTTCGCCTGTTGACCCCAATTCAATACTACTGGATAGTGTATTTACCCCTAGGTCTAAAGAGAAGCACTTCTAGGCAAATTGGCGTGAATACTACGAATCAGATTTGGGGGAAGCTATTGAATATGTTCGTCAAGCTTTTAGGAGTAAGCGATACTCATTAAGCCCCAATGTGCAAGGTCGACATTGTGGTGGCGAACTTCCGTTAAGGAACAAGCTTGCACGATATTCGTGAATGGCTTATGCCTTCCTGATCCCCCGAATGTGACAAAACTATGCGTATATCCCGGAGGCCCTCCCCGGTGACAGCAGCGTTTGATCGTGGTCCAGCCAAGTATTTTCATGGCAGGAAGCAAATATTGCATGATTTTAATGAACTCATAGAAAGGGCGACTCAGGCGAAGTCTGGCACGACCTTTCTGATTCAAGGTGCGCCTGGAGCCGGGAAATCTGCACTACTCGCTGAATGCGGGAAATTGGCGGAGAGGCGAAAATGGAAAGTGGTAGATATACCCGTCCGTGCCATTTGGAGTGTAGACGAACTGCGGCGGACTCTTGGTAGAGGAAACATTCCTGTGGCAACGCGTGGATCTGGACAAGTCGGCGGGGGACCCATAGGCAAACTTGAGATTACAGTGGAGTTGGCTTCGGAGACGATGCTGAAAATACTTCAGAGTGGTAAGGATCCGTTGCTACTCAAGCTAGATGAAGCGCAGAGGATAGGAACCACAGTCTCCCGCACAAATGTGGATCAGTTTGCGACCGCAACTGATGTGCTCTATGCGATTCACAACGGCGAATTGAACCGCCCCGTTATACTGATTACAGCCGGGCTGGGAACGACATCAGATGCCTTTGGGGCCCTCGGGATTTCGAGGTTTGCGACGGGTGCTTTTGTGGAACTGGGGGCGTTGGACAAAGAAGCAGAACGTGCGATTCTATACGATTGGCTCACGAAGGACGGCGATGCCAAGGGGAACCCCACGGCTTGGATTGATGCCATTGCCCAAGAAACGCACGGCTGGCCACAGCACATCTTGTCGTATGTGAAACCCTCCTTGGAGCAACTGCGTGCAGACAGAAGGGTGATGACCGCAGAGGGATTGAATAACGTCCTGAAAGCGGGGCGCGCAGGGCGGACTGCGTACTATAAGCAACGGGCACGAGGTTTTCCCGAAGAAGAGCGCCAGTCCCTTGCAAGATTGTTTAGTGATCTCCCGATTGGAGAAAGTGTGCAACTTAGCACGATCATGTCTTCCCTAACCCAGAATTACGGCCAAAAGAAAGCAGAGGCACTATTCCGTCGCGCAGTGGAAAAGGGTATCATAGACGAGAGGGACGGACGTTATGTTATCCCTGTCCCGTCGATGCAGGATTGGCTGGTATCCAATTATGACCATATCCAGGAAAAGGAATTACCTTCAAGGTTGATCGGTCTAAGTCAAGAGCAGAGGTCCACTGCTCTAGCCACAGAGAAGAACCTAAATCAGGAAATTGAGGCTCAATCCCCAGGGCAGCTCCGTGATGTAGAAGAACGGAATTCTGGAATGGATTTCGGAAGCTGAGCAGTTCACCTTCATGGGGCCTTCATTCTGTGGATTCGACACCATTTGATTGCGACCGTATATTCAGGTCAAATTGCTCCGAAAGATTCGTCAGGACTGATAAGAAATGTCGAATTGGTGAAGTATGGAAGATTCCAATTAGGATGGACCCATTTGTTAGGCTTTTTTCGGACATGATCCGCCTCTATTTGGAATATAACTCCTCCAGCAAGGCGGCAGCTTGCTCGCCCTCCCCTGCCTGAAGCAGCGCCATAGCCAGATTATAGCGGATCTCAGGATGCCCCGGCACTTGCTCAAGTGCTTGTTTGAGCACAGACACAGCATAGTCCTCGTTGCCGGTTAGCCTGGCCAGACGCCCAGCAGCCAACAGATTGGCAGGATTATTAGGAGACAGGCTTAATGCCTGTTCAACGTAATCGCGCGCATCCTCCAGCTCTCCCATATGCTCCGCAATCATTGCCAGACTGATATATGCTGGAACATAGTCTGCATCGAGGACCAACGCTTGATGACAAGCATCCCAGGCATCCTCTGTATTCCCCATCTCCCAGTATGCGCCGGCGGCACCATGCCACGAAACAGCGTCTGGATGCAGACGGCCTGCGCGTAAATAATAGTCCAGAGATGCTTGGTAGTCTGCCTGCTGAAAAGCTGCATCTCCAAGCGTTTGTAACCAGATCCAGTTATCCGGCTCCAAACTTCTGGCTATCTCCCAGGACCTTCGTGCCTCCGTGTAATTGCCGCGCACGTAATGCGCCTGCCCCAATATAAAATGAGGATGTGGATGCCCCGGTGCCATTTGTACGGCTTGTTCGGCCATATTGGCAGCTCGCTCTGGAGCATTCTCGTTTAGTGCGATGGTAGCTTCCTGGAGTAGAATCGCCGCTGACTCTGGTAGTGGAGCCGGAACAGACTCACAGCCAAGTATCCACACCAATTGGATCAGTACCAACCAACGACTCAGCATTTATTCCTCGGAACCTTCACGAACAACAATGAATGTATTCTCGAGTGGCCCGATCAGCTGTGAGCGCTGTCCACTCGGCCATCGGACATGCAGCGAATCAACTATGTCGGACGCACCCAAGCCAAAGGTCAGTACCCGTTCTGATTCCGACAGATAACTGCCACCCGACCGTACATGGCGTTGCTTCAAACCGGTAGAGGTAGACAGACTCACGTGTGCCCCAATACCATCACGGTTACTGCTCATGCCCTCCAGCCTCACACGCAGGTATCGACCTTGCATATTGTTGCGCCATAGACGAACACCTGCTCCATTCTGGCCCATCAGAATATCCAGATCTCCATCCTGATCTATGTCTGCATATGCTGCTCCCCGCCCCAATAGTGGCTCAAAATTCCCTGCGTCGGTAAATCTCCCATCCCCAGTGTTCATAAACAGATGTGGTCGCTGATAAAACTTAATTCCACTGGATCCATGTTCTACGTGTTCGTGAATATGGCCATTAGCCACAAACACATCTTCATCTCCATCCAGATCAGCATCAAACAGAAACAGGCCGAATGCCAGTGTTTGGCGGCTCACACCACCTATTCGTGATGCCGATGCGTGGTCACGAAATACTCCTCCTCCAACATACTGCCAAACGCTGATCATTTGATTGGAAAAATTGCCGACAAATATGGACCATTCTCCGCCTATAATTCCTGCATCTATCCCCATTCCAGCCGTTGCAATCCCTCGTGCATCATAGGCGATCCCGGCCATTAGCCCACGCTCAAAGAATGTGCCATCGCCTTGGTTAATAAATAACTGATCTCTTTCGAGATCGTTTGCCACCGCGAGATCAGGCCACAGATCACCATTAACATCCAGGAGGACCGCCCCTAATGTCTTTCCTGGAGTAGATAGAAAACCGGCCTCTTCTGTCCAGTCAGAAAAGGTCCCATCAGCGTTATTGTGATAAAAGCGGTGGGGCTGCCCATCATATGCTGCCGGTGTACAGTAGATCTTTTCTTCACCCGGCCCTTGACAATGGAGGTCAATTTCAGAGCTCCAGTGCACATATCCACCCACATAAAGATCCAGCCAACCATCTCGATCCGCGTCAAAAAATACCGCTGCAGTACTCCACGCAAACGGACCTTCGGCCCCTGACTGCATCACGGTATAGATGCCGTCATTGTTACGAAGAAGTATGTCGTGTCCCAATGAGGTTATGAATAAATCTGCGTCACCATCATTGTCGTAATCAGCCGATGCAATCCCCATTCCATAGGTCACCACTTCCTCCAAACCAGCATCCTGCGTAACCTCGCTGAAGTAACCTGAGCCATTATTTAAGTAGAGACGTATAGCCGGCGGCTGCGCATCAAGCGAATCCCATGTTCCGCCCTGAACGAGTGCTATATCTGGATGACCATCGCCATTGTAATCCACAAACGCGAGGCCCGGTGGCAGGATTTCCGGCATCCACATTAAGCCAGATGCGCCATTCTCGTGCGTAAAATCAGCCAGGCCCGCTTCACGAGTCACGTTTGTAAAATGTTGAACCTCGCTCAAGCAACCCGCAACAAGCACGCATATCCCCACCAGTATACAGCAAGTATTCGTGTCAAGGAATAACGTGAGGCGCTTAGTCTCCGATAGCCTCATTGGTTTCCCTCGGCCTGCTTCTCGTTCGTTAGATCTTTGGCCCATTTCGACTCCCTTCCTTTCCGCTTTTTCTTGTATTCTGATTGAAGTCTACGAACTTTGTTCGAGCCTGTTAGATACTTGCCAATTGTAATGCCGCTTGTTCCATATCCATGCAGTGCTCAACTTAAGCTCCCTTCTTTCGACAGGCACTACCCGCGCTTCTGCATTACTAGCCCCATCCGCCCCGTGACCGCCTCTCCAGAGCGTCTGGTTGCTGTGGCGCACTCTCAATGTCGACAGGGCTTCCTGCGCTTTGCTCTTTCCTTTTGTATTCATGCTAGGGGTCAATGCCCCGGTGAGAATTAACGCGTGTTTTCGCTGTTCTTTTCCTGAATAATCAGCGTCCTTTTCGTTACCCGAGACCGGCTTCCAATTGGTCATTTCGACAACTGCCCACGCGCCCTCCTCAACCGTTCCAGTACTTCCTCCACTTCATCGAAATAAGCGGAATTGTGCGAACATATTGCCGGGTTTCCTGTTCATTCCTCGGGCTGTCAAGGCTGCTTCTTAACCCCGTTTACCCTACCGTTATCTCCTTTGTCTCCATATGCGTTCCGGTCATTCTGCCACCTCCTTTTTTATTTGCTTGCTCATCGGAGTGACGCCGGCTCCACACCTGTTTGCACAGTCCTCATGGGAATTGATCTGGAACGATGAATTTGACTACACTGGGTTGCCCGACAGTTCTCGCTGGTCTTACGATGTTGGTGGGCACGGTTGGGGCAATCAGGAAGACCAGTTCTACACGGAAAACCGGGAAGAAAATGCCAGGGCTGACGGCGACCATCTAATCATAGAAGCCAGAAAAGAAGACTGGCGTGGTCGCTCGTACACTTCTGCACGACTAGTCTCTAAATACAAGGGGGATTGGACGTATGGACGCATAGAGGTTCGTGCGCAACTTCCGTCCGGAAGAGGCACCTGGCCAGCCATCTGGATGCTTCCTACAAACAGCCATTACGGCAATGGCGGATGGCCTGATACTGGTGAAATTGACATCATGGAGCATGTCGGGTTCGATCAGGATCTAATTCATGCGACCATTCATACAGACGCGTACAACCACATGATCGGCACACAAAGGGGTGGAAGTAAACGTGTGACAGGCGCCTCAGACAGTTTTCATGTTTACGCCGTTGAATGGTCGCCAAGGAAGATGGTGTTCTCCATTGACGGGGTTGATTTCTGGACGTACTCCAAGGGGCTTAGTAATTGGCAGGGCTGGCCGTTTGATCTGGACTTCCATCTCATCATGAATATCGCCATTGGAGGTGCATGGGGAGGAGCACAGGGTATTGACGACAGCATCTTTCCACAGCAGATGCTCATTGACCATGTACGTGTATACCGTTACATTGATTTTCCCCAAGTAACACTTGCTGCGCCTGCTACGTTGGAAGCCGGCGAGACCGCCGTGATTACGGGAACATCCGTAGACCCCGACGGACGCATTCTACGCGTTAACCTCTATCAGGGCGATGGCCTCCTGGAATCAATCACGGGAGGAGCATCGGAATGGAGTTGGTCCGCCAGTAACGTATCCGCGGGATGTTACAAATTACGCGCCGAAGCCACAGACGATGGCGGGTGGACCAGCATTACAGATGCTCAGTCCCTGACCGTAGGTAATTCATGCACTGACAATGCCCCTTACCTGATGAGCCCCCACCCTATCCAGGATCGGATAGAGGCAGAGTACTTTGATCTAGGAGGATCAGGCGTAGCTTATCTTGAAGCCTCTTTTTCGCCTACGAATGAGGGCGGTGGTATTCGTCTTGACGAAGGCGTAGATGTATTCCCGACAACTGACGGTATCGGCTATCATGTTGGGAATATCGCCCGACGTGAGTGGGTGACCTATACCGTTCATGTGGATCAATCGGGTATCTACGATTTGCAAGTACGACTGGCCAGTCAGGCAAACCAGGTTTCCTTTTCGCTTGAATTTGACGGTGTAGATAAGATCGGTGTCTTCACACATCCAAGCCATTTTGATGACTTTACGACCGTTCGCGTAATCACAGAAGACGGTATTGCCCTGGATGAGGGGACTCAGATCATGAAGATTCAATTTCTCAGCAATGGGACAAAGGTGAACTGGTTCCAATTTCGACTGAGGTCCCCTACCAGTAGTGAAGAGACACCTGAAAACGGAAAAACGGATCTTCTCGGTAATTATCCTAACCCTTTCAAGGATGCTACGGTCATAAGTTATCAGGTGGGGCGGCCCGGTCATATAGTTCTGGAGGTCTTCAATACGCTTGGCCAACGTGTACGTACGCTGGCTGATCATCACCATCCTGCGGGTAAGCATTCGACTATCCTGTACGCGGACGGCCTCAGTACCGGCACATATTTCTACAGGCTGACCGGTGATGCGACGGCAAAGCGTGCACTTCAGTATCTAGGGAAATAATCGGGAATTACACGGTCTAGCGTATTGGCCCCGAGGTTTTTCTGACTTGGTAGGTGTTCGGAGACGCCAAACCAGATTGCAGTGTAGAACCCTTCAAAGGGGCCACGCTAGTTTGTAATTACAAATCAAGGCCAAGTACCGACAGGCGGGTGTCGTTTGTGTAAGGGGTACTGAGGTGTTCAGCCAGTTGCATCTCATACGCTATTTCACGTTGCGGCCGACGAAACCCCGGTAAAAGACAATGATGAATGGGAGGCTCGGCGGCAACACCAGAACAGAAAATGCCGTTGTAGCAGTGGAATAACATGCACAAGTTCACGTAGAATATGAACTTATTTGCAGAAGCAATTTTCCGACCTTATTCGAGAGGTTTTCTGTGAATACTCACTTGGATTAAACATCTCGGGAATTCAAGCCAATGATTTCCCGCAACGCAGCCTTCAATCGTTCCGGCAATCGTGGCTCCAACTCGCGTGCGTTAATTTTCCGAATTGGTGCTGCCAGTCGCACACTATTCACCATAAAGGCAGATTCTACGGACTGCAAATCGTTTGCAGTAATAGATTCTTCTGCGATTTTGATGTCTAAGTCAGATCCAAAACCCAGTAGCCATTGCCGCATGACCCCTGGAAGAACGCCATCTGAAACGGGAGGAGTTACCCAAGTATCATCAATTTTCAGAAATAGGTTTCCGGTCGTCGTACAACAAATGTTGCCGTAGGTATTCAAGAAGAGGGCATCATCATAGCCTTCGGTTTGCGCAGCTCTGAAGGCAACTACATTATCCGTATAGGCCAGAGTTTTGTGACGGCTTGTTATTGACGTGCTATTTCGACGAATATTACTGGTCTGAAGTGAGATAGGCTCAAATTGATCCTTCCTGTTCAGCGGTGATAAATTCATTAAAACTGTGGGAAATGCCCTTTTCGCACTTACAATGCCTCTTTCGGCAGGCCCAGATGTAACGGTAATGCGTAAGACACCGCTATGATCTTTGGTCAAAAACTTAGCGAGGAGAGCATTAATCCTCTGGTGATCAATTGCAATGTTGAGCGCAATGGCATCATTGATGAGCCTGTCCAAATGAAGCGCACGCAAAATCATGGTGCCATGGGCAATCAAGGAGGTATCAAATACGCCATCCGCAAGCAGTAACCCCCGATCCCGTAGATCAAAAGGACGAACTGCACCTTGCTCACTTGATTGCTCTATGAAGAACATTGAAATTCTCTGAGATCAACAGGAAGTTTTGTAGAAGCTCGTGCCCTGCTTCGCTCAATATTGATTCCGGATGAAATTGGACGCCAAATGTAGGATGCTCCTTGTGACGCAATGCCATGATCTCTCCACCCACAGATTTAGCCTGAACTATCAAATCAGTATCAGAAATCTCTGCCACGATGAGGGAGTGATATAGACCTGCCTTCAGCGGATTGGGTAACCCTTTAAAGAGGTCGCAGCCATTATGCATTATGGGGCTTGCTTGGCCGTATTCTGGAAATAGGGAGTTCTTTACGACACCACCATAGGATTGTGCAATCGCCAGATGGCCTAGGCATACGCCCAGAATTGACAATCTACCTGAATAATGTGAAACCACATCCATGCTGATGCCAGCTTCAGTCGGCGTGCACGGACCTGGCGAAATCACCAGTGCTTTGGGAGCCAAAGCTTCAACATCATCCAGGGTAACCTCGTTAGAATCAACAACTTCGGTTGTCTCGCCAAGCTCCTGGAAATATCTACTCAGGTTGAAAACAAAACTATCTCGATTATTCAACAGCAGGATCATTAGGCAACCACTTCTTCTGTGCTGCACAGTATTTTCTGCGCCTTCAGCAAGGTTTCAGAATACTCCTCATTTGGATTGGATAAAGAGGTTATTCCACTACCCACATCTAGGCGGGCACGGTCGCCATCAAACTGAATGGTCCGAATCATGATGTTAAAGTCTGCTGCGCCGTCAAACCCGAAATAACCGAATGAGCCGCAAAAGGCACGACGCGAATTTTGTTCTAAATGATCAATAATCTCCATAGCACGACATTTCGGCGCCCCCGTAACCGACCCCCCAGGGAATACTGCAGACAGTAGATTGAACGCATCGTGTTCGTCCCCGAGCTGCCCGCGGACGGAAGATGTGAGCTGATGTAATCCGGCATAGGATTCTAGAGTGCAAAGCTCTGAAACTTCCACCGAATGAGGCTTGCAAACTTTTGACAGATCATTGCGAAGTAAATCAACAATCATGATGTTCTCGGCACGATCTTTCTTTGATTTGAGAAGCCTGTCCTTTAACCGTCGATCTTCCTCAGGATCATCTGACCGCGCAATCGTCCCTTTGATCGGCCTTGCTTCGACCATCCCCCCATCATCCACAGTAATCAGTCGTTCTGGAGAAGTGCAAGCAATGCTGCGCTCCCCGAAAGTACCATAAGCAGAGAATGGGGCCGGATTGCTCTTTCGAATGGAAAGATATACCTGTAACGGGTCTGTAGAATGGGGCACATTTGCTTCGAAAGTATGTGCAAAATTTGCTTGGTAAATGTCGCCCGCTCGAATAAAATTAAGAATGTCATTTACAGCTCTCAAATAGGTCGTTTTTGAAATCTGGTTACGCCAGGCGAGGGGTACATCAGAGGTAGAGGAGGATGGTAAGTTGCCGATATCTCGCCTGACCGCATTGATTTTCGCTTGGGCTATATGCCTGCAAGGCTCGTATGCCCCGCTTTTAAAACCCGATGAAATGATCCATGTAAGGTCAGCGTGATGATCAACAGCAATGATCGTGTCATACAACCTGAAGTGACAATTTGCACGGCTCTGAATGCAAGATACAAGCGTGTTTCGTGAATTAAGTTCTGAAAACTCGTAATCGAAAAATCCGACTAATCCTCCTTGGAATGGGGGCCCCTGATTAATATGACCGGATGAGTAACGCCTAAGCGCAAAACGCAAATCATCTGTGTTTGCCGCAGCCGGGAATGATTCGATAGGATCAATACAGAGATAAGAATAGCGACCGAGTCGCTGCATATTGGATGAGCTATCCAGCCAGATCAAACCGCGGCCTTGCGCATACTTTTGTACCAAAGGCTGCAGATCTATTGCAGCTAATTTTTGTGCCCATACCTTGGCACATTGCGAAGCGATCATGCGAGTTGGATGTCTCCTATTCCTGCATTAGAAAATGATTTTACCGCATACTTCGACCATATGGATCATCGTCCGAATTCCAACCATTTAGACCAATGATTCTGGGCCATACGGTCCACGGTGCTGAGCGAAATAGGCTAACCATGTGTTGTTAACCCGACCTCCATGATTTGCTGGATTTATCTTCATAGTTGATAAACCTGTCCGTTTGACGTCGATGATACGTTTTGGTCTGGTAACTGGTACCATAGAACGTCGTGCTGAGCCGGAATTGATCGCTAAGCTGGAGTTCAACTTTTAGACGAAGACTCTACCCTAAACCTCCTACCCTTATCATTAGTACCGATTCTGAATCAATTCACTACTCTGTGAGGCAAGCCATTCTCTTGGTTTTCGACAGACCCTCGAGCACCCAGCCTGATCAGCACTCGAACCGATAAGATCATGCCACCCCGTATATCTATCCAGCCCAACGAAATAACGCAGACTACAAGAAGAAGACGGAGATATCGTAGAAACTGCGCGTTTGGTTTACACCAGTAGCGTAAGGCCCGGCGCAGGAACCTGTAATCTTACGATATCTAAAACCGAACATCTTCCTTCCAGCCGTATCACATTTGATGTCAGAATTTCACTATACTTGCCCTTGCCTCGCTAATTCTCACAATGTGTGAATAACCAAAAAGCCTATTTCGATGTACCATTCATTTATCACTTAGATTTCATGGCCCTGGTATCCCGAAAAGAATCCAACGCCCATTCTCCGATTCGCCTTGCCCCGACGGAGGTAAAGCCCGCAGTCACTCGCTACGAAAATCTCCACGACGGTGAACTTGCAGATAGAAAGGAGAATTATCGGTCGCTCGTCAATGACTATTATGATCTTGTGACAGATTTCTTCGAATTCGGCTGGGGGCAATCCTTCCACTTCGCTCCCCGCCGCCGAGGCGAATCATTCAAAGAGTCCCTGCTCAGGCACCAACGCTTCCTCGCCGACCAGTTATCCTTGAAACCAGGAATGCAGGTGTTAGATGCTGGCTGTGGTGTCGGAGGGCCGATGGGCAACTTTGCCCGCTGGTACGGTGCCGATTTCGTCGGGGTCAACATCAATGCTTACCAAATTGAACGCGCTAAAGGGCATATCAAGGATGTCAGCGAACTCTGTCGCTTCATCCACGCAAGCTACATGCAGATTCCCGAAGAGAATGATCACTTCGATGCTGCATTTGCAATTGAATCCATGCCGCACGCCCCCGACAAAACTACTGCATTCCGAGAGATCTTCCGTGTACTTCGCCCGGGAGCCTGTTTTGCGGGCTATGATTGGTGTCTCACCGAGGATTTTGATCCCGAAGATCGAGAATGCCTGCAGATCAAACAGAACATCATGGTTGGAAACGGTCTGCCAGACATCAGTTCAACGCACGAGGTCTGCAACGCATTGCGCGATGCCGGTTTCGAAATTCTAGGAGCTCGCGACCTAGCACCAGATGCGGATCCGGATACGCCGTGGTTTCGTGCCCTTCAAGGCCGCGATTTCTCACTGATGAGCATTCCTCGCACACCAATCGGCCGGAGCATGATGAACCTTACCCTGCGGATAGGGGAATGGTTACGCCTGGCCCCACAAGGGGCAAGAGCCGTCAGTACTTTCCTGAATAATGGAGCAGATGCCTTGGTCAAAGGAGGCGAAAGTGGTGTTTTTACACCAATGTTTTTCTTTCTGGCAAGGAAACCTGCGTGTCCTTAGACGTACGGGGTTCTGAAGTTGCTCCATTGGACGCAGACACAATCGACGATTCTACGCTCTGACGAGCTTGACGACGCACTTCGTAAAGACCAAGGTGAGTGCAGCGGGAAATACTGTCAGTAAAGTGTGCGGTCTAATAATGCCGTACGAAAAAAGACCCCCAGCCATATCTTGCTTCGGCCATGCCATCCTCCAGGAAAACACCAACTACTCCGAGTATCCGTCGTATCTCTGAATCTGTGCTACCCACCTGAAAATCAATATTTTTTCAGTCTGCTCCATACTCAGAGAACTAAATTATTTGTGCGGAGTAGACGCCCCAACAATAATCCTGTTCATTAGTTATTTTTGCTGGAGAGGCATAAAACACAAGTTTTTTTGCCATTTATGCTTTTTTACACTAATTTCCTATGAATATAGCTGAATTGCCTTTTTTATTGTTCACGAGTTCGTACCTTTGAGCGTACCGAATCTTTCCCTCATCAACCGTAAACACACTACGTTACACCCATGAGCCTCAGACTCCACAACATCGCTGCTGCGACTAAATATCGCGCCAATAACATTGATACTATTGAGCCGCCTGATCTGGAGGTCCACTTTGCTGAAAACACGTTTGGTATTGACGAGATGCGCAAGCGGCTGCCGAAGGAGGTATTCCAAGGAATGGTGAACTGTATCACCAAAAGCTCTCCCATTGCTACGCACCACGCTGAGATCGTGGCGCTGACCATGAAGGAGTGGGCCTTGGAACGTGGAGCTACACACTTTGTCCACTGGTTTCAACCGCTAACAGGTAAAACCGCTGGTAAGCACGACAGCTTTATTAATCCGACCGATGTCGGTAAGGCTATCGCAAGCCTGCGCGGAGGAGACCTCATTCAGGGAGAGCCAGACGCATCCAGCTTCCCGAACGGTGGCCTCAGAGCTACCCACGAAGCACGCGGATATACGATCTGGGATCCTTCATCACCTGCCTTTTTGGTTGAGAATGAGAACGGGAGTTACCTCGCCATTCCAACATGTTTTGTTTCATGGACCGGTGAAGCGCTTGACCACAAAACACCGCTTCTACGCTCCATCGACGCGCTAGACAGGCAGGCACGCCGTGTCTTACGCCTGCTCGGTGAACAGGTCGAACGCGTACAGACAACTGTGGGGGCGGAGCAGGAGTATTTCCTGATTGATGAGGAATACTTCTACCGCCGTGCGGACCTAGTCAACACAGGGCGTACACTTCTCGGTGCCACACCTCCGAAGGGACAACAACTGGATGACCATTACTTCGGAGAGATTCCAAGTCGAATCCTTGCGTGTATGCTGGCAACCGAAAAAGAGCTCTACCGTCTAGGCATCCCCGTTAAGACCCGCCACAACGAGGTTGCACCGAGCCAGTACGAGGTTGCACCGGTCTTCGAGACCAGTGGTATCGCCTCCGACCACCAGCAACTCATGATGATTACTATCAAGCGTATCGCACGTAAGCACGGTCTGGTGGCACTTTTACATGAAAAACCGTTTGCCAATCTGAATGGCTCAGGCAAACATATTAACTGGTCAATCGCTACCGATGATGGAAGAAACCTGCTCAATCCCGGGGAGGCACCACATGACAATCTGATCTTCCTGGTTTTCTGCTCAGCAGTGATCCGTGCTGTATACAGACACCAGGACTTGCTTCGTATATCGGTGAGTTCCGCCGGCAACGATCATCGTTTGGGGGCCAACGAGGCTCCCCCCGCTATCCATAGCGTTTTTCTCGGAACGCAGCTCTATGATCTGTACCAAAAACTTATAGCCGGCGATGTGCCGAGTACTGCGAAAGACACAGACCTGTTTTTGGGAGTGAGTATGCTTCCGCTCGTACCCAGACACGCAGGGGATCGTAACCGCACCTCACCATTCGCCTTTACCGGTAATAAGTTCGAGTTCCGTTCTGTAGGCTCCGATCAATCACTCGCCTTCCCGAATGTTGTGCTTAATGCTTCGGTTGCTGAGTCCTTGCGAGACTTTGCAAACAACCTCCGCAACCGCCTACGGGACAGAGGCAACAAAGACCCGGATACCCTTAAAGATGTCGTACTTGATATGGTGGCTGAGATCGCCAGAGAATGCAAGGACATTTTTTTCGAGGGAGATAACTATGCAGAAGAATGGCATCAAGAGGCCGAACGACGTGGTCTGCTGAATCTGCGCACGACAGTTGATGCACTCGAAGAGCTGACTTCCGAGAAAAATACCAAGCTGTTTGAATCCTTTGGTATCCTTAGCTCCTCCGAACTGCACGCCCGCTATGAGGTTGCCTTGGAGCAGTATGAGATGGCAATTGATATTGAGGCTAGAACATTGGAAAATCTCGTGCGAACACAAGTACTACCGGCCGGGTTCAGCTACCTGAATGAACTCACACAGACGGCTGCACAGACTAAAGGCGTTGGACTGAATGTGAAGGATTCCGTGGTCCCCGTCATCAAGACACTCAACGGGACATTGTCCGAACTGGTTAGTGCTGTGGATGAGCTAACCAAGCGGCTGAATGTTCACCAGGAAAGCCTGCGAGCCGAAGCAATGCACAAAAAAGACAGGGTCATACCTGCTATGCATAAAGTCCGTGAGGCGGCGGATAAACTGGAAGGCCTGGTACCAGAGAAGATGTGGCCGCTACCAAACTACGGCGAGATCCTGTTTGTACATTGATAGAAGACCCAAAGGGGCCTCGCCCTCTGGTGGGCCCCGTGGCTTCTACTTCTGCACCGGCCTCTCTTCGTGCCAGGTGGCGAGTTCTGCAAGGTTCTTGCGCTGCAGATCCGGCACCGTTGCGTTCTTCGCAGGATAACCCACGGGGAATAGAATGAACGCCCGCTCGTGTTTTGGACGACCAAGGATTTCGCCCAGAAAACGCATGGGGCTCGGCGTGTGGGTTAGTGTAACTAATCCCATGTTGTGAATTGCTGCGATAAATAGCCCGCAGGCTACACCACAGCTTTCCTGCACATAGTAGTTCTTCTTTCCGTCATCCCCAATATTCTTTGCGAAGCAAATAACAATCCACGGGGCTGTTTCGAGAAAAGGCTTGTGCCAGTCCGTTCCAAGCGGGTCAATCGCGTCACGCCAAGCCTTTGGCATCCGTCTCTCGTAACTCTCCCGCTCCTCCTTCTCGGCTGCCTCACGAATTCTTGATTGCAACTCCCGATCACTCACAGCAACAAAGTGCCACGGCTCCCGATGTGCACCACTGGGGGCCGTACCGGCAGTCAAAATCGCCTTCTCAATCAACGCTCGAGGTACGGGGCGATCACTGAACGTGCGTACTGAGCGCCGCTCCCGCATACGATTGAAAAAATCCTGCGCACGGACCAGCATTTCTTCCGATGAGCGTCCAATAAACCGCAATGGCCGCTGAGGATAATGCTGCATTCTACTATGGCGTCAGTCTTCCCAGGGTACGCGGAAACGGAATGGTTTCCCGGATATGCTCAACCCCACAGATCCATGACACGGTCCGCTCGAGACCCAGGCCAAATCCACTGTGTGGCACACTACCATACCGCCGCAGATCAAAGTACCACTCAAAAGCCTTCCGCGGCAAGTCGTGTCGCTCCACCTGAGCCTCCAGAAAAGCCAGATCGTCCGCACGCTGTCCTCCGCCTATGATCTCGCCGAAACCTTCGGGAGCGAGAACATCCATTCCAAGCGCTAGCCTGTCATCCTCTGGATCACGTTTCATATAGAAAGCCTTGACCGCCTCCGGATAACGGTGGACGATGATCGGGCGATCGAAATGCCAAGTTAACAACGTTTCGTCACTGCCGCCAAAATCTCCTCCCCACTCAAACTCGGCCGCAGACCGCCACCATTTAGGCAAGTTCCGCAATGCTTCCTGAACTTGAGCCAGACGCGCATTAATCTCAATCTCACGTGCATCAACTCGACGTTTCTTCCATTCTTTCAGTTGTCCATAATTGGATTTATTGCTGGCCCGTTCCTCTTCCAAGTCAGATTTCTCACGGTGTAGCGCATCTATTTTTTCTTCTACCAGTCCCTTGGTCTTATCGCTGCGCAGGAGATCCACCGCATCCGAATAGCTGATTCGAGGAAACGGCGCTTGGACACGCCGTAGAGCATCCAGATCCCTTCCCAATAATTCGAGTTCATCTGCACAATCACGCAAAGCATCAGATGCAACCCTAACAAGAAAATCTTCAGCAAGGGTCATATTCATATCCAGATCATAAAAGGCCATTTCCGGTTCTATCATCCAGAATTCAGTCAAATGCCTTCGAGTCTTGGATTTTTCCGCCCTGAAAACAGGACCGAACGTGTAGATTTTACTGAATGCCATCGCCATGACCTCCCCATGGAGCTGGCCGCTCTGTGTCAGGTATGCGGGACTTCCAAAATAGTCTATCTCGAAAAGCGTGCTTGTACCCTCTACTGCATTCTTTGTGAGGATAGGAGCATCCATCTGGACGAAGCCGCGCTCCTGGAAAAAATTGTGGATGCTCATGATCACGCAATTGCGCACGCGCATGACGGCCCAAGGCCGACGACTGCGCAACCACAGATGACGCCGGTCCATCAAAAACTCTACTCCGTGTGCCTTCGGCGTAATGGGGTAGTCGCTGACTAAATGAATAACCTCAAGACTCGAAACCTGCACCTCGATACCCCCAATCTGACGCTCATCCGCGCATACCTCGCCCTTGATTGTGAGCGAGGTTTCTTGGGTTGCAGTTGACGCACCCGCCCACGAGTGTTCATCTACACTGCTTTGATTTACCACACACTGGACCAATCCCGTTCCGTCGCGAATAACCAGAAAGATCAACCCCTTGGAAGCACGTTTTTGTTGCAACCACCCTTGCAACGTAACCACCGATCCAACCTGCCCTGCCAGGGATTCTATCATTGTTGCTGCCACAACTCAATAGGACTCGCTGATTCTTCTAATCCAGTCTGGAAGCTTTCGTTCACCTGCAACGGTCGAATGAATAAGTTCATACTCGCCAAATCCGTCCAGATCTGCGAAGATAAAATCGGCCTGGCCCTCACCAGAAATATTATTGTATTTCCAGATTTCATAGGGTTTAAAGCCCCTATCGTACTGGTGCTGTTCAATGGTGCTCGGGCGTCCGTACTTTATAAGAATACGCCCTCTGTCGGTCTCCCATCCATCCACGCGCTGAATCGAATAACGCTCGTTAGCATACATTAGCAGGCTGTAAAACTCATCCCGGTACTCATTGACCCCCGTACCTGGTGTGGGATCGCGTACCAACCAAAAGTCCATCAGCAGTCGGCGACGCTCATTAAGATCTTCCACACGTCTGATCCGCCGCAACTCCTGCTCGGTAGCAATAAGCTGAATATGCTCAAGCCCCTGCTCTACCTCGTCCGCTGGCATAGTGGCATAACCACTTGTCTCGAATGTTTCCGTGGCAACAACAGGTTGTGCCAATGCCGAATCTGCTACGGGATTGAAGACAAAGAACTTGCGGGCTTGTTCAACCTTGGACTCATTAGCACTGTCAAGAATTACCATGCGCAGAAAGTATGTGCCAGAGACAAGAGCAGATAAATTAAACGTACCGACAAGGACATCCGTTGGGCGCACTGTTCGTTTCGAGCGCTTCTGTAACCCTGTGATGGGCGCTGGCCTGTTCGCCTCGGAAACGTATATAAGCATGGTATACTCGTCCGTATCCGAAGCCGCGCATGCAGTATTGTAAGCCTCCGCATAGTAGAAAAGGTTAGCAGCCCCCTCGCCGTACAGTTGACTTGCATTCGGACGTATATAGAGCCCGTTCTTGTAGAATGGATCCTCTCTATCCTGTGAAGGAGTAATCCTGGAAGCCAGTGTTATGTCTGAAAGCGTACAGCTTTCCTGCTGATCATAGTCCGGTATAATTACATCACGGCTTGCCTGTACGGGATCTTGGCCGGACAGGGGCATGGCTATTTGCAATTCGTACTCACCGGGTACAACGGTTAGCCGGACTTGCCGCAAAAATACTTGCCCTTCTGTAATCACAGCCGGATCCATCACAGCAAACTGCAGATCCATCTGCTGCTCCCATACAATTCGTTCAGCAGATGCATCGAGATCCGTATCGGAGGAGCTAAGCAAGCTTAGCTCAAGTGGAATCGTAGAGATGTAAAGCGAATCACTAGATTGATAGACAAGTGAGCTCGCCTCGACAGCCATGTATAGTTCAACCATTGACTCCTGTTCGTCATAAGCGAATGACGCATAATCAATATCAATCTGTGGAGCCTGCTGAGCTGTACTGCTGGCCGCAGAAAGAAGCAGCCCCAGGAGGGCTATCAAATAACATGTTCTGTTCATGAACTCTGTGTGCTGGCGTAAATGATATTCACGAATCAACTGCACTTGCGTTCCCGCCTTCCGTACCCATATCAGGCAGAATTGCAACTCCCAGTAAAATGGTTCCTCGTAGCACTCCTTGCTGAACCTCTGAATTCAAAGACTTTTGAATTTCATGGTTTCCCTTCTCCTGACTGGTACAACGAAGGCATATACCAGGTTGCAGGCAGCAATCATCACAGGGTTTCCTCCTGCATCTGCACGGCAAGGGACGTTCGGATTACCGCGACCCGTGAAATTGAATCAAAAGGTGATCTGTGACAGGTAACACCTAGGGTATAATTCCCAATCTCTGCTCTTCTACCTGCAACTATTGCATGCCCAGGACACCTGTTATATCCGGTGGCGTCCAGTCCGACGGCTTCATCCATTTGCCATCTTCACGAACGTAGCTGCCCGGACCAAACTTTCTAAGATTAGCTTCATCCACCTCACGCAGCAACTGTTCATCATCAATCCCGAAGGCAATTAATGTGCCAATTGTTACAACAGATATGTCCGCACAACCGTCTGCCACACCTTCCAGATCGATCGCCTTCTCTGGTTTGAACATGCACGTATCTATTTCCAATTCACCCTCGGGGACTTTGACTGCGATGCCAAGTGCGTTCACCGTCTCGATAGCCTCTTCCAGAATTAGACGCGCCCGAAGCAATCGGGTGTGCTCGTCAGGTACGATTACTTCGGGCGGTGTCGCCTGACCCGCTTTCTCCATAAAGGTCCTCACGCGCTGATAATGTACTGTAGGCATAACGAAATCTAGGTTGATCAATTGAACCTGCCCATCATGATGGATCCTATCGCAGTGACGCTATTAGTGAGTCATACTGTTCTACATGAATAGACCAGTCAAGGTGCTCAACGATGCCGCGGAGCGTTCCGTGTGGAAGGGGACGTTCCTCTCCCATCAGCATCGCCTTCAGGGTTGTAAAGAGACTCTCCTCATCCTCGTATAGAATTGGAGCATGCAACAACGGCTTATGCAGCTTTTCCGGAATTAACTCGGGGTAACTCAAACGATTTGGCAACAGCGGGTGACAACCACAATAAATCGCTTCCAGCATTGCTATGCCAAAAAACTCATGCACTGCGGTCGATACAACAATATCAGCCCGATGCAGAAGCCGACTGTACTCCTCAAAATCCTCCGCATATCCATAGTGCAAAATTCGGTCGGCATAGCGCTCAAAAGCAGTGTCGAATTCTGAGGGCTGCTCCTCAAAACGCTTGCCCGCCAGTATCAACCGGAACCGACATCCCGCGTCATCCAACCGGTTCATCAGCCTAAAGAATGCCTCAGGATTTTTGTCGTACTCCCAGCGCTGATTCCATAGTACAATCGGCGACCCCCCATCCGAATCTGTCGTATTGGCATAGCGTGCATGTGCCTGTAGATTCATTCCGAGATGCATAACCCTGCTCTTGGCACGAATTTCCGATACTGTATGCAGATGAGTGTAATCTGGAAACACACGGAGCAGCCCGGGAAGGGCACGTATAAATTCGTTGTAGTGGAACTCCGAATTGAATACAACCTGATCTGCCGCCAGACACGACAGATAGTTGATGTAGGCGTATGACAGATCCCGTTTCTCTTCCTTTGATAACGGATATGTCAATTGGTTCTCGTGTAGATAGTAAACTACCGGCACATTCCCGATATTTTTTCGGCTCAGAGCAAGAAACGCCGGGATGTTAACCATACTGGAGGCCAGAATCACGTCCGGCGTGAAACCATTCTCCATCAGTTGTCCGCATTTGCGCGCAAGTGTCTGCGCACCACCCTGCAGTCTCCATTTCCAGAACCTTGCCGCCATTGTTACGAGTTCATACTCGTGACAACTATTCTCGGTGAGTCCATCTACGAAGTTCCGGTGCGAACCTCCATACCAAGGCTCGAGTGCCAGTACCCTCATTAATGTCCCTTGGCGTTCTTTTTAGCGGCAAACTGGCTTTGGACCTCTTTATTTTCCTGCTCTGTGAGGGGACGCACGATCGCCAACTGACGAACTTGTAACAAATCACGCATCGAATTCTCCATCACTTCATCCGAAGTAATCGGTGCTGTTCCGCCGGGTGGAAGCCCAATTTCACGGTGCTTCAGCTTGACGGTCAACGGCTTTTTGTTCGTGTTCTTGATAATCATGCCCTTTCGCTTGCGGGGTATCATGATTCAATGGTATTAGCTTTCCCAAAGTATACGACTTATTTGCTTGATGACCGCAACGGAGCGGTTGATCCCGGTGCATAATCTTCGATACACAGCGTGCGGTTTGTCAAACGGATTTCATTCTTGGAGTTGGAGGCAATAGCAACCAGATGTCCTGCTTCTTGCGCTCGGGATATGACTCTCCTAAATACTGCCCTCCCCTTCGAATCTAGACCTGTCATGGGCTCGTCAAGCATCAATACCCTAGGCCTGTGCAACAGTGCAGCTGCGAACCGTACTCGCTGCTGCATCCCCGTCGAATATGTACTTACTAGTGTATCAATCCAGTCTGACAACCCAACTTCTGCGACTACAGATTCAATATGCTCCATCTGCTCAACTATTGAGCGCACTCGCAATATGAAGGTAAGGTTCTCACGCAGAGTAAGATCCTCGTACACGTTTATGTACGGGGCCACAAAACCTACATTCAGCGGATGTAGCTCTTTTGGTATGCATTGTCCATCCGATATAAGTTCCGCCTCCCCATCAGTTGGTTGAAGAACGCCAGCCAGAATCCTAAGCAATGTAGACTTCCCTGAACCATTTGCACCGGTTATAGCAAGTATCTCCCCCGGTAACAGTGTCAGTTCAACATTGCTGAAAATCCTCCGATACCCATACTTGTGCCCTACTCCGCGTACGGTTAGGCTCAAACTATTTTCCATTGACCATCAACATTGGTTGGCCTCCTGTAGGCATAAGTCTTATGTCAGCATCTTTCCCAGACAACCTCTGAAGTGATTCAGTAGATCTAACCGTAAAGCCTTTGAAGGTCATTAACTTGCGTTTAGCTAGCATTAATCACAGCATTCGCCCTCACGCAACTGAATAAAACCTTACAGAATTCCCAGTATTCTCAGGGCCATGATCAATACGGCGACGATCAGCACCACACGAATGGCCTTTTCTCCTCGCCGTACCGCTATTCTCGCGGCAGCGATAGCTCCCGTTGCATTGCCCGAAGCCAGTGACAATCCCAAGACCCAATCTACATCTCCTGCAATCGCAAACACCAGCAAAGCTGGTATGGAATAGAGGAGTACAATAACGACTTTATGCACTGTGGTAGAGACTAGGTCCATATGCAGAAGATGAAAAAATACAGCCATAAACAGGAATCCTACTCCCACCTGAATAAACCCTCCATAAAATCCAAGCAACAATAGCACGGGGCCCGACCATGGAGATTTCCGAACTGTTGACTCGGAGTCTGGATTACTCCGTGGAATGACCATGGTCAATACAACCACAATCAAAAGCACGCCCAAAATCCGCTCAAACCAAGCATCTTCAATCCTGGTCGCCGTAAAAGCACCTGTCAGCGCACCCGGTATCGCCCAGAGCGCATAGGACATACTCTTGCGCAAGCGGGTCTTTCTGTCGGCCTTAAAGGTTAACGTAGCCGAAATATTCTGAATAACGATCGCAACCCTGTTGGTGCCGTTTGCCACGCCGGCATCAACGCCGAGCAAGACTAGCACCGGAAGTGTGAGGGTAGAACCACCCCCCGCCATCACGTTAACCATACCTGCCGCTGCACCTACACCAAACAGGATCAGTAAGACGTGCAGCTCCGGCATACTATCGCCTAATAGCGGCGAACCATTGCAATTGTCTTGTGCCTGCCCTCCAGGTCTGACTTCTTCCGGCTGAATTTAAAACCTCCTGGATGACGCCAATCAGCCAGCACCTCCGGCTCGACAATCGGCCCTCGAACAATAAAGTTCATCATCTGCCCACGATAGACCGTGTCCATCTTAACCTCGCGTCCGTTCGCGTTCATAAATTTGACGCGCCCCCGGCCGTTGTGGGATTCATCGTCATCCCATACATCCCGAAATGATTCCGGCAACAAATCCCAAACAAATCGACCCTGGACGACCTTGTTAAGCAGTGGACTGATACGCGGCCTCCAGAAGGAAATCAAGGACCCAATGCCGGGAATAATGGCGGACAAATTGAGACAGTGTTCCGGCACCAGATCATCGGGACGCAAGAGACCGAACAACCCGCTCACGATTGCGCTGTTTTCCAGAAGCCTGCGCTGCGCTCCTGTGGGCAGCCCTTCAAAGTCAACTGCACTGTAAAACGGATCTGGCTCAAATCGTTTGCGCGCTGCCATAAGCGGCGCAGTATAGACGGCTTTTGTCAACTCCAGAACGTCTTCGTATCTCCCTTTGCCGAAGATATCTTCCAGCGCTTCGGTATCTTCACGTTGAATGGCCCCTAGAAGTTGATTGAGGACCCGTCGGCGCTCGGGAATCAACTGATGAAAGTAGTTGAAGGTAGTCTTTGAGCGGTAGTCAAATACATCAGGAGCAAACGGATTACCTCCACTCACCATAATATCTGCCGGCGCAGCCAAGACTGCAAAACGGTCGTCGATAGTACCCCTTCTCAAGACTCCGTGCGTGATGCTGACGCAGACCCTAGGATTTCATCCATACGCGAGTTTATTTCTCGCGCTTGTTCCTCCGCCTTTGCGACGAGGGCTTCTCCCTTCTGTCGAGCATCGGCGTCCTTATTAGGCGTTTTCATGGTCTCCGCCAAGGTTCCAATTTGATTTGCAAGTCCTTCTAGGTGATAGGTAACTCGACGGCGTAGTCGGCTACCCTCCTCAGGGGCAAGTAGGAGCCCCAAAGTAAAACCTATACCGCCACCTAGCAACAGGCCCCAGCCCAGTGCTCGTGGCACATTACCTAAGCCATCATTTTTTGACATTGCTTCGAATGATTCTTGTCACACGCGGCGAGCTCGGTAACTACTGAGCAACGCGGCAGCTGTCGAATTGTGGGCGCGAAAATACCTTTTCGGATTCTTGGTCCATAGACCGTCTACACCCGATCAAGTTTAGCGATTCCGCTTCTTGTGGCGATTCTTACGCAGTCGCTTCTTCCGCTTATGCGTCGCTATCTTGTGACGTTTCCTTTTTTTGCCGCAGGGCATACAGCTATAATTGATTAGGTATGGGTAAGACTTCAAGTGTGGAATAGTACTCGGGAAAATACCCTAATGTTCCATTTTCTTCCCAATAAAAGAATCCCATTTGCTTACCCGTTGTTTGCTCCGTTAAACTTATATTTTACCTGAGTGGTACATACTTTCTTACTCGCTATAATAAGACAATAAGTTGGCATTAGAATTCCAGCACGCTGGTGGCTTCAAATATGTCGATCTGAACAGTGGCTCAGAGAGACCCCCGGTCTTGTTGTTGCATGGCCTTTTGGGAAACCCGGAAGGATGGTTTGATGCAGCGGCGGCCTTGGCCTCAAGTAAATGCCGGGCCATCGTGCCATACCTGCCGATTGACGAGATGCCCCGCGGACAGGCCAACGTAGGCGGGCTTGTTCAGTATGTACGTGAATTCACTGACTTCATGGATCTGGATTCTATGGTGTTGGTCGGCAACTCTCTCGGAGGCCAGATCGCCCTGAAGTACTCAATAGATCATCCAGAACACATCGCTGGGCTGGTTCTTTCTGGCTCCTCGGGAATTTATGAAACGGACGTCGGCACTTCAACTTTTCGGCGCCAGGATCGCGACTTCATTCGGGCCAAAGCAGAAAAATCATTCTATGATCCGGCCATGGTAACCGAAGAATTGATAGATAGGATTTATGAACTGGCAACAAACCGTCTTCGGGCGCTTCGAATAGTCTGGGTTGCTCGCAGTTCAATGAAAGATCTCGTAGTTGACGACTTAGGGGATATCACAGCCCCTACACTGCTTATCTGGGGCGCCGAAGATCAAATTACTCCTCCTGATGTCGCCTACAGATTCGATCGGCTGATGCCATCAACACAGTTACATTTCATTGAGAAATGTGGCCATGCTCCTATGATGGAACATCCAGATGCATTTAACGAAATAATGATAAATTTTCTGGAGCACTCAATTGACAGGGTTGCCTTGCCCTCCGCATCTATCTGAGCCAGGACTCTTGTTCCTCAGAGCACCTACCGTACTATTATTGGGGCTTTCAGCACTGCTGATCGCCGGCTGTTCGCCCACGCTGTACCCGCTCTACAGAGATTATGAGCACGATTCCGAATATTCCGCTCTGTTGCCTCGCATTGAGGAAGCTCTCGTTGAAGCCGGCTGGGAGCTGATCCCTCCACCGGCACCAAACACTGTGGCTACAGCAGATCGGCAAATTCGCGATTGGATAATTTACCGTGTCGTAGTACAAGTGGAAGCTGTTCCAGTGGGTTCCAGGCATGTCCGCCTGTTTGTGCATCCTTATCGAATGTACGCAACCGGATCGCGAAGCAAGATTCCCTTCTTGAAACGCAGCATTCGTCGCAGGGTGATCCATGATATCGATCGGGTATTCGAATCACACAACCTCGTAGCAGTTGGAACAGATATCTCTCGAGACCGCGTCCGCAGAAGGTAGTTTCGCTAACAACTGTTACGTCCTGACGATCTGTGCTGGCACAGATATCCTTAGGTGCAACCTTGGTTGCCTTCAAGCGTACCTATTAGAGTTATTTGACTTAATGGGGATGATCTGGCTTCGACGGACAGCATCGCGCGGCAAGTTGCGTGTCGAGCTAACCTGACTTGAGCTCGTGAATTACGTCAGGAACCTGTAACTGCGAACGATTACTCGTACGCGATGGCGGCATAACCCCGCCATCTGTTTTGCGGACACGCCCTCCCACAGGCAGTCCGTAAGGCATCGTCAATTGTGGGGACTCTATTTTGAATTCCGGCTGCATTCCATATAGAGTATTGATCAGCCTTTATCTGACCTGGCTTTGGTCGCACGCCAAAGGGCACAGACGAGACTTTAAGGACGACCTACACACGTAGACGCTTGATCGTTCGACTCTTCGGACCCGGGTTCGATTCCCGGCATCTCCACGACAGAGGCCTCGCACCATAGAGAGCGAGGCCTCTTTTTGTTTCAGACAGACCTCCCGGTTAAACCATAAGGAGAGTATCCGGGATCACCTGCAAGTTTCCCGGCTTGAAACGATTGTTCCTAACCGCTCCTCTTAGTCAGTTCAACCAGACTGTCAAACAGCAACCGCTGATGCCCCAGAGCGGCTACACGATCGTCGGGCTCTGTCCGTGCCTCTAACAAAATCCAGCCCGCATATTCTGACGCTTGCAACAATTCAAATAGCTGTCGATAGGGATACGCACCAATATCCAGCTCACGGATATGAACAGTTTGTCCAAAATATTCGCGAACAAGCTCAAAATTGTGTGCCAGCCCAGGCTCATTTAAGTCGGCCTCGTTGCAATTCCAGCAGACCCTGACGTTTCGGTGGTCGGCGGCCTCCATGATTCGTCGAACGACCGGCAACTGGTCTGTACCTTGGCCATGAACCTCAAGACGAATCTCCTGGCCATAGTCTTCTCCATACTGTCCAAGTATCCGCAGCGCACGTCCAATTTGGGCAATAGTCTGCGCTTCATCTACCTCACTAGGTAAAGCATCCGGCTTAACCTTTACACCACTACCTCCGACGTCATGGGAGAGCACTATAGAAGCCTTCGCACCCGTAATTTCGTGCGCCAAACGCGCGGGCTCGCGATGGTGAAAGGCCCAGTTCGTTCCCAATCCCAGCAATAACACGTCACTGTCTGCAAACTGCGCATTAACTGCAGCACGTTCGGCGGGTCGCAGATGGACCTCTACCCCATGAGCATGCTCCGTCCTCAGCTCTACACCCCCTGCGCCAGCGACCTGGCAGTTATCAATGAGCGTTGGAATATCCCAGTCTCGCCCCCATAAATAGGTTACAAGACCAAACTTCGGGGAACTCTCCCATCGCGAAATGGATGTGAGTAATTCCCCTAGCGGAAGTTTGAAGAACTGTCGACGAGATGAACGCATGATCAACTGTCAGTTAAAGGACCAAATCTGTCAACTGGGAGCTTGTAAAGATTGATTGCCAATCAAGATCAGCAATATTGCCATACTGATACCTAATTCAAAATACAGTTGCACCAAAACATGAATCAGTACAGATCCGCAGCAATTCGTAAATACACTGAAGTTCCGTTGTGATCAAATGGCAGGCTGCGTGGAGACAGGTTGCCTTGCCGATGCGTCTCTTCCATATGAGCGCTGCGGGCTATATCAAACAGATTGTTTACACCAAGTGTAACTCGCCAGAAATCCCGGAATGCATAACCAATCTCAACATCCGTAAGCCAGACGCTTGGAAAATAATCCAGAACACTAATACCATCCTCAGTGCAGGTAGAACTGGCAAACCTGCAGGCCTGCCAACTGTCGAACCAACTCACACGAAAGAGCGCCGACCATCTGTCCAGCAAATACCGTTGTGTTGCAACCAGTCGATGTTTTGGATTCAATTCTTCTATTTCAACCTGACGGCGTCTGGTGAGCAAACCTAGTGGCAGTGGATCTTGCAACGTTTCGCCAAGGAAATTAGTGATCTCGCTTGGAGGCGTGAAATGGGTAAGGGATGTAGACGTCCAGTTCCACGCAATGCTACCGGAAATGGCATGTGTAGGCTCCCATTCACGCTGCCACGCCAGCAGTAGGTCCAAGCCATTGGTCCTTGTGCTGAAATCATTTGAATAAAAACGAACTTCTCTAATGTTAGTGATCCCCCCCAGCAAGTTTTTCGGGTCAATGATCTGTATAATCTCGTCTGTGATGGGAATGCTACCTGTGAGAGAAAGACGGTCGCGCACGTTGATCTGGAAAAAATCAGCGGTCAATGTAATATCCTCACTGATCTCTGCAATTACCCCTGACGACACACTGGTGGCAAACTCTGGGGTCAACGGCTGACCTCCTAATGCTTGCGAGATAGGATGTACTGACGGTAAAACTCCAACTTCTATCAATCCATGCTCTTTCGAAAACCCCGTCGTCCGGAATACATTCAGATTTGCCTGTCCCGGTGTTGGTGCACGAAATCCTGTACTTGTCGTAGCGCGCAGCGAAATACGATCCGACACCCTGTACAGTGCTGCCAGCTTTCCGTTCAGCGTGCTTCCAAATTCAGTGGTAAAATTTTCATACCGCACAGCAACGTTGCCCAGAAGACGCCGAGTAAGATCCGCTTCGGCATCTACATAGATGGCGAAATTCGGCCGGGACCACCGGCCTGCAAAATCTGGATTCAGCCCCTGATAACCATTGGAACCAACACTGAACCCCTGATCAGCATACGGACCCGGTTTCCAGGATTGGGGATCTCCAGGTCGGCTCTCAAAAATCTCCGTACGCCAAGTAACCCCCCAAGCCAAATGGATCGGTGAAGCCAGCCGGCGCACGGCAAGCGGAATAGAGAAAGCTGCCAACACTTCCGCTTCTTGTTGAAAATAGGACCGCGGTTTGAAGGAGGTCGGCGTGTCTGGACCATAGGAAGCATTGACTGATCGATAAAGGAAAAAATTCAACAGACTTCGGGCCCCACTGACACTGATATCCCAATTCAGACCGTCAACTTTTTCACTGCGCACGCCCGCCGTCAAACTGATATCAAATACATCCCCCCCAAATCGCGGAGTGAATCCTCCCGGAAATATTTCATTAAACAAAAAACACTCCCCTTGGAACGCGTCAATAAAGCCCTGAATCTCCGCATTCGTCGCATTCAGATCTGGCAGCGCTTTATCTCCGCGACAATCCGCACCACCGTCTGGATTAAGGTCTACTACGGCCCGTTCACTACCAAAGCGAAATACGCTGCTGCGGGCCGTTGACGTACCTGGTGCCCGGAAATAAAAACCATATTCCTGGGTTCTGCGTCCCCCACCCCCAAAAACATACCCTCTAATTCCCGGGGTTACATCAAAGCCACTGTTCAAGAATCCAACGACGCTGTGACTCACTTCTGCGCTTCCCCAGGTCTGCGCCGGATCCGCGACAGGGTAACCACGACCGGCTAGGGTTAGAGCATCATCACGCTGAGCACCACGAACGGTGGGCTCTACATCTCTATACTCCAGGCTCAGATTTGCAAATCCGTTGCGCGGCAGCGAAAACCCTGTATTGGCTGCCGCATGCACATAGCGCCCATCCCCCTTCAAATATTGTCCGGATCGTAATCGCGCACGTATTCCCTGCGCATCTTCGCGAAGCTGCAAATTAAAAACACCGGCTATGGCATCCGCTCCATATTGGGCTGTGGCGCCGTCACGTAATATCTCAATTTGTCGCAAAGCAATTGTTGGAATCATGTTGAGATCCGGCCCCTGTGCCCCCTCGTTCAGGGAACCTGCTGATAATGCAATGGAGCCGGATCGATGCCGGCGTTTTCCATTAACCAGGACAATCACGTTGTCTGTCGGCAGTCCGCGCAGCGTTGCCGGACGCACAATCGCAGCTTCATCACCATTTAAGGCCTGCAGATTATAGGACGGGATTTGTGTTCGCACCATATCGTCCACATCTGTACTGCCCATCGAATGTAAATCGGAGGGACCCAGTACATCAACCGGCACGGCCGAGTCCTTCAACAGTCGAGGTTGTCGTCGTGAACCCACAACGACAAACTCATCCAGACCAAGTACATTTGACTGAAGAACTACATCGATTGTCTCGCCACTCACTGTTACATTGAATTCCTGTGTGCGATACCCAACAAAACTGAATACCAGCGTTACATCTCCAGCAGGCACTTGCAACGAATACGTGCCATCCTCAGCCGTTGTAGTACCGAGTGTGGTTCCACGTACAGAAACGCTAACGCCTGGAAAGGGCTGATTTGTCTCGCCGTCAGTTACAGTTCCCTGAACAGCGACCTGCGCATTTGCAGCAGGAACGAGAGCGGCAAGCACCAGCAAAACCGAGAAGATTAAACAACGAAGCGTCTTGATTGCTATAAACATGGTCCATCGAACGGTTGAACGTGAGCCCTCTACCTACTATCTGGATATTTAATTTCGGAATTACTTGGCATATCGATTCAGGGTTCCATCCCGTAAAGGAGACGTGTTTGATCCAAGTCTGCGCCGGGTTCCGCGCAGACTTCCGGGCTGTCCAACGGTTGCAGTACCTTATTGTGCCGAACCGTACTTTCAGGTTAATTCTGACAGGATGCGTCTCCAAGAGACGTGACGACGCCTCATAGGGTTCAGGCTTTGTAGCTAGGACCTACTGCACATACCAGATGGAAGCCTCAACCCAAGGCTGTGGCGGTAACAGACCTTGCAGATGTGAGACGCAGCTGTAAACCCTGGCCACAAAATCTATAAGAATTAATGACCTTTTCGAAGCTCATCCATTTCGCTACAGTACTTGTTGATCCGTGAACTGGATACAAGAGTTAACCCATAGTTGCGCAAATCCAGACATAGCAATCCCCCATAAATTACACAGGCACCCATCATTCCTCAGACTCGCATTCCCCATGACCCAGACCCTGCCTAGATCTAACAGATTGAGAACGGTTCACGTTATTGGGCGATACCCCCCTCCAATAGATGGGCAGAGTCTTGCAACGCACAGCCTGGCCCGGCTGCTTGAACAAGATCATGAAGTCAAGCAGTTCAATATGACTCTTACCAACAGAGCCTTGCTGTCTTCCGGGTACTCAGGAGCAAGGCAGACCATTCAGCACTATCTCAAGCTCAAACCAAAGCTAAAATCCAGACTTAGCGATGGTAACCCGGTGCTGTGGGCAAACATTTCCAGCCAACCTTCAGGACATTGGCGTGACCTCATGGCTGTAATGCCCTGCCTGCACCCCAATCAGCCGGTCGTCGCCGTGGTGCATTGGGGAAACTTCTCGAGAATTTTCACGCACTGGTCTATGGCGGCCTCGGCCCGGAGACTGGTCCGACGACTGGATCGTGTGGTCGTTCTAAGCCGTGAATTGGCAAACCAAATCGGAGCTTATGTACCAGCACATAAACTTTGTGTCATTCCCAATTATGTGCCCCAGATTGCATCCGAGGAAGAATTCCGCATCAAGCACGAAAACTATGCCGCCTCAAGCACCATCCGGGTGTTGTTCCTGAGTCATATGATCAAGGAAAAAGGTTGCTATGATCTTCTACAGGCCATTGCCATCGCTACCGAACAGGGACTGTCCCTCAAAGCACATTTTGCTGGACGCTGGAATATTGAAAGTGATGAAGGAAGATTTCGCAGCGAGGTCGAACGCCTGGGGCTTAAAGACACCGTTGTAATCCACGGACCGATTTCTGACCGAAGGACTGTTGCCGAGTTGCATCAAGCTGCGGATGTCTTTGCACTGCCGAGTTTACTTGCTCACGAGGCGCAGCCCTTAGCTATCATGGAGGCACTAAGTGCCGGAACACCTGTGATCATCACCAAGCTTCCAGTGCTTGAAGCCCTGGTAAATGAAGGACAGGGCGCGTCTCTTGTGCCTCCGCATGATCCCGAGGCAATTGCAAATGCACTTATAACATTGGGTAATAGAGAAGTCTGGCAGGATAAGTCCTTTGCTGCACGTAAACATTATGAAACGGAATACAGTCCTGCAACTGTTCGACAAGCCTGGACCGCCCTAATTAAGAACCTGTAAAAATGTTGTACCTTGGT
This sequence comes from Rhodothermales bacterium, assembly GCA_022821385.1. Classification (GTDB taxonomy): domain Bacteria; phylum Bacteroidota; class Rhodothermia; order Rhodothermales; family Bin80; genus Bin80. Next base: position 34,120 of record JAJEDR010000027.1, read on the forward strand.
ACGTTGCATGCATCGTGCGCCGACTTCGCTGCCGTACCCGGACCCGACCAGCTCTTGGCATCCCGAGGTTGTTGTACATCAATAATTAGCTGGAAATGATTAAAAATCTTTATGTGGCACGGACCGCCCTGATTGTCGCCCTGGGAGGTTTCCTTATGGGCTTTGATGCTTCGGTTATTTCCGGGGTAGTCGGTTTTATTGAAGTGGAATTTGACCTTACCAATCTTCAACTTGGGTGGGCCGTGAGTTCTTTGACACTGAGTTCAACGCTGGCGATGTTGGCGGCAGGACCCCTGAGTAATCGTATAGGTCGCCGAACCGTGCTGTATTGGGCTGCCGTGCTTTACGCTGTTTCGGCTATTGGCTCAGCATTGGCGCCGAACTATATGCTGCTGGTCATCGCCCGTATGGTCGGCGGACTCGGAGTGGGAGCGTCCCTAATTATCGCACCGATGTACATCGCGGAAATATCTCCGCCAGCACTTCGGGGGCGTATGGTTTCCTTCAACCAGCTCAATATCGTCATCGGCATCTCAGTCGCATTCTTCACCAACTACCTCATACTGGAACTTGGCGACAGCTCCCGTGCCTGGGCTGAAGCACTAATGCTTGGTCCACACAATTGGCGCTGGATGCTTGGTCTCGAGACCCTGCCAGCTGTGCTCTATTTCGGTGCACTCTTTGCCGTACCCGAGAGTCCACGCTGGCTTGTGATGAAGGGACGTATCTCCGAAGGACTTGCTATTATGACCCGGGCGAGCGGAGCTGAGGAAGCAGAGGAAGATCTGCGTGCAGTACAAGCCAGTTTGGATGCAGACGCCGCAAAGACCAATGTCGGTCTGACAGCCTTGTTCGCGCCTGCTATGAAATTTGTACTGCTCATCGGAATCGTGATCGCCATTGTACAGCAGATCACAGGAATCAATGCTGTGTTCTTCTACGCTCCCATGATATTTGAGCAGTCGGGCATAGGAACCAATGCTTCCTTTGTTCAGGCTATACTGGTCGGATTGGTCAATCTGGTTTTTACGATTGTTGCTATTGCATTGGTCGATCGACTGGGAAGAAAACCCTTGCTTATCGTCGGGCTTACAGGAATAACAATCGCCATGGCACTCCTGGCTTACGGATTCAATGGGGCCTCGTACACATTGACATCAGACGTAATCCTGCCCGCAGCGGTAAGCCTTGATGCACTACAGCCCATCCTGGATACAACTTTCAACTCTGATGTTGCCTTTAAGCAGGCGCTGGAGTCTGCACTAGGGCTTGCTACCGCGCGACAATATGAATCCGAGTTGATCGCGGCCGCCATCAGCATGAATCCCATTCTTATTCTGGTTGGTATTCTGGGATTTGTCGCCTCCTTCGCAGTGTCTCTCGGACCGGTTATGTGGGTTCTGTTCTCGGAGCTCTTCCCAAACCGTCTGCGTGCTCTGGCTATTTCGTTTGTTGGGTTGATCAACTCGGGAGTCAGTTTCACCGTGCAACTGGTCTTCCCATGGGAACTCGCCAACCTGGGCAGCGCCCTGACCTTCCTGCTGTATGGTGTTATGGCTGCACTAGGCTTGGTTTTTGTAATAATTGCTCTTCCTGAGACGAAGGGGCGATCGCTTGAAGCACTGGAATCTCTCTTGGCTCGGGGCAATGAAGCCGATGTGCAGACTAAAGTTGAATCAGGATAGCATGGGCGAATCTGCTCAAAAACTCCTTAGTAATTGGCGCTCTCTAGTCATCTTTCGTACGTATGAGCTTCTTATATGCCACGTGCGAAAGCGGCACAACGGTGGCCTCTATCCCCTTTAGTTAGGGCGGGAGGTTGTGAATTTGTGGAATAAGAGGCCTGCTGCCGGCTGGATCTGCGAGGCTTTTGTGAACAATAGTCCGTCCGTCCGGTGATGAGGCAACAGCGTATAGAATTCGTCTCTGGCCATCGTGGACATCCGTTTTAGTACGTATCACAAGCCTCTTCGTAGGATACCCAGTACAAGCACCATCACAGACTTTGAAGACTTTGCTTTCCCAAATCTACGCCGACTTCATCGTTTTACTGTCGCAGACATCAATAATTATTCAAATCCCATAAATACTAAAATATTAGTATTTTTAGGAATAAATCAAGATAATTTATATTATGATATCATTAATTACACCTACAAGAGCGAAAATAGCGATCGCTCAGAACATGAAACAGCGTCGCTTAGCGCTTAATCTTACGCAAGCTGGTCTTAGTAAGCGTTCAGGGGTTGCCCTATCTACACTTAGAAAATTTGAGCAAAGCGGTGCCATATCTATTGACAATTTATTGAAGCTCATGCTGGTTGTCGGGGGGATGAGAAAAATCGTAGAGGCGAGCGCACCGAACCAAAGAAGATTCTCTTCCATTGATGATGTCCTGTCCAACAAAACTCGTCCCACGCGCAAACGTGGTTCACGCTCATGAGACGTAAGCCCGTACAACACATAATAGTTGGACTGGATTTTGGAAGTGGCCCTGTGCTCGTTGGACATCTAGCCCTTCGAGATCAGCAAATATATTTTGAATATGATGCGGATTTTATTCGTCGAGGTCTCGACTTGTCTCCTTTCCGCTTACCATTAAAACTTGGGGTACAAACTTTCCCGTCAGAACTTTTTGAAGGTCTG
>JAJEDR010000024.1 GCA_022821385.1 Rhodothermales bacterium
AAAAGGGCCGTTTTCAGGCCTTATGCGTAGGATTTTGTGTGAAATTGGGCCTAGCCAAAACTCCCCGGAAATTCAGGCTAGGACCTTGCCGCTTTCAGCCTCAACCACAATCCATTCGGTTTCCAGAGCACCCTCCGGCCAGCTAAGCCGAAACCACAACCGGCCCTGGTCGTCTGGTACCATGGCATTGAATGCAGGTTTAGTATCAGGCATGTCTTGGCGAAGCTCTTCTTGCCAGTTTTCGGGGTACCCTGCTGCTCGGGCGCTCTTTTCCTCCGATGTTACCGGTACACTCACATGAGAAACCGCAAATTCGTTTGCCATGCTTCCATCGATCGCTAATGCTCTGATACTGATCTCGTCTGTCCATCCATAGTATATGAGGCCGTCCGAACCTACGGCCAGAAGCGATCTCCGCCCAAACTGACGCGGAAACGGAATAGAAAAGCCGTCGTCAGAAATCGTCGTCACTTGCATGGAAGGGGTAAGCACCAACGAATCACGTAAGAATTGGCCCCTGTGGTCCACCAGTTTTATTTCTAGCATTCCGTCGATTTCACTTTCAGATCCCCTTGGCGAAGTCCGCAGGTATTCGAACAGCAGTCCGGTCTCAAGGGAGCCAAGTATATCCGTTGGCCTCGCGCCAGAGTTTTCGTCAGTAGGGAGCTTCATCGTGTAGGCAAGTCCGTCGCCACCAGGTGCGTACACGGTCAGGCGGTCACTATCCAGATCGTAGGCATATACTGAGTCTTGAGGTCCTACGTACAATTGCGGCGCAATACTAAATTCACCGGGGCCTTCGCCCTCGCGCCCGACTTCGCGTATCAACGAACCATCGCTCGTGAACACGTGAAACCCAAACATTGCAAAGTCGGCCACAAACAAACGTCCCCTGGAATCGACCGCAATATCCCAGACATTGTTGAAGAATACGGTATCACCCTCCGCTTCATCACCGATCCGCACAGATTCGGTTAATACCAATGCCTTGGCCTCAGTGCTTTGGTCGGCGACTTCATTGGTGCCACACGCACTTACCATGAGCCAGACGACACACATGACAATTGACCATGGATTGAGGCGTGGATTGCGACCTAACTGACACCTGAGCAATTCAACGTGCATCTGTTCATTCTTGCTATTTGTTCTTCGCTTATCGTCAGTCCTCAGCACTTATCTCTTCTAAATCGTCCCTTGGCATTCGCGCAACCTGAGCTTCAAGAAGTTCAAATACTTCCGCAATCGGCCCATCATACTTTGCAAGTTCAATGGCCATATTATTCGCTCTCAGAACTTTCTAGTATCCAGTGCCCCTCGCGAATGCTCTGTGAAGATGATTGCGCTAAGAATCACTCTAATCGATGAATCCTACGGTTGCCAAATCTAAGTATAACTCCCAATCGTTGCCATATAAGCCCCTATAACCTCCTTAAATCGATCAACCCCGTAATTAGGTTAAGCCCCTTTCCTTATGCACAAACGCCATTTGACGCAATCCTGGCATATCTAGTCCTTAACATCATCTCCAATTCCAAATATGTGCTTCATGAACCGTCGAATGAGATTATTGGATTCTGGTGTTTCCTGTAGTGTTTCAATAAGTTCGTCTACCGGCATGCCGGCAATTTGCTCTGTGTATTGAGGGTAGGCACGCAGTCGTTGTTGCAACAGAGGCACTTTGAGTTCAGAATGAAACTGCGTGCAGTAGAGTGGGGCATCCGGCATACAGAACGCGTGGTTTTCAACAAGCGGGGTACCGGCCAGTCGAACAGCGCCCTGAGGGAGTCGAACAACAGTGTCCTGATGCCCCACATGGGCCAAGAACGGGTTTCCTAATTCACCGAAGATGGGATCCTTCTTTCCCTCCTCTGTCAAAGAAAGTTCAAGCGTACCCAGTTCTGCCAGTTGTGGATCAGTTATAACCAGCCCGCCTAGGGCGGCTGCCATAGCTTGAAAACCCCAACAAGACGCAAATACCGGTTTGCGTTTTGCGTAAAGTGAGCGCATGGCGTCCAGCGCTCGATCTAGCCAAGGTCCTCCCTCTGGTACAGAATAGTCTCCAGCTCCTCCGATCAACACCAGGTCTGTGCTGCGGAGCATTTCGGGAGAAGGCGGGTCATTGACCAAATCTGCGGCAGAAATCTGTTCTGGGGAAGAGTCCAGTGCCTCAGCGAATGCGGTTACCTCGCTGATGCGCATCGGGTCATCCAGTTTGCGTATTTGCAAGAGGAGGATCTTGAGATTTGACATAGTGACTGGTGATGCAAATCAGTTAAAAATACCGGAAGCCCCGCCTGCTCCCTGTAAGTTTCTGTATTCGGGTTTGCATGGATCAATCAGGAGGGCCGATCGGCTTCGGGAGTTGTTAATTGATTTATTGTTCACTGGTCAAAGAAGGGTCGTCGTGACATCAACCTAATGGTTGTATCCGTGATGGTCATGTATATCTGTACTTTTTGACGTATTGTGCGAGTGTGGACCTCCATGACGGCCCTCGTGAAAGATAACATGCAATAAAGAGCCAGCCACGAATGCTTGAAAGTAGCTGCTCCCCACAAATTCATCGGCCAATATACCGGAAAGAAAGAACCCGGTAGCAGTTGCCAGCAATAGTCCTGCAATGCCGGCCATAGCGGTGATTGTACCATAGCGAGGTTGCAAAATCCACCAGATCATGAGTCCAACGGCGATGCGATGGATCGCTATGGGGAGCGTGGCGATAGGCTGATCTGTGTTCAGGCTTGCACCTTCCAAAAGAGCATGCAGAAAAAGTCCAATAAATCCTGCAATGATGGAAAATGCTTCAGTCTTTTTTGCAATTCCGTGGGAGATATGCGTGACTGCAAGGGGCATCAAAAGCCCTAAAGCCATGGCTCCCAGGAGGGACGCAATGCTAACCAACTCCCAACCTTTATGTGTAATCTGATGCCCGAGTACCTGTATCAGCACTAAAAGGGGCACTACTACATACATACTTCGGTCGAAGACGCGCGTAAGCCTGGGATGGTCATGCAGTACCGAGTATAGGAGAGCTCCTATTATTGGCGCACTTAGAGCGTAAAGAAGGGGGACCATCTAGTATTCAGGTGAAATAAACGCGCAATATACTAGCCATTCGGCAATTTTGATTATTGTCGCAATTCGTTTGAGCGGAATCAGGCTAATACCTTGAACTGGATTCAAACGGAAGCGTTTTTGGATGGGCGCGAGTCAGGGCAGACGGTAACTGACTGGATTGTGATTGGAGGAGTATATGGAATGTTCATTAATGATCGGATAGTTTATATCGGAGGAACGCCATTTTACCGCAAGTTCGGGGCGGCATAGTGCCAAAGCTTGTTGAGTCTGTGCCGTCGAACGCAATCTTGCTAGGAAATTCTCCAGAGACAACTCCCGGAGGATACGTGCCTTGCCATTCGCGATAAAATACGTTCCTCGAGGTTAAAACATTGATTGGAGTCGATCTCAGTCTGCGGTCTGTTTGAGGCAGGTCATAGGAGTTCACATTCAAATATCCACGCGAAGAATGCATGTAAAGGCCATATTTCGGGAAGTGGAAAAACTGTTGGAACAGGCAAGTGTCCCGTCTCCCCGACGTACGGCAGTATGGATTCTTTGCGAAATAATCAGATGTAGCCCGATACATTTGATTAGTCGTGAAGATGATCGACTTGGGAGGAATCAGGTCATCAGAATCCGGGAGGCAGCCCAACGCTGCGCTGCTCATGAACCGGTACAATACGTTTTAGGGTACGCGGAATTTCGCGGATTACATCTGCGTGTATCTCCTGATGTTCTAATACCACGACCGGAAACAGAGCAAATGATCGAGATTGCTCTTGATGCTGTTGGGCCAGACGGTACATTAGAAGTGTTGGACATCGGTACCGGCAGTGGCTGCATTGCACTGAGCATGAAGCACGCTTTGCCTGCATCCCAGGTAACGGCTTGTGATATCAGTGCCCCCGCACTCCAAATTGCCAGGAATAATGCTAAGAAAAATGGGCTTGATGTCAGGTTCATCATGGCAGATTTAATGAGTTGTGATTTTGTGCATACAGTTGGTACAGGATACAACTTGGTTATTGCTAATCCTCCATACATACCGGACAGCGAACGTTCACAGCTGCCCCGGATGGTGCGGAATTACGAGCCGGGAATTGCTCTTTTCTGCGGTGACGATCCTCTTGAGTTTTACCGGGTCATTGCTGATAAACTCGGTAGTGGCCTGCTACGCCAAGGGGGGACGCTTGTGCTGGAAACGCACGTAGATTATGCAGACTCTGTCGGTACGCTGTTGCAGCAAAAAAAAGATGTCTTACAGGTTCAGATCGAGCCGGATTTGGCAGGATTGTCCAGATTCGTAATCGCAAACTACTCTGGAGAAAATCATCCGGTCAGGGGTAGGACGCAAACCACAGCAACTTGAATCAATGAAGCTCGCGCTTATCCAATGCTCAGCATCAAATGATGTGGAAACCAATCTGACCAAGGGGCTGGATTCCCTAGAGACGGCTACGCAGGCAGGGGCAAATCTGGTTGTGTATCCGGAGCTTGCATTTACCCCTTTTTATCCTCAACACCGAAAGGTGCGTTATCCCGAGTGCAGAGGAAATGATTTGCCACCATTATCGCTTGCTGAAGAGATTCCCGGCCGTACAACAGACGCTTTCTGCGCAGCGGCCAAAAGACTGGGAGTGGTTGTGGTTCTCAATCTGTACGCACGGGAAGGCGATACTGCTTTTGATGCTTCACCGGTGATTGATGCGGACGGTACGCTCCTGGGCGTAACAAGAATGATGCACATTACGCAGTACGAAGGATTCTATGAACAAGACTACTATACAGCTGCAGGTAGCCGGGCCCCGGTGTACAATACTGCTGCTGGTCGGGTTGGTGTAGCCATTTGCTACGACCGACATTATGGAGAATATCTGCGTGCCCTCGCTCTGCAGCGAGCGGATGTGGTGGTTGTCCCCCAGGCAGGTGCACGTGATGAGTGGCCGAAGGGGTTATTTGAAGCGGAGTTGAGGGTGGGAGCATTCCAAAATGGCTACTACATGGCTCTCGCCAACCGTGTGGGGCCGGAAGACATCCTGACCTTTGGTGGAGGATCTTTTGTGGTTGATCCGGCAGGTAGCGTTGTGGCCCAGGCGCCCACGATATCCGAGGATATTCTTTATGCCGACCTGGATTTGAAGCGCTGCGAGGAATCCCACGCTCGACAATTATTTCTTAAACACCGCCGCCCCGATATCTATTCGGGTGGAGCGGTTTGTTTTCAGAATTGCGAGAATTCGGAGTATGGCGTGTGCTGCCAGGCCCCTGTAGCCACGTAACGCAGGGCAATGCTAAAATCATCCTTTGCCCAATATCCTGGACATTTTGTAATGTAGCTGCCATCGCTCCCGAGGAACACGGTAGTAGGTGTGCCTTCGGCTCCCAGGTGATATCCCAGCTCCATGGATGAAAGATTATGTCCCCAAAAGTCATGGCGGGTTTCGGCATCGTCAATATTTAGCCGTCCATAGGCGAAATTGTCCTGAACGTAGGCAACCAGAGCGGCATCCGTATAGACCTCCTGCTGCATTTTTCGACACCATCCACACCATGGAGCATAGATGTCAATAAGGATGGGTTGGCCTGTTCTAGCAGCAGTTGCAACAGCTTCATCGAAGGTGGGCCAACTCATGGGAGCCGGCAATACTTCAGGTTCGGGTGTGGTAGTCTCCGTTATATCGTCACGGGTGCACCCGAAGATCAGGAGCACCACGAGTGGAAATGTGCGACGCAACATCATCCGTTCAGGAGGGGGAGGTAGGCGGCAATAAAACGTTCAGATTCTGTAGCAAAGTTAAAAACTTTTTGGACATCATGCGTATTCGTGACCCATTTTTGGCGTAACTCGGTATTGCTGACCGCGCGGTTTAAGGCAACGGCCAGAGCTTTTGTGTTGCCGGGGGGTACTACGCAGCCCACACTGAAACGCTGTATGATCTGTGAAATTTCAGGGAGATCACTGGCAATGACCGGTACGCCTGCAGCCAGATATTCAAAAAGTTTGTTGGGAAGTGCATATCTGTGATTCAGGCAACAGTCTTCCAGGAATGTAAGCCCGAGGTCGGCCGATGCTGTAACTGCAAGTAGTTTTTCGGGCGGTACAGGGTCAATAAATCGGACTTTCGATTGTAGCTCAAGATTTTGAACCAAATGTTCTATATCAGATCGCAATGGTCCACGCCCCATGAAAACCAGGACAGCGTTGTCTATATGCAGCATTGCCTCAACCATCACTGATGCTCCCCGGTGCTTCTGCAGATTACCCTGATGGAGTATAATCGTCACGTTTGGAGGTAATGCAAGGCGCTCACGCAGGGAGCGCGAGGAGGTGGCGGGCTGTGGTGCAGGGATGTTGCGCATCAGGCAGATGTTTTGAACATTGTGTGTTTTCTGTAGATGATGAGCAATGCTTTCACTTACTGTGTAGACGCAATTGGCACGATGGATGTGCAAGTGTTGTATAACCTCCCAAGTGGTTCGGACCCACGGTCGCCGGGTAGTTGAGGGGACGTGTGTATAAAGTTCGCGTGCGTCAAAGACCAGTCGGGCATGATGGCGGTCTGCGGCCTGGCGCATTGCAGGCAGGGTATACAGATCACTTGCGTGGTAGACCGTAGACTTTATGTATTTCAGAGCAGACTTGAATTGTCGATGATTACGCCAGAAAAAGCGGGGGCCAGACCCAGGTGGTCTGGGGAGGCAGATGAGGTTTACGTCCTGAATGTTCATCCTGGTCATGCCCACCGGGGTACCAAGTCCCAATACGAGAACTTTGAGTCCCAATTCGGACAGCAGACCCAGTTGCCGGAGCGCACGCGAATTAGCCCTTGGATCCCCTGTCAGGGCGAACGCAACGTCCACTGAATGATGTACAGATTTACTCAAGTCCGAGTGTTCGTGTAACTCCATGGGAAAGCGCAGTATAATGCTCGCGTCTATTGAAATTCAATTATTTACCATAAACGGAGTGTAGGCAGCAATGTGGGTCTGGTTACGTCTTGTGTGCGCCTTGGTCTTAACCATAATTGGCAGTATTCATACGAGTATCGGGGCATCATTACGTCCTAGTGGTGAGCGCCTCGCCTACAGGATGAAACGTCAAGGTATGGCAGCTCGGCTATTTTGTCGTGTTCTGAATATTCATGTGAAGGCATCCAGCAACGCAAGATTGGCGCCAGGCGTATTGAGGGTAAGCAACCATTTGACGGTACTTGATCCAATATTCCTTGCATCCAAACTGGATGTCTGTTTTGCGGGAAAAGCTGAGATCACACGCTGGCCGATAGTCGGGTGGATCTGTCATACCTATGCCATGCTGCTGGTCGATCGATCCCGTAAGGGACGAGCTAAAGCGTTTGCCTCCCAAGTCCAGACTCGCCTCATGGAACGCGGTTCGGTTATGGTGTTCCCTGAAGGTACGACGGGTGATGGTAAGGCATTGTTGCCATTCAAGACGGGTGCCTTCGAGAGCATCAAGGACTGGGATGAGGGGCGTGTACAACCAATATTTGTAAATGTGATCGGTCTTGACGGGCGTGCCATGCAGGGTAGCGAAGGACGGGAAAAAGTTTCCAATGTACACCACGATACGTTTGTCGGAGATGTGCACTACCTGGCAGGTTTCAAGCGACTGGACATAGAGTTGCGGATCGGTCCGTTTATTGAAACCCAGGGCATGGATCGTAAAGCAATCTCGAAAGTGGTCAGAAAGGCTATCTTGGCACTTGCCGAAACAATACCTGCGACGCATAGTAGCGAACACAATGCAGGATATTGAGACATATCGGTTTGAATCCAGGCGCAAGCAGTTTCGGCTTCTGATTGGAGTCGGATTGGTCAGTTTGGGGTTGTTGGCTGGGATACTCTTCATGCTGCTGGCATATCCTCCGGCGCCCCGAGGCTCCCAATTGGCGGAGATCCGTCTTGTTGAGCGGGCAGGTCCAGATGAGGAAGTAATGGAGTCGGAGATGTCGGGTGTCCTTGTTCCCGGTGGTGCATTCCGGGATGTTGCCCGCCGTACAGTCCAGTCGGTTGTTTCCATTAATGTCGAATCTAGTTGGTCTTCACGTTTTTGGCCTTCGTCCGGTTCCGATTCGCAGATGTTTCCTGAAAACGAGGGGAGTGGAGTTGTAATTACCCCGCAAGGACACATTGTAACCAGCTATCATCTCGTAGAGGATGCGGGTAAGCTGCAGGTTAAATTTGCAGATAAGCGAGAGTACGAGGCCTATACGGTGGGAGTAGATCCTTCAACAGATTTGGCCGTGATACAGATTGTCCTTCGCCCGGGAGAACGAGTTGAGCCTATCACGATAGGAGATTCGGATACTGTGCAGCCGGGAGACTGGGTTTTAGCGGTAGGTAATCCATTGCAACTAAGTTCGACCGTTACAGCGGGGATCGTGAGCGCTCTCGGTCGTTCAATGAACATCATTGACGAGAGCTTTGGGATAGAAACGTTTATTCAGACGGATGCGGCCATTAACCCTGGCAGTTCCGGTGGTGCACTCGTAAATATCAGCGGTGAACTCATTGGTATTAATACGGCGATCGCGACGGATAGCGGATTCTATGAGGGGTATGGCTTTGCGGTACCGGTCAATTTAATGATTCGTGTTGCCAGTGATCTGATTGAGTTTGGGGAATTTCGGCGGGGCTACATGGGGGTGGTACCAACCAATGTGCATGCAAAACTGGCGCAGGTACTGGGGATGGCTAAGATCCAGGGTGTATTTTTAGATCAGATTTATGGCGGGAGTGCAGCGGAAATCGCTGGATTGCAGCCGGGGGACGTGATTGTTGCGATCAATGGGCAGCCGGTCAATGAACCTAATGAGCTGCAAAGTATAATTCTGCTGCAGCGTCCTGATACCCAAATTGAGGTTGCATATTGGCGTGAAGGTCAAGTTGATAGCCTACCGCTAACACTGCTTGGACGAGACCATCCAAAGGTTGCCTCCTGGTTAGCTGAAATGGGATACCATCCACGCCGAGAGGTTAGCACAGCCAGATACTTGGATCAATGGGGTCTTGTGCTGCGGGACAAATGGGGAGAGGAAGACGAAAGACAGTTCGGTAATTTTGAGGGTGTTATTATTCAACGCGAGATGCGTCACGAGGAGATAGAGCATCTCCAGGCAAATGTACTTGTGGAGCGCATCAATGGGAAGGCGGTCAAGACGGTCGAACAGGCGATCAGAGAGCTCAATAGCGCAGACGGGCATGTAAGACTCTCCATTCGTGATAAGTGGAACGTTCCGCGGATGGTAGATTTGAGTGAGCTTAAGGAGTAACGGGCATCGGATGCTGCGATACTTGACAGCTGGCGAATCTCATGGTGAGGCGCTGGTGGGAATTGTTGAAGGGATGCCGGCAGGCGTTCCGCTCACCGCTAAAGAAATCAACCGTCATTTGGCCCGGCGCTGGTTGGGGTTTGGTCGAGGTGGGCGTGCGAAGCTTGAGCGTGACAAAATCCACATTTACTCAGGGGTACGTTTTTCGAAAACGATTGCCGGCCCAATTGGACTGCGATTGGACAATGCGGCCTACAGGAAAGACAAGAGTGGATGGCCGGAGGTAATGTCTGTTGATGGAGAAGGAGAGGATATCACGCGGGTAACCTTGCCACGGCCGGGCCATGCGGATTTAGTCGGCGCGCAAAAGTATGGTTTCGATGACCTGCGACCGGTTATTGATCGTGCAAGTGCGCGCGAGACGGCTATGCGTGTAGCCTGTTGTTCAATTGCACGCCAACTGCTCAAACAGTTCGGGATTGAAGTCGGCAGTCATGTTGTTCAACTGGGTGAAGTCGGATGGGATCACGAAGCCGACTGGCGTAAGCGGCGGGAAGCGCTCATAGTTGAGGGGGCTGAGAACATCAATGATCTGGCGGATCGGAGTGAAGTACGCATGCTGGACGAAGAACTCAGTCGTGTGTGTGTTGATCACATCAAAGAGGCCAAAAGATCGGGAGATTCTCTCGGCGGGGTTTACGAGGTTGTGGTCACCGGAGTACCGCCCGGCCTGGGATCCTATGTGCATTGGGATCGGCGTTTGACCGGACAATTAGCTCAGGCGATTCTTTCAATACAGGCACAGAAAGGTGTTGAAATTGGTGATGGAACAGCAAATAGCCGTCGTCCCGGTTCCCAGGTGCACGATGAGATTTTCCGGGATGATGAGGCTGTATTTCGACGGAGATCTAATCGCGCGGGTGGATTGGAAGGTGGCATGACAAACGGGATGCCGATAATTGTACGGGGCTACATGAAGCCGATCCCCACCCTCATCAAACCACTGGAAACCGCAGATATGATAACTGGCGAGACGCAACCGACGCGCTACGAGCGCAGCGATGTGACCAGTGTGCCGGCCGCTTCGACGGTAGCTGAAGCGACCGTAGCCTGGGTGATAGCCAATGCATTCCTTGAGAGATATGGTGCGGATAGCCTTGAAGAAATGGTAGTGCGCTTTTCTGCCACCTCCCGGGTATAGCTTGTCATAACAGGTACTATCATATAAATGAGCGATACGAGGGGCCGCTCGGCGGCCTATGATCCAAAGGCGACCGAAGCTCGCTGGTATGAATACTGGGAGTCAAATGGTTTCTTTCGGGCTGATCGTGTACATGGGCGCTCTCCCCATACGATAATGATGCCTCCCCCCAATGTGACAGGAGCACTGCACATGGGGCATGCACTACAGGATACGATCCAGGATGCCCTGACACGTATGCGCCGTATGCAGGGTAGGGAGGCGCTGTGGATGCCTGGCAAAGATCATGCGGGGATCGCGACGCAGAATGTTGTAGAGCGCACATTGAAGAAAACAGAGGGGAGGAATCGGTCTGATTTAGGTCGTGAAGCCTTCGTTGGGAGGGTCTGGGAATGGGTGAGCGAATATGGTGATCGAATCCTGCAACAAAAACGTCGCTTAGGGGACTCGTGTGACTGGGAGCGGGAACGGTTCACCATGGATCCTGGGTATGTGAGGGCTGTGCAGCATGTTTTTGTAAAGCTCTACGAAGCTGACCTCATCTATCGTGGGCATTATCTCGTGAACTGGTGTCCAGTGGACCAGACCGCACTTTCCGATGAGGAAGTGGACAATGTCGAACAGGATGGCCATCTATGGTACATCCGATACCCAATAGAGGATGGGACTGGTCACGTCACGGTAGCAACGACCCGACCAGAAACCATGTTGGGCGATGTGGCGGTGGCTGTTAATTCCAATGATGATCGCTACGCAGGACTGGTAGGTAAGCGCGTCAGATTACCGCTTACCCAGCGCCATATTCCTGTTATAGCTGACGACTATGTCCAACAGGAGTTTGGAACGGGAGCGCTCAAGATTACTCCCGGCCATGACAAGAATGATTTTGAAGTCGGAAAGCGCCATGGACTGGAATCTTTGAGTGTTATTGCAGAAGATGGGACGCTGAACGAGCAGGCTGGCACCTATGCGGGCATTGAGCGCTTTGAGGCACGAAAGATCATCGTCAAAGACCTGGAAGCTGAGGGACTTCTCGAGAAAGTAGAGCCATACAAAAGTACGGTGCCGGTTTCGCAACGCTCCAAGGCGATCGTAGAACCGCTAGTATCCCGTCAATGGTTTGTTCGCATGAAGCCACTTGCGGAGCCAGCGATCACCGCCGTCAGGGATGGTACTGTTAAATTTTACCCAAAGCGTTGGGAAAACGAATATTTCCGCTGGCTGGAAGAAATTCGCGACTGGTGTATCAGTCGGCAGCTATGGTGGGGGCATCGCATTCCGGTCTGGTATTACACGGATTCAACCGGCACAGTTGATGAAACCCGCGGGTTTGTGGTAGCAGTGGAGCAACCCGAACCAGGCATGATACAGGACGAAGATGTGTTGGATACATGGTTTTCGTCCTGGCTTTTTCCCTTTGCTACGCTTGGATGGCCGAGCAAGGACGCTGATACACAGGCTGATCTCAAGTATTTCCATCCAACAAATGTGCTGGTGTCCGGCTATGACATCCTGTTCTTTTGGATTGCTCGCATGATCATGGCCTCACTCTATTTTATGGGGGAAGTGCCGTACCGGGATATTTTCATTACCGGCATGATCAAGGACAAACTTGGTCGGTGGATGTCCAAGAGTCTCGGCAATGGGATTGATCCGCTGGAATTAATTGAACAGTATGGCGCAGACGCAGTGCGATTCTATCTCACGATCTTGTGCGCGCAGGGTCAGGATATCCGTCTGGATCCTGCGGGTTTTGAAATGGGACGAAATTTCTCCAACAAAATCTGGAACGCGTTCAACGTGTTTGGTCGATTTATCCAACCGGACAAAAACTATCGGCGCACAAGATCCATTGACGAGCTTGAGTTGGTTGAACGCTGGATGCTCACACGTCTTGCAGAATGTATTGAGGCCGTAGAGGAGGCACTGACCAAATACAGATTAAACGAAGCTGCAAACCTGCTATACACCACTTTTCGCAACGATTACTGTGACTGGTATTTGGAGTTGGTCAAGCCACAGCGTGATTTGGCCATGTCAGAGGAGCGCGTGGCTCTTTCCATCGAAATCTACGAGCAGCTGATCCAGTTACTACATCCGTTTATGCCCTTTATAACGGAGGAGCTGTGGCATCGCCTCCGCCCCCGTGTAGAGGGAGAAGCATGTATGATATCCAGATGGCCGACCGCGACGGATGAGCGTGATACAGCAGGTGCGAAACAGTTTGCGTTCCTGCAGGAAACGGTTACAGCAATCAGGCATCTGCGCAGCAAGTACGGTGTAGCTCCAACCAAAGGCATAGAGGTTACGCTGAGCTTATCGGAGGAGCAGTCAGAACTGGCTGATAAGATGTTGGCATGTAAGGAGTATTTCGAGAAGCTTGCGCGCGTGACGAATTTGCGTGTGGGGATAAATACCCCCAAACCACCGCAGTGTGCTTCCACTGTTGTGGGGGCTACGCTGATTTATGTGCAGGGTCTGGTTGATCCGGCAGAGGAGCGACAGCGGCTTGGCAAGAGCCTTGCCCAGCGGGAAGCTTTCCTTCTTCGAGTGCAGAAGAAGCTGCAGAACGAGAAATTTATCAACCGTGCGCCAGCGAATGTGGTCGAACGTGAGCGTCAGAAAGAACTGGACGCCAAGGCTGAAATCGACCAGCTGAAAACCAGCCTTGCAGCGTGGATGGAAGCGTGACATATATTCTTGGTATCAGTTGCTGGTACCATGATTCTGCCGTCTGCCTGCTAAAGGATGGCATCATCGTTGCGGCTGCTCAAGAGGAACGCTTTACAAGAATCAAGCACGACGCGTCTTTTCCTGTTAATGCAATTGCCTGGTGCCTCAGGCATGCAGGTATCACGGCCAAAGACCTGAGTATCGTATCCTACTATGACAAGCCGTTCCTGAAGTTTGAGCGGCTCCTGGAGACGTACCTCGCTGGAGTGCCAAAGGGAATCCCCTCCTTCCTCAAGGCAATGCCAGTATGGCTGAAGCGGAGCCTTTGGATTCCGGAGATTCTCCGCAAGGAGATCGGCTTTCGTAGTACACTACTGTTCTGTGAACACCACGAGAGCCATGCAGCCAGTGCTTTTTTTCCGTCGCCATTCGATCAGGCGGCAATCATAACGACAGATGGTGTAGGGGAGTGGGCTACCACCTCCGTGGGGGTGGGGAATCGGTCCCAGATCGTGCTCAAAGAAGAAATTCATTTTCCGCATTCACTGGGATTATTATACAGCACCTTCACGGGGTATTGCGGTTTTAGGGTCAACTCTGGTGAGTACAAGCTCATGGGGTTGGCGCCGTACGGTCAGCCAAGATTTGTACAAACAATTCTGGACGAGCTTATTGACCTGAAGGAAGACGGTTCGTATCGATTGAACCTTCACTATTTTTCATTTCCCTGGGGTCTTCGGATGTATTCCCGCGCTTTCGAGGATCTCTTCGGAGGACGGGCGCGCAGCCCAGAATCCGCTATCACACGCAGAGAGCTTGACCTCGCACGATCAATTCAGGTAGTTACAGAAGAAGTTGTTCAACGAATGGCTCGGCACGCTGCAAGGGAGTCGGGTGAGCGCAAGCTTTGTATGGCCGGTGGCGTAGCTCTTAATTGTGTTGCAAACGGCAAACTATTACGATCGGGGCTTTTTGAGGAAATATGGATTCAGCCAGCCGCAGGTGACGCGGGCGGTGCGCTCGGAGCCGCATTGATGGCTTGGCATGACCATACCCAAGCCCCTCGTGAACTGTGTGTTCCGGATGCCATGGAGGGCGCCAAACTTGGTCCCTCATTTGATGCAGACGACATTCGTTCCGCATTGGACGCAGATTCGATCCGCTACGAGGAGCTCAATGAGGAAACACTGTGTAGGCGAACGGCTGAGTCCCTGGCGGCTCAGAAGGTGATTGGCTGGTTTCAGGGACGCATGGAATATGGTCCGCGTGCATTGGGTAACCGCAGCATTCTTGCAGATCCTCGTCAACTCCGTATGCAGCAGCATGTGAACCAGTCCATTAAGTTCAGGGAGAGTTTTCGTCCCTTTGCCCCGGCTGTGTTGGCCGAAAAAGCGTCTGGCTGGTTCGACATTACTCATGAGAGTCCGTACATGTTGCTAACTGCGCAAGTTCGGGACGTATTTATCAAGGGGGAAGGTTTGGAACGGCAGGAGAACATAGAGTCGCCAATAGCGGCGGTGACACATGTAGACGGCTCTGCCCGTGTTCAGACGGTAAGTGAGCAGGGTAACCCTCTTTTTTACAGGTTACTTCAGGAATTTGAAGCTTTGACTGGATGTCCGGTGCTGGTCAACACAAGCTTCAATGTCCGCGGAGAGCCCATCGTTTGTACACCCGACGATGCGATAAAGTGTTTCCAGGATACGCATATGGATATACTGGTAATTGGTCCGTTTTGGGTGAATAATAAAGATATGGTGTGAGCTACCGTAGGGGTGAGGCTGTGGTGATCAAGGATATCTGGAGAATTCATTCCGCGGATACAATTCAGCCGAGGGATTTCCGGCGCATCTCGAGGTATTCCGTCATAGGCAAGGGAGGCTTTGGTCACGCACAGCACATCATCGGAGATTCTTGTTCTGGAAGGCAATAATTCCAATACGCTGCACCAGATCACTATATGTGCTCCAAGCTCCCGCTCATGTATAGCTTCGGCCTAATAGATACACCGAGGAGACTGTCGCGTACGCCAGCTATGATGGAAATCAACAGCTCCATTCACAAAGACGTAACCCACAGCGATGCGTTAATGAAATGGAAAGACTCAGGTACCCGCGAGAATCCTGTGTTGAATTGAGTGCGGATACTACTCAGAAGTCATCAACATCTTCTAGCGATTGGCGGCTAGTGATCCACACGAACCTTATCAATCAAGTTACTCAACCGCGTCGTTATCTCCGGATAGTGTGCGGCAAGGTTGTTGAACTCCCCAATATCTGTACGCAGGTTGTACAGCTCAATCCAGGTCCGTTCGGGCTCAACAAAACGCAGGAATTTCCAATCATCCTGCCGGATGGCCTGCACAAAATGCCCACCCCAACGGTTATTGAATTCCCAGTAAAAATACTCGTGCCGGGTGACCGGTCCGTCATCACGTAGCAGGTTTCGCATCGATAATCCATTGGTAGGTGGTGCGGGTACATCTGCAAAGTCTGCGAGGGTAGCAGGGAAATCCCAAACTCCCCAGGGATGGTCACTCACGACGCCTTCGGGTATAATCCCGGGTCCCCAGGCAATTGCAGGTACCCGGATGCCACCCTCATATAAATCACGTTTGAGTCCACGCAGAGGGCCGTTACTTTCAAAGAAACCTGGATCAGCACCTCCTTCAACGTGAGGGCCGTTGTCGCTGGTGAACAACACGATCGTGTTTTCGCTTAGTCCAAGGTTGCGGAGATGATCCAGTACCTGACCAACATCTCGGTCAAGTCTGGAAACCATCCCCGCAAATGCTGCATGTGATTGCTCCTGTCCACGATAGGTGCCAATGACACCACAGCAGGGGAATGGTTTTTCTGGCATTAGGAGGCTGCGACCGGTGCTATCCTGATAAGGCCTCATGGATTCTGGCGGCACCAGAAGCTCTGCATGTACCAGTGGGTACGGGAGATATAACAGGAATGGATGATCCTTGTGACGTGTTATGAAGTCCAGCCCCGCTTCCGTAAACAGATCCGGTGTATACTGTGTCGTATCAACAGGTACTCGTTCAGTTTTGCCATTCTGAATGCGGAACAGGTGGTCTGTGTAGTATGAGTGCGCGTGAACATGTCCGAGATATCCCAGAAATTCGTCAAATCCCTGTCGGTCTGGTGCGCCGTTTTCCGGCGTTCCGAAGCCCCATTTGCCGAAGACGCCTGTGGCATAATCCGCTTCCTTGAGTACCTCAGCCATGGTTATATCTGTTTCCTGAAGCCCGGGGCCAGCATTGGAGCGTGTACGAGAATGTGCCATGTCCACACCTGTCAGGAGGGCAATGCGGGATGGTGCACAGACCGTATGTCCGGCATAAAAGCTCGTGAACCTCATTCCCTCGGCGGCCATTTGGTCAAGTCTCGGTGTACGAATTTTCTTTTGACCATAGACTCCCAAATCGCCGTAACCAAGATCGTCTGCCAGTATCACGATAAAGTTTGGAGGCCGATCATGTGCTGTTCGTTTGGCAATGTGTTCAGAAAGTGATGCACGGATCGCGGCATTGGATTGACTGGGAATATCTACATGTCGGTAACCAGATAGTTGTAGGCTCAGTATCAGAAACGAGATTACCGAAAGGGCGGCAGTTAGTTGACGCTGCATGATGTTGTTGGGTAAAAGCAGGCTACATTTCGAAGCAGGTACAAGATACTTGCGGAGCAATTGGTATGCTAACTTTCGCCGTTGGGAGAATCTGTCTATTGCCAGAAGGTAGCGTCAGTGTAACACAACGCCGCCGTAACCACCCGCCCTGAAGGAAAGAACAATGGAATCGGCGTAGGGGGATTAAATCGTCAGGCCGAGCGACAGGCGTAGGTTACTCAGGCAGACTTACATTGCCTGCAGTTCCATCCAAGCCAGCATACCGCCATCCAGGCTCACTGCGTGAGGATACCCAGCGTTGTGAAGTATCTGTACAGCACGTCTGGATCGAAGGCCTGTTTGGCAATGTACGACGATACGCTCATCGTGGTTGGCTTTGATTTCTGATAGTCTATCCGGGAGGGACTCAACCGGTATTTGCTGGTTAGCTCCTATACTGACGGCCGCAGCCTCATCGACTCTCCGGACATCAAGAAGAAAGAAAGGCGTGCAGCTTTTCTTGAGTGTGTTCAATTCTGCTGCACTGATATGAGGTGCGGTTCCGCAAAAGTCCTCATAGTCAACGAGTGTCTTGATTGTTGGAGATTTACCACAGAGGTGACAGCCATCGTCTTTAGGGAAGGTGAGGTTTTTCCATTCTGAATCTAAACCGTTGATCAGTGTCATACGTCCAACGAGAGGCCGACCGATGTTGAGAAGCAGTTTCAGAACCTCGTTCGCCTGGAGTATCCCGATCAGCCCTGGAAGTACGCCGAGTACTCCACTTTCCGCGCAGGTAGGTACGAGTCCAGCCGGGGGTGGATTGGGATGGAGGCAACGGTAACATGGGCCATTCGAATGACACAGAACGGTCACCTGTCCTTCAAATTGATAGACATTTCCGTATACATTCGGGATCCCCAGTAGTACGCAGGCGTCATTGACGAGGTAGCGTGTAGCAAAATTGTCCGAGCAATCAGCAACAATATCGTATCCTTGAAGAATTTCCATTGCGTTCTCTCTTAGCAGACGAACATTGTGCAGGGTTACTCTTACGTGAGGATTCCGGGCTTTCAGGGTGGCAAGGGCCGAGTCAAGTTTGGAGGCTTCAAGGAATTCATCTGTGTGCAGGATCTGCCGGTGAAGATTGCTTTTTTTCACAACATCGAAATCAACCAGCCCCAGATTTCCGATTCCCGCAGCAGCGAGATACATAGATAACGGCGATCCCAGCCCACCTACACCAACGACCAATACAGAAGCGGCTTTGAGCTTTTCCTGCCCGGCAATCCCCACTTTTTCAAGGGCGATCTGTCGTGCATATCGCAGATGTTCAGACTGGTTGAGAGTAGCAGACATTAATCTGTTGATAGTACGGGGCGGAGGAGCGGTCAAAATGAACCATCTGAGCATGCGCAATGCGAGGCGGTTCACTCAGAAAAGAGATGCATTCAGCTCCTGCGCGTTATGTGCACCAAAGATCAATTTAATGAGACTGCTCGTAAGTTCACAAAAAATGTGAATATGTGCGTAGAAGGTCATTTTCAGGCCTGAATCATAGGATTGTCCATGAAAACGCGCTTGGCCAAAACTTCCCGGGAATTCAGGTTGGGTGAGGACATTTGTGCATGCGCACGAAGGCCTGATGAAAATGACGAACGCTGGGGTCAGCGCAGATTTTGATTAGGTCGAGCCTTCCCCGCCAATGGACCAACTGCAAACAATGTCTGGCAGGATACTGCGCCGTACTGTCTCAAGTAGAAAAGACATTTTTCCGTTTCTTGTGCAGGCTGCAATGTTAAGCATCTTCGCTAAATCGAAAAATTGAACGGGTTCCAGTTCCAGATTCATGCCATTTCAAGAAAGTTTGATGCTCCAATTCTAGGTCAATGTACGATTAACGGTCGTGTCATTTGCCTGTCATTGGTGACCAGCCGCAGAAAATACATTCCTCCTGATAACTTCCCCGTGGCCAACTGTAGACTGTGGGAACCGGTTGCTTGGGCTGCATCCAGCACACTGATCACCTCACGTCCAAGAAGATCATGGACTGATAACTGGACCTGGCTCGCTTTCGAAAGCACGTATTCGATCGTGGTGAATGCCCCTGCGGGATTCGGAAAGTGCGTAAAGGTCGCCGGGATCTCTGAACTTGGGACAGGTACTGTCTCCAATGCTGTAGCCGTGGCATCCCATAAATTGAGACCTCCTTCTCCAGCCGATGCGATGAAGCGTTCATTCCCGGAAATGGCTATAGAGAATACGCGGTATCCATGGTCTAGCTGGTCTATCTCCAGTCCTGTAGCCACATCCCACAGACGGATCGTATTGTCATACGCTCCAGAAATTAGCTGTGCACCGTCGCGTGAAAATACTACGGAACTAACGGTACCCGTATGCCCTTCAAAGCGTCGCACTTCCTGCCCCGTGGCTACATCCCACAGATGAACCGGACCGATCCATGATGTAGAGGCCAGCTGTGTGCCGTCCGGTGAAAATACCACGGAATAAACCGAACCTGCATGTCCTCCAAAGCGCCGCACTTCCCGCCCCGTGGCCACATCCCACAGACGGATCGTATCGTCCGCTGATCCAGAGGCCAGCTGCGCGCCGTCTGGCGAAAATACTACGGAAAGGAGCCAATGTGTATGCCCTACAAAGCGCCGCACTTCTCGCCACGTGGCCACCTCCCACACACGGATCGTATTGTCCGCTGATCCAGAGGCTAGCTGCGTGCCGTCCGGCGAAAAAACTACGGAACGAACCTTATCTCTATGCCCTTCAAAGCGCCACACTTCCTGCCCCGTGGCCACATCCCACAGCCGGATTGTATTGTCCTCAGATCCAGAGGCCAGCTGCGTGCCGTCCGGTGAAAATGCTACGGAGGTTATCCTGCGTCTATGCCTTTCAAAGCGCTGCATTTCCATCCCCGTGGCCACATTCCAGAGATGTAGCCTACCGTCCGGTGATCCAGAGGCCAGTTGCGTGCCGTCTGGTGAAAACACCACGTAATAAACCCAAGCTGCACGCCCTCCAAAGTACCGCACTTCCTGTCCGGTAACCACATCCCATAAACGGATACTCCAGTCCCCTCCACCAGTTGCCAATTGCGTGCCATCCGGTGAAAACACTACAGATCGAGCAATACCCGCATGCCCGTAAAAGTGGTCATGCAGCACTTCCTGCCCTGCGGCCACATCAAACAGACGGAAATACAAATGCCCGACAGAGACCAGCAGCGTGCAGTCCGGTGAAAACGCTACAGAACGAACCACATCGAAAAGCCCATCAAAGCGCTGCAATTCCTGCCCCGTGGTCACATCCCACAGAAGGACCGTACCGTCCCCTGCTCCAGAAGCCAGCTGCTTGCCGTCAGGTGAATATGCCACAGAAAGAATCCCACCTGTATAGCCCCTCATAAAGGGCCGCGCTTTCTGCCCCGTGGCCACATCCCAGAGACCGGTCGTCCCGTCCCCTGATCCAGAAGCCAGCCGCTTGCCGTCCGGTGAGAATACTACAGAAAGAACCCCACCTTTATGCCCTTCAAAGCGCCGCACTTCCTGCCCCGTGGCCACATTCCACAGACGGATCGACCCGTCCCATGATCCAGACGCCAGTTGCGTACCATTCGGTGAAAATGCCACGGAAAAAACAGCCATAGTATGTCTTTCGAAGCGGCGTAATTCCTGCCCCGTAGCCACATTCCACAGGCGGATCGTATGGTCATGTGACCCGGAAGCCAACTGCGTGCCGTCTGGTGAAAATACTACGGAACTAACCCTATCTGTGTGTCCTTCAAAGCGCCGCACTTCCTGCCCCGTAGCTACATCCCATAGACGGATTGTTTTGTCATCTGATGAAGAGGCCAACTTCGTGCCGTCCGGTGAAAATGCTACGGAATAAACATCCGAAGTGTGCCCTGCTTCTCTAATTGTCAAAATCGGCTGTCCTGCAACGGGCGCAGATAGTGCAATCGTTAGCAAAACGACTCCGTATCTCGTGTTCATGATGCGTAGTGGATATATGATATCCTTAATCAACTCCACGCATTACAGACTGCTGTGCTACCAATGAGAGCTGATCACGCCAACTCGCTCTGACGTATACTTGGCAGAAAAATACCCGGATACCCTGCCAAAATGTGAAGCCCGCTCCCGACCAGCCCTCCACAGTGGTATAGATCAATTGAACACTTGATCTGCCTGAACCGCCAAGAACCTTCGATAAAGGCTTCTACTACAACTCCACCTGTGCTTGCTATTGTGAGCAACCGAACAACGTGACGACGATCAAAAAAGGAGGGAGGGTAGAGCAATTTTCTCATCTTGAGGGATTTGCTTTGCTGTAAGGTAGCTAAGAACTCGCGAGCAAATTCCTACTCTGGACATACCAGCGAATGCTGAACCATGTGCGTAACACACTCATGTTTTTAAATGGTTCCAGCGGCTGCTTCAATGAGTTCTAGTTGGCAACGTGTCACCTCGGAGAGCCATCGTAGAGCCACCCTCGACCAAACAAATGCAGTTGAACAAGGCATTCAGATTATAAATATCTGAAACGAAGTATGTCCTCTGACAGATCAGTTACCGGAAATAATTCGGAAATCGGCTAAAACCCGATTATTTGTAGCGGCTCTAATCCAAACACACCACATTTGTCCGTTGTTCCTTGAATTGACTCTTCAGATGTACGCAAACCACGACATAACACCCGCAACTCGGGAATATTATATAAGACACGACGTCATTGCATTTGTGCGTGCAAACGAGGGAATAATGAGAACAACGAATGCCTGAATCCGTACAGATATTCATTAGACCCAGCCTTCCTCGTCAATGGGCCAACTGCGAGCAAATGGCGTTGAGATATTGAGCAGTCCTGTCTCAATGAGAAAAGCAAGTCATCCGTTACTTGTACTGGCTGAAATGTTATGCATCTTCATTAAATCGGAGAGTTAAATAGGCCCAGCCAAAGCCTCATTTCATTCCAAGGATGTTTGATGCTCCGAATCTAGGTCAGTGTACGATTAACGGTTGTGTCACCTGCCTGTCATTGGTGATTAGCCGCAAGAAATACATCCCTCCTGAAAGCTTCTCGGTGGCCAACTGCAGACTATGGGAGCCAGCCGCCTGGGTTGCATCCAGCACACTGATCACCTCACGTCCGAGAAGATCATGGACTGACAACCGGACCTGGCTCGCTTTCGAAAGCGCGTATTCAATTGTAGCAAATGCCCGGGCGGGATTCGGATAGTACGTAAAGGTCGCCGGGATCTCTGAATTTGGGGCAGGTACCGTCTCCAATGCTGTAGCCGCGGCATCCCATAAACTAAGGCCTACCTCTCCAGCCGACGCGATGAATCGATTACCCCTGGAAATAGCTACAGAGAGAACAATGTATTTGTGGTCCAGCTGGTCTATCTCCTGCCCGGTAGCCACATCCCACATACGGATCGTATCGTCATACGCCCCAGAAATTAGCTGTGCGCCGTCCTGTGAATACACTAAGGAACTAACGACACCTGTATGCCCTTCAAAGCGTCGCACTTCCTGCCCCGTGGCTACATCCCACAGATGGATCGGACCGATCCATGATGTAGAGGCAAGTTGCGTGCCGTCCGGTGAAAAAACCGCGGAATAGACTGAACCTGCATGCCCTCCGAAGCGCCGCACTTCCCGCCCCGTGGCTACATCCCACAGACGAATCGTATCGTCCCCTGATCCCGAGGCAAGCTGCGTTCCGTCAGGCGAGAATACTACGGATAGGACCCAATGTGTATGCCCTACAAGGCGCTGCACTTCCTGCCCCGTGGCCACATCCCACAGACGGATCGTATTGTCCGCTGACCCAGAGGCCAGGTGTGTGCCGTCCGGTGAAAATGCCACGGAACGAACCGAAAACGAATGTCCATCAAAGCGCCGCACTTCCTGTCCCGTGGCCACATCCCACAGACGGATAGTACTGTCCCATGATCCAGAAGCCAGCTGCCTGCCGTCCGGTGAAAATACCACGGAATAAACCCAACCCGTATGCCCTTGAAAGCGCCGCACTTCCTGTCCTGTGGCCACATCCCACAGACGAATCGTATCGTCCGTTGATCCAGAAGCCAGCTGCGTGCTTTTCGATGAAAATGCCACGGAATGAACCAAACGCGTATGCCCTGCAGAACCCCACACTGTTTGCCATGTAGCTACATCCCACAGACGGATGGTATTGTCATCTGACCCAGAAGCCAGCCGCATACCATCCTTTGAAAATGTCACAGAATGAACCCAATCTGTGTGCCCTTCAATGCGCCGCACTTCCTGCCCCGTGGCTATATTCCACAGACGAATCGTATCGTCCACTCCCCAAGAGACCAGCCGTGTGCCGTCCGGTGAAAAAACCACGGAATAAACCGCACCGAAATGCCCTCCAAAGTACCGCACTTCTCGCCCCGTGGCCACATTCCATAAAATGATACTCCAGTCCCCATGCGCGGAAGCCAGCTGCGTGCCGTCCGGTGAAAATGCAACAGAATGAACCGAATACAGATCCCTTCCAAAGCGCCGCAGTTCCTGTCCAGTGGCTACATCCCACAGACGGATACTCCAGTCCCCTGAACCAGAGGCCAACTGCGTACCATCCGGTGAAAAAACTACCGTAAGAACCCCTCGTGTATGCCCTTCATAGCGCCGTACTTCCTGCCCCGTGGCCACATCCCACAGACGAATCGTATCGTCTCCTGACCCTGAGGCCAGCTGCGTGCCGTCCGGTGAAAATACAACAGAATAAACATTACCGGAATGCCCTTCGAAGTGTCGTAATTCTCGCCCCTTTGCCACATCCCATAGACGGATCGTATGATCATGTGACCCGGAAGCCAACTGAGTGCCGTCTGGTGAAAATACTACGGAAACAACCGAATCCGCATGCCCTACGAAGCGCTGCACTTCGTGCCCCGTGGTTGCATCCCACAGACGGATCGTACCGTCAACTGATGCAGAAGCCAACTGCCTACCGTCGGGTGAAAATACAACGGAACGAACCCCCGAAAGATGTCCTGCCTCGGTCGTCCAAATTGGCTGTCCCGCTGCAGCTGCAGACAGTGCAAACGTCAGCACAATGATCCCGTATCTCATACTCATGATTCGTTATGGATATATAAAGTTTTTACCACTTCCAGGCATTGCAGACCGCGGTGCTCACAATGAGAGCTGATCACCTCAAATCGCCCGAAGAAATGCCTAGCAGGCAAAAACCCGAGTATCTTGCAAAATGTGAAGCGCGCTCCCGAACAGCCCTCCAGAGGGGTATAGACCAACAACAAGCTTGATCTGACTAGGCCGCCGAATATCTTCGATAAAGGATCCCACAATGAATCCGCCTTGGCTTCTACTGGTGAGCGACAGAACAACGTACCGACGATTAAAAAAGGAGAGAGGGGAGAGCAACTTGCTCATTTTGAGGGATTTGCACCTGCTGTAGAGTAGCTAGTAACTCGCTAGTATATTCCTATTCTGGATCTACCAGCGAAGGCTGAACCATATGCGTAACACACGCATGTTTTCAATTGGTTCCAGCGGCTGCTTCATTGAACTCTAGTCGGCAAGGCATCACCCAGAAAAGCCATCTTGGAGTCACCCTTGAACGAACCAATACTGTTAAATAAGGTGTTCAGGATAACAAAATCTGACACGAAGTATTTCCTCTGGAAGTCCAAGTCCAGGCAAGACCACGGAAATCGGCTAAAATCCGGTTTTTATTAACGGCGATAATCCAAACACACCGCTCTTGCGCCATGGTTCCTCGAAATAACACCTCAGATGAACGCAAACCACGATATAACACCCGCAACTCGGAAAAATGATGAAAAACATTACGTAAAAGCATATGTGCGTGCGGACGAAGGACTAATGAGAATAACAATTGCTGGGACCTGCGCAGATTTTCATTAGACCTAGCCTTCCCCGTCAATAGACCAACTGCAAACAATGTCTGGCAGGATACTGCGCCGTTCTGTCTCGATCAGAAAAGAAAATCATCCTTTCCTTGTCCTGCCACAACGTTATGCATCTGCACCAAGCCGAAGGGTTCAGCGGGCTACAGTTTTAGCTTCATTTTATTCCGAGGACGTTAATGCTCCAATTCCAGATCAGCGTACGATTAACGGTCGTGTCACCTGTCTGTCATCGGTGACGAGCCGCAAAAAATACATTCCTCCTGATAGCTTCCCTGTGGCCAATTGTAAGCTATGGGAGCCACCTGCTTGGATTGCGTCCAGCACACTGATCACCTTACGTCCAAGAAGGTCATGGACTGACAACTGGACCCGGCTCGCTTTCGAAAGCGCGTATTCGATCGTGGTGAACGCTCCCGCAGGATTCGGATAGTGCGTAAAAGTCGCTGGGATCTCTGAACTTGGAGGACGTTCCGTCTCCAATGCTGTAGCCGTGGCATCCCATAAACTGAGGCCTAATTCTCCAGCCGACGCGATGAAGCGTTCATCCCCGGAAATGGCTATCGAGTGAACAGGGTATCCATGGTTTAGCCGGTCTATCTCCAGCCCTGTAGCCACATCCCACAGACGGATCGTTTTGTCAGTTGACCCAGAAATCAGCTGTGCACCGTCCTGTGCAAATATTACGGCCCTAACGCCACCTGCATGCCCTTCAAAGCGTCGCACTTCCTGCCCCGTGGCCACATCCCACAGACGAATCGTTTTGTCCCATGATCCCGAGGCCAGCTGTGTGCCGTCCGGTGAAAATACTACAGAGAGAACTATATGTGTATGCCCTACAAAGAGTTGCAACTGTTGTTGTGTGGCTATATCCCACAGACGGATCTTAGAGTCCCCTGAACCAGAGGCCAACCGCGTGCCGTCCGGTGAAAAAACCACGGAATAAACCCTATTCACATTCCTTACAAAGCGTCGCAATGTTTGCCCAGTGGCCACCTCCCTGAGACGGATCGTCTCGTCCAATGATCCCGAGGCCAACTGCGTGCCGTCCGGTGAAAATATTACGGAATTAACCCAATTAGTATGTCCTTGAAAGCGCCGCACTTGCTGCCCCGTGGCCACATCCCAGAGACGGACAGTCAAGTCCTCTGATCCAGAGGCTAGCTGCGTGCCGTCCGGTGAAAATGCTACAGAACGAACCGAAGCCCAATGCCCTTCAAAGCGTCGCACTTCCTGCCCCGTAGCCACATCCCACAGTCGGATCGTCCGATCGAATGATCCAGAAGCCAGCTGCATGCCGTCCGGTGAAAATACCACGGAATAAAGCCGAGCTACTTGCCCTTCAAAGTACCGTATTTTCTGTCCCGTGGTCACGTCCCACAGACTGATTCTCCAGTCCCCTCCCCCGAAGGCCAATTGCGTGCCATCAGGTGAAAACACTACAGATCGAGGATTACTATGCCGGAAAGGGTGGCCATGCCGCTCCTGTCCTGTGGCCACATCAAACAGACGGTTATACAAATCCCCGACAGAGACCAGCAGCGTGCCGTCCGGTGAAAACGCTACAGAACGAACCACATCGAGAAGCCCATCATAGCGCTGCAATTCCTGTCCCGTGGTCACATCCCACAGAAGGACCGTACCGTCCCCTGCTCCAGAAGCCAGCTGCTTGCCGTCCGGTGAATATGCCACAGAAGTAACCCCACCTGTATAGCCCCACATAAAGGGCCGCACTTTCTGCCCCGTGGCCACATCCCAGAGACCGGTCCTTCCGTCCCCTGATCCAGAGGCCAGCCGCTTGCCGTCCGGCGAAAATGCTACAGAAAGAACCCCATCGTTATGCCCTTCAAAGCGCCGCACTTCCTGCCCCGTGGCCACATTCCACAGACGGATCGACCCGTCCCATGATCCAGACGCCAGCAGCGTACCATTCGGTGAAAATGCCACGGAAAAAACAGCCCTATTATGTCTTTCGAAGCGGCGTAATTCCTGCCCCGTTGCCACATTCCACAGGCGGATCGTATGGTCATGTGACCCGGAAGCCAACTGCGTGCCGTCTGGTGAAAATACTACGGAACTAACCCTATCTGTGTGCTCTTCAAAGCGCCGTACTGCCTGCCCTGTTGCCACATCCCACAGACGGATTGTTTTGTCATCTGATGAAGAGGCCAACTGCCTACCGTCCGGTGAAAATGCTACAGAATAAACAGTCGAAGTGTGTCCTGCATGGTCAATCGTCCAAATTGGCTGTCCCGCAGCTGGTGCAGACAATGCAAACGTTAGCAAAACGATTCCGTACCTCATATTCATGGTTTAAGGCTGCTGGAAAAAGGCGTTTGAGTCTTGGAGAAGAATGCTTTGGGGGTGTTATTTATTATTTCGCGAAGAGTGTAGGCGTAATCTTACCAGACCAACAGATAAAAGAGAGTTGGATCCTGTGATTGGCCGACGCAAAGAGGTTGTTTGAAGCAACTGCATCAATAAAATGTTGACCAAAGCCCATCTGTACGGTCGGTGTTTGAAATGACTAGGCATACAACTAAATCATAAATTGAAACGGCATAAACCTGCCAGAATTCGATAGCTATTCCGACAGTCTCCTAATATGAAAATATCATCACGGCCCAAAATTGGAACGAATACCGACGGATAAGGGTTGCCTTAGGCGAAAACACCAAAACAACAATGAAAAGAATCATTTATCTACTCGCTCTGGGTTTGATACTGTTAGCCTGTATGCCTTCTTCACCAGTGCAGGCGCAATCGGAAGAGGTTGACGAAGTTAGGGCGGTAATCGACCGTCTGTTTGATGGTATGCGTGCGGGGGACAGTACGATGGTTCTGAGCGTGCTGCACGAATCCGCACTCATGGGGCGAGCAGGCGACCAGGGCTTCAGGGTCGGTCCACCCGATCAATTTGTGCGTGCCGTCGGTACGCCGCATGACCAGGTATGGGATGAGCGGATATGGGATGTCCATATCTCGATTGATGGCCGCCTGGCTTCTGCCTGGATGGAATTCGCATTCTTTCTTGGCGAAAATATGAGCCACTGCGGTGTGAACTCAATGCAGCTCTATCGGACTGATGAGGGGTGGAAAATCGTTTACCTGGCGGACACTAATCGTCCGCCTACATGTGAGCCGCCAACAGACGGATCATAGCGGTCAGTCGTAGGCTTCCTTGCTGGCGCACATATCCACAGGTACGGGATACGTGCCAGTGAAGCATGCATCACAGTAGCCGTACGGACTGTCGTGGGCAGCGCGCACTGCTTTTTTTAGGCCCGCTACCGTGAGATAGGCTAGGGAGTCAACGCCGAGCCATTCCCCGATAGCCGTCACGTCGTCAAACTTGCTCGAAAGCAACTCTTCCTTACTGGGAAAATCCATGCCGTAGAAGCAGGGATTCATGACCGTAGGTGAGGCCACACGGAAGTGAACCTCTTTGGCACCGGCTTCCTTGATCATCTTCACCAGGAGTCTGGCTGTTGTGCCGCGCACGATTGAGTCGTCAACCACCACAACAATACGGTCTTTGAGCAGGCCGTCAACTGTATTGAACTTGCATCGGACGCGCATTTCGCGACTATCCTGTCCCGGTGCAATGAAAGTTCGGCCAACGTAGTGGTTACGGATCAGACCGATGTCATATTTGCAGCGATATCCGAGTTTCTGGCATTCGCTTACGTAACCAAGGGTAGCAGTATTGGAAGAGTCAGGGACCGATACTACCAGGGGGGCTTTTTCTTCCGCAGGAACGCGTGGTACTGGAGCATCGTGTGCTAACTGTTTGCCAAACTTGCGACGCACCTTATCCACCATCTCCCCATATATACGTGAGTCTGGACGGGAAAAGTAGATGTACTCGAAAATGCATTGACTTACACCATGACGGCTGTTCAGACGCTCACTATGGAATTGCCCGGTTTTGCAAGCTTCACCGTTAATAGTGATAACCTCTCCCGGATCAATATCACGTACATACTCAGCGCCGATCATATCGAAGGCACAGGTTTCACTCGCGACACAATAGGCCATTGTGCCGTTTTCGTTTGAATTGCGCAGCCGTCCAAGTGCGAGAGGGCGAAATCCATTCGGATCCCGAACAGCAATAAGACTGTCGTCTGTGAGCAGGGCCAGAGCATATCCGCCTTCCACCTGTGCGAGGGCATCCAGAATTTGATCAATCTGTCTGGTACGGCGGCTTTGTGCAATCAGGTGCAGGATAAGTTCTGTATCAGAGGTTGATTGAAACAGTGTGCCTCGCTCGCTGAAAGAAGCCCTGAGCTCGGTAACATTGGAAAGATTGCCGTTGTGAGCTATGGCAAGATTACCTCCGAGGTACTGAACATGGAGAGGCTGGATATTGGCACGCTTGACAGCGGACCCGCTGGTGGAGTAACGCGTATGGCCAATAGCCGACGAACCGCTCAGCGGGTCGTCGAATAGCGCAGGATTGTCAAAGACATCCAGGACGAGCCCGAAATCTCGCACAGCAGACATGATACGACGCTGTCGACCGTGGTCAAAGGAAGATGTGACGATCCCGCAAGACTCCTGTCCTCTGTGCTGGAGGGCATGCAGACCGAAGTAGGTAAGTCGAGCAGCTTCAGGGGAATTAAAAATTCCAAAGACGCCGCAATGGTCACGTATGCTGTCCATGCGAGCTCAGTCTGCACGTGATGGTCAATGGATTGTTAAATTCAGTGATTGTGCAGTGGTTTCAGATATTACCGAATTATTCCGTTTGACTCTTCGGGAGCAGCCCGAATCCGAACGTGAACCAGCCGAATTCGGTTGTTTTCCACTTCATCTACGGAGATTTCCATGCGGTCGTGTACGGTGGTATAACCCGGCTCGGGTATATCTCCGGCCAAGTGAAATATAAGGCCGCCCAATGTTTCAAATTCGTAGGTATCGGTTGGCAGCGAAATGTTGGCCGCATCATTAAGATCGTCCAGATTTATTCGCGCATCAACCTTGTATTCGCGGTTGCCAAGGGGGGTGATCAGTGTGTCTCTGACTTCGTCATGCTCATCCTCCATTTCTCCAACCACTTCCTCCAGGACATCATCTAGGGTTACGAGTCCTGCAGTGCCGCCATATTCGTCTACCACAATGGCCAGATGTGTTTTACGATGTTGGAAATCCTGGAGAAGGTCATCCAGTTTTCGGCCAAGCGGCACAAAAATAGGTGGCCTCATAAGATGGGTCCAATCAATCGGGGCATCGGGCTGATTCACGAAGGGTAGCAGATCCTTGGCATAAACAACACCCTGAATATTGTCTAAGTGGTCCTTATAGAGGGGCAGTCGTGAATGTCCAGACAAACGAATTAATTCCAGGGCTTCTCTCAGGGAGGCGGTTATCGGAAGCGCCGAGATATCCAGGCGATTCACCATAATGGCACGAACCGTAGTTTCGCCGAAGTCAAGAAGTGACTGAATCCAGCCATGTTCATCTTCTTCCAGTGATCCATGGTCCTTGCCGATCTCAGCCATGACTCGCAGATCGTCAGAGGAAAGCAAATCTGATTGCTCATCTGCATTCCAGTTGCGATAAATTCCATGTATGCGAGTGGTCATACGTGCAAGGAGTGTAGTGACTGGGTACAGAGGCCATGAGACTATTTTAAGGGCTCCTGCTACACGACGGCTGTAAGTGATAGCATACCTGGAAGCAATCAGCTTGGGGGTGATTTCCGAGACAATAAGTAACGTAAGGGTTAGTGCGACGACCTCCAGTGCAAAAACAATTTCGGGTCTTAGCCCCATAGTTCCTGCAACGCGTTCGGTCACCAATGCTGCAAGGATAGCAGCTGAGACGTTGATGAGTGTATTGAGCAGCAGAATGGTAACCAGGAGTCGGCGCGGGTTTTCTAGAAGAGAGAGCACGCGCAGACTTTGGCGGTCTTCACGAGCAGCGAGGGTCTCGCGGTCAGTTGCACGGAGCGAAAAGAGTGCAACCTCAGCTCCTGACACAACTGCGCTGGCCAACAGCAGCAGCAGGAAGACAACAATCTCGGTTGGCGATACTAGTGCACTGTGAGATTGGGCCAGCAGGCTCAGTGCAGCTATAGGGGAACCGTCAGGAGGTGCCAAACTGTGGAACGGTCTGGTGCATGCGAATCAGTCTTGGGGCCAAGCTACGGTCCGATGTGGCTTGGCTAGAAATATTGTCCGGTTACTAATATGAAAATGAGGACAGTTAGTACAGCCAAAGGGCAAATGACCTTGACCAGGAATCCAACTACCGGACCCCCTGGCATTGGGAATTTGCGGTCACCGCCGTCCTCGAGGGCTGCCAGCAGTTTAGGTACTCCCCACACCCATCCAACCGCCACGCAAATTAGAAATGCTCCTAGGCTCAGCGAGTAATTTCCCCAGACATTATTGTTTAGGGTTAGAAAGTCAAGTCCAAATGGAAGAATTCCGCCCTCTCCGCCCGAAAGCGCCGATACTGCACCGAAAGCAAGAGCTGACGGTACTGCCAGAGCAAAGCAGATTCCACAGACAAAAGTGGCAGCCCGGTTACGGGTCCATCCTTTCTCATCCACGAAATACGCAACAACTACTTCTAACAGGCTAACAGTGGAGGTGAGTGCGGCGATAGCCAGCAATGAGAAAAATGCTGTGGCAAATAGACCTCCCAAGGGCATCTGATTGAAGATGGTAGGCAGTACCACGAACACGAGGCCAGGTCCAGCACTGGGATCGGCATTCGCGAAGAAAAGAGCGGGGAAAATAATAAGACCTGCCAGTATGGCTATGCCGGTATCCGCAATTGCTACAAAAATTCCTGATTGCCAGAGATTCTCCCGTTTGGACATATAGGATCCGTAAGTAATCATGGCGCCCATACCCAAACTTAGACTAAACAATGCCTGCCCGAGTGCTCCCATAACAACATTCAAGCTAAGTTTGGACCAGTCCGGTGTAAAGAGATAGGTGAGCCCATCAATACCTGCGGGCAACGTAACAGCCCGAATGGCCAATAGAATCAGTAAAACAAAAAGTGCGGGCATCAAGAGCGTCGTCGCCCGTTCAATGCCCTTGGATATACCTCCTCGTACGACCACCAGCGTCAGCACTAGAAACAGGCCACACAGCAGAATGGGCCAGAGAGGATCTGCTACAAACTCCGTAAAGATTGCACCGCTCGTTTCGCCATCATGGGCTTGCGATAATTCTCCAGACACAGCTTTACCGAGATAGCCCACGGTCCATCCGGCGATAACCGAATAAAATGCAAGGATCCCCGCGCCGGTCACGACACCAAGTCCACCCACATACGGCCAGAATTTACCAGGGACCAGTGCCTTAAATGCTCCTACGGGGTTACGTTGAGAAGTGCGTCCCAGGGAGAGTTCAGCCAAAAGCACCGGTAGTCCGATTGCCAAAACGAAAATCAGATAAATGAGGACGAATAGTCCTCCGCCACCTTCGGCCACGGAGTACGGAAAACGCCAGATATTTCCGAGTCCAATAGCACTTCCGGCAGCAGCCAGAATAAAGCCGAGACGGCCACTCCACTGTTCGCGACCATTAACTGATCCCATAGGTCCAAAATTTATTTGACTAATTGTGACAGATCACCCCGATATACATGCGAGAAGATAGGGGAATTTAGTGCAAAGGGACAATATTGTTATATCACTTAATTGATGCGAGCATCTTTGCAGTCCGGTCTGATGGCAGGACTTACGGGACTCATTATGTAGAGATCCAGTGACATGCGGACGCAGGCAATGGGTACTGGGAGTGCGGAGGCAATCCTTTAGATGCAGACTCCTGATCTAGAAAGGCAGATCATCTTCCGGCACAATGGTCGTTGAAGGCGAACCGCCCGCTGATGCGGGGGATCCGCTTGGTGGTTGCGCGGGGGGAGGTTGTTGTACGGGAGGAGGCGACTGGTGCGGAGGTGCACCCGGTGAGGGTTGTGTATACCCACCTTGCTGTTGACCGTATCCACCGCTTTGTTGTTGTTGACCATATCCACCGCCCTGTTGCTGACCGTATCCACCGCTCTGCTGCTGACCGTACCCAGCTGCTGGTGCCGGTTGTCCATAATTTCCTTCGTCCTCCAACGTAAAAGCGGTTCTAGCGTTTATTTCGGTCACCCATTTCGTTTCGCCTTGCTGGTTCTCGTACGAGCGGTTTTGAATTCTCCCCTCCACAAATACACGTGTGTTGGTACGCGCTCGGTTAGCCAAATCTTCCCCCTTCTTCCCCCAAACCACCACTGTGTGTGATGCCCTACTTTCTCCAGGGTCACCATCCCGGTTCACATAACTTTCTGTAGTTACCACACGTAATGTACAAATTGCTGTACCGCTCCCAAGATGGCGAAGCTCCGGATCCCGACTCAGTCGCCCAATCAGAACTACCTTGTTAATGCTTATATCTTGCAGGTTCATTGCTCTTTGTGTTTTGGTCTTAGATTGTAACTTTTACGCGTAAACGTCGGAAACGTCCCACGACAAGATACGGTGCAGCACTTACTGGATAGGTCCAAAAACCATCTTTATTTCCCATGCAATCAGAAATATTTGACGAAGAGTACACGGAAGCCAATGATTCTGCACCTCATTGGACAGTTTTTGTAAATATTGTTCGTCAGCTCAGGAAGCAGTGTCCCTGGGACCGTGAGCAGACCCATGCTTCCTTGCGCCATTTGCTGATTGAAGAGACCTACGAGACCATCGAGGCGCTTGATACGGGGGATATGCAGGAGCTGCGGACGGAGTTAGGGGATCTGCTGTTGCAGATTGTATTGCACAGCGTGATTGCAGAAGAAACCCAGCAGTTTGACCTTGCCGGTGTTGTATCTGCGGTTGCTGATAAGATGGTTCGACGCCATCCACATGTTTTCGGGGACCGCGCTGTGTCGGGAGTTGAGGAAGTGCTCCAGAACTGGGAATCACTCAAGGCAAGTGAACGGCAGGGGGCATCTGTGCTAAGCGGTGTACCCGCCAGCCTACCAGCACTCTTATGCGCCCATCGTATGCAGGAAAAAGCCGCTAGTGTCGGGTTTGACTTCCCAGACCTGGAAAGCACCTGGGCAAAGGTTGAGGAGGAAATTCAGGAATTCAGAACGGCAGCATCGGAGGCTGAACGCGAAAATGAGTTCGGCGATCTGCTTTTCGCACTGGTAAACTATGCGAGAAGAAACCGCATCAACCCCGAAGATGCACTTCGCAGTACAAATCGTCGATTCCGTGAGCGACTGGGATACGTAGAAGCACATGTTCCCGACATGAAGTCTGCCGACCTGGAAGAGCTGGACCTACACTGGGAAAAATCAAAAGGTGTACACGAAGACTAAGAAACCAGCCAGTGCTCCTTTCGCACACAATCAAAATCGCCAATTTGGCCCTTCCCGGGTGCTTCCTCGGATGATTCTACGGTCTGAACCTGTTGAAACGAGTTTGAGCTATTGTTGGTTATGCTTGTCCAGACCGGGATTACGGTTCAGAAACTCCTCGTAGAGTCGGGTATGTCGGCTTTCCATGGGTACCTGGTACCCCGCAATAAAGACATGGAGAATCGTTGTGGAAGTTTCGAAGGGATCCCCATCCGCCACGAAGAAAGTGGCTTCTTTACCGACTTCAATCGAGCCTAGTCTGTCATCAACTCCAAAGATTTCAGCTGGATTGATTGTCACTGCACGGAGTGCAGCTTCCACGGGCAGACCGTACGCAGCGGCGAAGCCAGCATGATACGGCAGGTTACGCGCGTTAGCGGTATCGTTCGAGCGGATGGCGATCTTAACCCCTGCTTCATGCATCAGGGCAGCATTTTTGTAGGCCTTGTCGAAGCGGTCACTTGCCCGTGTTGGGATGCTGAGGACTGGTCCCACCAGGCACGGGACTCCGGCCTCGGCGATCTTATCTGCAACACGCCAGCCTTCTGCGAGTCCGCTGAAGATCACATTGTTCATGTCACGGGCCTTGATCCAGTCAAGAGCAGCAAGGATATCTTTGGCGGTATTCACCTGGATAATAAGGGACTGTTCTCCACGGACAACACCCTTTAGAGCTTCCATAGACGGAACGTATTCGGGTCTGCGCCCGTCTTCCGGATGTGCCTGATAAGTAGAGTCAATGCGGTGATGCAACTGAGCACTGTCCCAAGTATCATTAAGGTTCTTTATAGCTTCGGTAGCCGCTTTTTGGACATCCTCTTCCGAACGCGAATCAAACCGGCCCCTACGTCCTGTGGAGGGAAATTGCAAAACTACTCCCTCAAACCCGGCATACATTTGCTGGGGAGTGTACCCATGAAGGTTGATCAGAGCGGCCTGGCCAGGCAGCATGCCGCCGGATGGTACGGTAAGCACCGTGGTGATCCCGTTGACTCTTGTAACCGGGATGGCTACGCCATTCGGGTTCACAGCAGTTAGGGCTTTCATCTGGGGAGACAGGTCTCCAAGCTCAGAGGCGTCGCGGGTTTCCGATAAGGATCCCACCTCCACAAGCCCCATTTGTGTGCCTGAGTCAATCATACCGGGATAGACCGTCAAGCCTGCCAGATCAATGACCCGTGCACCGTCGGGTACATCAACGTCTGTGCCAAGCTGAACAATGGTTCCATTCTCAACGACAATCGTGCCGTTTTCAATGGTGCCCTGGGTAATTGTTACGATACGTGCGTTGGTCAACGCCGTGACCGTATCAACAGCTTCATTCTTAGGCGGTGTGATCAACAAGACCACGCTGATAAGCAGTGTATACAAGTAGGTCATTATTGGTTGCTCTCCAAGAAGTCATAAAGATCCAGTGTCCCCTCGTGTAGACACCGATGATTATCGTCATGCGTATGCAGCACCACTGTCTCAATTGGGCTCTCCGGGTCTACGCTCAATCGCATATCATCGGCATCCCGCTCAATGTCAAAGTAGATAAGCCCGTCTACGATTGTTTTTTGGTTGACCGCATAAATTGAAAGCGGGTGCCGGTCGAAGATTGCGATATCCCCCTCTTTACCTACTTCAATAGAGCCGATTCGATCAGCGATTCCGAGTTGTTTCGCAGGATTAATAGTGATGAGAGACAAGGCTTCGGTGTCAGAGAGGCCACCGTATTTCTGTGATTTTGCCGCCTCATGATACAGGTGGCGGTTGAGTTCACCTGAGTCTGAGTTGATGGACGTAAGAACACCATTACGAGTGAGAATAGCGGCGTTATAGGCTGTCAAATAGTAGACTTCAAACTTGTAGGCCCACCAATCGGCAAAGATAGACGCGCTGGCACCGAACTCGGCAAGTTCCGGAGCGATCTTGAACCCCTCATTCACATGCTGAAACGTGATATGATCAACCCCAAAGTCCTCCAGAACATCAAGCAACATGAGGATCTCGTCTGCGCGATAGGAGTGGCAGTGAATCAGAATATCGCCAGTCAGAATATCACTCATGACTTCTAGCTGACTATTGTACGCAGGCGAGATCGCACGTGGGTTCGACTTTGCTTCTTCTTCGTATTGTGCCCAGGCTTCCTGGTAGCGCTCCGCTTTTGCGAAAGTCTCGCGCAGTACATATTCGACTCCCATGCGTGATGCGGGGCGTTTATTGCTGCCTTGACCGTGTACACGCGTAGGATTTTCGCCAAGTGCAAACTTGATCGTACGCGGGGCGTCCGCCATTCGTAATTCATCGGGGTCCAGGAGTCCCCATCGGTGTTTGATAGTCTCATTCTGCCCACCGATCACATTGGCGGATCCATGCATCACATGGGAAGAAGTCACTCCTCCTGCCAAAGCGCGGTAAATGGCAATGCTATAGGGATTGAGCACATCACCAACGGATACCTGGGCGGTTACTGGTGCTGAAGATTCATTTACGTTGCTTATGCCGATATGCGAATGCGCGTCAATGATTCCCGGCATTACGTACATGCCTGTTGCATCAACCACGGAGATCCCCTGAGGTGCGCTCAGGTTTTCACCAACCTCCGCAATGATACCGTTCTGGATAAGCACATCGGTGTTTTCCAGCGTCCCATTGGTTACCGTGAGTACCGTGCCACCGCGAACAAGCACATCTCCGGTTGGCACCTGCGCCAGACAATTGCCCGTAAAGACAAATATTGCACTCAGAAAAAGAGTCTTGAACTTCATTGCGTTAATCATTGTAGTTGTGTAGACATTTCCGGATCAGATGTTCGCGTGCCGGAGACAGTTGCTACTCCAAATCCTGGTACATCAAAGGATCCGCTCAAGGATTCTCTGTCCAGGATCAGTGAGGATTCAACAGTACCCATGTTGGGTACATCAAATGAGAAAGTCAGCTCGTTGCCGCTCAGAACAATGTATTCAAGCGGGAGCGCCCCCGGTTCGATCTCAACACTCAGGCTACCAGACCAGTCATCTCCGGAACCCTCAATAGTGAGTGTTCCGCCTATATCGCCATCCGGCGTAGAGATTGTGAGGTTCCATGTTCCTGCGGGGTTCTCACTGGCATCGGCATTTCCGCTGGAGCGTTTTCTTGGCGGTTCGATCTCATACTTTCGGCCATCCACAAAGACGTATCGAATCTCTGCCTTTTCATCAAAGATCGAGCCCTTTGTTACCACAAGATTTCCGAGTTTCCCTTCCTCAACGGTTCCCATACTCGATGTAAGTCCGAGAATTTGAGCGGGCGTTGTGGTGAGGGCTGCCAGAGCGGCATCTTCGGACAGACCTTCCTTAATCATTTTTCGCACATTCCCCAGTGCCTCGCCCGGTTTGACGCTTCCGGTTGAAAAACCAAAGGTTAGTCCCTCGGATTCGAGCATACGGGCGTTGCCGACATGTGCTTTATAGGCTATTTCTCGTCGGGCTTCCAGATTTTCCTTTTCTGCCGCAACATCAATCAAAGAGCTTACACGGAAGTCGGCATCGTAGTCTGGCGCTTCAATCTGGGGCAATTCCACCGCGGCGTCGGTGGGTGCGGCTTCTGTGGAATCCGATGGCTGTTCCTGCTCACTTTCCTCGGGTTCTTCCGGCAGCTCCAATGTCAGCAGAAGGGGTAGGTTTGCCGATTTCAACTTATCAACTGCATCAAAGCTTTGTGTTAACCCGGTAAGCACCATTGGAAAGCCCAATTCCTGCTGGACAGCCAGCACGCGGTGCAAATCTAATACACTCTCGGTATTGAAGAAGACGGGTCTATCACCATCCAGTACCGGAAACATTGCGTAGAGTACCGGATCGTATTGTGGCCGTTCTAGGCCGGCCGGATTTGCGGCATACAGCTGTTCAATCTTCTGGCGTCGTGCTGCCTCCCGATATAGCTGGCGTAGTTTGGCGAGGACTGCCATGTCTGTGCCTGGATACATTCTGCGTGCTCCGGCAAGTTGTGCATACAGGGCAGTTTCTCCTCGATAGACCATTTCATTGGCATCGTCTCCTGCCAACAGGATAATTGCCCCGACGCCGGGCAGCATACGGCCTCTTGGGACGACATGCGCAGCCGTGAAGCCTGCTTCCCGCATAGCTATGATTCGCTTATCCTCTGGATCAAGCAGATTACGCACATCCTGCTGCGGCTGAATCCCGGCCTGTTGATCCGGTGGAAAAGCAGGATCGTCCGGCCGCTCCCGGTTAGGTGGTTCTTTTGGCTCAGGAATACCAGTGTGAGAGAGTCCATCAATAAAACCAGCATAGACCGTAAAGGAGTCAGCAGCTATTTCCAGAGCGTCAAAGGGTATAGCTGCATCCGGGGCAATGGTGGTGATCAGGCCATCCCGAATGATTACGTTGGTTCGTTCCTGGATTTGCCCAGGTGCCTGAACTACGCGGGCATTGGTAAGCACAATCGTACGGGTTACGTCCGGGATGGACTCCCCGCTATTTACCTGGGCGCTTGCGGACGTGCCGAACAGTACGGCACACGAAAGGACGGCAGTTATGATTCGGCGATTAATACGCATGATTTTTGTACGGACAAAGATGGGATCCCCATAATAAACATTTCTGCGGAACGCATTACACAACCTGTATTTTCAGCTCACTTGCGCGTCGGACAATTTTTGTACGATCCATGGATCTGTACATCTCGGGGAGAGATTTTTTGCTTGTACTTTCCAGAATTGCCACCAAAGTCTGTAATTCCTTCTCTTTGCTGTTTGCAGGCGGCACAAAATCTTCTACAACAGAAGCCAGGATTTCTGCGGTTACTGCGCTGGGGTCCCCATTAGTTGCCGCGGCATTGAACTTTGCACGTGTTAAAAGCGCCTCCATATCCGCACCGCTGTAGATTGTATTTCCATTCAGCAGGGCGGAGGGGATATCGTTCTCTGGCATACTGATGCCTGTTCTGCGCATCATGACCTGAAGAAGTTCGAGTCGGTCCTCTGGTGTAGAGGGGTAAAAGAGTGCAATATGCTCCTCTGCACGGCCTTGTCGTTTAAGGTCTATCGGCATTAGGTCCGGACGTGCAGTAATCAGGAAGAAAATGATTCGGCCACGGTGCTCCGGCTTGCTCATGAAAGATGCAATCTGTCCGAAGACACGTTTGGATACGCCTGAGTCGCCCTCTGCGCTGCGATTACCCAGTGCAGCATCAGCTTCATCAATCATGACTGCCACGGGTGGCATGGCTTCCAGAAGATGTAAAATCCGTTCCAGGTTTCCCTCGGTCTGTCCTTGCCACTGAGAGCGGAAATTTTTCAGCTTGACCATTGGGATGCCAATCTCATTGGCAAAGCATGTGATCAGAAATGTTTT
>JAJEDR010000035.1 GCA_022821385.1 Rhodothermales bacterium
GCGGCTACAATAATGGAATACTGTTCACCAGTTCACGACAAAATATGAATACAGGTGTAAAAGGGCCGTTTTCAGGCCTTATGCGTAGGATTTTGTGTGAAATTGGGCCTAGCCAAAACTCCCCGGAAATTCAGGCTAGCGACTTTCGCCAATTCTGCCGCGCCTTGGTCTTCGTATCAGGTTACATTTTTGCCTGCGGCTCATTAAGCAGGGCGTGCAGTATTACCGTGCCCAGCCTTCGGACAAAGTCCTTCTTTCGCCTTCAGAAGCCTCTTGGCTCAGACGTTCCCCTAATTCCTGATATTAAAGAATTGCGCACTCAATGGACCCTAATCTAGATTTGACGTGACTCGCCTTGGAATTGGGGCCAGAACCCAATCCGGGTCTATCTATTAACCATTGTAGGGTTCATGGCTCGTAAGATTGCCGTGCCTGAGTCAGAGTTTCCGGCAGACAATGCAGATTGAAAAATGCTGTACAGGAAAACTGTTATCACCGGAAAGGAGCGTGGATGATCATGTCCAAGACCCGTGGAATGAAGCCAAATGATAACCCGCAACAGCGTTGGTTATGGTTCGGATTCCTCTGTTACCTCGCGGTTAGAGGAGCCATTAACGGAGCCCATTAGCACTGCAATTGGACGTAAACCATCAATATTTTCAAAGAAAATCTTGATCGTTGCCGTTAGGGGAACCGCCAGAATCATACCCGCAACACCCCAGAGCCACCCCCAAAATATGAGGGATACGATGACCAGCACCGGGCTTAGGTTTAGACTGAAGGCCATAAGCCGAGGATCTACAATATTCCCCATGACCATCTGGATAAGCCACATTACCAACGCCGCTATGATCGGGAAGGTCAGCGTATCGAACTGAAGGAGTGCAAACCCGAACGGAAGAATGACTGCAACAAACGAGCCGATATTCGGAATGTAGTTCAATAGAAAGGCCAGGAATCCCCAAAAAACTGGGTAGTCTACTCCTAGAATCCAGAGTGCAAGGAAAATCAAAAGCCCGGTTCCCGCGCTGACGAGTGTTTTGGCTATGAGGTACTGACGAACCTGCTGACTGATACGGTCGGTTACAGCGTTAATGCGCTCTGCAATGTGCGCCGGGTACGCTTTTCGTACTTTCACTACCAATTCTCCACTGCTAGCTAGGATAAACAGCATGAAGAGGAGAACCAGAAAGGTATTGCCGGCAAACGTGAAGGCCTCACCAACGCCGCCCCGTAATATGTTGGTAATGATTGACGGATCAATAACCTGGGTCAGGTCCATGCGTCCCTCCGCCAGCCCGAGTGCGGCTGCAGTTTGTTGCAGGAGTTCTTCAACGTCTGCTACAACCGTATTAATGCGTGGCAGATAGCGTTCTGTGGCATCTATCAGCGATTCCGCACTTGAGTATACGATGTACCCAACGACGGTAGCCGCTGCCGCCAGCGTAACAAAAACCACGACCAAGGCAACTGCAATCGGAATGCGGCGGGCCTTTAGATAGAGTACGATTGGTTGGAAGATGAACGACAGCAACAATGCCAC
The DNA here is from genome assembly GCA_022821385.1 of Rhodothermales bacterium. GTDB lineage: Bacteria > Bacteroidota > Rhodothermia > Rhodothermales > Bin80 > Bin80. The sequence continues at coordinate 1,544 of JAJEDR010000035.1, forward strand.
AGAGAAGGGCACAAGGACACTACGAAGTTCAAGCAGGGTCACTCCTACGAAGAATGCCGCAATCAGCCCCAGGAGCCCGGAAACGATTCCTTGGGGCTTGATATTGGACAGGTTTGTATTCAGACTAGCCACTTGTCTCTATGTTGCTAAGTAGTTCATTTGCGGATGCGCTCGATGAGCCAGATTACAAACATGGAACCAAGCACGGCGACGAGCAGGCTGCGCCAGTCAAAACCACTCACGCCTACACCGAAGAATAAACTGCCGGCCCAGCCCCCGAGGAGTCCGCCTGCAATACCCACGAACATTGTGGAAAGCACGCTACGACCTTGCCGGCCGGGATAAATCCATTTGGCCAGTGCCCCGGCAATGAGTCCGAAAATAGCCCAACTGAGAATCCCCATGATAGTATCTGCTTTGTGACAGTTAAGGTACTATTTGTTACGGAGTTTTCCAAAACGGGATTCACATATGTCGAGTCAATTCACCAATGATAGAGCAGGCTGAGGATATGTCCCGGACCATCAAAACCGCCCTCAAACGGGATGTACGCATAGTCTGCATAAATCCTGTCAAAGGAGAGCCCTAGACCAAATGTATAGTCACGCAACTCATCGCTGGATATGTATCCTCCGCGCAGGTCAACCAGCTCCATTATCGTTACTGAGGTGCCCACATGCAACCTTGTCAGGTTATCGTCAAACAGGTGGGAGGCTTCAAGTGCTAGTGCCAGATCCAGGAGCCGGACATCATCGGTGAATGCCACGATCTGTAGTGGCGACAACGCTATTCCCCCTTGCAGTAGACGCGGCAGCGGAGTGCGCTCAACCTCCAGTGCGTTCATGCGGCCGATATTTCGAACAGAAGCGCCGACATTCAGACTCCCGCTAAGCAGGTCTGCCTGAATACCGGCATCAAAGGCATATCCAGATGCGTTGGTATCAAAAATGCGCTCCCGCAAGTACTTGCCCGTGATCCCGATTCTCAAATTACGAATAGCGCGTGCATAGCTTAGTCCTGCATTGATAAACTGAGCACTGAATGTTCCGTCTGGCGCGCCCGGTTGTGTGCGTGCCTCCATATCTCCGCTGTCTGTAGCAGTCAGAGACAGACCCCACGCACTATTGCTTCCGGCCGGCAGCTGGGCGGCTATATCGTAGGCGCGGACATCCCCTACCCATATGCGATGGGATCCGGCAATTGAACGGCGCTCGCCAGCCAGCCCAGCCGGGTTCCAGTATGTAGCAAAAGCGTTGCGCACACTGGCTACCTGGGCATCCCCCATGGAGCCGCCGTTTGCATTGACTCCGATCCGTAAAAAACTTAGGCCGGTATCCTGTCCAAAGACAGGGCCAGCCAATAGCATTAATGCAAGCGTAGCGAATACACGCATGCTACAGGAAGAACCTCAAAGTGACAAGATGCATGGTACCCAGGGCGTAGGGTTCCAATACGAAAGTATACGCAACTTGTGTGACAAGGAGCCCCAGATGTTGTTCGATCATAAATCCAGCGCTGGGACGTGGACCCCCATCAGAGATCTCTTCCAGACGGGCCATTCCTGTGCGAATTACTAAGGCAGGCACAAGCTTGTATTCCGCGCCAATGCGAAAGTGGCTTTTGTGAAGGGTAAGTTCACGGCGGTTGAACACTTGTTGTGGCCTATTGCTTGAGAAAATAACTTCTGGCTCAAATACATCTCGTACAGAGAACCTGGATTCATATTCAAACAGTAGTTGCAAACGACCCTCTAACAGCATCCAGGATCCCCCAAGACGCAGGCGTGTGGGAAACTTATCTGTTATGCCCCTGCCACCGATTCCCGACGTATCCCAGGTATACTTGGCCAACAGGTCGTCCACCACAAGGCCTAAATGTACGGACGGAATAACACGAATACCCACCCCGATGTCAAGGCCAAAAGTTTGCACAGGAGAAAGCTCTTGATGCAGATCGTTCCTGAAAAGCTGTAGACCTATTCCAATAGAGGTGTTTCGGCCCACGCGCAGCCCAAAAGCGGCAAAGAAGGCGTACTCATTCGTAGATAGCATACCGGTATGATACCCACTCAAGTCCCGTTGATCAATTTTGCTGACCCCTGCGTGAATCAGTCCTGCGGCAATACCTGCCAATGGTTTGAGAGGTGTACGGAGTTCTACAAACTGGAGCTGACGGTCCTGTGTCAGCAATGCTGCACTTATCCCGAGGCTTTGGTCTGTCAGGTATGGGGCGAGCGCCGGGTTATAGTAGGGGCTTGCGAACCCTGATGCGTCGCCCGCCAGGGCATTGCCTATCGCGATGCCTCGGGCACCGAACCCCATACTTCCTGGAACGCCCGCAGTCTGAGCTATAACAGTGGCGGGAAAGAGCCACAGCAGATACAATGTGAGAAGTCGTCCCATTGGGCTAGTCTATGATCAGGATTTTGCCCCAGAAGGTATCTTCTCGTGATCGGATGGCATAGAAGTAAGTACCGTTAGCCAGCCGCACACCTCCTTCATCGGTGCCGTCCCAGGCCACTTCATTTGCACCGGCAGTCCCTCCTGAGAAAAAAATCTCCCGGACAAGATTCATTCCGAAGTCGAATACTCGAATGGTTATCGCTTCAGGATTTGACAGGTCGAAGCGCAAGCGGGTCAATCGGTCAGACGATGGAGAAAACGGGTTCGGGTATGCGTAGGCTGATACGCGGGGAACCTGCTCACTTGGGATGATCGGGGACAGATTATCTGGATCCAGCGGAACTGCCGTTCGATAGATCTGCCAGGATTTGCCATGATCCAGGCTCTTGAAAAGCCCGTCATCCGATCCTACCCATACGGCATTGCCGGCTACTTCTACCGCATACACGGCTGCCCCGGGTCGTATACTGCGCGAAGGGTCGCGATGATCAACAAAGTCATTCTCCAATAGAAATGTGTAACCATCGTCGGTTGATCGATAGAGCCCACGGTCGCAGGCTATATAGACACGCGGGCCGTCAAACCCAAAATCATAACACCGTTCGCCCTGCAGAGCTGTTTCAAAGGAGAAGCCGCTATCACGAGTGACGGACACGCCAAAGCGCTCATTTCTTCCGTTACCGAGCCAGTTGGTAGCCCAGATGGCCGGAGGCTGTGTTCCACGCGGCTGTTCCTCAATCGAGATAATCCAGTTGCCGAGCAAGCCGTCTTCAGTTGTGTAGTGGTGCCACCGGATACCACCGTCCACAGAGCGATTAAGCCCACCCGCTGTACCCGCCCAGATCGTACCAGTATGATCTACCAGCACAGCAAAAGCCTGAAAATTGAGACCGCGAAACTGATCCGGGGCAATACCGACGGGTTGTACAGTGAAGGGAAAGTCATACCCCAGTTCAGGTGCCAAGTACTTGGTGGTGTCTGGCGGTAGAACGATCCGCTCCCAGGTAAGCCCGAAATCCGTACTGCGACGGATTCCGGCCAGCTGTCCGGCGACCCACACTGTTTCGTTTACGGGGTCAAAGCTAATATCCCATGGAGGACTGAGTGCAGAAACAGTTATGGGCAATGTAGAAAGTTCAAGCGACCCATAAGTGATTAACGTGTCGTCCGGCGTATCAATTAATCCCGTACTTACCGGATCTGAATCAGTTGGCGGTAGATGTGACAAATAACTCCAGGTATTCCCACCATCTGATGAGCGCACGAGTCCACGAACCTCGTGAACGAGTTGTGTCTGCCCATCAGCCCCTGATCTGACGTAGTTTCCTCCGAGTCCTCCCCAAATTTGCTGGCCTTTCACTTCCAGAGAGTATACAGAGTTTGCAAATCCTCTGAGAGAGTCAATGTCAGCAACCAGCCAGGTTTCTCCTCCGTCATGGGAAACATTCATATAGGGGCCCACCCAGACGGATTCGCCTGCAACACTGATATTGGTGATATCATTCGCCAGGATTCCGGGTGAAAATATGAGATCCTGCGCTTGTAAAGGGAGCGCGAAGGCCATTAGGAGCCCCAATAATCCGTGACGAATCATTCGATAATCTCTACAGTATGGTGCACTTGCTGGCTGCGAAGTCCGGCACGATCGGTCGCTTCAAAGACGAATGTATTCGTCCCCAGAGCATTGTCGCTGGAAATAAAGACGCGGCGCGTGAATAATCCATCGCCAGCGGTCACGTCCCCGCTCTCTGCACTTGATCCACAGGCCCGTCGTCCTCCGTCGTCACAAAGCAGGAACCGAGTCCCTGGTGATGTTTCGTTCCAGAACTCTACTTGCTCTATATCACTCAGTCCGTCCGCATCAGAAACTTCGGCAACAAACGACAAGCTTCGGGCAGGATCACCGTCATCTGGACGCTGAATCGTTGTAGGAATCGGCAGGTTTTCGATTACGGGAGGAGATCCCGGCTCAAAGGAGCGAACGTAGGCCACGGAGCTTCTGGCCTCGCCACCTATCCGGTTGTCTGTATCTGTTACGTACACAAGAACAGGATAGGATTGAATCTCGAGTGCACTCAAGGTTACATTAACCGTACCAGAGTAAATGTTTGTTGCGGAGCGGGGCAGTATGCCTGCGTTAATGGGGGCCGCTGTGGTGTCAGGAGAGAGGATAGCGTAGGTAACCTGCGCAACCGGCGTAGCAGAGGCTTGAACCGTGACCGCAAGATTGAGCTCAACAGTCACGCTGTCACCGTCAATAGCTTCTTTATCCAGGAGCGCATACACGATGCGTTGGGGCGAAAGAGAGAAAGCTTCAATCTGCGGGGGGCGTTGATCAATAGGAGAGGGCCCCGGCACAGAATCGCACGCACCCACAGTGACGATCAGGAATAGAACTATATGGTGTTTTATGTGCCTCAAAGTGATCACTATACACTGTATACCGGCTTTATACTGAAACAAAGCACGAAGATTGCCAGCGTTAAATAGCCAAGTAATCGACGTTTGAAGCACAGTGGCAGTGATACCGGAACAGGGGGATGATCCACCTTGATCATAAATATTAGAAGCAGGCACCAAGGGAGCCAGCCAAAGTAGCCGAACCAGTTCAGGGCAGGCGGAACGGCAGCCGCGAACGAGGCCAAAACCAGAATAATGATCGTTACCTGCCACCACTGTTCACCAAACGCACGTCGCGTGC
>JAJEDR010000012.1 GCA_022821385.1 Rhodothermales bacterium
ATGTTTAATACTGGGGTTGCTACCTATGGAGAAAAGACTGCGCTCTGGGATGGACGCGATGCTCGCAGCTTCTGCATGCTCAACGGACTCCAGGCTTATCTGGCCCACAAGGCACGCTCGAAATAATGGTACGTGCAGCTATCTTGCATGGCGGTGGGTATGTCGGCCGTGAATTGATCCACCTGCTTCTTAATCATCCTCGTGCATCACTTGCCTGCGTGACTAGCCGGACCTATGCCGGAGCCCCACTGGATACTCCACATCCATCATTGAGAGGACAGCATAACCAGCACTTCATTGACCCAACAGAACTCAACCATACTACATTCGACGTCGTGTTTGTAGCTGCTGAGCATGGAAAAGGGGCTGCAAATGTCAAAGACTTGCTTGACGGGGGATATACAGGAGATGTCATTGACATGAGTTCTGACTTCAGGTTCTCGGATGTAGATACCTATGAGTCTCTATTCAAGGTAGAACATCCAGTGCCCGAGCTGATACGGAATTTTTCGTATGGACAACCCGAAATCTTTGCCCCCTACCCTACACGTTATATTGCAAATCCGGGTTGTTTTTCAACCGGAATGCTCCTGTCCGTCTGGCCCTTGCATCTGAATTGTACGGAGATTAGTGCTTCAATCACAGCTATTACGGGAGCATCTGGCTCAGGTATTCGTCCTAAGCCAACGACTCATTTCCCTGACAGGGATGGTAATGTCCGTGCCTACAAGGTGCTGAATCATCAACACTTGTTTGAAGTGTCTCAGTTTTTGAACCCTGGTATATCCTTGGCGATGGTACCTGTTTCTGGGCCATGGACACGGGGAATTTGGGGCACTGTGCAGCTAAAAGCACCCGCAGCGAAAGCTGAGATCATACGTTGGTTCGACGAGGTCTATGGGGATCATGATCTGATTCGCCTTTGGCCAGATGTGCTCCCGGAATTACGATATGTTGTTGGATCACCTTACTGCGATATAGGATGGGTCATGCGTGGTGAGCATCTCGTGATAGGATTTGCGCTTGATAATATGCTCCGAGGTGCTGCGTCTCAAGCGATACAGAATATGAATCTGTTAATGGATTGGCCAATCAAAACGGGCCTCGTGCCTGAGGCGTAAAGTCAGTGAATACACAAGCAATTTTACGTGATGAGGATACCTTTCTCATCCCAACCTATAAGAAGATGCCCGTCGCTCTCGTACGCGGTGAGGGATGCTATGTGTGGGATAGTGACGGAAAGCGGTATCTGGATTTCTACGGCGGTCATTGCGTGACACCGCTCGGCCATTGTCCGTCTAAGGTAGTTGACGCGATAAAACAACAAAGCGAACGACTGCTCTTCTATTCAAATGTTGTTTATAACGACGTTCGTGCGCGCGTAGCCAGGCTCCTGGCAGAAATGGCTCCGCTAAAGCGGATATTCTTTTGCAACTCCGGCACGGAGGCAATCGAAACGGCATTGAAGATCGCCCGCAAATCCACCGGTCACAGCAAAATAGTTTCTATGGTTGGTGCCTTCCACGGGCGCACCCTTGGAAGCTTGGCTACTACCTGGAATCCAAGTTACCGGGCTCCCTTCACGAAGGTTCTTCCTAATTCCCATTTTCTCCCAATTGGAGATCTAGTTGCTGCGGAATCTTTTTTGACCCAAAATAAGGATACAGCAGCTGTGCTCATTGAACCTGTTCAGAGTATTGCAGGCATGGTGGGCGCCCCTGACGAATATTTCCGGGGACTACGTAAACTGTGTGACAGCACCAGTACGCTGCTGATTTTTGATGAAGTGCAGACTGGTGTTGGGCGTACTGGAACATTCAGTATAAGTGAGCAATTCGGAATTGTACCGGATATGATCACACTCGCCAAGAGCTTGGGATCCGGTATCCCAGTGGGCGCGACATTGTTAAGCAAAACTCTTTCGGATGAAGTTCAATATGGTGATCAGGGGTCCACATTCGGAGGAGGAATGATTGCCATGAGTGCAGTGGAGGCCACGCTCCAGACTATTCGAGCAGATAGTCTTATGGATCGCGCCCCAAAAATATTTGATGCCATCACAGAGGCCGTAAAACCAATTGCATTGGAGATGCGAGGACACGGTTGCCTGATTGGTATACGGATTAAACCCAAAGTGAGCAGTATCTTGCCCGCTCTCCGTGAACGCGGTGTATTGGCTGGAGGCAGTGCGGACCCTAACGTGATGCGCCTCATGCCCCCGTTAATAGCTGATGAAAAACATATTGCTGAATTTGCCGAGGCTTTTAGAGACGCAATAGAAGATGTACAAACCTGATCCCAAGCTGAAGCATCTGTTTGACTGGCACGTCGAAAGTGATTCGACATGGTACGAGCAGTTGAGTCGAACAGGATATCACTATCGAAATCCAAGCCCGCTACCAAGGCCAGACGCTTTTCGAAGTATCGGTCTGGTATTTTTCAACTCATCTCTTCGTACACGCACTTCCATGGAGGTGGCTGCAGCTCGGCTTGGCGCTCATGCTTCAACTATTATCCCAGGATCTGGTGTATGGGGCATGGAATGGAGGGATGGCGTCCGTATGGACGGCCAGGCCGTTGAGCATGTCAGAGAGGCAATCGGTGTATTGTCACGCTACTATGACGCCCTAGGGGTACGTCTGTTTGCCACAGGGACAGATTACGCACTTGATCAGAGCGAGTCACGTTTCAAGAAAATTCTGGAGGCCGCTACTGTCCCGGTAATCAACCTGGAATCCGCGCTCTATCACCCCTGCCAAGCCTTGGCAGATGCTGCGACTATTCAAGAACACTTTAGAGATGAGGTGAAGGGTCGACGCTTTGTCCTTTCATGGGCTTGGCATCCCCGTGCATTACCTCAAGCCGTTCCCAACTCCGCCCTTCTGATGGCGTCCCGACTAGGTATGCAAGTGACCATTGCACGACCCAAAGGATTCGAACTGACTCCTGAGATCATGAATCTTGCCAACTCGTATGCGTCGCAGCACGGAATGTCAATAACCCAAACAGACGATCAAGATGTCGCTTGCGAAGGTGCTGATGTGATATACGCAAAAGCCTGGAGTGGTAACATGCGATATGATAACCCTGATGCGGAAGCTGTATTAAGGAATCAGCACCAAAACTGGCGAATACGTAAACGCCATCTCGGAAAAGCTGTTTTTTTGCACTGTTTGCCTGCACGCCGCGGGGTTGTAGTTGATGATGCAGTACTTAATGACTCACGGGCAATTCATTTGCTGCAGGCAGAATTTAGGCTGCACGCACAGATGGCCATCTTGGAACGAGCCTGGAATCTGCTATGAGAGCTCCAGTCATCATCAAAATTGGTGGCGGTACCCTCGATAGCCTGGATCTTTTTTGGGATCAGCTCAAACTGATTAAGCCTCCGCCCATTATTGTCCACGGAGGCGGCGTACAGTCCTCTAGACTGGCAAACCGCCTAGGGCACACACCTCGGATTGTAGACGGACGGCGGGTAACCGGGGATCTGGACCTAAATATTGCTGAATGGACCATGCGGGGTGCCATAAACGTACGGCTAGTTGCACAGGCCAATACTCATGAATTCAGAGCAGTCGGCCTCAGCGGGGTGGATGGCCCTATACTAAATGTTCGCAGGCGTGAACCATGGCTTATCAATGATGAAATGGTCGACTTTGGATGGGTCGGCGAAATAGTTTCAATAGACACAACTCTGATTGAGGCCGTATCCGATGCTGGATTCATTCCGATTATAGCCCCACTCGGCGTTGATGCAACTGGCCAACGATACAACGTCAATGCGGATACAGTGGCGGGTGCGCTCGCTATAGCCACACAAGCGGAGGAGTTATTACTTGTAACAGATACCGGAGGAGTACTGCGAGACCCCGCCGATCCAAAATCACTACTACGAACGTGTTCACCTACTGACGAAGCCGCAGGTATAGACCAAGGTTGGATAACTGGGGGAATGCTGGTAAAAATGAGAATCGCGCGTGAAGCGCTTGCTTCGGGCGTTCCCAGTGTATGGATACTCGGAGTAGATGACTTACTACAAAAACAGAATGCAACCTCAGTCCTTACAGGTTGACTATGAGTGAAAGGAATGTACTGAACCTGCTGAGCTCAATGATTAGATTCCCATCATTGAGTGGAGAAGAAGATGGGATATGCGCGTACATGCAATCTTATGTAGGTGCTGCAGGCATTCAAACCCGACGGGTTGGGAACAGCCTATATTTTTGGATAGGGTCTGGGCCAAACAAGCTGCTCCTGGCATCCCATCTTGATGTAGTCCCCCCATCCTCTGGACACCCTTATCCTCCATTTGATGCTGCCGAAGTGAACGGCCGAATCTATGGCAGAGGGGCATCCGATGCTAAGGCATCCGGTGCCGCAATGACTTCTAGTCTGCTAGAGTTGGCGGCTGAAAGTTGGCAGCCGGAAAACGGGCAAGTTATTGTGGCTTTGACTGAATGTGAGGAGACCAATTATGAGAATAATGGGTTGAGAAAATTATTGAAGGAACACTTACCCCGCCCTCAAGCTGCATTAATCGGCGAGCCCACCAGCTTGATACCCACCATTGCACAGAAGGGGCTACTCATATTACGACTTGATGCTAGGGGAAAAAGTGCACATGCTGCCCGTCATGCCCTTGGAGAAAACGCCATTCTAACGACGGTGGCCGATATTCAACATTTGTCTGAGCTCACCTTCGAGCGCATTCATCCTATTCTGGGGCCAACCAGCCTGAATGTCACCACTATACAGGGAGGAACGGCCCGTAATGTTATTCCTGACCAGTGTACAATCTATCTGGATATTCGAAGTACTCCATCCTACACACACGAAGAGATCGTCACCCAAGTCAAAGCGGCGGTAACGTCAAAGGTGACCGTTCACAGTGATCGTATCGTACCGGTGTCGACGGAGAACAATGAGAGCATTGTTGATGCCTGCATGGAGGCTTTGCCCGGAATCGAACCCGTAGGGTCCCCGACTGCGAGCGACTGGATCTTTCTAAAAGATGTTCCCACTGTAAAGATCGGTCCCGGCCAAAGTGAATTATCCCATACCGCAGAGGAATGCGTGGAAAAATCGGAAGTCTTGCGGGCAGTTGATTTCTATAAATCTGCCGTAAAGAGATATTTTGAACATAGCCGCCGGACTTAACTATCTCCGGTCTACAGTCCAATTCTCCAAGATGGGGCAACGAGTGACGGGGCGGGTATACCCTCAACGCTCTTTCAGCATGTAAAGCGGCGCTCGTTACCAAGCCGGAGCGTTCAGTATTGCTATGCTTCTGCTGCTTCCAAGACCTGGGCAGGTTGAGAATTCAGAAGATAGTAGCGCACACCGTCAGTGAGCGCCTGCCAGCTGGCTTCCAATATATTGGGCGAAACTCCTACCGTGTGCCAAATAGCTTCGCCACTAGTATCGTGATGCTCAATCAAAACGCGCACCGAGGCCGCCGTTGCGTCTTCTGGCCTAAGGACACGTACTTTATAGTCCGCAAGCCGTACGGATTCCAAGCGAGGATAAAAACGACAGAGCGCTTTTTTGAGAGCATTGGATAAAGCGTCCACTGGACCGACTCCCTCACTCACTGCAAGCTCCCGATGCTCGCCGACAAAAATGGCAACTGTGGCCTCGGACCACTCAGATCCATGCTCGTTTTGCTCACTATGTACTCGCAGACGATCCAGTTTGAACATCTCCGTATTTTCGCCTCGTATCGTGCGCAGCAGTAATTCAAAGGATGCTTCCGCCCCCTGAAATTCGTACCCGAGATGCTCAAGCTCCTTGATGCGCTGGACCGCAAGTCGGGCTTCATCGCGTTCATCAAGTGAAATGCCTAATTCCTGTGCCTTGTAGCGTACGTTTGATTGGCCCGATAAGTCTGAAACCAGCACGCGTCGCTTGTTTCCAACAAGCTCAGGATCCATATGCTCATATGCACGCGGTTCCTTCATGACTGCAGATACATGAATGCCTCCCTTGTGCGCAAAGGCACTGCGACCGACAAACGGAGCACGGTCAATCGGTAGCATATTGCATATCTCGTAAACAAACTGGCTGAGATCCGCTAGTGAAGACGATTGCTCCTCGGAAACACAAGCATAGCCCAGCTTATGCTGAAGACAGGCTATGACGGTGCACAGATCCGCATTCCCGGTGCGCTCACCAATCCCATTGATCGTACCCTGAACATGGCGTGCCCCCGCCTCCACCGCAGCAATAGTATTTGCAGTTCCAAGGCCACTGTCGTTGTGCGCATGAATGCCTATAACGCAACTATCAATCTTTGAGCATACCTGCTCAGTGATTCGCTGAATCTCTGTCGGCATGGTACCCCCGTTCGTGTCGCATAAGGCCAGAACGTCTGCCCCTGCTACCAAAGCGGCGTTGAGTGTGGTTAATGCATATTCGGGATCATCCTTGTAACCGTCAAAAAAATGTTCTGCATCATAAATTACCCGACGGTCATGTGATGTTAACCATTCCACTGATCCGAAAATCATGTCTAGGTTTTCGTCCGGCGACACATTGAGTGCGTGGCGAACATGCAAAAGCCAGCTTTTCCCAAAAATGGATACCGTATCTGTTTCCGCCTCTATCATTGCCCGTAAATTGGGATCCTGATCTGGGGCGTTCCGGGGATGACGGGTTGATCCAAAGGCACAAATACTTGCTTGCTGCCAATTCTCCTTTCTGACCAGCTCAAAGAACTCCTGATCTTTCGGGTTTGATCCAGGCCAGCCCCCCTCAATGATGCCGATACCAAAAGCATCCAGTCTATGCGCTATCCGGACTTTGTCAGTGACCGATAACGTTACATGCTCGCCTTGTGTACCATCACGAAGTGTGGTGTCAAATAATTCAATGTCTTTCATCAGATGGGGCGATCAGGCCGTTTCTTCTTGCATATTCAAATACGTTGCCTGCGCTGAGAATTTCTGCTACATCTCCAAGTGGTTTTAGCAAATACTCTTTGCCGGTGGTATGATTGGTTAGCTGCCCTATCCGGGTATCCAATTCAAGATCATCCCCCGTACATATTTGATCATTAATCTTTCCAAGAGCTTCAAAAGGAACAACAAAGCCGCCGTCAATCGTATTTCGGTAAAAAATGCGCGCGTAACTCTCGGCTACAACAACTTTTGCCCCCGCTTCGGTCAATGCAAATGGTGCATGCTCACGGGAAGAGCCACATCCAAAGTTTGTCCCGCCTATGACGAAAGTGAACTTGCTTTCGTATTTATCCGGCTCAGTAAATGGAATGTGGCCTTCGGGGAGTCCCTGAACCTGCACCGGTATACCGCTCATGGCGAATCGGCCATACATGCGTCGCTCGTCGGGCTTCTTTAGACTGTAGACAAGATGTTCTGCGGGAATGATTTGATCGGTATCAATCGCGTCACCCACTACATAAGCTAAGCCACGAATATTGGATTCCATAACTTTTGATTTTACGGCTATACAAAGACCTCACGCGGATCGGTAATCACGCCGTTAAGTGCACTTGCTGCCACCGTCAGCGGTGATGCGAGATAAACTGAGGCCTGTTTGGATCCCATACGTCCAGGGAAATTCCGGTTTGTCGTAGAGATAACCACCTCGCTGCCCTGCATGCGTCCAAAAGTGTCTGGCGGTCCCCCTAAGCATGCCGCACAGCTCGCCTGCCCCATCTTGCATCCGGCCTCCACAAAAACATCCCACAAGGTAGTACCATCAAGTGTAGTTGTGCGAAGCGCATTACTAATTTCAGTTGTCGCAGGTACGATATAAGTGTCAATAACCACCTCCTGCCCCTTGATGACCTGAGCAGCTGCCTGGAAATCCTCCAGTTTCCCCCCGGTACAGCTACCAACATAGGCACGATCCAGACGTGTACCAGCAACCTCTACAACACTCGCACGGTTGTCTGGCCGATGGGGTTTAGCAACAACCGGCTCCAGAGTGGAGACATCGTACCTGTATTCAGACTGAAATCGTGCATCTTCGTCACTGTAAACACATTCAAAGGGGGCATCCGTACGAGCGCGTACGTACTCAATCGTTGTCTCGTCGGGCCCGATAATTCCGTTCTTACCCCCGGCCTCAATAGCCATATTCGTCAAGGTCATTCGTTCTTGCATGGATAGAGAGTACACGGATTCTCCATCAAATTCCATGGCTCGGTATGTGGCACCATCACAACCGATATCCCCGATGACGGCGAGAATAAGATCCTTTGCCATCAAGTACGGGGGCAATACGCCCTCGAAAATGAAACGCATAGTTTCTGGCACGCGCAACCAGATCTTACCCGTTCCCATAATCAGCGCCGCATCAGTATTCCCCACTCCTGTCGAAAACATACCAAAAGCTCCGGAGGTGCACGTATGGCTGTCGGTGCCGATTAGCAACGATCCCGGGCGATTGAAGCCCTCTTCGGCAAGCGCCATGTGGCAGACGCCTTTGTAGCGTGGCGTCCCTACATCATAATAATGTGGCAGGTTATGTTCTTCCGCAAAAGCCCTCAGCAATCGAACATTGCGATTTGCATGATGATTCTGTGTGAAAATGTAGTGATCAGGTAGTATCACCAGCTTTTCTGGATCCCAGACTTTCGCGTCCTCTCCAAACTCGCGTTTGAAAATATCAATGGTTGGCGGACCACACACATCATGCGTCATCAGGATATCCACATCTACCCAGACGCTCTCACCCGGGACGACCCTGCTTCGGCCACAATGTCGTGCAATTACCTTTTCTGTGATTGTCATCATATTTGCCCTCCGTCGCTATCAAACGACTGCATAATTCCATCAGATACGAATTCTTCCTCGCTATTTGCTCTGAAGTTCTCCAGCTGATTAAGTGCTTGTATGTACGCATTAGCCGAGGCCTGAAGTACATCAGTATGGCGTGCCACGCCTCGGAAGAGTGCCCCATTTTCGCTGATTAGGACGCTTACCTCTCCCATTGCATCTTTTCCCTCACCTACGGATCGAATACCATAGGAAATCAATCCATGATGACTGCCAGCTGCCATATCAATGGCGTTATAAATGGCGGATACAGGCCCATCTCCCTCTGCAATCTTGCGGCAGGATGTATCCGAAGAACTGTGATACAGCAAAACTTCTGCTCTTGAAGTTCGCCCCGTGCCGGAAATAATCGACAAATGTTCCAAGCGATAATGCGCCGAGGCTCCCCCTCCCTTCGCTTCCTGCACCAGCGCTACAAGGTCCTCATCAAAGATTTCCTTCTTCTCGTCAGCAAGTTCTACAAATTTCTTATAGAGCCTGTCTCTGCGCTCCTCCCCCACAAAAAATCCCAGTTTTTCCAAGCGGCTGAAGAGTCCATGCCTGCCTGAATGTCGGCCAAGACGTATGGCCTCAGGACTTTGGCCAACATCCTCCGCCCGCATGATTTCATAGGTCTCGCGGCTCTTGAGTATTCCATGTTGGTGGATACCGGCCTCATGACTGAAAGCATTTGACCCTACTACGGCCTTGTTTGGAGGGACAGGAAATCTGGTGGCGCTCGAAACCATTTTGCTGGTTTCAGAAAGCAATGTAGTTTCAACGCCTGTATGGGCCCCGAAGAGCTGTCTCCGTACATTGAGTGCCATTACCACTTCCTCGAGCGAGGCGTTTCCTGCCCGTTCACCGATGCCGTTAATTGTACACTCAACCTGACGAGCACCTGCTAATACTCCCGCCAAGGAATTTGCGACCGCTAACCCCAGATCATCATGACAATGTACTGACAGGACGACGTTGTCTATGTTCGTACATCGTTGCCGTACGGTATCAAACAGGGCCGCGTATTCTTTGGGCACGCAGTAACCCGTGGTATCTGGAATGTTGATTGTTGTGGCTCCTGCTGCAACAGCCACTTCAATGACGTTTACCAAATAGTCTATATCTGTACGGCCTGCATCTTCTGCACTGAATTCAACATCACTCGTAATTGAGCATGCTTGCCGCACCGCACGGTCAACCATTTCAAGAACGAATTCTCGCTTTGCTTCAATCGTATGTCCATATTTATCGGCTCCAAACTTTGCGGCCAAGTGAATATCGCTCGTGCCGATGAACGTATGAATTCTCCCGTTGGTACTCGTTTGCAACGCTTCCCCGGCAGCGTCAATGTCTGCTTCAATCGATCGTGCAAGGGCAGCTATCACTGGACCTTCTATTTCCTGCCCGATGCGGTGCACTGCTTCAAACTGTGCAGGCGAAGAAATGGGAAACCCAGCCTCAATAATGTCAACCTTCAATTTGGCCAGCTGCTGCGCGATCCGGATCTTTTCTCCGACATTCATCGAAGCGCCGGGTGCCTGTTCGCCGTCGCGTAGTGTAGTTTCGAATATCAATACTTTATCTTCAGCCATGTAGCCAATCTGTTGGTCTACCGTATAGGCACAGTCGGAGCAAAATCGAATGCATGCGAAAGCACCGAATCAGCAAATTCTGTTGTGGAGACTGTTCCGCCCAGGTCTCTAGTTAGTACAGCCTCGTTCAGTGCATTTACGATGCCGTCCTGAAGACGGATTCCAGCTTCCATCTCCCCCAATCCCTGGAGTAGCATCACCGCGCTAAGCAGTGCACCACCAGGGTTGGCCCATCCCTTGCCGGCTATATCAGGAGCACTGCCATGAACGGGTTCATATAGGTTGACCAGTCCGCCGATGCTCGCCGAGGGCAAAATGCCGAGCGAGCCAGGGAGCGTACCTGCCAGATCGCTGAGAATATCTCCAAACAGGTTACCGGTCAAAATTACGTCAAACTGAGACGGATTAAGAATCAGCTGAATTGCTGCATTGTCTATATACAGATGTTCCAGTTTTACATTCGGGAATTCCGATTCATGAATCTCGGTTACAACGCTACGCCAAAGTTGCGAAACCTCAAGAACGTTAGCCTTGTCCACGGAGGTGAGATGCCCTCGACGTTTTTCCGCGATACTGAACGCCATTCTCGCAATGCGCTCAATCTCACCCCGGGTATAGACCATGCTATTTGCCGCAGCATCTTCTGAACTGCTTCGAGGTTCCCCGAAGTAGATCCCACTAGTCAGCTCACGGACAATAAGCAGGTCCGTACCGCTTACACGATCAGGCCGCAAGGGCGAAGCCCCCACAAGACTCTCAGGTACGATGACGGGGCGCAGGTTAGCATACCCCCCCAAGGCCTTGCGTAAGGCAAGCAACGCTGCTTCACATCTTCGATTTCCTGTTTCATGGTCCCATTTGGGATCACCGATCGCACCCAGAAATACAGCGTCAGCGGCTAGACAGGCCTCTCGTGTTGCATCGGGGAAAGGCATGTCGAACTTCTCGAGCGCTGTGCCACCTATTGGCCAGTGTTCCAGTTCAATTTCAAAATCAAAGGCCTGGGCAGCAGCAACCAAGGCCCGTTCGGCTTCCCGAGTGACTTCTGGTCCTATGCCGTCACCCGGGAGCACTGCGATCTTATATCCGGGCATTAAGCTGCCTTGGCGGTTTCCACTGTATCGGTACTCTTTCTGAGCCAAGCCATCATCTTACGTAATCGCTTGCCTACTTTCTCTACCGGGTGTGCCGCGGTTTTATCTCTATAAGCCTGAAACGCTGATTGCCCTCCTTCGCATTCGGCGATCCATTCACGTGCAAAGTCACCAGATTGAATCTCGTCGAGGATTCGTCTCATCTCCTCCTTCACCTGAGGACCAATAACACGTTGTCCGCGAGAATAGTTACCATACTCCGCCGTATCACTGATGGAGTAGTTCATATAAGATAGCCCGCCCTCGTAGTAGAGGTCCACAATGAGTTTCAACTCATGGAGTACCTCAAAGTAAGCTAGTTCCTCAGGATATCCTGCCTCAACGAGCGTTTCAAATCCTGCTTGAATTAACGCCTGTGATCCTCCGCACAGGACTGCCTGCTCTCCAAAGAGGTCAGTTTCTGTTTCGTCCTTGAAGTTGGTTTCGATCACACCGGCACGTGTACCTCCAATTGCATCAGCGTAACTGATCGCGAGATCAAGAGCCGTACCCGTGGCATCCTGTGCTACCGCAACAAGGCAGGGGGTGCCCTTGCCTTCTTCGAAAGTACGACGAACGAGATGCCCAGGTCCTTTGGGAGCTACCATAAAGACATCCACGCCTTCTGGTGCTTTGATCTGGTCGTAATGCACATTAAATCCATGGCCGAACCCCAATGCTTTGCCTGGTACGATATGCTCGGCAATCTCTGCTTCGTAAACCCGCTTTTGGTCCTGGTCTGGAATCAGGATCATGATTACATCTCCCCAAGCAGCAGCATCAGCGATGCTCGCAACACTAAGTCCCTTCGCACGGGCTTTACTGGCAGATCTAGACCCGTCCCGCAGACCAACCGCAACAGTAGCACCACTGTCCTGTAAGTTCAGGGCATGGGCGTGTCCCTGGCTTCCATATCCGATCACCGCTACCTTTCTCCCAAGGATAATGCTGGGATCGGCGTTATAATGCATTTTCATGTATTACCAATTATGTGTTTGATTACAGATTATACGTCGCGCTGCATAGCGACGCGACCGCTTCGAGCGACTTCGACAATATTATGTGGTAGCATCATGTCGATAAACGCATCAATTTTCTGAGAAGGACCACGCAACTCAAAGGTCATTGTCTTTTTAGTGATGTCGACAACCTTGCCCCGAAAAATATTGCTCACATCCAGAATTTCCGAGCGGGAATCCTTTGTATAGCAGACCTTAAGCAGACATAACTCCCGCTCTACAAAATCAGTTGTCGTGAGATCAACGACTTCAATCGTATCCACTAAGCGACTTAACTGCCTCAAAACCTGGGCAATAATGCGACTGTTTCCAGCTGTCGCTATGTTCATCCGGCTCACACTCGGATCCTCTGTGGGACCGACTGTAACACTGTCAATATTGAATCCCCGGGCAGAGAACATATTAATAACACGTATGAATGCACCGATTGAGTTCTCTACAAGAACCACGATCGTATGCCTCCGTGTCATTGCATTATCATCCGGCTGAATGGGCTCACCCGCCGCTTTTTTGCGGATAATCTGCTGCGGTGTAAGAATGAGTGTGTCTGCCATTGTCTATCAAATTCTCAATGCCTTGATTAAACGAAGGAGTTCGGTGTCATCCGGTCAGTGATCATTTCACCCGTTGCCGCACCGGCAGGCACCATTGGAAAGACCATTTCTTCTTTGGCCACCTGAAATTCCATAAGTGCAGGTCGGTCGGTCACCTTCCAAGCCTCGTCAATAATCTGTTGAGCTTCTTCCGGTGTCCTGGCACAGAGGCCGACGCAGTGATTAGCCTCCGCCAGTTTCACGAAATCAGGATTCGTATCCGAGAGGTCTGTATGACTGTACCGTTCCTTGTGAAAGAGCTCCTGCCATTGTCTTACCATGCCCAGAAAGCGGTTATTGATGACTGCAAGCTTCAGCGGAAGCTTGTGAGCCGCCGCTACGCTCATTTCCTGGGCATTCATTACGAATCCGCCATCGCCACTTATGCAGACCACCGGCCTTGACGAACCAATTTCACGCATGCCGAAAGCAGCTCCCATGGCTGCCGGCATACCAAATCCCATCGTACCCAGACCGCCACTGGTAATATGTGTTCGTGAGTGCAGGAACCGGAAGTACTGTGCCGTCCACATTTGATGCTGGCCAACATCCGTGATGACCACGGCATCGCCCTTGGTTTTGTCACGCAGCTTTTCAATTATACCCTGTGCGCGCAACTTCCCATCATGTTCGTACTTCAAAGGACATTCTTGGCGCCAGGCTTCAATCTGTTTCAGCCATTCGGTTGTATCCTTCGGCTTGACCATCGGTCGCAGCTGTTCAAGTACATTTCGCACATTGCCCAGGATAGCGCAGTCTGCAAAAACGTTTTTTGAGATACACGACTGATCGATCTCGATGTGAATAACTTTTGCATGAGGTGCCCACGAGTCCAACTTCCCGGTTACACGATCGTCGAAGCGCGCTCCCACAGCAATAATCAAGTCACAATGCTGTATCGCCTGGTTCGCCCACCAAGTCCCATGCATGCCTAGCATACGTAATGCAAGAGGGTCGTCTTCAGGGAAGGCTCCCAGCCCATGCAGCGTAGTCGTTACCGGAATACCGGTATACCTTGCAATATCTGTTAGCAATTCCGAGGAATCACTGTTAACAGCTCCGCCACCCACATAAAAAAGTGGGCGTTCCGATTCTGCGATCATCTGTGCGGCACGCTGCAACTTCTCAATCCGCCCCTCTGCGGGTACCGCGTATCCCCGCATATTCACGGTTTCCGGGTACTGGAAGGGGCCTTTTGCCAGCAAAACATCCTTTGGCAGATCGACCAATACTGGACCAGGTCGCCCGGTCCGGGCGATGTGATAGGCTTCCTTGACGGTACGCGCCAAGTCGCTCACATCACGAACCAGATAACTATGCTTCGTTATGGAGCGGCTGATGCCAATAGCATCGCATTCCTGGAAAGCATCGTTTCCAATGAGACCTGTGGGAACTTGTCCGGTAAACACGACAATCGGCACCGAGTCCATGTAAGCATCTGCGATGCCCGTAACGGTGTTGGTAGCACCAGGCCCGCTGGTAACCAGTACGGTCCCCACCTTTCCTGTGGCTTTTGCATATCCTTCTGCCGCATGTGTTCCTCCCTGTTCATGCCGAACGAGGATGTGCTCAAACTGGGGTTTTATCCTGTGCATTTCATCATACACATGGATAACAGCTCCTCCGGGATGTCCGAAAATAATCTTGACCCCTTCGGCCTCAAGGGACCGGAGCAGAATTTCGGCACCAGACATGTGCTGGCCCTCGGTCGTCAGTTCTGGTCGAACATTCGGGAGTGCATCACCTGTCACGACCGGTTGGACCTTCGTATGGACGTCGTATTTCATTAGTCTTAAGCTGAAGCGAGTTAGCCTAACTGCTATGATACCACTTACTTGGCAAGATGTCCCTTACATTTGTGCTATGCCACATTATACCCCATTATGCAAATCATTGACACCCCTATCGCCCCTTCTATTGAAAGATATGACGATCACGCCTTGATACCTGCCAGAAGAAGGATGTTTCTTGCTCATCCTTTGAAATATGTTATAGAGCACTGTATAGCTTGAAGTAAATCAATGGAACCCCTGACACTCACTCGTTCCTCCCATCCGAGAGTATAACCAATCGAGACAGTTCCACGGAGTTAGGTGAAATTTGACCCACACCACATCCAATAGGCAGCGCCAGGGACCTCTGACTCCCTAGATGTAGGTTATCGGATTTGCACAAAGCGCCCCACGCGCGTTGAGACCGTCCCTTCGGAAGACGTCGCGATCAGGCGGTACAGGTACAGTCCCGAAGACAGGGCCACACCGCGCAGCTCCAGGCTGCGCTCCCAGCCAGCAGACAACTCCACCGCTGGCACCGTGACTACGCGCCGGCCTGTCACGTCCACTACCTCAACCGCAACGCGGGCCGACCATGGAAGATCCAGCACCAGGCGCGTCGCATCCCGAAACGGATTGGGATAGTTGCCCCTAATTGCAAAGACCTCCGGCAACGACTCGTTGTCCACATGAGGTGGAGAATATACCTCAATGCTAAACTCCAAACTGTCGGCAGACCCGTGTGCGCCGGTAGCCTTGTAGGTATACGGCGTGTAAGCCATAACCACCGTCGGCGTTCCGCTTATTGTGCGTGTAATCGCGTCAAAGGTCAATCCTGCCGGCAGCGCGGGAGTCAGGCCATAGACAATTGGCGTCGCGCCTCCGGTGGCCTCGGGCAAAGTAATCGGATCAATCGTCTGCCCATGTGGAAAAAATTGATCAGCAATTCTATCTGCAAAGGACACGGGAGCGACAGCCGCGCACGTAGGTCCAGATACGTCCGGGATACTGCGCAACCATGCCTGAAATTCAGCGTCCAAGGGAGCACAAAGACTCTGACCACCAAAATCGAAAATCTGAAGACTGGCCAGTTGTATAAAACTCCGCGGTAACTGACCTGTCAACGAATTACCAGACAGCCTCAGCTGTTGCAACTGTGACAAATGCCCCAATTCCGCAGGGATCAATCCCGACAACGAATTGTTATTTAGCCACAGCTGTTGCAACTCCGACAGTTGTCCCAATTCCGCAGGGATTGATCCCGACAACGAATTGTCATTTAGCCGCAGCTGTTGCAACTCCGACAATTGTCCCAATTCCGGGGGGATTGATCCCGACAACGAATTGTCATTTAGCCGCAAACGTTTTAACTCGGACAACTGCCCCAATCCCGCAGGGATCGACCCCGACAGAGAGTTGTCATTTAGCCATATGTTTCGCAACTGTGACAGTTGTCCCAATTCCGGAGGGATCAACCCCGACAGAGAATTGCCAGACAGCGACAACTGTTGCAACCGTAACAGTTGTCCCAGTTCTGCAGGGATCGGCCCAGTCAGCGAATTGCTCCGTAGACTTAGGGTTCTTAGTACCGACAGCTGACCCAGTTCCGCAGGGATCGGCCCCGACAACGAATTGTTCCCCAGTCCCAGCACTCCCAACCGTGACAGTTGTCCCAGTTCCGCAGGGATCGGTCCTGTCAGTGAATTCTCCGCCAGGTACAGCCATTCCAACTGTGACAATTGTCCCAATTCCGCAGGGATCGGCCCCGATAGTGAATTGTCTTCCAGACTCAGCAATTCCAGCTCTGACAGCTGTCCCAGTTCCGCAGGGATCGGCCCCGACAGTGAATTCTCATCCAGGTGCAGCCATTTTAACTGTGACAGTTGTCCCAGTTCCGCAGGGATCGGCCCCGACAGTGAATTGGTAGACAGGCTCAATCCTTCCAACATCGACAGCTGCCCCAATTCCGCAGGGATTAGCCCCGTCAGTGAATTAATATTAAGTGAAAGCCGTTGCAGCTGTGACAGCAGCCCCAATTCCGCAGGGATCGGCCCCGACAGAGAATTGCGAGGCAGTATTAGATTTTCCAACCGTGACAGTTGCCCTATTTCTGCAGGGATCGGTCCCGACAATGAATTCCTAAGCAGACTCAGTACTTTCAACTGTGACAGTTGTCCGAGCTCCGCTGGGATCTGCCCTGTCAGTGAATTCTCATTCAGGTACAGCCATTGCAACTCCGACAGCTGCCCCAGTTCTGCCGGGATCGGCCCCGACAGTGAATTCTCATACAGGTGTAGCCGTTGCAACTTCGACAGTTGCCCCAGTTCCGCAGGGATCGACCCGGACAGTGAATTGCGATACAGGAACAGCCATTGCAACTCCGACAGTTGCCCCAGTTCCGCAGGGATCGGCCCGGACAGCGAATTGCCATGCAGCATCAGATATTTCAACCTTGACAGATTCCCCAATTCTGCAGGGATCGGTCCCGACAACGAATTGTGATCCAGGCTTAGTACTTGCAACTTTGACAGATTTCCCAATTCTGCAGGGATCGGCCCCGACAAAGAATTGTCTGTTAGACTAAGGCTTCCCAGCGCCGACAGTTGCCCCAGTTCCACCGGGATCGGCCCCGACAGCAAATTACTAGTCAGCGAAAGCCCTTGCAGCAGCGACAGTTGTCCGAGTTCCGCAGGGATCGGTCCCGACAGTGAATTGCTCGACAGGCCCAAGCTTTCCAGCTTCGACAGCTGCCTCAATTCTGCAGGGATCGGCCCCGAAAGTGAATTGCTAGGCAGCTCCAAAGTCTCCAGCTCCGAGAGTCCACTCCACTCAGCAGGCAGCGTCCCCGTCAGATTGTTTTCGGACAAGTCAAGCCAAATAACCCGGCCCTGGCGGGTTCCTACCCCATACCAGCGTGACAACTCTTCATCCGTGGGTACCATCGCGATATCCCACCCGGTATTGTTGGTCCAGTTGTCACCGTTCGTGGCAACGTAGAAAGCGCTGAGGGAAACGTGCTCAAGATCAAGCCGCCGCCTGTTTATGCCAAAAAAAAATGCGTCCGACACGTCTGTAAACGCACCGTCGCGAATGCGAATATAGAACTGCGCACTCACTAACGGTGGCGCATTCGCGGCAACCTCGAATTGGAACGTAACTTCCGTGGAATCCCCACGCTCCAAAAAGCCTACCTGATATTCAGCCGCAGTCATCGTGATGAAGGAATACGATTCGACCGCCACCAACTCCACGGCCAGTGACCGGGCTGCCGATAAGTAATTGACGACTGTAGCTTCAACCGTAACATGGTCCCCGGAATCAATCCGACCGTTGCCATCGGAATCGCTCCAAGACCAGCGCTTAACACGTACAGCCGGAACCGTCACCGCTCGCAGGCTCGCCTCCGCATTGACGTACCCCCGGCCCAATTGCCCGACATATTCCGGATTCTCTGCATCCATGTTCTCGCTCGAAAGCCGCAATTGCTCCCTCAGCACATCCGGCGACATCTCAGGAAATCGGGTTTTTATCAATGCGGCCACACCACTTACTAGCGACGACGACAAGGAAGTGCCGTTCGCGGAAAAACTGTATTCGTTACCCGGTGATGTCGTAGTTATATCTACGCCGGGAGCAAACACGTTCACCATCCTTCCGTATTGCGAAAATTCCGCCCGCCTGCGCGAATCCCTCTCCGTTGCGCCCACCGAAAGTACGCGAGAATGCGCGGCAGGATAGCTTGGACGTACATCGTGATTACGATCGTCATTTCCGGTTGCTGCTACCACCAACGCCCCCATGTCCGTGGCGAGATCCAGGACCTGTGAGTATAAATTTAACCAGTAACCCACGGGAAACCCACGCCAACTGGCATTAATGATATCGGCACCGTTGGCGGCTGCATACAGGATGCCCTCGTAGCCATAACAAATAAGATCTCTAAATAACGGGCATGCCGCATTGACGTGCATGAGTTGAGCGTTCCAGGCCGCGCCGGCCAGTCCGGTTGCATTGTCAGTCACGGCGCCGGCTGCACCCGCAACCAATGTTCCGTGCGTTTCCCTAGGCCGCGGCTTAGGATCGTGGTCCATCTCGTCCCCGTTGGCAAAGTTTGCCCCATGCACGTCATCAATGAAGCCATTGTCGTCGTCGTCGATGCCGTTATCCGGAATCTCGTCCACATTGGTCCACACGTTGGCTAACAGATCCTCGTGACCCCAGTCGGTTCCGCTGTCCACGATGGCAATCACCACCAGCGGCGTGCCGTCTTCTCCCCTGACAATACTCCAGGCCTCCGGCAGGCGCATGTGCCGTAGATACGACTGATCGCCGTAAAACGGGTCCGTGGAATCTGTTCGCGACGCAGAACCAAGCACGCGGTTGATGAGAACGGGCTCGGCGTACACAACGCCCCGCACGGCAGACAGCGCCCGCGCTACACGCTCTGGATTTGTTTCCGTACGGTACCGAACATAATATGTCCGGCGAAGCGCAGCAAGATTCTGTGCCGTCTTCGGTGTTGGTTCCACATAATCCAGAAACGGAAAGGCACGCTCAATCACCTCCACCTCGTAGCGGGCCACCGTGCGATCAAAGGCCGTAAGTCCCGTCTTGGCCGCTCTCTCTCCTATGACAATACCCGGCTCAAACTGTACGACGACAACCCGAGGCTCAAATACCGGTTGCTCCTCCTGGGCCAAAACCACACGCACAGACACAACACTGGCCAGAACCAAAAACAAGGCCCGCCACACGTGAAGCCGATTTGCTTTCAGGCCAATCAATGAGAAGTATGTGCTCATCTGAAGTACTCTGATCTGAACAAAGTACCCGGGTCATCCGAGCAATGAAATCCGAAGCAAACAGGTAAGATACGTATGCCCCCCATGCGAAACTTCTTGAACGAGAGAGTTTTTGGTTGTGAGCAAGACGTTTCATGCCACCGCGTGTGTCCATAATGATTTTGGGGTTGGTCCTTCCCTCGTACGAGCGCGGGAAACCGCCACCTTGCCTACACTACGGGGCTGTTGCACAAAGCAAGTGAATCTTGCTAGATTTGTGCAACAGTCTCCTTCAGTCAAATTTTACCCGCAGTAGCCGTGTCGAAGTCAAGAGAAGAATATGCTTCGAAATAGGTATCGCAGCCAATAATGGACTGTCAAGCTCAACGACAACCTGACGCAAGAAAGTACCTCGGTTATCATATATCCATATAGCCTGGGGCATAATAATCCATACTTCTGCACCTGCTACAGTGACACTTGCCACCTCTTGTGTTGCTTTCAGGTTGCGCACGTGCCCACCAAAGTAATCGTACACTTTCACCAAACCAAGTGCACGATCCGCCACATAAAGCAGCGAAGTATCCGTGGAAAGACTGATCGGCTCCACCAATTCACCTGCTCCGGCACCAAACTCACCGATGCTGCGCTCCAATCTTCGACTGGAGTCCCATTTTAGCACCTGTTGCGTTGACGCGTCAATGACAAACATAGCTCCGGTTGATCCGACTGCAATGGATATCGGCCGCCCCAATGCAGTTTTAAGCCCGTCGTATAGGTCAAGCCGAGGGGATCGCTCCAGCTCGACGTTCACACTTCTGGGCACTCGAATAGACTCCAGATGCAGCAGTTCTTTTGAAAACCGCAACAGATGACCATTCTCTGCGTCTGCAATAACCCATATCAATCCATTACCGGGATCAACATCAGAAATATCCCCAAACACACCCGCACTCGTTCCATCTAGACTCGCACGTATCCTGCCATCTTGGCCAAGTTGGACAACCTCCGTCATCGTCGCAACATAGAGCAATCCCTCTGGGTCGATTTCAAGCGCCTGCGCCTCCGAAAAATGCGCAACAATTTCAAATCCGGTGCTAAGTGTGTCCTGGGCGCACGCAATTCCAGCGAACGTCATCAAAAGAACCAACAAGGTTGACAGACGGTGCATTACTGACGCCCAAGTGCATGATGTCCAATATCCCGTCGCAGATGCTTCCCATCGAACTGTATGAGATCCGCCGCCTCGTAGGCACGACTAACAGCATTTCTCAACGAGGACGCCACCGCGGTTACCCCCAAAACACGTCCTCCCGCCGTAACGATTTTTTGATCCTCGGATTTTGTACCCGCATGAAATACAAGAGCACCGGGGATCTCACTTGCAGCATTCAGTCCATGAATGGGATATCCTTTATCGTAGGAACCAGGATACCCGCCACTGGCCAGCACCACACATGCAGCTGCAAGTGATTGTTTGGTCAGTCGCAAATTTCCAATTCCTCCGTTGGCTGCTCGCAGGAGTACTTCTATCGGATCTGCCCCCATCAGGGGTAGCACAACCTGCGTCTCTGGATCTCCAAATCGACAGTTGAATTCGACAACCTTAGGACCCCGGTCGGTAATCATAAGACCGGCGTAGAGACAGCCCGTGTAGCGCCTGCCCTCGCAAGCCATTCCCTCGAGTGTTGGCTCAATGATTGAGCGACACACTTCATCGATCAAGTTTGAGGTCATTACAGGAGCTGGAGCATATGCACCCATGCCTCCTGTATTTGGACCGAGGTCATCATCAAATGCGCGTTTATGGTCTTGGGCTGGATCTAACATCACATAGTCTTCGCCATCTGTAAGAGCGAATACGCTAGCCTCTTCGCCCTCCATCCATTCTTCAACTACGACCTCCTTGCCCGCGTCTCCCAGAAGGCCCATAGTCAGTAATTCTTGTAATGCCCGATCGGAGCTCGCCTGATCCTCACACATGATCGCCCCCTTCCCCGCAGCAAGTCCAGAAGCCTTGACAACGCATCTTCCCAATGTTCGGGCATAAGTCTTAGCCTCCTCAATCTGATCTGGAAGAAAGGCCTGCCATTGGGCGGTTGGCACATTATGGCGCTGCATAAACGCTTTGGCGAATGCCTTGCTGCTTTCAATTTCGGCGGCAGCCGCCGACGGGCCAAAACAGGCTATCCCGCCTTGGTCGAGGGCATCGGAAAGTCCGCCTGCAAGAGGTACTTCTGGACCGACAACAACCAAGTCGATGTTTTCGCGTCGAGAAAACGATACTAAGGTTTCCGTATCTGTCGCTTTGATATCAACATTTTCACCAAATTCCCTTGTCCCAGCATTTCCTGGGGCTATAAATAACGTTTTAGCTCCACGTACGGCCCATGCCAAAGCATGCTCACGCCCGCCACTTCCTACAATGAGTATTTTCATGCTCGTTGCTCAGATCTAATCAGAAAGGTTCTTTAACTCTGCTAAAAGGGACAACGCCTGCAGCGGCGTAGTTCTGTTGATATCTATCTCCTTCAGTTTGTCGCGTACTGCATCGAATTCTGGTTGATCAAAGAGCGTCATCTGAATTGATTGCAATTTCGGCGTAATGTCTTCCCTGACGGGTTTCTGCGATTCAAGTTCATCCAGAATTTCCCTTGCCCTGCCTAGCACTTTCGAGGGCAATCCAGCCATACGAGCCACCTCAATACCATAAGAATGATCTGCTGCCCCGCGAATCAACTTGTGGAGAAAAACAATCCTGCCGTCATGCTCCTGAACATGGACCTTGTAGTTCTTAACCCTTTCAAGACGCTCCTCAAGCGTATTGAGTTCATGATAATGAGTCGCAAAAAGTGTCCGTGCAGCTATTGACTCATTTCCGTGCAAGTATTCAACCAAAGCCCACGCAATAGAGAGACCATCAAAAGTACTGGTCCCCCGCCCTATCTCATCTAGGAGAATCAGCGAATTTCGCGTGGCATTATTTAGAATGTTGGCGGCCTCATTCATCTCAACCAGAAAAGTGCTCTCACCCGCCGCCAAGTTATCCGATGCACCAACCCGGGTAAAGATGCGATCAACTACACCAATAGTAGCTGATTTTGCGGGCACAAAGCTTCCCGCCTGCGCCATCAAGACGATTAAACCAACCTGGCGCAAAATTACACTCTTGCCCGCCATATTGGGACCCGTTATGATGAATATCTGATACCTATCAGGGTCAAGTTCTATTGAGTTTGGAACGAAGGCAGCAGGATCCGCCCGTTCTACTATCGGATGCCTGCCGTGCACTATTCTGAGCAGTCTGGTATTATCAATACTTGGCCTCACATACCCTTCACGAACAGCTACTTCGGCAAAGCCAACAAAACAATCAAGAACTGCTATCATGGCCCCCAACTGCTGGAGCTCCCTGGATGATTTTGCTAAATCAGCTCTAAGAGATCGGAGGAGTTCGTTTTCGAGCACTGCGATCCGCTCCTGCGCTCCAATTACACTTTCCTCATACTCTTTCAACTCATTGGTGATATATCGCTCTGCGTTAACCAACGTCTGCTTCCTAACATATTCGGGTGGTACCTTGTCCCGATGTACATTCGTTATCTCCAGGTAGTACCCAAATATCTTGTTATAGCCTACCTTGAGCGATGGAATACCGGTCCGTTCACATTCACGCTTCTGAAGTGCCTCAATAAATCCTTTTCCGGAACTGGAAATCTCCCATAATCTATCCAGTTCCTCGCTGTAGCCCCGTCGAAATATATTCTCAGTGGAGTCGTCAAGGGCTTGACTGATGGCGGATTCAATATCATCACAGGGATTTAGCCGTCGAGATAATTCATCCAATACTTTGCAGTCGGTTGATTGTACACCCTGGACCAACTCAGGCACCTGTCGCAATGCCAATGCGAGTGCCAACAGCTCCCGGGGAGTCGCTCTTTGCGTACATATTCTGGCAACCACCCGCTCAATATCGCAGATTTGTTTGAGGCAGTACTGAAGATTTTCTCGAACTTCCGTATTGTGTACCAGCGTCTCAACAGCATCCAGCCTTCGATTAATGCGTGTAACTTCACGCAAAGGTCGAAAAAGCCACCGTCTCAGGATCCTCGCGCCCATGGCAGTGCTGGTTTGATCC
The DNA here is from genome assembly GCA_022821385.1 of Rhodothermales bacterium. GTDB lineage: Bacteria > Bacteroidota > Rhodothermia > Rhodothermales > Bin80 > Bin80. Next base: position 23,809 of record JAJEDR010000012.1, read on the forward strand.
AGAAGCTCAACCATCGTGGTACTGTTACGGTCTCCTTGGAGCGGAACCAGCAGTTCAAGATTACGACGCGTTTGTGGATCAAGGAGCATGTATCCCTCATCCATCTGTTGCTGAATCTTACGTATATGCTCCGGTTTACCCTTTTGTGTTTCGATCAGGTAGTGGAGTACTGCACCTGCTGCAACAGCTCCCTCTCTCAACCCTGAAATCCCAAAACCCTTCAAAGAGTGTGTGCCAAAGTGTTCAAGTAGTGTAGTGTTGGCAAAATCAGGATCAAACACCCAATCCTCACGAGGGGTAACCATGTAGCCTTGATCCCGGAATGCGCGTACAGACTCCTGCGCAGCTTTATTAACAAGGAGTTCTGCAGGTTCGATACTCTGTAACAGGTCATCTAGTCTGGATTGATTAACCTCCGTGAGTAGGAATTCGCCAGTGGATGCATCCGCGTAAGCCACCCCTACTTCCTGCTTCTTCCCAAAGTGAACTGCCGCCAGGTAGTTCGCCTGCTTTGGAGACAGCATCTGATCCCGAAGAGATACCCCGGGCGTAACGATTTCAGTCACACCTCGCTTAACAAGAGATCGTGTCGATTTTGGGTCTTCAAGTTGCTCACAAATCGCAACCCTGAGTCCTGCTTCAACCAGTTTCGGGAGATGATTTTCGAGTGCGTGATGAGGAAATCCAGCGAGCGGTACACTCTTTGCCGCACCATTTGCCCGTTTCGTAAGCACAATACCCAATACGTCACTTGCTTTGAGAGCATCTTCCTCAAATGTCTCGTAGAAATCGCCCATCCGAAACAAAAGAAGCGTGTCTGGATGTTCCGCCTTAATCCGGTAATACTGCCGCATGAGCGGCGTCTGACCTCTTCCCCTTCTTGACATGAGTCACAGTAAATAAATATTGTTCAAACCGTGACACATCTTCCCCTAATTGGCAATTGGGTAACCCGTCCATGCGCCAAGCGCGTCTCGTAAGGAGGCAATATGTGCCCCTTGGGTACTACTCCACCTCAATGTCTTCTTAAAGTGCTCACCCCACCCGGGATAATCTAATTCTTCGCCAATGACATTGTGCCATAGACCAACGGCAACTCCACCAAACGTCTGGCATAGCTTAATGATTTCTATACTTTCCTGAATGGCTTCAGCCGCTCCATACTGCTGTCGATTAAACAAAGCCCCATCCATAAATAATAGCGGCATTTCCCAAATGTCCATCACCTTGTTTCTAACGGGATCAAACCTAAGAAATGGCATACAGGTGCCGTTCCTAAACCCGGCACATTCCGCAAAGCCAAGAGATGAATCAATTCTAAAACCGACCGCCTCCTGGATGTAGGGAGTTATCGCAGAGTCATAGCGCAAAAAATGCTGCCTAACACTTACAGGATCTGTTCCGGTAATTTCATTAAGCGCCCTCCGCTCATTGCGCAGATAAGCAGCATGAGTATGTGCGTGATAGCTTGGATGAAGGCCAACTTCAAAGCCATCAGATGAGAGATCAACTAACAGTTCACGAAGAAAACGTTGATCCAGTTGATAACTTACATCATTTGGACCGTGTGCTGCTGCTTTCAAAAAAATTGTGGCATTACCATAAGTCCGAATCTCTAGATACATGTTGCGCAAGGCAATCTTAAATGCATCGCCCCGACTAAAGTAACTACGGATAAACTGGAACAGCCGACGCCAGCGCTCACCTACACTGACTTTTCGACGATTCAACAGAAAATATTCAACTTTTTCTCGAAAAATCATTCCAAAACGCCAATGCCGAAGATAGTCAACATCAATCGTAGGACAAAACGCCCAGTCCTTCCCAGCCCATTTCCGCAGATCCGTATTAATCCCAGCACCCTCTAATCGTTCTCTTAACAGCATTCGATAGCAATCTACGACAGGAAGTCGTGTCACTTCAAGTATCGCTTGAAGTGACGCTTTATGTGGAAACCGGCCATGCTGATCACGTTCGTGTACGGTGAATTCCTGCCAACCCGAGAGCCAGTAGAAAGCCGAAGCCACGAGGTCGTCCCCTGTCTCTGACGAGAAAAGAACTGGAATATTAAAATCAGCATGCTCCCTCCAACACACGGAAGCCACATCTATAGCAGTAAAACCATCATAGAATTCTTCAGCATTGTGCGCCAATGGCAATACAGTTATCGTTGAAGGCAGACCGGCAGGATTTTGTCCATAGTACAAGCCATGACCACGCAGTTCACTCCGTGGCTTGAACAACGGACCCAAACCAAGTGGCTCAAGTAACATGCGGATGGCATACTTTGCCTTTGGCCAATAGCCTTGGCTTACTTCAATGCACACGGGTAGTGCAGCCCTCATCAGTAGTTATCTGCTAAGTGTTATCACTTTGGAAAATCAAATTACGCCAGCGTGCGCATTCATTCGGTGACGAGTCGGGGAATCGCCCCAACCTGCAATGACACGCAATGTCATAGTCCTTTCGGATCCTGTTCACGGGTTCATCAGAGTGCCCCGAAAGATAATTCAGCCACTGCTTGAATCGCGCGAGGTTCAGCGGCTCAGACGAATCAAGCAACTGGGCCTAGGACTAATTGTTTTCCCTGCCGCTGAACATAGTCGATTTCCGCACGCCTTGGGTGCAATGGCATTAATGTCCGATGCCCTGGACAGTTTGGCCGCCAAAGGAACTCCCATCACGGAAGATGAAAGACTGGCAGCTATGGCCGCCATTCTGCTGCACGACATTGGTCATGGGCCCTATTCCCATACGCTCGAGTATGATCTGGTTTGCGATACACCACATGAGAAAATAAGTTTAGCCCTCATGCGGAGGCTTGAATCACGGATTGGTCCGCCGATTGACATGGCGATCCAGATGCTGGACGGCACCTACGAACGCCCGTTCTTTTGCGACTTGATTTCAAGTCAGCTGGACATGGATCGTTTGGATTATTTATGCAGGGATTCACATTTTACAGGAGTTGTTGAAGGTAGAATTGGCATTGAGCGTATTCTGCGTACACTGTGTGTTTACCCAAAGGACGGAGGAAAAGAATCCTGCCTTGCTATTGAGTCAAAGGGAATTTACGCAGTCGAAAATGTACTGATAGCCCGGCGGTTGATGTACTGGCAGGTTTATCTCCACAAGACGGTTGTTGCGGCTGATTTCGTGCTCCGCGGTGCGATCCGCCGTGCACGGCACTTGATCAATGCCAGCAATGACGAAGCTGTGTCTGGCATCTCGTCAGCATTGCGCTGGTTCCTGGAGCGAAAAATTGATGCATCAAGACTCTCGGAGGATGAGGTATTGGATCGATTCCTGAGTTTGGATGACGCTGAAGTAACCTGCAGCCTGAAGCAATGGTGTCGGAGTACAGACCCCATACTTGCGGACTTATCACGGCGCATCATCAATCGAGATCTCTTTCGATGTACATTCCTCACTGAAGTACCTACACAGGAGTTACTCACTGAATGGCAGGTTCGCGTAAGTCAGACACTGAAGAAAATCGGGATCAGCAGTCCCAATGCGCATACATACTACCTCACAGTAGGTAAGTCGAGACATGCCGCTTATGAACCAGATGAAGGAGTCGTACGCATCCTGGATGCGCGGGGGCATCTCCGGGATCTTGACAATCAAGCTGATCTAGCTGCAATTAATGCACTCGTACACTTCACTGAAAAGCCGTACCTCTGCCACTTGAAGGCAGCCAACCTGCCGCTATGATTCCAAGGCCTCCCGGCAGTAGTCAGCACACTTGGCCATCTCCTCCATAACGCTAGAATCCTCCGGAATTGGGTACTCCAGTTCAATCATAGCCGGAATGGGGTAATTCTCGTCCCGCAACAGGCGTAAGACATCGCCAATCGGCGTGTCTCCCGTTCCCCATGCAACATTATCCTGTCCATTTTCAGGGGTTTTGCGGTCCTTTAAATGTAAGTGGCTAATCCGGTCGTGATATTTCTTGATCACGGGAATAGGGGAAGTCCCAAGCGCAGCTACATAATGCCCTATGTCCAGGTTCAGCATATTGTTCGGCGAATGGGAGAGGTACTCGTCAAAGTCAAAATCCTCGTTGGCTACCTGTAAATGGTTATGCATACCGTTGAGGAGGTCGTGCTTTGTAGCGAATGGAGCCATAATCTTGGATGAACGCGCCGAGATTTCAAAAGAAATCCCACGTGCACCAATCGCTTTTGCCGCCCTGTAGGCATAATCTATATCCTCCGCAAACCAATTCGGGTTGCCCAATTTCAGGATATCTACATCTACGCCCCCCTCTCTGAACATATCTCCCAACTCCGCAAACTTCTCCATGGGAGCAATGCGACGCCACTTCTGTGTTTCCTGCTGCGCTGCTGCCCTGGCAGCCACGTAATTCGACCTTTCCTCCTGGGTCATAGATTCCGGATGTCGGGGTCTCGGGCCCGGATCTGGAGCTCCGGCATACGCTTCCGCAGGTCCCCCCATTAACTCCACCGAATTAAGTCCAAGAGTCTGCATGTACCCAAGGATTTCCTCTGCACTGCCGGGAATCTGACGAAAGCTGTATGAAATCGCACCGACTTTTACGGGTGACGAAGCGAAAAGAAGACGGCGTGGAATTACCGCAACACTGGCAGCTAATCCAGCGGTTTTCAGAAAGCTTCTACGGCTATATCTCTGGTTCATTTTGATCAATTTATCGCATGACACACACAAGTTACAACAAAACATCCACAAGTCCCATTTTCGGCCATTTTGAAGAGTGTGGCATGGAATGCGCTTTTTCCTAGTTAGTTAGTCCTATTTGACCCGGATTGTGGTCGGTGCTGATGGGTACACATGTGTATAACCCCCTTACTTCACTATGCAAGCAGGTTGCACGAATCCTAGAACTCCTGTTATTTTCGCCTCGGAGATCTTGAGCTTTCGTATCTCCTAATCGGCAAAATACTGACCAGTTGAAGCGCCTCCAAACGTCTCGGAAGAAGATGCAGAACTTGGCAGCATTAAGCGTGCATTCAAAATTTCCATGAACCGCCTGACGTAGTATAGTCGGTCGCTTGCGGCAGCTCGACGATTAAAGAGAATGACATAGTTAACCCCGTCTCCGCTCTGGTATACCAGCGCATTGGTTCCAGACAGGGTTCCTCCTTGCCAGCCCCACCAACCGCTTCTCACCCGACCGATTCGTCGGCTGCCGATTCTGCTACCCCGCACCACGTACTCGTCAGCAAATTCAAGCAGAGCCCTTGTCGTGGTGACCAGTCCAGCCTCAGCGATCTTGGCCTCAGCATCCCACCCTCCATTCGGCCGCCTTACAGGCGGCCCATTTGGATCAAACACATTGCGAGCCAACCCCGGAGCGTCGTACCATGGTTCCCTGATACTACGATCCTGGGGAAACGTACGTGCTTGAATCACGTCTTCTGCAGGAATGCCAAGGGGAGCGAAGATATTCTCGCGCACATAGGTAAGGTAGTCCTTTCCCGACACCTTCTCAATGATAAGCCCCAATACAAGATATCCGACATTGGAGTAGACAGTTTCAGAACCAGGATCAAATTGTAAAGGCTGGCCCAAAACATAGCGAACCGTATTCTCTCTTCCAGGCGGACTGGAAACTGACATTGTCCGTGCTATCTCAATTTCTCGAAACACCCAATCCGCTGCGCTATTTCTGTCCCAGCCGGCTTCATGCAGAAGAAGATGTTCGACTGTGATATCAATTAGCCGAGCATCACCAAGCGAAGGAAATGGCTGCAAGGTAAGCAATCCGCCTTCCGGCTGTCCAAGATCGAAGGCTCGCGCATCCAACGCCAGCAACCCATCAGCAGCCAGTTGACGAACGGCAGCGGCTGTGACGGATTTGGAAACACTTGCGACTCGCATCATCACGTTTGAGACTGTGGGCGTGGTATGCTCGGCATCCATGAAACCACTCACACCCTCATAGACGACATTGCCATCCTTCATAATGGCAAGAGCTGACGCACGGATGCCATGTAACTCGGAGAAGTCGTGCAATATGGCGTCAAAGTGGCTTTTATTCAGCCATACTACCGGCGCAGTTGTTAGCAGTATGGCGCCACAACCCGTAAGAATGAGCGCCATTAATGGCGCCAATAGCAGCTTGGTGCGAAGCATCTCTCCACGTTCCAGGCGCCCCTTTCCGGGAATTGCGTTACGTATTGCCATTCATCTTTCTACTAATAGTTTGCAAGACTCTCCTACTCTCGACTATTATCGAGATAGTAGAGCGCGGGCAGTCCCCTGAGTTCATATCCAACATCTAGACCGTAACCCACGATGTAGTCTTCCCCGGAAATAAAACCCACGTGATCTACTGCAACAGGACTCGCTTCATTTTGCAACAAGGCAACCACAGTGATCGACTGAGGTGCATGCTCGACAAGCCTGCGAAGTGCATAGGTTAGCGTTCTGCCGCTATCCACAATGTCGTCAACCAGAATCACATGTCGGTCGCAGAGTCTTACAGTTGGCGACATAAGCTCATGAACAGTTTGACTGCTCTTGGTACCAGTCCCGTAGGAAGAAAGGCGCCAAAAATCCACGGTACAAGGCAAGTCCACGGCGCGTACAAGATCCGCTGTAAATACAAAGGCGCCTTGCATGAGACCTAGTACAACCGGATGCTTACCGTAGTGTGACTGTGTCAGGACTTTGCCGATCTCCCGAACGCGCGCCTGGATGGTCTCCGCATCCTTGAACAACCTCAACCGATGGCCATATATGATCTCAACTTTGCTCGTAATAGAGTCTGGCATACTGTTGGGTTGATGGGGTTACGCGAAACTCGTGCGCCATTCGATGCCCGACGACCCATGCAATCGTCGAACCACTACAAACCACAGGCACAGAATTGCGCTCCTGCACGGGTACAGCATCATCCGTCAACAGATCGCTGATCTTTTTTGTGCCCTGCATCCCTAGGGGGCGCATTCGGTCACCCGCAAGCCAGCCTCGAACCCTGAGTGGTAATGTCAGTTTTTCTGCATCGAGCCAAACACCTGCAGGATCAAAAAGACTTGATGGTTCCTTCTGTGTAAGATGGAGTCGAACCTGTCCACCTGGAACAGCTACTGCCGTGGATTCGGAAAGCAGTTTTGTACCTTCTGTCCGTTTTTGCTTGGCTGAGGCAGTAAACACGAGATAGGTTCGATCCCGCCAAATCACTCCCTCGCCCACTTCAATTTGTTTTCCAGTCTGAGAATTCACTAGTGCCAGAATTCTTTCAGCAAGTGCCTCATTTGCAGGTGATCCTGGTAACCACGTACGGAGTCCTTCAATCACCAATCGTCTGGCAAGTACATTCGGTAGTTGCTTCAGATATGCAATTGACAGTGACTGCCCACTTGAAGCTTCAGAAAAACTTCTATCGATCATTGGGCGGATTACCTCATCAACCCATTCAGCTACAAGCCTGGCGCTCCGCGCAAGCGTTTCGGCATTCAGGCTTGGCATAACGCTCGCGCGTAGCCTCGAACGCAAGTATTTTGTGTCCTTATTGCTGCGATCTTCCCGCCATTCCAATTTCCTGGCGGTTGCATAAGCTTGAATGGATGCTCTACTCTCCCCCATAAGCGGGCGCACCAAATTGACATTTTCTGTCAGTGGACGGACCGGCCTCATCACAGCAAGCCCTTCTGGACCTGTTCCCCGATTAAGATTCAACAACAACGACTCCGCCTGGTCATCCATGTGATGTGCCACGGTTACAACAGATAGGCGTTGCTGCAATGCTATCTCAGTAAACGCCGCGTATCGAAGGTCACGTGCTACCATCTGGACCGAGTATCTGGTATCAGCAGCATGGGTACGCGCGTAAATGTGCCTTATCTGCAGGTTCAACTTTCTTTGCAGACACAATTCACGAACAAGCGCTTCATCTGCGGCAGATTCCTGTTCGCGTAAATGATAATTAATGTGAACCACCTCACACTCGAACCCTAACATCCCCAGAACATCCAGCAACACAACAGAATCCATGCCTCCACTTACGCCTACGAGTATGCGCTCATCCGGACTTACGCGAGCCGTGCGCTTCATGTAGGATGCTACGCGGTCTCGGAATGCATCAATCGGGTTCTTCATGATCTACAACTTTCCGATCGAACCGTTGCTTCAATTCATCATGTGTCAATCGGATCAGTGTTGGCTTTCCATTGGGGGTCCGATAGGGGTCTTCGCACTGGAAGAGTCGATCAATCATTGTCCGCATCTCCTCTTCATTCAACTTAACCCCAGGAGAAATTGCACCGCGTACGGCTATGCTGCGGGCCATATTCTCCTGAATGGAAAGATGTTTTAACTCACTGTTGGCCTTGTACTCATCAAGTATCGACTGCAGGATTTTCTTTTCTGCGCCGGCTTGCAGGTCCGACGGTACCCCCCTGACCGTTACCGTACGGTTTTCAGAAATTGAATAATCAAACCCAAGTGCCATAGCAAGTGGACTAAGTTCGCGCAGAAGTTCGCAATCCCCCTGATTGAGACATATTAGTTGGGGAAACAGGAGCTGTTGTGACAGTCCGATCCCGGCCTGTAAATCTGCAAGGGCACGTTCAAACAGAACGCGCTGATGAGCAGCCTGCTGATCAACGATTAATATCCCGCTTTGCAGTTGGGTCAGGATATAGTGGTCCTGTAACTGCCAAAGAAACCCCTCCATATCCAGCGTCGCCCCGGAAGGCGCCCGACTACGCTCAACGTCGTAAACAATCGTTGACTGCTCTCCCTGAACTGGTGGTAACTCGTCCGCGCGAGGTGGCGGCTTCCAACTTGTTGATGCATCGTTTGACCCTCTCTGAAAACTCAACGATGATGCACTACTTGGATACTGAGGAATCAGGTCTGCAATCCCAAGCGCCCGCCTAGATATGGCTTGCACAAAATTATATACGCCACGGTCATCATCAAAGCGAACTTCCGTCTTTGCAGGATGCACATTCACATCAACATGCTTGGGGGAAAGCTTCAGAAACAGAACATAAGCGGGATGACGCCCCTCTGGAAGCAGCGTTTCATAAGCAGATCGGATGGCGTGATTTAGACTGGAGCTCTTTACCGGGCGGTCGTTTACAAATAAATATTGATCCCTGCGAGATTTCTTGGCATGTTCTGGGTGCGCTAGAAATCCAACAGCGGAGATATAGCTCATGGATTCATTAACCAGCACGAGATGCTGGCTGACCTCTGTACCAAGGATAGCACGAACGCGCTCCCGCAACGCATCCGAAAATTCCTCTGTGCGTGAACCCGGCAAACGGTATACCTCATGCCGATTATGTTCTAACCTGAACGTGGTCCACGGATTAGCCAGCGCTTGAGAAACAAAGATGTTTGAGATATGACGAAACTCTGTGGAAGGAGCCTTCAAAAAACTCCTGCGCGCCGGAACATTAAAAAAAAGGTTGCGAACGCCGACGGTGGTGCCAACTGCTGCGGCACAGGGGGAATTCTCAAGTACCTGCCCCGCCTCAATACGTACGGATACCCCCTGTTCATCTTCTGCCCTCTTTGTTCTCAGAGATACCTGTGCGATCGCTGCGATTGAGGCCAATGCTTCTCCTCTGAATCCTAGTGTCTGTATATTCTCCAGATCTTCTGCGCTCCTGATCTTGCTGGTCGCATGACGCTCAAAGCATTGAACAGCGTCTTCGGGGCCCATACCTGTGCCATTATCGCTCACTTGAATCAAGCTGCTTCCCGCTGCTTTTACCGACAGAGATATTTCCGAGGCACCTGCGTCAATGGAGTTCTCGAGCAACTCTTTTGCAGCTGATGCAGGACGCTGAACGACCTCTCCGGCCGCAATCTTGTTGGCCAATTCGATCGGCATACGCCTGATCTGCACAGCACACTTCATATGGGTCCTGCTATCGTCCGATAGCGTTGTAGATATACAGAGCCGTGAGCAATAATGCAGCTAAATAATAGAGTGCAACAGGACTACGCCTGCGCCGAACACGGCTCTGAATTCGCATGCGCCGCTTGAGACTATCGTCTTTGCGCGGATCGTAGTAACGCGGCGTATAGTCGAACTTGCGAGGTTGTGTCTTGCGTCCAAATAAGAGTCCCATTTTCAGAACCAGTTAACAACAAAAATTATGTACATATAGGATAACGGAGCCGCCACAATAATGCCATCAAAACGATCAAGCATCCCCCCGTGTCCTGGCAGAATAATTCCCGAATCCTTCACGCCAGCTACACGCTTGAAGCGACTTTCGGCCAAATCGCCAACTGCACCGGAAAGGGTGCATACGAGCGCGAGAATCAGTATGTGAATCGTGGCTAACGGCATCTCTAGTGTCAGATTGAGTATGCCCACAGCCAAGAGTGCTCCTCCAATCCCGCCAAGAAATCCCTCCCAGGTCTTACCGGGAGAAATTGTTGGTGCCAATGCACGCCTGCCAAAAAATGATCCTGTAAAAAAAGCAAACACATCGCTTGCCCACACCAGCACTAATACTGTAATGGTCAATATCAATGCTTCTTGCTCAGTGTATCCTGGAACCACACGCAGATCTGTTAGGAACGCTAATAAAGCAGTTGGATAGACTGCACCCGAGAGTGTTGCTCCAAGGCGTGTCAGCGGCTGATCGCTTTTCGTAAAAGTACACCACAATACGAGCCCCACCACAGGCACAGCGGTGAGAAGGAAGATATTCGGCACCAAAGCTCTGAGAGACAAGCCTGCGCCTACCAATAAGCCCGTAACGATCCATGCCCGAACGCCGGACCGCTCGTAGAGTTGATACAGTTCAAGTTGCCCTAAAAGAGCAATTATCATCACGGCAATGCCAAAATACCACGGCCCAAGCCAAGCCGAACCAACCAGTAGGGAGGCACCGATTGTGGCCGTGAAAAGGCGAGTTAATATCTGTGACATTACACGTAGCGATGGACTTATTTACTAGAAAGAGCCACCTCGGCCAACTCTTCATCGGTAAGCGCCTCCGCTGCAAACAGCGCCAAGGCCTCTGCCTTCATAGATTTTGGAACCAGTACGCGCACTTTTGCCATTGATCCCTGTGTCAGATTAAAAGCATGGTCCCGCTGATTTAACAGCACAGAATAGATACCGGCATCCTCCAGACGTGCACGAACCAGATTAGCCTCGTAGTCAGTGCCGCACAAGAATACTTCCTCCCATTCAGAGTGGTGCTCTATTCCATTGCGACGATGAATCATCAGGATACAGGCTGCAAAGAGAAGCGTGCCTCCTATGATCAGAAACCATGGAACAACCTCTGGATCTGCAACCGATTCCGGTCCCCATTTGGATAAAGATAGTGCAAGCGCATTATTGAAAAAATGTAACACTACGGCAATCCATAGACAACCAGTGCGCCAGGTAACATATGCTAGATAACACCCCAACAAGATTAACGGAAGTACTTGCGTAAGACGCAGATGAAACACGCCAAAGATGACTCCTGTAAGGATAATTCCCCCTACTACGCCTAGCCCCCGCTCTGCCCGTCTCTGCACATACCCCCGAAAAAACACTTCCTCAAAAATAGCTGGTGTCGCAACAACAAATATCATATTCAGGGCAAAATTACCTCCCTGCCCGGTAAACCATTCAATTAATTCCATTTGCTGTTCTTCCAACCGCAGAAGGACATCAGGTAAGGGAATCTTTTCATTAAGGATGCCGAGGCCAATTACCGCCGGAAGTAGACATATAAGGCCAGCTAGCGACAGCACGACATCTGATGCATTGCAGTTTTTAAGTCGGAGATATTGCAGAGGGCGGGAAGAGTCCAGCCAACTTGCAAGTATTGCAACGCTGCCCAGTCCCAAGGCTAACCCAATTGCATTGCCTCCTAAAAACGCATTCCCATTCTCGGCGAATACATCCTGCTGACCGCTTAAAATATCTTGAAGTCCAACATCATTCAGTGCGAGAAGAAAGGTTGAAGCAATATTGCCTATGAACAGGTAAGCAAACAAACCAACAAATACCCACAGCGCCAAGGCGGCGCCGGAAGGCCAGCTACCCGTAGCACCATCAAAAACATCCGAACCGGTTCGTCCCGGCGAGGGAGCACCCTTTATCCCGTCATCTTTTGTTTTGAATGAAACGTCTACCATGGAAACGTTTATGGCGGTTTATACATTAGAGGACACATCGCGCCCGTAGCTCAGCTGGATAGAGCGTCTGCCTCCGGAGCAGAAGGCCAGAGGTTCGAATCCTCTCGGGCGTACCCTTTTGGCTACTGACCTATTTTTCAGGCTGCTCCTCCAAAGATGCATCGGGAGTAGCAACAAATCCAATGCGAGCCGTGTTTTCGCTGACCTCACCAAGTTGCCCCTCCGAAGAAGCAACCAAGGTAGCGACGGTTGCATCTCCCGTTATATTGCATACCGTCCGGCACATATCCAGAATTCGATCAACACCTAAGATCAAGGCTATACCAGCTGCAGGAACACCAACTGATTGCAATATGATGATCAGCATAATGATACCCGCGCTGGGCACTGCTGCAGTTCCAATGGAAGCAAGTAAGGCTAGGAGTATGATCTCCAATTGGTCCATAAAGCCAAGCGCGATTCCAAGTGTCTGCGCAATGAACACCGCTGCTACCGCCTGATAAAGCGCAGTCCCATCCATATTGATTGTAGCACCAAGCGGAAGCACGAAGGAAGAAACCTCCTCACTAACCCCCAAGTGATTCTCGGCGCGGTCCATCGTGACCGGAAGCGTTGCACCACTCGATGAGGTGCTGAATGCAACCAGCTGCGCAGGCGCTATCCCCATAATGAATTTCTTGAGCGACATCGGCGTCAGGAATTTCAGGATCGACCCATACGTAACTATGACATGGACAACAAGCCCGGCAAGCACCACGAGCATATAAAACCCAAGCGCCCCCAGCAAACTCCACAACTCACCCAGATTGTCCCCGGAAATCAGACTGACCGTATCAGCAAGGAGTGCGAACACACCCAGAGGAGCAATCCACATAATGATCTCTACAATCTTGATAACAACCGCTGTCAGACTTTCGAAGAAACCCAGCATAGGCTGGGCTTTCTCTTTCGGAATAAGCAGGAGCGCGATCCCAAACAATATTGAGATCAGTACCACTTGCAGCATGTTCCGGTTATTGGAGGCTGCTGCTGCGATATTGCGTGGCACCATGTCTACAAATGCCTGCAATGGTCCGCGTTCCTGAGCAGTAGCAGCACTCTCCTGGCGCTCCTCCGCCATATCACTGTACCCCTCCTGCAGTTCCATACGGACTTCTTCCGGAACCGTATCTCCCGGGCGGATGGTATTGACCAGAAGCAATCCAATGATCAGAGCAGCTACCGTTGTGCTGACATAGATCAGAATTGTTTTACCGCCAATCCGAGCTAATTTGCGTGTATCTGAAAGCGAGGCAACGCCGGTTATGATTGAACCCAATACGAGCGGCACCGCAATCATGAACAAAGCGTTCAGAAAAATGTCGCCAAAGGGACTGATCCATGCCTGCGTGAACGCCCCCCACCCCATTGCAGCAGAAAGAATTCCGTAACCTAATCCGAATACAAGGCCCAGGATAATCCATACATGCAACTGCTTATACCAATTCATGATTGCAATAATGTTTTGAGTTGGAGTTTCAATATACGACTAGAGATCGGTATGCCGCGGAGAGCTTTATAACGCATGAGATGTCAATTTAATGATCAATGCGTTCTCTTATTCAGAAGGAAACTCACCTGCGGAGCTACGAGAGTTCTGCCCTGTACATCCTTCAGCAACCCTAGACGTAATTGCAAACGACGATTGTGCAGCCGTGCAAATATCGCTGCATCCACAGCAGCAAGTACATGATTCACGATGAGCAGGGTTGTAATCCGGGAAGCTCGGCGTAAGTATGTATTCGCGTCGGCATGTTCCTCTGCGTATCGATAGAACCTTGCGGATACATTTGGCTTTGTTCCACCCGGACCTGTTGCTTCCGGCTCAATAGATTGAATAAAATCCCCATTCTCGTCAATCCAGGTTACACGGCCATCTCTGACAATAGCTATGTAATCTTCCCAACCCGGAGCAAACTGAAAGTACTTGCCTACAAGTTCATAATACTGCTGTTCCCCAAAAAATGGCAGCACATGCGAAAAAACTGCTCCCGTATCTCCATGATAGCTGTCACGTTCAAGCAATTGAATCTCCTGGAACAATCTTCGCACTGCCAACCGTTCCGAATCTGACCAAGCGTCTGGCTGCGTTAGGTCAATATTCAAAAGTGCTGGTGAAATATTCACCTGCGGAGCCGTAACTAGACGCCCATCTGGCAGCTGATTCAAGTATTGAGCATAGTCATTCAGCCAGTAAGCATACTTAATCGGACTCCAGTGCATGTGAGCTTCCATTTGGTATGCATCACGCCCGTCTACTCCCTGTTGGCGCCAGGACGCATACAGCAAGAGTACCGTGGCCTCTCCTGCGACCCCAACTGCTGCCTTGATCCAATGACGATTATAGGCTTGGCCCAATCCAGGAACCACAGCAGACATGCCAAAGGCAAGCGGAGTGCTGCGCCGGGAGCTTGAAAAAAGTGCCTCTAAACTATCAGTAGTAGGCTGCGCCTGAACATTCGGGACAATGACGAGGAGGCCAATGACAAGTGCAATACGCCGCATACGCTACGATTGAAGTTGGGCCAGCCACGGAGTAACAAGGCCCTCGAAGTATTCAAATGTCCCTGCCCCCAGGAGACGTTCTCGAATCGTTCCGGCTCCATCGATCACGTACGAGACCGGTCGCCCGGATGCAAGTTCATTTCTGAAATATTCCGGCAATTCCTCAAGAGCGACATACCCAGATACCGTTCTTTCAGGCAGCAGATCATCATACAACTGGAGTTCTTCCAAGTCCTCATCCGACAGCGTTACAACGACCAAACCTCTATCCCCGTATGCTTCCTGCAGTGCATCAAGCTCAGGTAGCTCAGTAATACAGGGCTGGCACCAGGTGGCCCAGAAATTCAAGAGCACCACGCTTCCGTTGAAATCGCTTATGTTCACCTCTTCCTGATTGGAAACCAACCGAAACACAAAGGGCTCTACGGACTCTGGGGCGGAGGTAATCTCAGAATGCTCGGAAAAGCTCCACTCAAGCGCAATTACCAAACCTGAGAGACAAACGAGCAGTGTACACATGATGGTGATCATCCACTGTACACCTCCACGCGGAACCGGGTATGGGTTCCTTCGCAGGACTAGATAAAGCAACCCAATGCTGATTGCGATAAAGAGCAGGCAAAAGATCACAACAGGCGTCATGGCTATCCAGGAAAATCGCTACAAGTCAAACCCAAAAAGCAAGCCAAAGTGCCATTGAAGCTCCTTACCGTAATCCACGCTTGGCTGTGACGTGACGAATACATCATCCAACGTCACCTGAAATGCATCCACGCCATAGGTTGCACTGACAAACAATGCGGTTGGTAATAAATAATAGCTCCCCATCATCAGGCGAAATTCCGCTCCCACGTCTTTTCGGATCGCCCGGCTCGCTGGTTGTACTCTCGCCCCATCAGCATAAAGACGCATAAAGACCTTGTCAAAGTAAACCGGTCCGATCTGGCGTCGAATATCAGGAATCAATGGTACGGTCCATGCAGCCTGGAGCCACAGGGTTTCTGTGCCGCCCAGTGCATAAAAGGGATAGCCGCGCGCACCGGACAAGCCACCTACATAGTCAAAGTAAAACGTATCTGTATTCTTGCCAAACAGCGTTGAGGCCTGCATCCGAACATTCAGACCATGTGAGGTGCCACGAATTTGGCCGGGTAGCCGGATTCCGCCCTCCAGATCAACGCGCATCCGATGGAGTACGTCGGTGTCATAGATCGGGACCAATTGCCCTTCTTCTACATCAAATTGCCTAAGTAGCTCACCGGTTTCGCGCTCATAGTTAGCCGTAATGCGAATGCCTGTGCGCATTATGTCCGACTCACGATGAGAACGCCGTGCCTCAAAGTAGGCACTCGCCATATAGCTGCGGCCAATATAGTAGCGTGACGACGTACTGGGTATCCAATCTGAAAGCTCTCTCGAATAAAAACGGTTTGTGGTTACACGATACGGACTGTACCGGTAACCAGCTTCCAGTACGGTACTGCGGTTAATCTTGCTGCGCAAATAAATATTCCCCTCCCAGAGCCCATAGGTCAAATCAGCATTTGTAGTCTCAGGTAAGCATGCCGTACAGGGATGCTCCTCAATAGATAATCCGTTCTCTACCTGACGCTGAATATTATACAGCTCTATTGCTATCTGCGGTGACCAGCGTCCAGGCAAGAATCCAAAACCCCGAGAGTAATTGAATTGGAGAAATACATCTCGTTCCAGCGCCAGTAAATTTGCCGGTGCAATAATTTGACCATCCTGATGTGATCCCGGACCAATGAGCAATCCTCCGAACAGACTCATACCCTCCAGCACCTCCCGGGAAGAGACATAGGTGCCGAATTTCAGGTTCCTCCAAAAGGTTTCCGCCCTGCCGCGAACACGCCCTTCAAGCCGACGCTCTACGTATTGATCCAACCGGATGACAGGCGAGAGACTAAAGCTCGTAAAGTCGGCATTATAGCGCGATATCTGCAGAGAGTCTATTCCCAAAGCTGCCTCCTCACGCATTGTACTTGATAGTACCTCTGGATCAATAGCCCTTATATCTCCATCATTTTTCGAAGTCTCGGGCGGGGTAATTTTTGTGATGAATTCCGGGGGCGCATATTGGACAACCGGTTCAATCGCTTCTGGATGCTCCAAAATGGCAATCTTGTATCCATCCCATCTATAGGTGGCATAAGCGATCCTCCCATCTTTACCGATGTCTGGCATGAAAGCCCCTCCGATGACCTGAGTCAGTTGCTCCGAACCGTCTGGCTTAAACCGATATATATTGTATATCCCGTTCTTGTCAGAAGCAAAGTACAACACGCCATTGGCTATCGTCGGTGATCGCTCATCTGCCGATGTCTGTAGCACGGGAGTCAATTCTGATCCGTCTACCTGGACCTTCCACAGATCGTTGCCATGCGCGCCGGGATCAAGTCGCGCAAAATAAATCCATTTACCGTGCCATACGGGAGAGGTGACCTGGGTTCCGTCTGCAAACCGCGTTATTGGCCTGCGTTCACCTGTTTTTACGTTCAGCAACTGCAGGTTACTGCTTCCGTCATCGGAGTTGACGTATACAATTCTTGTCCCTGTGGAATCCCACCCAGGTTGTGAAGCGCGTGCATCACGCGTCAGCGGAGTGGACTCTTTCGTGTCTAATTCAATCAGATGAAGATCCGTGTAGAGAAAACCTTCCGAGGTTACACGCTGCCGTGCATACACGAGTGCCTGGCCATCCGGTCGCCAGGCAGCAGCGCCGGTCACATTGGATCTCACACGATGACCAAGCGAACAGATGTAGTCACCGAAAGCCTCCCCTAGATCATGGGCAACAACCGACCCGCTGCCTAAATCTTGTATGTACAGACTTGTGCGGCTAAAATGTTCTCCTTTGTTGGATATATAGGCCAGCTTCAATCCATCCGGCGAGAAACGCGGAAAATAATTGGCGAAGCCCTCTGATTCAGCAAGTGTTCCTTCCACAAGAGCTTCCCGAATGGGCGAGACAGCCTGCGAATATGAATGATTGAGTTCCTGGAGCCACGACTCGTAAACCTCCTTTCCGGGCATACCGGTAGCCCGCTCAATGGCCTTCTCAACACGCCAGATACGCCAGCTTCGCAGATAATCACTGATCTGGGCCAACACCTCCGCTCCATACACACGTGCCAAATACAGCGTGAATGCGAACCCATGATTATACACACCCTCGCGCATCAAACTGCTCTTGGAATAGAAACTGCCAAGCTCAGTCAGGCTGAGGGCCTGCCCGCTCAGAACACGGGTTCGCAGCAACATATCCCTGTTCGAATCCCAGCGGTCATAGTGCAAGTGATCATGTTGATATTGTGCAGTTCCTTCTGCAAACCAGGCCGGGTTGTTCAAACCAATAACGGGATAACTAACAATCACATTGGGATATCCATACAAAACATCAGGACGGCGTACATCCTCGTAATCTAGAATCTGGAGGTACCCCAAAGGCCATCTCCGCGGAGATTTCATGGCTGCCTGAACCTGAACGATATGGGTGAATTCGTGTGTGATCACATTTCGCATCCAGTCATGTGCGCCTCGTAAGTGAGAATTGAGCGCGGGTGCCCAGATTTCAATCTTGTTGTCAAAAAAGTACGCTGCGCCGTTTGAGTAATCCTCGTAATCTTTGAGGATTATATACACCTTACTGTCTGGTTCATGCTCATACAGGCTTGTTATGGGTTCGTAGACTTCTTCGGCTATGCGTGCGGCCACCTGTGCTGATCGACTTGCTCCCTGCCCCGCTTCATCCATATGAAACAGTATGACAAAGTGCTCCGTCTCTATTTGGTACCAATCCAGTGCTGTGCGGCTAAAATCTAGAAGAGACGGAGAAACTTGAGCCGTCGTACCGGCAACCAACATTGCCGCTGCAAAAATAGAGAGGGCCCACTTCATCGAATAATCGCGAGTTTAATCAGGTGCGAATCCGTCCGCCCGGAAGACGAAGTTACTTCTACACGCGCGAAATACATGCCGCTTGCGGCGCTGGTATTCCAGGGGGCTTCATGTGGGACGCCTGCCGACGTAGCAAAATTTAGCGAACCTACCAATGATCCCGCTGCATCTACTACTGTGATGGATACCTGAGAGGCTTCACTCGTGAGACACCTGAAAAACGTGTGTCCATCCCGGATCGGATTTGGCCAGTTGTAGGTCTCTGCTACGTTCAACAGCGGCGCAGTCTCATCTTTTTTTGTAGCCAGTGCCACAAAACTCGCATTATGTCCAGAACCGTGTTGTTGAGCCCAGAGCACCTGACTGATGTTATTCAATGCGTAGTTTCTCAGAATTCCTGACTCGGTTACCACGCTCAGCGTATCACTTAAAATGAGGGCCGTAGCATTGATTGCACGCCCAGCCGACAGGGGAAACCCGGGAATCACTCGCCCCTTCCGATCAAGGTCCAAGGCATATATACTACCATCAGCGGCAGATACAACAATGATGATCGCGTCATCCGATTGATAGATCAGCGGTGCGTTAGCGGCGGGAGCTCCGATTTCAATGGGAAACGGCGGAAGTAAAGCGCCTCCCTGAGAAAATGCAACGACCTGATTTCCTGCGGTTGTAATCAGGTCAAGTACACCATCCTGATCCAGATCTGCAATAGCGAGCGACGATGAAAAAACTTTGTCTCCAAGGTAGGCCGAGGCTGCAATCCGTCTGGATTCACCATCGGGCTCCAGCACAACCAATGCAGTTGGAAGTGGAATTGCTCCCCAAAGCCCGCTACGGTCCCGTCCCATAACCGGGTAGCCTGCATCGTCGCCTAGCGTGTACGTCCATTTCGAAGCTTTGCCAACCGGCCCGGCCTGTGACTGCCCAATAAAATAAACTCCTTCATCAGTCGCAATCAGCCCCAGTCCCCTGTCATCTATATCATATCCATCTACTCCAGAAGCTATCCGAAACACTTTTGATCGATCTGATCCGGTAAAATGGGCATAGTGTGCGTTGTCATGATACACCACCGGTCGTCCGATCGGGAGCCCCGCTGCCAGTGTTACCGCTCGGGTTGCGATCAGACGGCCCCCGATTACTTGATATTCTCTGAATGTAATGCCGCCATCCTGATCATCAATCACCGCCATGCCCTGTGCACTGTAGGCTGGTCGTGCCAGGGCATTCACCTGGCCAACGCCCGGTACAATGACCTCCGCACCGGTAAATACCGCTCTGTAGCCGGCTGCCACCCCAACGCTGCTTTCTGGTGTTGTTTCTGTTCCTAATGCGATCATTCCTGCATCGGTCACATGTTCACCTGCCTCCTTCTGGAACGAGAACGACATAATCGAACCGGAAGCCGAAAAATCCTCGAGCGTTAAGAAGCTGCTCCCCCCATCGTTTGTCCTGCTGTCTGGTGTGGTGTCGGGGCCAAATCGGTTCTCGTAGAGACTGATTGTAAGCCCGGAGGGTAAGGCAACACTTGAAGGATTGTCACTGAAATAAAAATCAAAAGGAGAGCCGATGTTGCCGTCAAAGCCAATATCCTGTGCGCCATCAGCTTCCTCAATATCTACAGCCAAAGCATCTGGATCATTATTGACCGCGCGGGAAAACTGACGCTCATCAATATGCCAAATGAGGATGCCTCCATTGTATTGCTGATTATCGGCATCCCGGCCTGGCAGTGCAAAATCGTATGAACTTGCCTGCGTAACCACACCACCCTTAAAAGCCTGCACATTAAACCGGTCAAAATCATCGCTGACCGCAGAGAATCGTTGCGTTGAGATTGCCCCGTCGTTGAATATTTGCAGCGTTAGCCCCGTATCGTCGGAGGTGCGCACACGGTTTTCCAATAGGAAATACTCAGCCTCTGATATCTCTATCCGGGCAATCTCTCCAGCCGCCAGATCATATACACCTGGATCATGAATTACTTTGGGAGTAGCCCACCCGAGTGCTGTGCGGGTCCATGCGCTGGGTAGCGGTGGAAACAGGCCGCGATAGGCAAAAATACCCAAAGGATCCATCACACCAAACGGACCAATTACCGACTCCCCGGTATCGGTATTGAACAGGTCAGGAACCCCTAGATAGCTAATGAAGCTTGCTGCCAGCAGTCCATTTATCGACAGTTCCAGCAGATACGGTTCATCAGTAAAGGCATTTACACCCGAGCGAGTTTCCGTTCGGGGAATGATGAGTGAATGATCTACATGCAATCCTTTAAACGAAAGTCCACTAACGCCAAGGTCTGCCAACGAATTCGTCCCCATGAAGACTGAGGGCAGGTCCTGGGGCGTTTTGTCCAGCGTCGTGCCGACCAGCTCAACATCACGCCCTACTCCCGCATGGAACAGGATGAACGCAACATTTCTCCTGTGCATGAGCGGCACTGGATCAAAAGTACTTTCTAAATCTGCCTTTGTCCAGGCGTCACGGATCAGGTTTGCCAGTTTTGATCGCTCTAACCTACTGTCCGAGTTTAATCCAACCGGACTATAGGTTGCCATTGGATTATCCAGCCGAACAATCTCAGGGATAAGATGCGTCACAATCCTGGTTCTGCCAGCGCTGGCTGTGCGGATATAGTGTTCCAGGAAAGCAAGATGGGCCTCGAAATAGGCCGCATCATGGGGGAGTGGATCAACCTTTGGTTCAATCGGAAAACTCAGCCCCGAGAACATTCCATCTCCAGTAGTAAAGCTGGAGGTGTCCGGTGCAAACTCTACCCGGAGCGCAACCAAATCGTAGTATGGTGCAGCTGGCTTTACAGTTTGAGCCTTTGCTCCAGTCAGCAGCAATAGGCACGCCGCTGCCATGGCAGTCAGCTGCCTCATTGTACTGCAACCTCGATCCGGTTAGCGTGCAAAGTTGAGAAGGAGTGAAAAACGCATTGTATTGGCCAAAGGATGGTTTTCCTCTAAGGCATATACATACGAAAAATCAACGCCCACGATATTATAGCGGATCCCGGCCCCGAAAGTCAGGAATTCCCGGTTACCATTGTAAGGGTTCTCATAGAAATATCCTCCTCGCGCCGCGAAAAGATCATTGTACCAGTACTCGAAACCAGCTGAAATCAAGAGTTGATCAATGACTGACAGGTCTCTGAACTCTTGCTCATCATCATTGACCGCGGAACTCAGAACCTCAATGGGGGTCCATGAGGTGAAGATAGCGCGATAGAAAGGATCCGTAGAATAGTCCGGAGCACAGGTCGCAGGATCATTAACGTCGATACACACTTCCTCAACCCGCTGCCGCACGAGAATTTTTGAAGCGTCGTTGGCCAGCGTGATCTTGTTGTAGTCGTCAAATTGGAATGTAACTGCGTGACCTATTCGAAGTAAAGTGGGGATCGGGTCAGCCTGCTCACTGTCAGAGTACTGGATCTTAGGGCCCATATTAGCGAGATTAAATCCAATATTGTACCGCGTAGCAACACGTCCAAGATGAAATTCCGGCATCTTGAGCATCGCAGCCAAGTCCACACCAACCGATACGCCCGGCTGGGATTCCTGCGCACCGACATTGACTGTGGCCAGGTTAGAGCGAATCCAACGCACACCGGTACCCAGAGAAATATGCTCAGATACCTTGAATCCATAGGACACGCCCACGGACAGATCATAAGATCGAAAAGTACCTAGCGATACATTCAGCGCATCTCGATGCTCATGCTCACCAAGGTTCAAAAATGTTACATGGGCCCCGATTGTGCCCCAATTCTTGATATGATGTTTGGCGACCAGATACTCAAAAAAAAGATCACTGCTCAACTCTGGCAACCAATTACTATGCGTTAATGCAACCTCAGTGCCAACCTGATCAGCTAACCCGGCGGGGTTCCAAAACAAGGCATTTGCATTGTCGGCGATCGCTACACCTGCATTCCCCATACCCGCTGCCCTGCTGTCGGGTTCAATCATGAGAAATACGACGGCAGCTCCGCCAATCTGGGCCGATGCATCCCGAACAAAGCCACCAATGATCATGAAAATCAAAAGCGACAAAAAGGCGATGTGTTTGAAAATCTGACTCTTCATACTGTCTGGTTTTGCAAGGATTAGGTTTTATACTGTTTACGGCCTTTAACGAACGACGGCCAGTTTTTCGATAATCTCGGCAACATGCTGTACTTCGGCACCTGCTGTTTCAGCCCGTAGCCTATACAAATACACACCAGGGGCCAGTCTTGCATAATCGTCGTCGAGTCCATCCCAGGAAATTTGCATTGGTCCTGCAGATAACAGTTCTTCTGATTCCAAAGTTCGCACGGGGCGTCCCGCTAGAGTATAAACACGCACATGTACCTTAACTGGCGTACCGGGAATTTGGTTGTGCTCAAAAACGAACCGGGTTGGCCCAGTCGTTGGATTTGGATAATTAAAAACATTCCTGATCACCAACTCTTCGGTGTCTGTAACCACAAAATCCAAAGTTGTTTCGCCCGAATTGTTCAATACATCCCAGGCACGGAGGCTAAGTGTGTGGTGACCGGGTTCCAGCGCCTCATCAAAAGAATAAGACACGGATCCTCGCTGAAAAGAATCCTCGTCGCTTTCATAGAGATTGCCAATATTGATTGCATCCACCTCATTTTCGTCAAGTACGAGTAACATTTCGTGTCCAACGCCTGCACCTACGGTATTGATGCCACTCGCATCATATATGCGGGCAAGTACTTGCGGTTGCGCGGGGGCCAAGCCTCCACTGGTGAACGTTTCGTCGCCCAGATAGAGTTCAATCTGAGGGCCGTCTACATCATCGGTTGCATCGTCCGAAGTACCGCCGACAATAAAGCGCTCAGAATATCCATTTACATGCCCAGTCGCACTTTGTGCGTAGAGCGTAACCTTTCCGGGCCGATTTGCATACGAGATATCCTTTGGTACAACAAATCGTGCTACAAACTGTCCATCGGTTACGCGCGTCTTACCCCGCCAGATCAGATCATCTCGAACCTCATAGTATGGCTGTGGCATATGGCGAAGCATCTCTCGAGGGATTGGCACCTGCCGCAGCGCATCAAAAACCGTGAGCGATGCCGCGCCTTCAAAGGAAGTATCTAGTGAACCGTCTGGCCGTTGGATTTCCCCCTTCAGCTCAATCCGTTCCAGTGCACTCATTTGCCCTGTGGCCGTGCTAATCGGGGTCTCGTTTATATGTGTAACAACGGCACGATTGGCGGGTAATCCCAACCGTAATGTAGGATCTCCCAGTAGATTAAATTTACGGTTGTTACCCTCGTAGCCCACACGTCGGTTCTTGGTTCTACGCAATGCATCTCCAAGCCGAGGTAACAATTGGTCGGCCTCCCGTGTAAATAATTCTTCATTCAGGACCACGTTCAGCCCTACATTAAGTGTGGTTTCGTCCCCGGAGGTGTATACTGTACGTACCGTTGTCAGGAGGGCGATTGCCCCGCCATTTCGATTGAGAAGCAACTCTTCTGCACCGGTCTGTTCACTTCCCAAATCCCATCGCCCAAAGGAACAGGTCGCGGTAATAAATACCGGTAGTCTGTCATAATTCTGGAGGGATCTGGAGTCTTCTACAGTAAATAGGTTTTCCTGTGCAAGTGCCCGCTCCCCCCCATGACCGCTATAGTTCACAACAAGAACGCCCTCATCAATCGTTGATAGCAAATCCTGGCGGGCTTTCGGAACGCGCCAGGTGTTCAGGAATTCTCTGGTGTACGAAAGTGCATACACCTTACGCTGGTTTACGTCTGGTGCAAGCTTCGCCACTACAACTGCAACCACATCGGTGTTCTGTGTGTGCAAGTCCTTGTCATCTTGCCGTCCAGAAATTCCCGTTGGACCGTCATCTGCCAGAAACAGGTACCGGTTTCGCCATTGACCGTATGTATTCGGGCTTTCGTAGTGCACAACCTTATCAATCATCAATTGAGCTTCTTCCACGGTGTGTACGGTAAAACGCCCAATCCCCACATCTACACGCTCATTCAGGTGGTCATATGGAGCATAGAAGCTCTTCCGTATAAAAGGCCATAGACCTTCATTATCATCCAGAAGTCCATAGTAATCGTCAGTTGTGTAGGACTCCTCGGGGTTCCAGGACTCCTCTGTCTCGAATGGAGGAATATGATTCGGGAACGTAGCAGAAGCATCAAGATTTCGGTAGTCAAAGTGACCATCACCAAACAGGAGCACATACCGCAACAGGCGTTCTTCATCCGGGCTACGGTCGTAAAGAAACTTCAGGTAATCCCTAATGCCACGCACGTCCTGCAGGCCCCCCGAAAACTCATTATAGATCTGTTGCACATCAACGACCTCAACCGTTAGTCCTTCTGCACGACGACGATCGGCCAACGCATTGGACTGCTCAATAAACTGATTGGGCGTAATAATTACAAAACCTGGCCAAGTCTGAATGCCATGCAGGTTTTGCGGCGTTACACTGCAGGCCGAACCACATGCTGCAGCTGCCTCCAGAGTCCGAACTTGATCCGAAGTGAAGGCGATCAGTTCCCGGGGCTCATCCTCTGATGCGGCCGTTACCTGCACCCAATACTCGCCTCCCCGCGAACTAAGCCCCAACCAGCGATAATCTCCAGGTTGGGTAACATCCAGTACAATAGGCGGAGAAGTGTAGCCGCGAAGCACAAATGTGAACGTCCCTGCTTCAGCTAATGGCGTATGGAATCTCAGGGGCTGCTGATCTGCCTGGAGTGTTTTGGGATAGAATATTCGGACCCAATCTAACGCAGCCAGCGGGCCGCCGGCTTGGTCGTCTAGATCAGCTGTGAGACTGACTTGCTGACCAGCAGTAACCAATTGAGAAAA
Source organism: Rhodothermales bacterium (assembly GCA_022821385.1). GTDB lineage: Bacteria > Bacteroidota > Rhodothermia > Rhodothermales > Bin80 > Bin80. Next base: position 49,236 of record JAJEDR010000012.1, read on the forward strand.
CTCTGCTATCCCCGAGCGCGCAATTACGGACGTAGAAAGTCCCGAACTGGCACCATAGTTAACACTGTGCAATGTGCTGTTACCCCCCCTGTAATGCAAGACCGCGGCCGGATTGCTTTGTATAGCTGCCCGGACCTGGTAATGCAATGTGCCGTCGGTCAGTCCGGGAAGTTGAAGGTTTTCGAATACCACACGTCCCGGCCCAGGTCCGGGTATAAGTGCACTGACCCAGGTATGGCCGGAATGCCCCCCTTCGCGCCCCCACATGAACTCGTCCAGATCTACGAAGTAGCGTCCCTTGATTTCGGTGAGCAGAACGGTGTCCGTGGCATCAGGATAATCTTCCTGCAGATAAGTTTCACTTGCCGCACCCCCGATACTTAGGAAATAATAATTCGTTGAATCAAACGGATGTACATAATGGATCCACTCGTGTATCGGCTCTCCGTTCGGATCCAGAATTGGTCTCCCCCGTGAGTCCGTGAGCTCCTTACTTTGCCATCCGCTCGGGCCCTGCGCGTAGAACCAGACCGCATCAGCGGCATCAAAACTGCCGTCCCCGCCCCCCTGTACGAATACCTGATTTTCTGCTAAATCTGCAGTCCTGGGAGCGCTGTTAAGGGCGGGGACTGGCGCCCCTCCATTACCAAAAATCCTGACTTGATCTGGATCTATGCTGCCAACTGCCGTGTCCAGCCCTGGCAGAGATTCAAGAAAAGTGCGATCAATCCGATATATCCCGGTCTCTGAAATTGCAAGCTTAAAAAATTGCCCATCCGCAAGCACGCTTCGACTAACATCAAGATGTGGATTGTCCGAGGTCTCGTAGCTATTGCGCAACTGCTGATTAACCGGATGCCTCACCTCAATGCGCATGTGCCTATAGCGCCGCAGGCTGGCAGATGTTGAATCATAGGTTACAAGGCGTGCCACTAATGTAGCAGCCGGCCGCTTACGCGAAAGTCCAAGACCAACGACAGCGGCAGCCTCTGCACCGACGCCCTTAACCGGTTCAAACGAGTACTCATCGTACTCTGCTTCTAATACGCGAACACTAGGCAGCACCAGAGCAGGAAGATCCAAAACCACCGAGGACTCCAAAAGACCCCCGACGTCCACTTCAGCATCCCCCCATTCTGCGGTCAGTTGGTAAACACTGCGGTCTGGCGCAGATTCCACGAGCTCAAGGGTAGCATCCTGCGCAGCAACCGGCGCACAGATAGCAGCCAGTACTGACAAATTCAACGTTCCGAAAATCCTTACCCGGTTCACTAGTCCAGATAAATGCCGAGATTGCACGCTAATAAGTTTTTGAGCAGTTACAACCTAAGGTGTCCCTGCATTTACACTTCGGTAACTTTGGGCAATGAGGAGAATTTTCGATTAGACAAGTGAGCCCCGTTTACTTAAATAAACCTCGGATGTTTCGCAGCCTCCAAGTATCAAAACAGTTCCTCAAGCAGTCTGGGAGAACTTGTTGTGATGCCCTGCTCCGTTTCCTGTAAGCTTGCCACGGCTACCTCAGGATCATGTTCAAAAAAGAGCTGCCACTGATCAGTGAGGGCTCTATTGAGAAAATGTGCCTTCTCGGCCACGGTGGTCAGTGGTCTAACATCATAAGCCATAACCCATGGCGCCCGCAGATGATGAATTGTTGGCAGCAGATCTGCACAAAAAACAATTACTCCCTCTTTACCGCTGATCCTGACCAGTTGTTGAGCAGTCGTATGACCATTAACCACCATGAGATCAATTCCTGGAAAAAGCTGCTTTTCACCCTGGTGTGTTCTTAACTGTCCAGTCGCAGCAAGCGGTTCAAAATTATCTGGAAGAAAAGATGCTCGTTCACGGATATTCGGGACTCTTGCACTCTCTAGGTGATCCTGTTGTAAGTGGTAGGTCGCGTCTTTGAATTTTGGTACAACCCGCCCCCGGTCATAAGTCGTGCTCCCCCCTGCGTGATCAAAGTGCAAATGTGTCAGAATTACATCCGTAACGTCTTCTGCAATAAAGCCGGCTTTCTTCAATGAATCGTCCAGAGTACATCCCTCAAGAGCGAAAATATCCTTGAATCGTGCATCGTACTTGTTGCCTGCACCGTTATCAATCAAGATTACACGTCCGTCTCCTTCCAACAGAAGGGACCGCATGCACATGGAAATCCTGTTTCGGTCATCAGGAGGCATTCGGCGCGCCCATAATACGCGTGGAATGATACCAAACATCGCACCTCCATCCAGCCTGAAACGACCACATTCGACGGTATGCAACGTATACGGACCGATCTGCGGCATCGTGTCTAGTGATTTCCGTTCAGGAAGTCCTTGGCGTGGCCGTTCGACATAATATGCATTTGCTTCTTCGCATTCTGTTCAACCTTGGGAATAAACTCAGACAGATATTCAATTAAAAACAAAACGCGATCAGCTTCGCTTTGCATTTCAAGTAGATTCTGCCGCTGAGGAAGTGATAGGCCGCAATTACGCCCAATGAGCCACGATAAGGGATGACTGGACTGATAGTACTGGGGGTTAATGTTTGCTCCAATAATCTCTAGTAGTTTTATATGCTGGGCAATCAGGCGTTCTCCTGCCGAGGATGCCCCCGCTTCAACTGTGTCATTATATGGATCCAAATAACCTTGCCGATAAAATGCCGTTTCATCTATCATATAGACCTTTACTCGGCGAATCCCCTCAACCTCGATATCAAGTTCACCTCCTTCGTACCGAGCCAGCACACGCTTGACGCGAGCAATGCAACCAATCTCCTTTACTCTGTTGTCCTCCTCCCAAATAATCACAAACAGCCCATGGCTGGCCAGACAGTTGTCCACCAGTTTTCTGTAGCTTCTTTCGAAGACATGCAGAAATTTTTTCTCACCTGGATATAATGTCGATTCCAGAAAGAAAAGTCCGAGTCTATTTGGTATACTCAAACTCATGATTAGCTCGTATGAGAGCACGGCAATGTGATTCCTGTAGTCTTAACTCTCAAGTTAACATGCGGCATTTGTTTCTGTACAGCTTTCTATTCCTGTCAGTGATCTGCCCTGTTGCCAAAAGCCTTGCGCAGGATGGCTTTGGATCGATTAACCGGTTATCCGAAAAGCTTGTGCACCAACGCTGGCAAACGCAAAACCGGTTCAACGCATTGGCGGGCGTATCGTTGATTGGTGCCCAGTGGAGGGGACTTGCGTTGTTGAATTGGGATTTTGCCGACTATCCCTTTGAGGGGCGACTGCGTGGAAGCATTCGACAGGGACCACTCGGACGCTACACACCAGACTGGGACGAAGCATACGACCTCCTGCGAATTATTCAGTTTGCTCGTATTCAGACGAGTAACTTCTATGTCCGGCTCGGTCCGATCAAGGATATGCGGCTTGGTATCGGACATGTCGTGAATCACTATAGTTCGTCTATTGCCTGGGATATGCGAACCGTGGGTACCGAATTGGCATGGACAGGTGGACCGGTCGAGATAAATGGTTTCAGCAGTGATGTACGCCTGAATAATGTACTTGGGGGTAGAGCAAGTCTCGAGTTGCCATATGACGGTAAGCTGGGTATAAACTACACTAACCATGATCGTACTGACCTGACAGCCTGGAGCATTGATCTACAGGTTGCCGTATTTGAGACAGGCCGTATTGTGTTTGCCCCTTATGCGAGTTACGCCTGGTATACACGACACGGAGATGGCCTTGCCTTTGGCGCTGACGTGCATAGCGCAGGTTTCCTGGATCTATTAAGCTTTAAACTCCGAGTCGGAGCCTTCTACAACAGCCGTCACTTTATTCCAGGGTATATCGGACAGCTATTTACCGTGAGCAACTCACACAACCGCATAATTCGTAGCGGGGCGGACCTCGATGACCTTGCACAGGATGACTTTGCCGGTTTAACCCTTGGGGAAGCCCGAGGAGTAAACGACCTGCTTACGGCGCTCTCTCTCCAGATCAAGGAGACCTTCTGGGTCGAGTACAGCTGGCGCAGGCATTTTGGCGCACAACCCCTCAGTGAACTGCACTTCAGACTCTTTGTAAAGCGCGGACCTTACTTCATTCTTGAAGTAGGTGTTGACCGCCTGGGAGAGCGTACCTTCCTGGGCATCTTCACCCCCTTCGTTGAACAAAGTGGACTCACGTTTGCGACCACCCTACGAATTAGAAAAGCTTTCTTCCTGCACACCGAGGCCCGGTATACCTTTGAACCTGTTGAATCCAGTCCTCACTACCTGGTCCAGAAAAGATTTGAGCCCATGATCGGTATTCGCGTAGACCTGTGACCTACGAGACACCCTTGCTCATTTCGATCATGCGTTCGATTGGCTTGAGTGCACGCAGACGAATGGATTCCTCCATGGTGATTTCCGGCAACTCGTAGCGCATACATGTGTAGAGTTTTTCGAGTGTGTTGAGGCGCATATGCGGGCATTGGCTGCAGTTGCACCCGCTTTCTGGGGGAGCTGGAATAAAATGTTTGTGTGGCGAATCCTTACGCATCTGGTGCAGAATCCCCTCCTCCGTCGCAATTATAAATGACTGCCCGGCATCCTCACGGGCATACCGACGGATTCCGCTGGTCGAACCAACAAAGTCCGCATGCCGAAGGACGGCTTCCTCGCACTCTGGATGTGCCAAGACCTGTGCTTCTGGAAACTGCACCTTCAGGGCGAGCAGTTTGCGTTCACTGAATGTCTCATGTACAATACATACCCCATCCCAAATGACGAGCTTGCGTCCGATTTTCCGCTCAAGCCAGCGTCCCAGATTGCGATCCGGCGCAAAAATGACCGGTTGGGATTCGGGTATCATTCGCAGTAAGTGCTCTGCATTAGTGGAGGTGCAGATAATATCACTCCTGGCCTTTACGGCAGCTGAGCAGTTAATGTAGGACATTACCAGATGGTCGGAATGCGCGTCACAGAAGGCTTGAAACTCATCGGCCGGGCAGGTGTCTGCCAAAGAGCATCCCGCATTCAAATCCGGGAGCAGGACCTTCTTTTGTGGGTTTAGTATCTTGGCCGTTTCAGCCATGAAATGAACCCCTGCGAACACAATGATCTCCGCTTCGGTTGCTGCTGCTTGGCGAGAGAGACCCAATGAGTCCCCAATAAAATCGGCAACATCTTGAATCGCCGGCTCCTGATAGTAGTGTGCTAACAGCACAGCATTCTTTTCTCGTTTCAGGCGTTCAATTTCCTCATATAGATCCAGTTTTGTATCTACCGGATCATCAATAAATCCGATTTGCTCTAATCGGCTGCTGAGAACGTCCTGTGAAGCCAGCATGGTGATCTATCTAACTGCAACATAAAAACCGCTTTGGCGCCACCTCAACCAAGGGGGCTACTATGAACGCCCATCGGAGGCTTTTGTGCCAGGAGTTAATATTCTTCATGGTACCCCAAATCACCCTCAGATTCACAAATACAGTGCGTTCCCTAACCTGCCTGCTCCTACGCAATGATCGTCCCATATATGCGCTAAGTCCTGAGATAGCCAATATAAACTACTCAGCCTGCCCCCAGGTATCCAACTTCGCCGGATATTCCGATGGCCAAAACCTTTTTGTGTCACGCACCCAATTGGCTCGTTTGATGAGAGTCCTGCGTCAACCATCACGATTGACCTCCTTCCCCGCTCGCGTCGTGACTGCGTAGATGTAAGTCCCGTAGGACAGGTCAGAAGTTGAATTAGGCATCGTCGATTACGAATCACGGCCATTGCCGCCTGCCGTGCCAATAGATGCGTTAGCCCGACGCCACTTCACCAAGAATGGCCGACCTATCTTCTAGGTCAGCCCCCGTAGATTCCAGAATTACTTTGTACAGCGGTTCCAATTCAATCGATTTTCCAAGAACCGTACCGTCCCGGTCCACAACTATATAAGTGGGCAAACCCTGGATTGACCAATCATTGTAGAGCTTGGACTCCGCGCCAATGTACCAGTTGATGTATGGCAGATCCGCACGGCTTTCCATGAATTCATCCACTAGCTCCACCGTCTCATCCACACTGATTGTGATGACATGGAAACCTAGATCTCCCAGTGTCTCACTAAGCCGCTCGATGTCGGGAAGACTTGCGATACACGGCACGCACCAAGTGGCCCAGAAGTCAAGAAGTAACACATTGCCACGGTACTGACTCAACGACTCCTGGTCTCCTCCAATGCGGTGCGCATTCGCCTCGGGAATCGTTTGGCCAACGGCCAAGTTTTCAAGCACGTACAGAACCGGCTGGATGGCCTCGCCGCCCGGCTGGCCCCGCCACACTGTGATGTCGCCATACTCCGAAGCTACTAAGTCGGCCATGTGCATTACCTCGGCGCGAATCTGCGCGCGCTCGTCGGCAGACTTACTTAGATCGTCTACATCCTTCAATCGCTCGCTGGCCGACCAGTAGGCTCCACGTCCACGCAACTGGCGTAGGTTGCTACGCGCTACTACCTCGTCCACTAGGTCCACTCCCCGCTCACCTCCGAAGCGTATGAGTCCCAAAAGAATGCGATCAAGCCGCAGATCATGGATGTAGTGCGTTTCAAGAAGTTCGAAAACTGCATCTTCGTAATTTGATCGAACAGCCTGATCAATATTCCGAAGCTCGTAGAACGCGAATCTCAGCGCCATAAACCCGAGATCATCCACCGGATTTGCGGTGGCGATGGTCAATGCCGCGTCTACTGCCGGCAGCGCGTCCGGCGTTTCCAGATCCAATGCCATTGCTGCGTCTTCCCAGTCCTTTGCCTCGTTGCCTGGCTCCCGAATCCACTGCGATACACGCTGAGTGGCAATCCTCTGGTCAATCTTGTATCGCTCGACCGTCTGCCAAGCGTTGATGCGGTCGGGGCCAGTCTCGCCGGGATTGGATCCGCATGCCGCAAGAAGTATGATCATCAAGAGAGCCGGTACCAACTGGGCTCTGCTACGTCCGAATCGGATGGCAAGCACGGTACAATTGGCGCAGACTCTATGTGAGGCCCAGAGGTAAACCATATTGATGTGGTGTAGATGTGGTGTCTTCCCAAATACCCATAGTCGCCATTCATGTTCGCCAGCCTCGCATTCTCCACAAAATCGCCGCCATCGGCTGGCTTCATTGCATTGTGATAGCTCATACACCGGTTGGCTCGCTGAATTGGCCTCAGACCATGCTCAACACAAATCACCGCATTTGCAATGCTGCGCATCCTGCGTGGGTTCTACAACACCCGGCATGGAGGTGAAATCCTCATCAGTGAGGGTCGGATTCTGTCGCAGTTCCGGAAAGTGGAGGTGTCAGTTGCAAGAGACAACACCACAATGCGCCATTTTGCGGTTCCGTCGGCGGCCAGCAGCACCAAGAGCCGGCTCTACAGAGCGCTGGGGCGGACGATCCAGCGCCAGACGGTACCGGTGGAAAAAGACCTGTAAACAGCGAAGACAAATGCCACAGACCGAGGAGATTCAGATCGCATCAAGCGGCCAGGCAAGCCCCGTTTGTAGTGTTCAAGTTTTCTTGGACACCCCGAAAAACAGGCAAAAACCCCCGAATTGAGCCCTTTTTGGTCTTCCGAGAGGCGTAAACCGTCGAACTCAGGAATACGGCAACCCACAATCTCTCCCTAAGATATACGCGACCTTGTTAACCGAAATTCTATTAACCATCTAAATTGGCATTGACTGGGGATCCCAGTTCAACCAATTCTACTCCATCTACCAGAAAGGTCGCGAGCAGTCCCCGAACAAGGGTCGTTGGCAAACTGGGTCCAAAGCACCCACAGGTTGAGCGTCACTCGGTAGAGAATTGTAGTTTCTTGATCAAAGGCTTTATGATTCCTAACTGAAAGCGATGGACGTCGACGCGCCATCTTGCCGCGATCCAGATGAGAGCCAGACATCCAATGAATATCAAGCCACCTTTTAATTCAACCAAAAACCAAAATCCCGGAATCATGGATAACATAGAAAAACGCAAATCGTGGGGCCGAATAATTGATTTTCAACGCTTTACAATTGTATAAATGGTACTGCATCCTCGCCCTTCTATCACTTCTGTAACTTAGGCTGAGCCCAGAGTTGTCCATCCTCCAACAATAAAACACGATCACACAGTCCACTCAGTGTGGGATTGTGTGTGGCAATTATGAACGCCTGGTCATGGGTACGGCTCAACTTAAGAAGTTCTTCATGCAATGCTTCGGCTGTTTTCGTATCCAAACTACCCGATGGCTCATCAGCAAGGATCAACGCCGGCCGATTCATTAATGCGCGCGCGACTGCAACTCGTTGCTGTTCTCCACCAGACAGTTCCGCCGGACGATGCCCCAGCCGCATCCCCAATCCCAGTTGTACTAAAAGTGTTTCTGCTCTTGCCTCAGCTTTAGCGTGCCCCTGCCCTGCGATCAATGCAGGCATGGCTACATTCTCCAACGCGCTGAATTCAGGTAGCAGATGATGAAACTGAAAGACGAAGCCAACCGAAGTATTCCGCCAGTGGCTAAGTGCGTCGTCACTCTGCTCAAAAATGTCTTGGCCGTCGTAGCATACCTGTCCTTTGTCCGGTCGATCCAATGCACCCAGTAAATGAAGCAATGTACTTTTGCCGGTGCCGCTATCACCTATTATTGCTACAACCTCCCCAGCCTCGACGGTCAGGGACAGGCCGCGAAGCACCTCGAGTCTCACACCAGAACCGGTGCTAAACCCTTTCTCTAAGTCTTCTGCAACCAGACGCGGGATCATTAAAATCTCGTATTGACCACATTGGCAAATTCTGAACCAAAAGTGTACGAAAAGCCAAACCCGACGCTGAAGTAGTAGTCCGTAGCAAGCTCGCGTTGCTGAAGAAGAATATCCTCCAAAGACAATTCACCAAGAGGCAATGAGAGTTGATCCCGAATCATTTCAAAGCTTCCCTCGAATTCAAGAGAGAAACCCTCGAATAAACGAACAGAAAAGTTTGCAAATACTTCTGCACTCTGTTTTGATAAGTCGTTCAGATACTGGGCGCCCTCCAAACCGCTGTATATGCTCCCCCAAGGACGGCGTATCATCACGGTAGCATCCAATTCATGGAACGGTAACCATTCCTCTGTTTTGTCAAAGATGGTTCGCTCAAAATAATCCGAATAGTTTATCCCCATCCTGTACACAATGGTGATTGCACGGCGTGTCGCCACGTCGTAGGGTAATACACTATACTCGATACCCGGTATCAGAGAAAGCCAATGGCGTAGATTGCGATCATCTCGTGTCACGTAATCAGCAAAAAATCCCACTGACCAATGGGGACCCAGACTGCGAATAACGTAACTGTCCAATCCATGTCGAGTGATACTGCGGCGAACGGTCGGCCTGCCTTCCCGCTGGATCCGTACGAGATCGTAGTTAAAGTACGGGCGAAACCGGATCTTCCAATCCTCACTCCGGTGGTCAGCATAAAAACCCCAACGTGAGTCAAAAACCGTCCGATTGGACTCCCGGTCCAGCTCAAAATCACCTCCATACAAATTGAAAACCCAGTGACGCCATGGATCACTGCTCAACACTTCCTCGGCTTCCGGTCGCCCTCCTTCTCCATAGACAAGAGAAAACTCGTCTGCCGCACCAAGATAACCCAAAAAAGGGGCCAGTCCCAATCGCAATGCTTCATTTATAACCGTACGTGTTTCTTCGCCAGAAGCATCTTGGCTCAACACCCTGGTAAGATTCAACTCTGATCCCGAACGTGAACCAAGTCCTATGAATGATAATTCGTATTGACGTCCGCTCAGCACCGTGAAACTGCTGGTAATAAAAACATGAACATCAGCCTGCTGCGGATCTCGCACATAATCAACAAAAGTCAACTCTGCACGGATATAGGACTCGTCGCATCTACCACAATCAAGGAACACCTTGACAGTTTCATCACCGTTCTGGGCCGTCACTTCCCCCGGTATAAACAGTAGTCCTCCCAATAAAAATCCTGTCCCCCACCAAGTCAATGCAAGCGTCCATGATTTAGACATCACGCTCAAGATTGTATCGTTTGATTTTTGTGTGTAGAGAGGATCGCTGCACTCCGATCTGTTTCGCGGTCCGACTTATGTTCCAGTCATTTATGTCCAACTTGTGCTGTAGAAAACTCCGTTCTGCTTGATCCCGAAAATCCGATAAGTGGTCACAGCCTATAAGCATCTCATTGAACTCCTGTCCCTGGCCAGAACCAGGCAGAACAAGGCGCTGGACATCTGATGCTGTAACGGCGTCAGACTCACTTAGGATCATCAGGCGTTCCACCACATTGCTTATCTCTCGAACATTTCCTCTCCAAGGTAAAGAGGAGAGTATCTCAAGAGCCTGCTTCGTAAACGTCTTGGGTTTAAGCCCGTTACGAGTAGATTGCTGAGAGGAAAAGTGTTCAAGCAAGATTGGTACATCTCCTGTCCGTTCCCGTACGGGCGGCATATGCAAAAGAATTACACTAAGCCTGTGATACAAATCCTCTCTGAAGGTCCCGTCTAAAGCTCCTGCGCGGAGATCTTTGTTGGTTGCTGCGACAACACGAACATCCACCTTGATGGTACGCCTACCACCGACCCTGGTAATTCTATTCTCCTGTAAGACACGCAGCACTTTAGCTTGTGCCGGCATGCTCATGTCGCCGATCTCATCAAGAAACAGTGTTCCCCCGTGTGCCTGTTCAAATTTTCCAACTCGTTGCCGATTTGCTCCGGTGAATGAGCCTTTTTCATGACCGAATAATTCACTCTCAATTAGTTCAGCCGGAATTGCAGCGCAGTTTACTGCTATCATTGGCCCCTCCCGACGCGGGCTCTGGTAATGCAACCAGCGCGCGGCCAGCTCCTTGCCTGTACCCGGCTCTCCGGTTATCAATACCCGCGCTTCTGTAGGAGCAACACGCACGATTAGATCTTTGGTTGAGCGAATCGCATCACTTTCGCCGAGCATTGGTGTAAGCGTCCTCCCCTGCTGCTGTATCAGTGTCTGACGCAGTCGACGATTCTCGGTTACCAGCTTCCCTTTCTCAAGTGAAGAGCGAAGCGTAACCAATAGATGCTGCAGATCTGGAGGCTTCTCAATAAAGTGAAACGCCCCCTTTTTCGTCGCTTCCACGGCAGTTTTAATATCCGCGTGCCCACTAATCATAATGACCGGTAGCTCCGGCCATACCTCCAGGCAGGTATCCAGGACTTCAATACCATCCCGTTTTGGCATCTTAATGTCTAGGAGCACTGCATCAAAGGTGCGCGCCTTGAGCTTTGCCAGTGCGGCATCTCCATCAGACGCCTCTTCAACTTCGACTTCTTCGTACTCGAGGATTTCCCGAAGCGTTCGCCGAATGCTTACCTCATCGTCAACGATCAGTACGCGGGGAAAAGACATACCCGATTATTTATTGCGAGCACGTGCGAAGCCCAACATAAAATCAAACTCGTCTGCCAAGGTGGTTTCTGGATACCGTTCCTTCGCATCAAGAATAATCTCTTCGGCAGCAGAAAACTCACCCGCCGACATGTGCGCCCGCGCAGCAGAATGCAAGTAATGGGGCGAGCGCAAGGAGTTGTCATCCAAATCTGCCGCGCGTTCAAACAGAGCCGCTGCTCGGGAAAAATCTCCCTGAAGCTCGTGTACCGTAGCACGACCAGCGGTAGCACTCGCGCCTATGAAATCGTTGTTTGCATTGAATTGCTCAAACTGCTCCAAAGCCTCATCATACTCTTCAAGTTCAAAATGAGCATTTCCGGCATAGAAGCGGGCTGTGTTACCAGCAGGCGTACCGCCATATCGATCAATAATGTCCAACAATCCCAGCGTCTCTCCATTACCATCCAGCGCGACACGATGATCGCCCCGTTCATAATCAAGTATAATTGCTCCCAATAGCTCCTGGGCCTGATTATCACGCTCCCCCTGGATGTAGCTAAACCCTAGAATCACCGCGATTATGACGATAACTCCAATGGCTGCTCCAGTAAGGATACGCCTGTTTCCGTAGTAGAGGGCCAACAAGGGCGTATACCAGCGCCCGCCTGACTCAGCCTGCTGACTGCCCCGCCCCGAAACCCCCTTCGGGGCCTTAAACTTTGCCATTTATTCTCTTGATTCGATTCAGTCCTGTCACAGCGAGTATAATCCGCTCACCATGTAATCATTTTCCCCATTCATTCGTTTTACCGCGTTCTTTGAAGAATGCTCAATTTTGGGCCTGATACTCCCAACATTGGAGAAATCTTCGGGATTCGCGGGGTCGAAACGCATTACATCGACCGGTTAACCACAATCAACAATCTATGATTAAACATAAGGATGGCGCACAAACTAGCAATTAATGGATTCGGTCGGATAGGCCGCTTGGTACTGCGGTCGATATTGGAACGTGATGACAATACTTTGGACGTCATCGCGGTCAATGACCTCACAGATGCCACTACACTTGCTCATCTGTTCAAATACGATTCGGTACACGGCACGTGGCCAGGCAGCGTGTCAATAGATGGTGACAATCTGTGTATTGATGGTCATATAATCCCTGTATTGAGTGAACGGGATCCAGCTAATTTGCCATGGAAAGCTCTCGGGTGTGATTTGGTAATTGAATCCACTGGTTTCTTTCGAAGTCGCGCGGGTGCAGGCAAGCATATCGCAGCAGGTGCACGAAAAGTAGTAATCTCTGCACCGGCTAGGGATCGCGTTGATGCTACTGTGGTGCTGGGGGTGAATGATGATATTCTCACCGGTAGCGAAGAAATCATATCGAACGCTAGTTGTACAACCAACTGTATCGCGCCAATGATCAAAGTCATCGACGAGGCTTTTGGAATTCAGAGCGGTTTGATGACGACCGTGCATGCTTACACAAGCGATCAACGCATACAGGATGCTCCACACAAGGACCTAAGACGTGCACGTGCTGCCGCATATTCAATCGTACCGACCACCACCGGAGCAGCCAAGGCTGTCGGACTGGTCCTACCTCAAATGCAGGGGAAGCTTGATGGGATGGCCTTGCGGGTACCGATCCCTGATGGTTCGCTGACGGATCTCACGGTTCAGGTGAATGCAACGCCCAGTAAGGCAGATGTTAACGCGGCTTTTGAAACCGCCGCCAATGGAGCCCTAACAGGTATCGTGGAATTCTGTACCGATCCAATTGTCTCTATTGATATCGTTCATAATCCCCATTCGGTAATTTTCGATAGTTTGGCTACCATGGTCCAGGGTAATACTGTCAAGGTTCTGGGCTGGTATGATAATGAGTGGGGATATGCAAACCGTGCGGCGGACGTCGCTGCCCTGCTTATTCAGAAAGCTGGTTGAATAACGGGCCCGCTATGGAGAAACTGACACTGAGGGATCTAGATTTGCGGGGAAAATGTGTGCTCGTACGGGTAGACTTTAATGTTCCCCTGCGAATGGGAGAAGAATCCGGTCGTTTTGAGGTCGCGGACGACACACGTATTCGTGCTGCACTGCCCACTATCGAGGCTATCAGCGCGGCCAACGGAAAAGCGATCCTAATGAGCCATTTAGGGCGTCCCGAGGGAAAACCCGACCCAAGATACAGTCTGGCCCCTGTTGCAGATCGCTTGGGTGAACTCCTGGGTACGATGCCTAGATTCTCAAGTGAGACGATTGGAAGCGTCGTGGAGAAAACTATTCAGGCCATGCCTGAAGGTAGTGTGATTCTTCTCGAGAATACACGCTACTTTCGTGGCGAAACAACCAATGATCCAGACTTTGCGGCAGAACTTGCGAAACTTGGGGATGTGTTCGTCAACGATGCGTTTGGCACGGCTCACCGTGCGCATGCTTCGAACGTGGGAGTTGCGAAACATTCTTCACTCGCCGCCGCCGGATTACTACTGGAAAGAGAGTTGGTACAGTTGGGCAGTGTACTTGAATCTCCCCATCCACCCACAGTTGCCTTGTTGGGAGGAGCAAAAGTCTCCGATAAGATGGGAGTCATCACGAACCTGACCGGCATCGCGGATCAAATCCTGATCGGTGGCGCGATGGCCTATACTTTCCTGAAAGCACAGGGCATTTCTGTGGGGAACTCACTCGTGGAGGAAGACCGCCTGGATGACGCCCGGGAAATACTCGACAAGGCTGCAGGGAAACTCCTCCTGCCCTGTGATCATGTAGTCAGTACAGCAATAGACAAACCAGAAGCACGCAAGCTCGCGTCAGGCGCCATAGAAAACGGTTTCATGGGATTGGATATCGGCCCCGAGACTATCGCACAATATTCCGCGAAGGTGCGTCAGGCCAGAACCTGTATATGGAATGGCCCCATGGGCGTATTTGAAGTTTCAGCTTTTGCATCAGGGACAAATGCAATGGCGCATGCTGTAGCCGAATCTACCGATAAGGGTTCAGTAACCATAGTAGGGGGTGGTGATTCTGTGGCTGCCATTAAAAAGACTGGATTAGATAGTCAGGTGACACATGTATCAACCGGAGGTGGTGCAATGCTGGACTTTCTGGAGGGCAAAGCACTCCCCGGGCTAACGGCACTGACTGATAAACTGTAATCACCCCCGAACTGCATTGATCTGCTCGGTCGTAATTCCGACCTATAACGAGGAAGCCTATATCCAGGCCGCACTTGACTCCGTGAGAGCACAGTCTCCTCCCTGGGAGATTATTGTGGCAGACGGAGCATCGACGGATGGGACCTGCCAGATTGCCTCACCTTGCGCGAACGTCATACAAGTTGGCCGTGGTCGTGCGCGTCAAATGAATGCAGGAGCGCATATGGCAAAGGGCGAACTGCTCGTTTTTCTTCACGCTGATTCACGTCTACCGGCAGGAGCACTGGATCACTTGAGACGACTGTTTAATCAGGGATCGCTGGAAGCCGGCATTTTTGCTCTGAAGTTTGATCCAACGGGATTCTGGCCTCGTGTTTACGCCGCATGTGCACGGTTACCATGGCACCGGCTTTGTTTTGGAGACCGCGGAATTTTTGTTCGACGCGATGTTTTTGAAGCATTGGGCGGTTTTCCAGAGGTCCCGATCTTTGAAGACCTCCAGCTTGTTAGGCAACTACATCGCCGAAAAAGCTTTCACCATGCTAAAATGTCGGTAACAACTGCGTATCGAAGATTTGAAAAGTATGGCCATTTAAGGCAGCAGTGCCACAATCTTAGACTCTGGTTACAATACAACATGGGTACTTCACCAGAAAAACTGGCTCCGCTCTACCCCTATGAGAATCTTGCGAAACTATCTGCGGGAAATGACACCATGTAATTTACCAGGCCCTCGTCGTGGAACAAACTAACGCAAGAAGCAGTCCTGCTTTTGTAGGCAAACACTACGCTGGGAGAAAGGCGATCTGTAAGCCTCACATAACTGAAAATCGCCCATCCAGACGTATTCAAGAGCTTTTCTTGGGAGTAGCAATCATATAGCTGTCAATACTGTATCTTACCTATCCATCTACCGTCTTACCCTAGTTCAAAATGCGCATAATCTATACCCTGTTAGCCTTGGCCTGCATTGCTTCCGTTCCAGACACCCAAGCGCAGTGGACCCCCGAAAACCCCGGTTCAGAAAATATCACCGTACTAGGACACCAACCTCTGGGCGGTCGAATGACCGTCACGGATATGGAGCTTGAACAAGAACTGAACCGCCCATATGCCTATGTTGGACGGGCGTCCATCCTCGAGGATGGCCCTAAGGGAATGGATATTATTGACCTCAGTAACCCCTCATCTCCGAAAGTACTGCTACGGTGGCGTTTAGAGGATCAGGACTTGCTTATGAATCGGGGAGGCATGGATGTAAAGTACTTCAAGTGGGACAACAGCTACTACGTTGTGCAGTCATTTGAATTTGCTCAGGGCCCTCAATCTGACCTTGGAGCGGTAGTATTTGACGTAACCGGACTTCCCGACCCCAATACCGTGAGGGAGATCGCTCGCATCCACATACCGGAATTCCCGGGAGGCTTCCACAATATCTTTATCTATCGCCATTCCAATGGTCGCCCGTTACTTCTCACTACCGTCCGAACCGGAAAAGCACATGTTTACGATCTGGTAGAGATCGTTAACGGAAACATCGAGGATGCACTCATTGCCCATGTACCACTTCCAGACGTTCCTGGAAGAGACAGTCGGTATACGTCTTACCACGACCTATATGCTGCTTTTCATCCAGATACCGGAGAGGATCGTTTCTACGGCGGTGGAACGGGAGGATACTATATATGGGATATATCAGACCTTGACAACCCTGAATTAAGGATTACGCTGACGAATGTTTCAGGAGTTGATTGGGGACATACGTTTACACCAAGCCCCGACGGCCGCTATGCCGTTGCAGAAGCCGAGTATCAGTATGCACCTCTGCGCATTTTTGACTTAAAACCTGCCTTGGATGGGGAGGCAACAAATATTCGCAGGCCCATTTCGGCATGGACCGCAGATTGGCGCAATCTCGTACATAATCACGAGGTGCGCTGGCCATACGTATTTGTTTCCGGGTACCTGGACGGTCTTCAGATATTCAGCCTGGAAGACCCACTCAACCCGAAAACGGTAGGCTACTTTGACACGTACCTCGGACCACCCACCCACGAATGGATTTCAGTGATCAATGGCGCGTTTGGAGTTGATGTTCGCAACGAAGATGGACTCATAGCGATAAGCGATATGACCACGGGATTCTGGACCTTCAGAATGGATGGTTTCGAAGGATGGAATGGTGAGCATTATGGTATGCCCAACATTTCAAGCGTCCAGGACTGGGACAAGGAAGCGCAATAATGAATCGCAGGGATTTTGTGCATAAAGCTGTACTTGCCGCTGCCGTTGGTCCCTTCATTCGTACAGTTCCACGCACTCAGCAGTATCGGACTGTATTAATCGGATCCGGTTGGTGGGGGATGAACATCCTGCGCACTGCTTTAGCATCGGGCACCATTCACCCCGTTGCTCTCTGCGACGTGGATGCTGCACATCTGGAACGCTCAGCAGAGGAAGTGGAGACACTTACGGGATCCCGGCCTCGCGTATACAATGAATACGAGGAAGCCCTTTCGCGTGAGGCTTGCGACATTGCAATTGTTGCCACGCCAGATCACTGGCACGCGCTTCCGACTATTGCAGCCCTCGAGACAGGAGCCCATGTATATCTCGAAAAACCAATCAGCCATACCATTGATGAGGGGAAAGCAATGCTCCAGACGGCGCGACGGGCAAATCGTGTCGTACAGGTTGGAACGCATCGCCGTGTTTCTCCACACAATCTGTCAGCCCGTGACTTCTTGAAATCGGGCATGATTGGAGATGTGGGCAGTGTACGTGCCTTCGTACACTATGGTGGAGGACCAGGACAGATTACACCTGACAGCGACATACCAGAAGGGCTCGACTGGGACCGATGGATTGGTCCAGCACCATATCGCCCTTTCAATCCATCAATTCACCCACGTGGTTTCAGGCAGTACCTGGATTTTGCTAATGGTCAACTTGGAGACTGGGGAATCCACTGGCTTGATCAAATCCTCTGGTTTATGGATGAAGAGCCGTTTCCTCACACGATTACATCTGCTGGCGGACGACATATCCGTAAAGATTCCAGTGATGCCCCCGATACACAAGTAGCTACATTCGCATTCGAGAAGTACACTGCTACCTGGGAACACCGTCAATACGGAGGGAATAATGCTGAGAAGTCCAACATTGGTTGCTATTTCTACGGCACTAAGGGTACTCTACATCTAGGCTGGCTCGATGGCTGGACCTTTTATCCGAGCGATAATCGTGAACCTGTCACCCATGAAGATCCACAACTGGATCAACCAGACAGTCAGAATATCCGCGCGCTCTGGGATGATTTTATTCGTTCAATTGAAAACTCAAGCCTCCCCGCCTGCGATATTGAATATGGGTACAGAGCAACGAATATGTGCCTTGCTGCCATGCTTTCGCTTAAGATTGGACGATCAATCCAATGGGACAGTAGCCAGGACACTATAATTGATGACCCTGCTGCTCAAGCCTTGATGCGCCGCCCGTACCGTGAACCCTGGATCTACCCCGAAGCTTGACCTTTACATTTTGGCCACAACCCGTACAAGTTTCTGGGAATCACGGCCTGAGATGTTGTAGTGTGCGCTATAGCGTCGGACGCTACAAGGATGAAGACGATGTATTCTCGGTCGCTTAAGCGTACTACCGTCAGCATTCAAAGATTTCTATTACGGCCATAGACTCGGGAGACATATCACTGACCCACCCTATCAAGCGAATTGATCAGGATTTTCCCAATTGCATAAAATATTTTTTTGTGTCCTTGTCCAGTTTTTCTACTGCATATCGCAACGTGATCCTAGGTAACGTAGCCGCATATTCTTCCAAAAACGCAACCAGGCGCCCTGGATCCTTTTTACCTGCCTCTCGAATCCAGCTTCCCACTGCCTTTTGAATATATTCGCTGTCGTCTTTGCGCAATATCTCGGCGAGTCGAAAAGTCTCATCTACTTCGCCGCGTCTGATGAAATGGCCGGTGCTTACAATCGCAGTGCGACGTTCCCAGACATCCTTGGAATTAGCCAATTCGTAAAGAATCTCCCTGGGTTTGTCTTCCAGATAGCGGCCGATCACACTCGGTGCCGCACGGTCTGGAAAATCCCAATTGTTAAGTCTATCATGTCGTGCAAGATATAAATCAAACAGGGCTTTCCGTTCCTTTTCAGAAGTCTTCTTGTCGCGTGCCTTGAAATCCATGATCGCAACTGCCCCCATCCTTACCTGATAGTAATCGCTATCAAGCAGTTTGTTAACCTCGGGCAATGACATTGACTTGCAGGTTTTTGCCAACTTGAAAACAGCTCCGAAGGCGACTCCAAAATCCTTCGTCTTTCCGTCGTTGCCCTTGAAAAACTTGCCGACTTTCCTAGCCATTCCTCTCTGTTTGAACCCGCTAAGTGCGTCTATAAAATCGTTTGCTTTCATAGTGTTGTGACCGGCTTCATGTTAGTTGCCAACCATTAATTGACTCGTTGCGAGTCGTCTATAATTCCCTCCGTCACTATTCTCAGCCGGCCGCTATATTGGACCATCTGAAAGGATGAATTGGAGATTGGTACACTGAGTTGCTGACAGATTCTTTCGAATGGAAGGCGTTCCCTGCTAACTGCCTGGGCACTATCGAAAACTATTTTCAGAACCAGATACTTACAGCGTAATTATAGGCGCTCAAATATCCATCCCGTGTAGAGCAGTCCACCCCAATATGGGCGAATCAGCTTCAGACCGGCAGTTTGACATATCTCCATAATCCGGTCCTCTCCAACATAGGCAATTCCGGCTTCCAGCCTTTTGAGCAAGCGGTCCTTTTTCTTTCCCGTGTAACCACGAAGGTCCATGTAGCGGATCCAAGCCCTATAAAAAAGCTTGAAGTAAGCCTTGGAGGGATCACCATGCAAATCAAAGAGCACAATCGTCCCACCCTGTTTAACCCGCTGAGCAACACTCTGTATGAGTACATCCTTAGATCCATCATCTAGGAGAAAGTGCATAACATTGATAACCGTGGCTGCATCAAATCGGTAATCAAGGTCAAGCTCATGCGCGTAGCAATTATGAAACCGTACACGTGAATAAACCCCCAGACGTTGGGCTACCTGTCGAGAATACTCTATCATGGACCTAGAGGGGTCAATACAATCAAACCTCCAGTCTCGAGTTGACGGAGCAAAGACTTCCAATTCTCGGCCTGTACCACAGCCTACCACTAGGAGTCGGGCTTCTTTGTCCAATCTCTCCTGCAACAACGCAAGTGTGGCAACAAAGAATTCGTCGTATCCCGGGATTACACGGCTGGCTAGTTCTTTATACTCCTCGCCGTAATCACCATCAAAGTCAAATGCTCGCGGATCTTTCACTTCTGTTCATAGTGAACATGATTCAAGCCCAAAGTTAAGAGTTTTTAGAAAATGGCAAACATAATTCTCCGACCAGACTGGGCGCTCCCCGAGAGTGCGTGCACGACCAAGGCTGCTTACACAAACAGGCGCAAGTTTATTCAAACTCTTGGATTGGGATCCATAGGATTTGCTGCTATGGGAGGATGTTCCGTAGAAAGTAGAGGTATGGTGGATGGTCCTCTGGACAAGATCCCCAAAAACGCACCACGTGATGGCTTTCCTGCCCCACGTAACGAAGCCTATCAGGTACCCGAACGAGAAATCACCGAACGCCTCGTTGCTTCTTCGTACAATAACTTCTACGAGTTTATTAATCAGGGTGATCTGAAGAATGTCTGGCCACTGGTTGATGACTATCAACCTTTCCCATGGACGCTGGAAGTGCGTGGACAAGTTGCGAAGAGACAGACCTGGGATCTCGAAGATCTTATCAAATCAATGCCGTTGGAGGAACGCGTTTGTCGTTTTAGATGTGTGGAGGCGTGGTCCATGACAATCCCTTGGACAGGATTTCCACTCGCAAAACTGATTGAAAAATGCGAGCCAAAGTCGTCAGCCACACACGTTAAATTTACGTGTGTCTCACGCCCTGACCAACTGCCGGGACAAAAGCAGGCCACATGGTACCCCTGGCCGTACTTTGAGGCATTACGGATGGACGAAGCCATGAATGAACTGGCTTTTGTTGCTGTCGGTATGTACGGCGAGCCTCTGCCTAAACAGAATGGCTCACCTTTAAGACTGGTGTTGCCTTGGAAATACGGTTACAAAGGTCCCAAGGCAGTCACTCGCATTGAATTCACACGGAAGCAGCCTGGTACTTTCTGGAATGAATTGCAACCTAGGGAATATTGATTCCTGTCCAATGTGAACCCCATCATCCCCCATCCGCGCTGGACGCAGGCATCGGAGCGATTCATGCCAAGCGAGGGCGTTGAGCGGCGAATCCGAACCCAATTATTCAATGGATATGATGAATGGGTTGGCCACTTGTATCCCGATGAACCCCGAACCCCCAGTGGACCGATCATCCGCTAATTTTTAGCGGCGCTCCCGCGAAAACGATCTGTTCCAGAAAAAAGCCAACACCGCAGACAGAATAGCCCCCAGAAAACTGATTCCCATCTGAGAAGCAGCTATTAACCAGTGAGCTGGCATCAGGCGGTCAATCACGATTTCCTGTGATTTACCGGGCCGCACATGAACTTGGAGCGAATCCTGGTCTTTTACACGAGACAACAGTGACTGTGGGAGAGACATCTTTTCACGGCGAATAATCCGGCCATCTGGCAGGGTTACACTAAGGTCAATGTACCCGTAGGTTACATCTGCGCGGTTGATCGTGTCGAATCCTCCTACCTCAGCTACTGCAGAAATACCTTGCTCCAGTGTTGTTTTCAATTGCCAGGCAACATATCCCTGGTTAGCAGCGAGGCCGGTCAATACTATCGGTATTGCCCAAAACAGTCTTGCAATGAGCTTCACCATTGAGAAAGTGCTATGCTACGTCAGAAACAGATATGGCTTCCATGTCTCCTCAACTGCACCAACATAATCACGAATAAACATTACGTGGCTCGGTCTGAATGGTTTTCGTCGAAGCGGCATCCTGGCCTCTTCAGGTGTGCGGTTACCTTTTCGATTGTTGCAGGCAATGCATGCGGCGACCAAATTAGTCCAATGGTCCTTTCCTCCCCGTGACTTTGGCAATATGTGATCGACAGTCAATGACTCCCTGCAATTACAATACTGGCACCTGTGCCTATCTCGACGAAGCACATTCTTTCTTGACAGCATAATGTTTCTGTACGGGACTCGCACATAACCCCGTAGTCGCACAATGCTCGGATAAGGGAATCGGGTTGACGGAGATCGAAAAAACCTCCCGGGAACACATTCTACGAGATCAGCCTTATCTAAATGCATGAGCACAACTGCACGGCGTGCCGTACATACCGTAAGCGCGCTGTAGTCGTAATTCAGGACAAGAACATGCAGCCTCATTTTACTCGCATGATGATCCTTGGCACAAACACATCGAGGAATCGTCCGAACCCGGTCATAAAATAACAAGCCCCGAGTAACGATCACATCGAAGCAAAGAACTCATCACACCAATGTAAGATCAATCATTCGAGATCAAGAATCGAATTCTAAAACTTCTACGGTATCGCCTCGATGTATGAGACCGGTATTCTCCGGCACAAGGTTCTCTCCAAAGTAAACATTGCCTTCCCTTTTTCGAAAACTATTCAGCGTACGTAAAGGCTCTTTTCCCCGAGAAGCTGTATCCTGATCCACCGTTGTAATAATACATCGGGTGCACGGTTTAACGACAGCAAACACAACTTCCCCTATTCGGAGTCGTCGCCAGGTGTCCTCCTCAAATGGAGCGCCGCCGGATACCACTACGTTGGGGCGAAACCGTTCCATCGGAATAGGAGTCGGAAGCTTCTCATTCAGCATGGCAAGCGAAGCTTCTGTCGTACAAAGCAATGGATATCCATCGGCAAAGGAGACTGTAGACCCTGGTTTGGTGTACCTGGTATCCGTCTGTCTCAGGCTGGGGTCGTACATGTAAACCAGATTAACGCGGCGCCCCAAAAAGGAAGCGAGCCAAGCATTTGCTTCCTCTGGCGCTTTACGAGCCGGCACTAAATCTCTCCACACTAATACTTCTACGATATCTGCCGTTTCTCCAGGAAGCGGAACGAGTTGATATTGATGACCACTTGCCGTTAAAAGTAAACTGCCATCATCATACGGCACCGCCTGAATCAATGCCATTCGCGGCAATTCGCGTTGTGTTAGAAAACGTGCGTGCTCATCAACGATCATCCAGCGCCGGTCTCCGGCAAGCCCCCATGGGTTCACCGTAGCATGAATCTGGGCAATGCGATGCGTTGACTTGATCGGATATATATGCAAGCTTCGAAGAACCATTACCTCAAATGGGCTCAAGAAATCAGGCTACACGGAATTACGAATACAACGAATATACAAGTCCACACACCGACAATTTATCTCAGGTCAAATCACTCCCATTTAGCCAGGGCCTACCACTTTCGTCGGTAAAACAGTGCTTACGAATTCATTTTATGGGTATTATAGATATACCAGCAGCCGTATTACAGGTTAATATTTGATTTCATTTCACGAGTCAAAGAAGGCGGCTATCCAAACATCCCTCGCTACCAAATTGCCCTGCTCTAACACGCGGGCCATGATTCTGTTAACAGCACGCCAACTCGTTCTGGTACGATCAAACTCCGCAGAAATTCGCACATTCTGCAAATCACCAACTACGCGGGCCTGAAACTCTGTGGTAAGGCGAACTTTTAGAGCCATCCACGAAACTGAATTCGTATTCACCCCATGTTCAGGGCATTGCACCCCGGGAAGATTTGCCACTACCGCGGTGTGGTCTGCGCATATACTCAGATGACATCATTACCGATTGAAATATAGCTTCAAATCCCTCTCGTGTGATTAAACTACGTCCAAACAGCACTGAGTATTCACCGAGGGTCAATGCGATCAGAACTTTTCCCTAAATTTCCGCCGGCTACTTGACACTCCAAATGCGATACTCAATTGCACTCGGACTATGCCTGCTGGTTGCCTGCTCCGATCAACCGCCGCCTCTATGGGAAGCTCGCATAGATTCGTTCATCTCCTCTGAGCTAACTGCAAAGGACATTCCTGCCCTCTCCATCACGATAGTCGACGGGGATCAGGTTGCCTGGACAAAAGGTTTTGGGGAGGTTGCACCCGGAATACCTGCTACCTCTCAAACGGTATATCGTGTCGCCTCTGTATCAAAGCTCTTTACCGCACTCGCGGTTATGCAAATGGTCGAAGACAGCCTCCTGCGTCTCGACGAACCTGTTACTTCCTGGGTTCCCGATTTTGCCCCGGATAAGCCATATGATGTCCCTATTACACTCCGGCAGCTGCTCAGCCACAGGTCCGGGCTGGTTCGTGAACCTCCTGTAGGACATTATTTCGACGACACATCCCCTACACTGTCCAAAACCGTCGAAAGCTTGAACAATACACGGCTGATCAGTGAGCCTAGAAAGCGAACCAAGTACTCCAATGCTGCCGTAAGTTTGGCAGGCTATATAGCGAGTCAGGCCGCTGACATGCCCTTCAGTGAATTGGTTCAGACCCAGTTGATTGATCCGATGGGGCTCAAATACACCAGCTTTGCGCCTCGCGAAGACTTACGAAATAATCTGGGAACGGGCTACATGTGGCGTTACGATACTACCGAACTCACTGAAGCACCTGTATTTGAACTCGGTATTGGACCGGCAGGAAACCTGTATACCACCACAGAGGACTTGGGCAAATTCATTCATACACTGTTCGCCATTGGACGTGATGAGCGTCCTGACCTCCTCAGTGCAGAGTCACTGCAGGAAATGTGGACCGTGCAGTTCTCAGACAATTCAAGCGGATTTGGATTAGGATTTCACGTATCTGACCACAATGGTCTATTACGCATAGGACACGCAGGTATGATCTATGGATACAGCACACGTGTTTATGCCTTGCCCGGTCAGGAAATAGGAGTAGCTGTTGTAGCGAACCTTGATGCAGTCAATTCAGTAGTTGATCGCATTGCAGCATACGCATTAGATCTGGTTCTGGCATCAAAAAATGGCAACCCCTTACCTACCAGACCAATCTATGCAGTCGTGGATTCCATGACGGCTAGAGGGGTTGATGGTACGTATGATGAGAATATCGTACTAACCGAGCGAAATGGAAAACTCTGGATAGAGAAGGAACCCGTAAGAGTGGCTGTGAGAGTGGAGGACAACGTATTTGTGACAGACGGAAGACTGGGACATGGAGATTACTTCAGTATATCGAATGATACACTGATATCTGTCGACGGGCGTTTTGGCCGTCGTCCAGCTCATCGCCCGGCCCCTCCAACAATCGAGCAACAAGGATTGATTGGGGAATATGGGTGGGATCACAATGTCTTATACATCCATGAGTCCAATGGTCAACTATACGCCCTTATTGAATGGTTCTTTGAATATCCATTGGAAAAAATAGCCGATGACCTCTACAGTTTTCCTTACAACAGCCTGTATGCGGAAGAAACCGTCAAATTTGTTCGAGACGGCAACGGTCGCGTCGTTGAGGCGAACCTTGAAGGCGTTGTATTCAAACGTCGTAATATTGAGCCAGAGGAAGGTGCGGTTTTCAAGATTATACCTCGCTCACCTATTGACTCGCTGCGCCGCAGAGCGATGGCAGCAGCTCCTCCAGATGAAGAAGGGGTGTTTAAAGATGTAGATCTGGTTGATCTGACCTCACTTGATGAAACAATCAAACTGGATATACGCTACGCTACGCGTGATAATTTCATGGACGAGGTCTTTTATACACAGGCGCGGGCATTCCTGCAACGCCCTGCAGCGGAGGCATTGCTGTCGGCCCATGAAGCCCTGAAAGAATTCGGCTATGGCCTGGTCGTCTACGATGGATATCGTCCGTGGTATGTTACCAAAATGTTCTACGATGCCACCCCCGACGACTTACGACATTTTGTAGCCAACCCCGCAAATGGATCACGGCACAACCGCGGCTGCGCTGTAGACATTGGGCTCTATTACTTATCTTCGGGAGAGATTGCAACCAGCGTCAGCGGATACGATGAATTCACCCCTCGTGCATACTCTGATTATCCCGGTGGTAGCAGTGAGGCCCGCTACCATCGAGAACTCCTCCGCGATGTAATGGAAGACGCGGGATTCACTGTCTACGAGGCTGAATGGTGGCATTTTGATTTTAGAGGGTGGCATCATTACCCCATTGTTAACAAGAAATTTGAAAACTTGAACTAGCCCAGCGTCGCCAACAGCACGCTCCCAAAAATGGCCAACGTTTCTACCAATACCGATATTCGATTCGACCCCAGCGAAAAGCCGCCCCTGCCTCTGACTATCGGCATGGGATTGCAATTAGCGCTTCTCAGCATCGGGGGCGTTGTACTCACGCCAGCCATAATTATCCGTTCAGCAGGTCTGGGGGAAGAGGCTAATGAGTATCTGGCCTGGGCTGTCTTTGCTGCCGTGGTTGTCTGCGGTATCTCCACCATCCTTCAGGCCCTGGGAAAATTCAGGGTTGGTGCCGGATATATCCTGCTTATGGGCACCTCTGGTGCTTTTATCGGCGTTTGTATTGGGGCACTCGTCAAGGGTGGTCCTGCTACCATGGCAACCTTAATCATCGTGTCGGCACTCATGCAGCTCCTTTTTGCTGCTAAGCTTGCCCGATTCAGACGCGTACTTACCCCTACAGTCACAGGTACGGTGATTATGCTCATAGCAGTAACGGTAATGCCCATCCTGTTTGATATGTTGGAACCGATACCTGGATCAGAAGCGGATCCAACAGGATTTGCGCTGAGTGCGGGAACCGTACTGGTGATTACGCTACTGTTAGCCATGAAAGCACGGGGAATAATCCGTCTATGGGCACCGATGATCGGCGTAGCTGCTGGGACAATTGTTGCCTTGTTTTTTGGTATGTACGACACACAGTCTGTCGCCGACGCCGAATGGATTGGCTTTCCAACTACGGGATGGCCAGGCATAGATATGTCATTTGGGTCCACTTTCTGGGCTCTCCTGCCCGCATTTATCTTCGTTACCATGATCGGAGCCATTGAGACCGTTGGGGATTCGATTGCTATCCAGCAAATCTCCTGGCGTACTCCTCGCGCATCTGATCATCGTACAGTCCAAGGGGCGCTATCGGCAGATGGCGTTGGTAACCTGCTCTCAGGACTGGTCGGAACTATCCCAAATACGACCTACTCTAGTTCGGTTTCTATGGTCGAGCTCACCGGCGTGGCTTCAAGAGTCGTCGGTGTTGCGCTTGGGATCATATTTATATTTCTGGCCCTGATCCCGAAATTCCTAGCTCTCGTTCTTGCGATTCCTCCCCCGGTTGTCGGGGCCTTTATTACGGTTCTGATTGCTATGCTGTTTATGCTGGGGATGAAAATCGTAGTACAATCCGGTATTGATTATCGAAATGGACTAATCTGCGGGATATCCTTCTGGATTGGCTCAGGACTTCAAAGTGGTGCAATTTTTCCAGATTTCGTGAGCAGTATTGCGGCAGGAACATTCGAAAATGGCATGGTTGGGGGTGGCTTGGTTGCCATTTTGTTAACCCTTGTATCTGAGTTCGCGTTTAAGACCCGGAAACGTATGGTAGTGGACTTGGAAATTGATTCTCTTCCAGAGATAAACTCCTTTGTGCAAAAGTTTTCCAAGGCCCATTCCTGGTCCAGTGACTTCACCATACAAGTTGAGGGGGCTGCCGAAGAGGCATTACTGATACTTTGCAATCAAACAGAAACGGCCGAAGAAAAAGGACTCCTCCAACTGATGATCAAAGCAGAGTCGGAGCAGGCTGTCCTAGAGTTTATTGCTGCCGACTCAAAGGAGAATCTCCAGGACCGGATTGCACTTATGGGATCGGATTTTTCGGCGCCGGACCTGGAGAGAGAAGTCTCACTCCGGATGCTTAAGCACTTGACCACCTCCGTCCAACATGAACGTTACCACGGCACGGATATAATTACACTAGAGGTGAGAAAGTCCACTTCAAGTCGCCATGGTTCCATCTAATACTAGGCGGCTCCAAGCGACCTGAAGTCACGTTCGCGACTACTCGAGCTCCAGTACCGGTTTGGCCCTCTTTATCGGGGGCTCGCCCGGTGTTGCCCCAATCCCGGCAATTGTCTGCCCGAGTTCAGCGTTGATCGCAGCCTACAGCTCTTCCAGTTCTGACTTGGATCCAACTACAATATCACGGAAGCGCGGCTGCCCCGTGCCGGCAGGAATCAGGTGACCGACAATGACATTTTCTTTGAGTCCATAAAGTGGATCAACCTTGGCCCCGATCGCTGCTTCAGTCAATACCTTGGTGGTGTCCTGGAATGACGCAGCCGATACAAAGGAATCAGTGGCAAGTGCTGCACGCGTGATGCCTAAAAGCATTGGTTCACCCACTGCAAGTTGCGCTTCACGCACCGTAACACTCTGTAAATCACGTCGTCTCATTTCTGAATTCACCTCACGCAGTTGTCGTCTATCAATCAGAGCACCAATCCGTAGATCAGACTCGCCAGCATCGGTTACAACGAACTTATCATATAAGGCATCATTGAGCTCTTCAATCTGAAAGCGGGCTATAGCCTCTGCCTCCAAGAGGGAAGTATCCCCAGGATCGGTGATGTACACTTTCTGCATCATCTGGCGCACCATAACCTCAATATGCTTGTCGTTAATCGCTACGCCCTGAAGTCTATAGACCTCCTGAATCTCATTCACAAGATACTCCTGGACCGCCCGTGCACCCTTTATCCGAAGAATATCACGCGGCGATATCTGCCCGTCCGAAAGCGCATCCCCCGCACGAACAAAATCGTTTTCATGTACCAGGATATGCTTTTGCAAAGAAACGAGGTAGGTGTGCACATCAATCCCGTCACGACTCGTAACAACTACTTCCTGCGCACCACGCTTTCTACCGCCAAAGCTTACCAGACCGTCAATCTCGCTCACGATGGCAGCATCTGTTGGAGTCCGGGCTTCAAAGAGCTCCGTCACGCGAGGCAAACCACCCGTGATGTCACGAGTCCTTGCCGACTGTCGAGGAATCTTAGCCAATACCTGACCAGCCTGCACAATATCTCCTTCATTGACCTGCAATCGTGCACGTACGGGCAACGGATATTCCCGATGCCCGCCATCCGTCATAGATATGCGAATTGCCGGGGTTAATGAGCGCTCACGCGTTTCAATAACCACCTTTTCCTTATGGCCAATAAGCTTATCCGACTCCTCCCTCAACGTTGTTCCTTCAATAATGTCATGAAACACGACCGACCCCGATACTTCGGACAGGATTACGCTGTTGTATGGATCCCAACTGGCAAGAATCGCTTCCTTCTCTATCATAGCTCCCTCCGCCACAAGCACCTCAGCACCAAATGGAATGATTGATGAGAATAGCTGTCGGTTCTCTTCATCAACTATTCGGATCCCCCCCTGTCGGGTAAGAACAATCTCCATGGGACCTTTCGTCCCTTCAAACGAAACCGTACGCAGGTTTTCGTAAACAACTCGGCCCCCAAACTTGCTTTTAATTGTGCTCTCCGCCTCAATTCGACTAGCCGTACCACCAACGTGGAAGGTCCGAAGCGTCAACTGTGTACCCGGCTCACCGATTGATTGTGCTGCTATGACGCCAACTGCTTCGCCAGATTCAACCAAACGCCCTGTACCTAGGTTACGCCCATAACATAATGAACAGGCCCCCCGTTTAGATTCGCAAGTCAAAACTGAGCGGATTTCCACCTGCTCAATGCTGGTTTCCGCTATATGCTTGGATTTGCTTTCGTCGATGAGCTCGTTTGCTGCAACGATCAACTCGTCAGTTAGCGGGTCCCGTACATCGTGCAACGAAACGCGACCAAGAATTCTGTCTGCCAGCGGCTCTACAACAACCTCATTATCCTTGAGGGAGGTAATACCGATTCCGCGCAGCGTACCGCAGTCAAACTGTGTGATCGTCACATCCTGGGCCACATCCACGAGCCGCCGCGTGAGGTATCCGGCGTCAGCGGTTTTTAGAGCTGTGTCCGCAAGGCCCTTGCGGGCACCATGCGTCGAAATAAAGTATTCCAGAACGGACAGTCCTTCCTTAAAATTGGACACGATAGGATCCTCAATGATCTCTCCCGCAGATCCCACCAGGCTTTTTTGCGGCTTTGCCATCAGACCACGCATGCCTCCCAATTGCCGAATCTGCTCCTTGGAACCACGAGCACCTGAATCCGCCATCATGTAAATGGCATTGAAGCCCTCTTCGTGCTCCTTCAGAGTATCAAAAAGAACTTCTGATACACGATTGTTTGTTCGCGTCCAGATATCTATGACCTGATTATGGCGCTCGTTATCCGTGATGTAGCCCTCCTCATAATTGGCATGGGCCGTAGCTACTTTGCCTTTGGCAGCATCAATAAAGGACAGCTTTTCATCCGGGACCACAATGTCCGCCAACGAGAATGTTAGTCCAGCCGTTGTAGCACATTCAAAACCAGCCCGTTTGATTTCATCCAAGAAACGCGCTGTCTGCGGGAAATCCGTAGCATTCAATACTTGACCGATAATGCGCCGCAAATTTTTCTTGGTAAGCACATCATTGATATACGGTAGACCCTTCGGTACTACTTCATTGAACAGCACGCGTCCGACCGTCGTGCCAATGATCTCTCCGGAATTGAGGCGAACCTTAACCTTTGCATGAAGGTCTACCTGCTTCTGATCGAACGCCTGGCGGACCTCAGTCAAAGAGGCAAACCGCATCCCTTCTCCTTTGCATCCGGGGCGTGATTTAGTGAGATAGTAGAGACCAAGTACCATATCCTGCGTCGGTACGGTAATCGGGCCACCGTGAGCAGGCGACAGGATGTTATGGCTCGAGAGCATCAAAAGCATCGCCTCCATACAGGCGGCATGTCCGAGGGGGACATGAACCGCCATTTGATCTCCGTCAAAGTCGGCGTTAAATGCTGTACAAACGAGTGGATGCAGTTGTATCGCTTTCCCTTCTGTCAGAACCGGTTGAAATGCCTGAAAACCCAATCTGTGAAGCGTGGGGGCACGGTTCAGCATTACCGGGCGTCCCTGTATCACTTTTTCCAGGATATCCCAAACTTCTGCCGTTCGTTTATCTACAACTTTTTTTGCACTCTTGACCGTCTTCACAACCCCCCGTTCGATCAGCTTCCGTATTACGAATGGCTTAAACAACTCCGCTGCCATTTCTTTGGGTAGCCCGCATTGATGCAAATCCAGTTCAGGGCCTACAACAATAACCGAGCGCCCGGAATAATCTACGCGTTTACCCAGCAGGTTCTGGCGGAAGCGCCCCTGCTTTCCTTTGAGCATGTCTGAGAGGCTCTTCAGCGCACGATTATTATCGCTGCGTACCGCATTGGCTTTGCGGGAATTATCAAAGAGGCTGTCTACGGCCTCTTGAAGCATACGCTTCTCGTTACGAAGTATGACCTCAGGAGCCTTGATATCGATCAGGCGCTGGAGTCGGTTATTTCGGATGATAACTCGACGATACAGATCATTGAGATCACTCGTTGC
The DNA here is from genome assembly GCA_022821385.1 of Rhodothermales bacterium. Classification (GTDB taxonomy): domain Bacteria; phylum Bacteroidota; class Rhodothermia; order Rhodothermales; family Bin80; genus Bin80. The sequence goes on from JAJEDR010000012.1 coordinate 80,376, forward strand.
AAACCTGCCTCCCTCAAGGGGAACCAATGGGCGCAATTCCGGCGGTATTACAGGAATCACGCGCAAAACCATCCACTCTGGATGATTCTCCATACGCCGATTAGCATCCCGGAAAGCCTCAACCACGGTCAGTCGCTTAATCGCGTCCGCTTTACGCTGTTGGCTGCTCTCCGTTTTAATTTGAAAGCGAAGCTCATGAGAGAGTTCTTCCAGCCGGAGACGCTTGAGCATAAACTCAATCGCCTCTCCACCGATCATCGCGATGAACTTTTCAGGATCATCGTCAGATAAACGGTTATTGTCGTCTCTGATCTTGTAGAGCACATCGTAGTAGTCCTCCTCTTTCAGGAGCTGGTTATCTTCAATTCCATGTTCGGCAGCGCATCCGGCCTGGACTACAACATATTCTTCATAGTAGATAACCTTCTCGAGCTTCTTAGTGCGAAGATTTAGCAGATGACCAATCTTATTCGGCAGTGTGCGAAAATACCAGATATGCACTACCGGCACTGATAAAGCGATGTGCCCCATGCGTTCGCGGCGCACACTCTTTCTGGTTACCTCAACCCCACACCGGTCACAGATAATCCCTTTATAGCGAATGCGTTTGTACTTACTGCAATAGCACTCCCAATCTTTAACCGGACCAAAGATCTTTTCGCAAAATAGCCCATCCTTTTCGGGCTTGAAGCTGCGATAGTTAATGGTTTCCGGTTTAAGTACCTCGCCATGACTTCTATCCAGAATTACCTCGGGTGAAGCGAGATTGATCGTGATGGATGAAAACGTTTTTCTCTGCGATGGGGTGTTCCCGTACGGCATAGTGAATCAGCCTTTGGATATTAAAAAATTGAATGGGATGCCTGAAGCTACTCAAGCGTTACCTCTAAACCGAGTCCTTGGAGTTCTCGAACAAGTACGTTGAAACTCTCTGGAGTACCGGCCGCTGGCATGTTCTCCCCTTTGACGATACATTCGTATGTCTTAGAGCGCCCCTGCACATCGTCACTTTTGAAAGTGAGCATCTCTTTCAACACATTTGAAGCGCCATAGGCATACATTGCCCACACTTCCATTTCACCTAGTCTTTGCCCACCGAACTGTGCTTTACCGCCCAGAGGTTGTTGGGTGATCAGACTATATGGCCCAATTGATCGGGCATGAATCTTATCGTCAACTAGGTGACTTAGCTTCAACATATAAATCTGTCCAACCGTAGTCTTTTGGTCAAACGGTTCTCCCGTTAACCCATCATACAGTTGCGTCCTGCCATCTACCGGCAATCCCGCCTCCTCCATGGCCTCGGCGAGATCGTCCATGGTCGGACCATCGAAACTTGGCGTAGCAAACCGTTTGCCCAGTATAGCACCGGCCCAGCCAAGAAGTGTTTCGTAGATCTGGCCCAGATTCATTCGGGAAGGTACGCCCAGAGGATTGAGCACGATGTCAACCGGCGTTCCATCTGCAAGAAACGGCATGTCTTCGACTGGCACAATCCGCGCAACGACCCCTTTGTTGCCATGCCGACCCGCCATCTTATCGCCGACCTGAATCTTGCGTTTCTTGGCAACAGCAACTTTCGCCAACTGCACAATCCCCGGAGAGAGTTCATCCCCCATTTGTACCCGATGACGCTCGCGTTTGAACTTTGCGTCAATTTTGACAACAGCTGCATCAAAGTTCTTGAACAACTTACCCAAGTTGCGATTCACTGCAGCCGTCCCGTCTACCGAGAAATTTGGGTTGATCTCATGTACTTGCACATCCTTAAAACTTGACTTAAGGACTTTTGCCCCTTTCGATACAATGATCTCTCCATCACGAGATTCAACATTGGATGTCGCCGTGTATCCATCGAGGAGGTCGAAGAATTTCTCAGAGAGGTCTGACTGCAACCTTGCCAGGTCTCGCTCGAAAGCGTTCTCAACAAGGGCAAGCTGCTGATGCTCACGCTTTTTTGACTCAGGATCCGAATTGCGCCGGCTGAAGAGTTGCGTGTCAATCACTACACCCTTCATTCCTGGTGGTGCCTTCAGCGAGGCATCCTTTACGTCCCCGGCTTTGTCGCCGAAAATAGCTCGAAGTAATTTTTCCTCCGGGGTCGGATCAGTCTCACCCTTGGGGGTAATCTTGCCAACGATAATATCCCCCGCCTTCACTTCAGCACCGACCCGTATTATTCCGCGCTCGTCCAGGTCCTTGGTGGATTCAACAGACACATTTGGAATCTCACGTGTAAGTTCCTCCTGTCCACGCTTCGTTTCCCTGACCTGTAAATCAAAAGATTCAATGTGTACAGAGGTAAATACATCTTCTGCAACCAAGCGCTCCGACAGAACGATGGCGTCTTCAAAATTGTATCCCCTCCACGGCATGAATGCTACCAGGACGTTCTTGCCCAAGGCAAGTTCGCCTTTTTCGGTACTGAACCCATCTGTCAATACCGTACCTTCGGCAACTTTCTGTCCCACTTGGACAATTGGTTTTTGATTGATACAAGTATCCTGATTAGTGCGACGGAATTTAGTGAGGGAGTATTCTTTTACCGGCTCCTCAAACGCCAACTTGCGCGCAACGTGAGATTGATTGTAGCGAATGATAATTCGCCTTGCATCTACGTATTCTACTACACCTTTGCCTTCGGCGACCAAAGCTGCGCGAGAATCCCGTGCCACTCGCCCCTCCATGCCCGTCCCTACAATCGGAGCTTCCGCACGAAGCAAAGGCACGGCCTGCCTCTGCATGTTTGACCCCATGAGCGCGCGGTTTGCATCGTCATGCTCAAGGAATGGAATTATTGAGGCACTTGGCGAGACAATCTGGTTCGGAGAAATGTCCATATACTGGATCCGATCTGGACGCTCAGAGGGAACCTCTCCCCGAAATCGGCACCGTACGAGATCGTCCAAGAAGTTACCATCATCATCAATGCGGGCATTCGCCTGAGCAATGACGGCATCGTCTTCCTCCTCCGCTGACAGATAAACAATGGAATCCGTCACTTTTCCATCCCTAACCACTCGATATGGCGTTTCAATAAAACCAAAGTGATTTATCCTTCCGTGCACACACAGCGAAGAGATCAGTCCAATGTTTGGCCCTTCCGGTGTTTCAATAGGACAAAGTCGTCCATAGTGTGTGTAGTGCACATCACGAACCTCAAATCCCGCTCGCTCCCTCGTCAATCCACCTGGTCCCAAGGCCGACATTCGGCGTTTATGTGTCAACTCGGCCAGTGGATTGGTCTGATCCATAAACTGACTGAGCTGGTTCGTTCCGAAGAACGTATTAATGACACTCGAGATTGTCTTGGCGTTAACCAGATCCTGGGGAGTTAAAGAATCTGCATCCCGCGCATTCATACGTTCGCGTATCGTGCGGGCCATGCGGGCCAGACCAAGCGAAAACTGAAGTCCCAACTGCTCACCTACGGTGCGCACACGCCGATTGCTCAAATGGTCGATATCGTCGAGTCCGCTCCGTCCGGCCCGCAGTTCCAGCAGTTTTCTGATTATTGCTACGATATCCTCCTGTGTGAGGGTTACCGTCTCCTCCGATACCTTCAACCCCAACCGCTTGTTTATGCGGTAACGGCCAACCGCCCCTAGATCATAGCGCTTTTCGCTAAAAATGAGGCGGTCGAGAATATTTTTGGCGGCATCAGAATCCGGCGGCTCAGCGTCTCGAAGCACGCGATAGAGCTCTTTCAGGGCCTCTTCCTGATTACTGGATGGATCACGTCGAAGCGTCTTGACGAGTGAACTCGTATCCAACAGATCCGCATTCTCTTCATGCAGCACGTAAACCCGCCCCACCTCGTATTCGTGAAGGATTTTCCAGTCCTCTTCTGTGATGACATGTTCCGCAGGCAGAAGAAGTCGATTGATGATGCGCTCTTCAACTACTTCACCGGTCGACTCATTGATGTACTCAACAGGATCACCAGTCTCTGTATCAAGACCCTCTATCAACTCACCAGTCTGCTTGTCCAGAATTTCTACATAATCATCCGCCTCCTGGGTTTTGACCTCAATGGCTATCCCGGTCTCCTGCTCTATGTATCCACCACGAAATTCGCCAGTTTCACTATCCAGATCTCGTACTGGAGTGACGGGCTTGACGACATCAAATGCCAGTCTGCCGCCAATTGCCCTCTGGAAATGGTGCTGAGTGCGTGTGCTGACCCCCTTCGCGAGATTGAACAGGCGAATAATTTCGTCCGTTTCACCAAAGCCAAGGGTCCTTAACAGAGTCGTGACCGGCATCTTGCGCTTGCGGTCGATATACGCCCATATGACATTTTGCACATCCGTGGAGAACTCAATCCAAGACCCACGGATTGGAATAATCCTTGCTGAGTACAGCCGTGTACCATTCGCATGGATCGCCTGACCAAAGAAGACCCCCGGGCTCCGATGCAACTGCGAAACGACAACGCGCTCGGCGCCATTGATGATGAACGATCCACGATCGGTCATTGCTGGCAGATCCCCGAGATAGACTTCCTGCTCTACGGTTTCATCCGCTTCATCCTCATCGTCGTCGTCATTAGCCGAAAGCCTCAGTCTGGCTTTGACTGGAATTGCATAATGCAGACCCTGCGAGAGACATTCCTCAATGGTGTGCTTGGGTGCACCCAGAGAGTATTCAAAGAACTCTAAAGTGTAACGTCCCTTGGTATCCTCAATCGGGAACTGGCTCTCGAAAATCCGTTGCAACCCTTTCTCGTCAGAACGTTGATCGGGAGGCAGCTTGGCTTGCACGAAATCTTCGTAGGATCCGAGCTGCACATCTAGGAAATCCGGATAATCCAGAATCGAGCGCGAACGAGCAAAATTCGTACGAGCCACATGTTGGCCATTTTTTTCGGACATGCACACCTAGGGGATGTTAATGGATACTGTTACTGGCGACGAAGCCCCCAGTGGTAAAACTCTTGTTCCGGCTGAGCGAGCCGATGCTACTTGACTTCAATTTCTGCGCCTGCAGCCTCAAGTTGTGATTTAATGTCCTCCGCCTCTTCCTTGGATACCCCCTCTTTGACAGGAGCCGGCGCACTGTCAACAAGTGCCTTAGCGTCTTTCAAGCCGAGCCCTGTAATGGCACGGACCGTTTTGATGACCCCAATCTTGCTACTGCCAAAATTGCTGAGAATTACATCAAACTCCGTCTGTTCTGCAGCGGCTTCTTCCTCACCGCCGGCTGCACCCGGGGCAGCCACAGCTACGGCTGCAGCCGCCGGCTTGATGCCGTAATCGTTTTCTAAAATTGAAGCCAGGTCACTGGCCTCTTTGATCGTGAGTGAAACCAGCTCTTCAGCCAGTGTTTTTAAATCTGCCATGGTTTGTTTTGTGGGTTTTCCGGCGGCGGTCTCAGCCAACAAAAGCTGCGCCGCAGATTAAGGGATGATGACCTAGTCAGGCCTCTTCACGTTCCTGCAGAGCTTCCAGGATAGCCAACAGACTCGATCCTGGTGATTCGACTGCAGAAATAACGTTCTGGATAGGGGAAAGCAAGAGCGTAACCACTTCACCCAGTAACTCATCTTTGGATTTCAGTGAAGCCAGCACATCAATCTGTTCTCCTTCAAAAAGCACACCGTCAACTACGGCTGCTTTGAGCTCGGGAAGGGGCTGGCCTGAGCTTTTCCTGAATGCCTTGATCGCCCGTGCTGCTGCACTGGGCTCGACACTGATCGCGATTGCCGTCGGACCGCGCAGATGATCAAATGCCACCTCGTATCCGCCCGTGCTCTCCATGGCACGCTTGAGCAACGTATTCTTGACCACACGATACTCTACACCAGCATCTCGCAACACCTGCCGCAGCCCGCTTATCTCGGCTACATCAAGCCCCTTATAATCTGTTATATAAACAGATGGCTTATCTCCAAGCTTTTCTGTTAGAAGGGCGACTTCTTCCTTTTTCTGAGCTTTTGTCACTGGCATCCAACTATCGAACGATATTGATCGCTTCCATACGAGAGACTGAGACTGGAGGCCCCATACTGGTAGAGAGCGTGATTGAGCGTACATATGTGCCTTTTGCTGACGCAGGTCGCAGGCGTAGAACTTCTAGGAGAAAGGCACGCGCATTCTCTTCAAGCTGTGTTGCATTAAAGGAAGCACGACCGATCCCGGTATGTAGGTTCCCTTGCTTGTCGACGCGGAAATCAATTTTTCCGGCTTTAACGGCTTTTACTGCTCCGGCTATGTCAAATGTTACCGTACCACTCTTAGGATTCGGCATAAGGCCTCGTGGCCCTAGTACGCGGCCGAGTCGGCCAACCTTGGACATAACATTCGGGGTGGCAATAACTACATCTATGTCTGTCCAGCCCTCCTGAATGCGTTGGACGTATTCCTCGAGCCCCACGTGGTCAGCTCCGGCCGCCTCTGCTTCCTCCTGCTTATCTGGACTGGTCAAAACCAGTACACGCATTTGCTTGCCCGTACCATGCGGCAGCGCCACACTGCCTCGAACCATCTGGTCCGCATGGCGCGGATCAACCCCCAGGCGGAGATCAATATCTACCGATTCGTCAAACTTCGCCGGATCGGTACTCTTAAGGACCTTTGCCGCTTCCTGCAGCGTAAATGGCCCACCCCCAGCTTCCTCAATCACCTTTGAAGCATTTTTGTAGCGCCTTCCTTTCTTTGCCATACAGTTTTTGTTGTGATATAAATGACTAGGCTCCTAGTCAGTTGGTCAATCAAACAACCTAGTTTGGGCGTCCTGTTACAATAACCCCCATTGAGCGGGCGGTCCCGGCAATCATAGCCGCACCCTTATCCAAATCGAATGCATTGAGGTCTTCCATTTTTTGGCTTGCAATATCACGACACATCTCCCATGTTACAGTGCCTACTTTATTGCGAATTGAATCGTCTGCCCCTTTACTAATATTCGCCGCTTGCTGCAAAAGGACTGCAGCCGGCGGGCTCTTGACCACGAATGAAAAGGATTTATCTGCATAAACACTGATCACCACGGGCAACACCAGCCCCATTCGGTCTTTGGTTGCCGCATTGAACTGATTGCAAAAATCCATGATATTCAGCCCGTGCTGTCCAAGTGCTGGGCCAATGGGGGGAGCCGGATTTGCTTGTCCAGCCTTGATTTGGAGCTTTATAAGGCTCTCTACCGGTTTGCCTGCAGCCATTACTGAGTCTAAATCAGGGTGCTATGAGATCCTAGGTAGCCGATTAGTACGCAATGGAAACTATAGGGTTCCCACATGCTCGCAAAAAAATTACTCCTGAGGCATAATCTGCAAGTAATCCAATTCAACCGGTGTCTTGCGGCCGAATATGGATACCATTACGCGGACTTTCATCTTATCTGGATAAACATCATCCACAACCCCGGAAAAGTTATTGAACGGACCATCAACCACCTGAATCGCATCACCAGGCGCAAATGGGATTTCCGGCTTATCACCTGTTTCCAATGCTTCATCTATCCGACCCAGGATCCGCTTGATTTCGTCGTCCATAAGCGGTTCAGGAAAATCACGCGAGGGCAACCACTTGATTGCTTCTCTCTTCTGCTTGAAAATCTGCTCCTTGAACACATGAACTAGACGCTTGTCCATTATAGCGTTCACTAGCATGTAACCTGGAAAATCTGTTTTTTCACGCGTTCGCTTCTTGCCTCCGCGCATCACGAAGACATTCTGGGTTGGAATCAATATTTCCCCCAGTTGATTATTGAGCCCTTCACGTTCAATCACATCAATTATGTATTCCCTGACACGCTTCTCATGCCCAGAGAATGTCTGTAAAGCGTACCATCTGAACGAAGGCCTTCTTCGTAACGCCATATTTCGTTACCTGCCGATTAGCCCGGATAAATAATTTTGAGAGTCTCGCTGATCACGCGGTCCGCGCCAAAAATGAACAGAGCGAGCACAAAACTCGCGACCAGTGTGATCACCGTATTATTAACTAATTCTCTGCGCTGGGGCCAACTGGCCTTGCGCATTTCGACAGCCACCTCTTCAAGATAGGTTCGGGTATTAGCAACTAATTTTTTCATTTGTTAGGTTTTTAGCACGGGTGGTAGGACTTGAACCCACAACCTGCGGTTTTGGAGACCGCTGCTCTGCCAGTTGAGCTACACCCGTTGATGCTTTGATCAATCTAGGATTTTGGTCACTACGCCGGCGCCGACGGTTCGTCCACCTTCCCGGATAGCAAACCGAAGTCCCTGCTCCATTGCCACCGGCTGTATCAATTTTACCTTGAACTGGGTATTGTCACCAGGCATCACCATCTCCGTGTCTGCCGGCAACTCTATATCTCCCGTTACATCCGTCGTCCGAAAATAAAACTGCGGACGATATCCCCGGAAAAACGGCGTGTGCCGACCCCCTTCGTCCTTGCTCAATACGTATACCTCACACGTAAACTCCCGGTGCGGCTTGATTGAATCCGGGTGCACGATCACCTGACCACGCTCTACCCCGTCCTTCGCTACACCGCGAAGCAACAAGCCTACGTTATCGCCCGCCTGTCCCTCGTCCAATATCTTCCTGAACATCTCCACGCCCGTCACCGTCGTCGTCGACTTCTCCGGACGTATACCCACAATCTCCACCTTCTCCCCTGTACGGACTATCCCCCGCTCTACTCGACCCGTCGCTACCGTGCCCCGTCCCGTGATCGAAAATACATCCTCCACCGGCATCAAAAACGGCTGCTCCGTGTCACGCTTCGGCGTCGGTACATATTCATCCACCGCCTGCATCAACGACAATACCCCCTCTTCCCATTCCGACTCTCCATTCAATGCGCCCAACGCAGAGCCCTGAACCACCGGTATATCATCCCCCGGAAATTCATACGCGTCCAGTAACTCCCGAATCTCCATCTCCACCAACTCCAGCAACTCCTCATCATCCACCAAATCTACCTTGTTCATGAATACCACGATGTATGGAACCCCCACCTGACGTGCCAGCAAGATATGCTCCCGCGTCTGCGGCATCGGACCATCCGAGGCATCCACCACCAATATCGCGCCATCCATCTGTGCAGCTCCCGTAACCATGTTCTTCACATAATCCGCATGACCCGGACAGTCCACATGCGCGTAGTGGCGCTCGCCCGTCTCATACTCCACATGCGCCGTCGCTATTGTGATCCCACGCTCTCGCTCCTCCGGAGCGTTATCAATCGAATCAAATGACCGTATCTCCGTCCCGCCATAACGATCGTTCAACACGCGCGTGATCGCCGCGGTCAACGTCGTCTTTCCATGGTCCACATGACCGATCGTGCCCACATTCACATGCGGCTTCGTACGCTGAAATACTTCCTTTGCCATTGAATTG
>JAJEDR010000009.1 GCA_022821385.1 Rhodothermales bacterium
GAGTATGTTAATCTGCGGGAATTCAGGCTTCTCAACCTGCCATATGTCCAGCATCTCCAAGTCGCGTGTTACAGCATAGACCTCGGGCTTGAGGAACGGTGCATACCTTGGCTGCATGAAAACGGAGTCCCCAATTGCGCAAGCTCCCTCTATGCCAACGGGGCGGCGAAATTCGGTCGCGGCGCAACCACCTGACTCGTCCATGACTGCCACCGACCCATCACCACCCAAAAGCATAACTCTCCCGCCGCCTATAAACCGCGCAAGCCACACGTCATCGTCGGTGTGATCGGGCTGACAGGTACCGATTAAGTACGTCTGAATGTGTTTCCCGGAAGCCGAAAAATGATGCGTGCTCTTTGAGATTCTATCGACGACCAGCAAATCTCCATCCTGGCTCACATCCAGGAAGTTGACAATTCCGACCACAACCTCTGAGTCCAGGCGAATCGTGTCCGGGGAAGCGAATAGGTCACCGAATGGTGCAAGAGGCGACTCAACGGTGTTCCGCAATGGCGAATCAGAGGTGGCACAGCCGGTAGCCACCACCATCGCAACCGCCAGAATGATTCCCGGACTCAGGTCGGGATAAACTGGCGCACCCCAAGTCATTGATAGATCCCCCAATCAGTTGGTGTTGGTTGCATCCACGAGAATGCGTGTCATGCGTGCAACGAATGCAGAAGGTTCTGACAGGTTACCATCCATCAAGAGTGCTCCTTCGTACACTTGTTCGATGGCTTCCTCAACCAGGCTGCTTTGTTCTTTCTCGGAATTCAGCACCAGAATATTTTTCATGAGTGGGTGCTCTACATTGACTTCCAGGACCTTTTTTGCTCCCTCGTAGTCCGGGTTCATGGATTTCATCATGCGCTCCATCTGCGGATCCATTCCATCTTTGGCTGTCACCAGTGTCGCAGCAGAATCCACTAGGCGTTTGGATGCAGCCACATCCTGTATCCGTTCACCTAACTGAACGCGAAAGAGCTTGAGGAGGGTATCGGTATCATCATCGGGCAGTGAGACCTCTTCAGAATCATCACCAAGACCAAGATCCGTCCCGGTGATACTCTTGAAAGACTTTCCATCAAAGTCCTCCATGTTTGGCAGCGTTAGTGTATCAACGGGGTCTGGAAGGAGTAATACTTCAATTCCCTTGCGAGCGAATACCTCGAGATGAGGACTGGTGCGGGCGGATTCGAGGGAATCGGACAAGAGGTAGTAAATGTTTTCCTGATCCTCCGGCATGCGCTCAACGTAGTCCTTGAGTGCTGTTAAGCTCCTGCCGTCTGAGTGGGTTGAATAGTAGCGCATGAGCTCCAGGAGCTCATCGCGTCGGGCGTAGTCGCTCCAGAATCCAGCTTTGAGTATTCCCCCAAAGTTGCCAAAAAACTTGTAGTAAAGCTCCTCATTCTCTGTGGTCCAGTCCTTTAGAAGGCCGAGAATCTTGTTGGTGAGGGTAGAGCGGATTCGCTGGGCGGCAGGACTGTTCTGGGTAACCTCTCTGGACACATTAAGTGGAAGGTCATCCGTGTCCACTACCCCTTTTATGAACTGTAGGTAATCCGGCAACAACTCCTGAGCATCGTCTCGCACGAATACCCCTGAGGAGTAAAGGTGAAGTCCGCGTCGATTCTCTTCCTGGAAGAAGGGCGTCGAGGGCTGTGAGGGGATGAAAAGGAGTGCATCAAACGAAATCAGTCCCTCAATCTGTAGGTGTAAATGCCCAATAGGTTCCGAGTAATCACCCGTCAGGAACTTGTAAAACTCGCTGCGCTCTTCATCCGTGATGTCATCCTTGCGTTTTCGCCAGAGCGCCTTGATGGTATTCGCCTGTTCGGAGCCCAGGATGATTGGGAAGTCCACAAAATTTGAGTATTTCCGAATTATTGACCGTACGCGAAGCTCCGTTGCGAAATCTTTGGCGTCCTCCTTTAAGTGCAATTTAATACTGGTCCCATGCTCACTACGTGTGCCCGGACTAATTGTATAGGTACCTGCACCGTCGCTGCTCCAGCTCAATGATTCGGCTTCTTCGCTAGCATGCAGCGTTTCGATATCTATTTTATCGGCTACCATGAAAGCAGAATAGAAGCCCACGCCAAACTTTCCGATCATGTTGGCATCAACCTTTTTGCCGGCTGCTTTCTGCTCCTCAATAAAGGCCAGCGTACCACTGCTTGCAACGGTTCCCAATCGGTTGATCAGATCGTCGTGCGTCATACCTATCCCGGTGTCCTCTATGGACAGGGTGTTGGCCTCCTCGTCCACAGTGATAGTAATCTGGAGGGTTTCTTTGTCACCTTCGGAATGATCAGTCAGCTGACGAATGCGGGCCTTGTTGAGTGCATCCGATGCATTGGAGATTAGTTCTCGCAAGAAAATCTCCTGATTGGTGTAAAGCGAATTAACGATGAGATGCAGCAACTGCTGCATCTCGGCCTTGTATTCAAATTGTTGTGATTGTGCGGTTTCTGCCATTAGTGTATTGTCAGTTACTCTCCAGTCAATGACGATGGGTCAGGGAAAAGTTGGGTCAATCGACTCTCGTAGACCCTATAGGTAAATTGACTGCCGCCGGATGTGATAGCTATCGCAGACTCGGCGGGCATTGCCTGGACAGACGAGGTCGTGTTCGTGCTGGTTGAAAAATCGATACGATAGCTGGCGTCCGTCAGTATCTGCACTGGAATATCATCGAAGAACCCATCTCCACTCAGTGGGGTGAACCGTCGAATCCAGTTGGTTACCTGCAGGCTGTCCCCCGGTTGGCCATCTACCATCCAAACCCCATTATTAAGGGATACTTCGTAACTGTCGTCCGGGCGCGTCACCCGCGCCGACACCACGGTGCCAATTCCAAGATCAAGAATCTGGCGGTCTCGCCACCGGTCAAGGTCCTGGCTCACGGTTACTCTTCCTTTCGTTGAATACACATTGGGACCGTCTCCGATTTTGACGTAAATCGACATATAATCCCGACCCTGTCTGGAAATCACAAGGTTCTCGGCACCGTCGGGCCATGTCAGGTTTACGGTGGTAGCGGTTGAATCTATGCCGTAGATGCCGTAGCGATCAGGGTTGCTGGTTGCTCGGTTGTTGAGCGACAAACTTTCCAGCTCGTTCAGTAGGCGTACGACGGTTGCCGAGTCGGCTGGCATATCCACAGGTTCGCGCATGAACCATTGCAGGCCCTGTTTTTCCAGTGTGATTGTCGCATCGGGTAGTGTGACGGAGATATGTGTGATTTCACTGGTTGGGAGATCAAGTTCGGGTACATCAACGTTGCTCGGATTCCGATCAAATACACCGGAGGCCCAGGCAATAACCAGGAGCACAACCAGTGTGCCGCCGAGCACAAGAGTTTGCTTTTGCCGCATGAGTCAGGTTACTTCAATACTACGATTTGTCTTGCACGCCGCTTGCGCCAGCGCGCAATTCCGAAAATGACCACGATCAGCAAGGGTCCAAGCATGTTGGCATATTTGATGAGCGGCCGTGTGTCTTCAGAGATATCCCGGAGTGCGCGTGGTTCGATAGATTTTGAACGAATGCTCAGGAGTGCATCATCCTGGGCGAGCCAGTCCACCAAGTTCAATCCAAACTGGGCATTACCTCCCTGTGGGGGAATGAGTGATTCGTTTACAAAGTCGCCGTCTCCGACAACGACTAGACGCGTGGGCATTCCGGTGCGTCCAGGTTCGTAAGCACTGGGAAAACTACCAGTATAGGCGGCCCCCAGCAGGTAAGGTCCGCCGGCTAATGTTGCGGTGGTCTGTGTTGGCTGCAACATAAAGAATCCTTGTTGCATGCCGCTCTGTGGGGATGAATATATGAGTGGCTCGCGCGTCACACCACTTGGCAGCACTGCACTTGTATCTACAGAGCTCACAAAGTAAAACATGAGATCTTGCAGACGATTGACCATCTGGTTTTCTGTGTTGAAACGAGAAGCAACCGGGAAGAGCGGATACTGTATTTGCTGCGCAATATTAAAGAAGCCCTGGCGCTGTTGCACGGTGACAACGGAACTTTGCTCATCCATAATGAGGTTAGGTGTAAGCACGATGCCGTAATTGGCAAGGAGTGGTTCGATACCAATATTGAGTTCAATTGCCTGTCCGGCTTGTAAGTTGGCGGCTACACGATTGAGCAGAAATCCAACGCGCCCGCCTTCCATGATATAACTGTCGAGTGCCCGCAGGTCAGGTTCGGGGATCGTATCTGTTGGTGCGACGATGACCAGTACATCAGGCCGGTCTTCCCCTTGCAGGTCCAATCCTGTTACCGATTGCACATCGTAATTAGTCGCAAGGTTCTGTTGCAGTCGTGGCATATTCTGCATCAGATCAGGCTCTCCGTGGTCCGTCCAGAATCCAGCTGTCGGTTTTTCCGACCGCGTCAGTCGCCGAATGGCACTGGTCAGATCGTACTCGAGCCTCGAAAGATCCTGAATCACCGGAATTGACTCACGGTTGTTTTCATACTCGATAGCTACGCCCATATAGGCGTTTTTTAGCTGTACGTTGTCACTTTCGATGACCTGAATCTGTACAGGTGGTATACCCAGGCGGGTTGCTTCTCCACGAACCTCTTCATCCTCTCCCGGATCAATGAATTCGTATGCCACATTCTGTCCGCCGTAAGCACGGTAGTCATTCAGCTTATCTCTGAGAAATCGCCGATTCGATGCGAATTGAGCAGGCAGGTCTGCACTGAAGTAGGCTTTAATCGTGACCGGATCTTCCAGATTTTCAACGATATCTCTGGATGCACGCGAGAGCGAGTACACGCGATCATCTGTCAGATCCAGGCGTCCGAAGAGATTCAGGCCGATCAGGTTTACCACTACCAGGATTGCAGCGGCAAGTAATAGTGTAGTCTGTGAAGAAAAATCTCGTTTCATGACTCAGCAGTCTCAATCTATTCAGGCCGCTTGGCCAAGGTGTATGTTGTCAGTAGGAAAGCAAATCCTGTTAGAGACACGTAGTACAGAACGTCCCGCGTATCAATGACACCACGCATAAGGTTCTGGAAGTGATAATCTGCTCCTAGGTATTGCATGATTACTCCTAGTTGACCGGGCACAAAATCTGTGATTTTGTCGAGCAGAAACAGGACGAATATGATCGCAAACCCCAAGATGAATGCAACGATCTGATTGCGGGTCAAACTGCTGGCCCAAATACCGATAGCACCGTAGGTGGTGCCCAACAGAAAGAGCCCCAGGTATCCCCCGACAGTTCCGCCTAAATCCAGGTCGCCGAGTATGGCCAGTGTGAGCGCGTATACAAAGGTTAGTGCGATAGCCAATAGCAACAGGAGCGCTACCGAGAGAAGTTTACCTAGAATGACCTGCCAGTCACGTATGGGTAGTGTCAGTAGCAATTCTAATGTTCCTGCACGGCGCTCTTCGGCAAATGACGACATTGTCAAGGCCGGCATGAAGAAGAGGAATATGAAGGGAATAATCGAAAATACAGAGTGAAGTGAGGCCACATTCTGCAAGAACAGGGCGTTGCCGAAAAACCATCCGGTGATGGCCAGGAATACGCACAACACAACGTATGCTGCGGGCCCGTCAAAATAGGCCCTTAATTCACGCTTCGTGAGAGTCCAGGTTTGGTTCATTATTGATAATTAAAACGTCGTACTTGGAAGTAGATCTCGTCGGTGTTCACCCGCCGGTCAACTGACGGAAAACATCTTCCAGGTTCTCATGTCTCCTGGAGAGGCCGGTGAGCGTCCATCCATTGTTGACCGCCAACCGGAACAGATCGGCTCGAATATCGCTCGTGGAATTCAGGTTGAAGTATGCTTCTCCATTGGAACTTGTGCCGTGCTCCACAACTTCGGCCATATCCCAGGCACCGAGCACCCCTGCAACATCTTCCTCATCATCCATCAGTGTAACTGAGACATGCTCGCCCGCCGAGAGATTTGTTTGGAGTTCTTCGGGGGTCCCGTCGGCCACCAGTACACCGTTGTCGATGATGATAACACGGTCACAGGATGCCTGTACTTCGGGTAGGATGTGTGTCGAAAGTACGACTGTCCGCTCCTTCCCGATGGTTCGAATAAGTTCGCGAATTTCCACAATCTGGTTGGGATCTAGTCCACTTGTTGGCTCGTCCAGAATCAGGATTGGCGGGTTATGAATCATAGCCTGCGCGAGGCCTACACGTTGTCGAAAGCCCTTGGATAATGTATCTACACGCTTTGAGAGGACTTCCTGCAGACCGCATGCGTGTGTCATTTCTGCGATACGGTCGGCACGATCATCTTTCTGAACGCCGCGCATTGCAGCAACGAATTCCAGATAATCGTAGGTGACCATATCCGAGTAGAGTGGCGTGCTCTCGGGCAGATAGCCAATTTGCTGACGCACTTCAAGTGTGTTTTCGCGGATGTCCATGCCATCAACAAAGACAGTTCCCTCATTGGGAGGGAGGTAACCGGTCATTACTTTCATGGTTGTGGTTTTTCCAGCGCCGTTCGGACCCAGAAAACCAACCACTTCCCCTTGGTTCACTTGAAAGGATATTGAGCGCACGGCCTGAACAGGGCCATACGATTTGCTGAGATTTCTAACCTCGATCATGTGACAAGTTGGATCAAAAGCCGCTTTTACGCATCCTGGCAAATGCTGTGCCAAGAAGGCGTGTGCGCACGAAAACGTTTTAGAGACCGAGTTTAGTCTACGATTGGAACGCTAGGGCTGCCTTGTGCACTAAAAAACTCGCATAATGAGCTCTTATCCACGAACCTTGCCGTCATTTTATCTGTTATTTTGGCAGGTCGGGTGTGACAAATTAGGTTAAATGTTCAAGCGTCGTCGCGGCATTTCCGTTTTTCGCGTTCTTACTTCTTGGGGCAATCGAGGCCAGGATGGTCAGCCAATCACCCTCCATGCGCCGGGGCACAACCTGGCGATCGAGGTCGGAATCATTCGCTCAAACAGTCATGTACGACTAATCGGCAACCCATGAGCCAAGCCAAGCCGCCGAGCCACGAATAGCCCACTGGACTAATCGCCTCGGGTGCAGTTACGTGGACCTGATTCACAATGCGGTTCCAACCGGCACCTTGCACTGCACAGTGCCGTTCGCCCGTGACGCTGACGCTACCGCCCAGCACCCTCAAGCGAAGCGCTCCTGTTCTGCAAGGAAGGCGCAGGATCCTTTAGACATGGCGCCGCGTTGTTTTGGATATAGCACTGTGTTTTCCATGCCTATGGCCGTCATATTGATCTTCGTATTCCAGGTCGCAGCAGGACAGACCTTCGACATTCAGGGACACAGAGGTGCCCGGGGCCTTTTGCCAGAAAATTCCACTGCCGGCTTCCTGCACGCGGTAGATCTCGGCGTCTCCACGCTTGAGATAGATGTAGTTGTCGCCGGTGACTCTACGGTTGTTGTATCTCACGAACCCTGGATGCTGGAGACGATCTGCAGCGACACAGACGGCCGTGCCATAACCGATGGCGAGAGCTACAACATCTTCAGAATGTCCTATGAAGCCGTGGCCCAGTACGACTGTGGCAAGCGCGGGCACCCCGGCTTTCCGCGTCAGGAAAAGCAGGCCGCTGTAAAGCCACGACTTTCGGAGATGATCAACGCCGTTGAGTCTCACGCGGCGGAGCGCGGCATGAACCCGCTTCGCTACAACATTGAAATCAAGTCACGCGAGGAATGGGACGACATCTATTCGCCGCCTCCGCCGGTGTTCGCGCGGCTTGTGCACGAGGTAGTAGTCCGCACAGGTATCATTGGCCGAACAACAATCCAGTCGTTTGACCTTCGTTCGCTCCAGGCCGCGCACAGAATCAGCGCGGACTGGGAGCTTGCAGTGCTTGTGCATTCAGACACGGATCTGCCGGCACTGCTCGACCGGCTGGAGTTCACTCCCCAGGTTTTTTCGCCCAATTACCGGATAGTTGATGAATCACTGGTGCAAGCTGCGCACGACCTCGGAATGCGTATCATACCCTGGACCGTAAATGAGGTCTCGGATATGAAGCGAATCATGGCGATGGGGGTAGACGGTCTCATCACAGACTATCCGGATCTTGCGCTGACTCTATCCGACATGTAAACCGGGCAGCCGCTCGATCTCCCATCGGCCTCGATTGCCGGGCCGAGGAGTGCTCGCAGCTGCTGGTTCTCTTCGGGTCTAAGCGTCGGCCAAACAAGTTCGAGACGCTGACCGAAGTAAAGCCGTCTGCGCATCGACGCGGAGAACTTCCAGTGATCCTGACACGATCACAGTATGCATCGGTACGTTCCCCCTTGTCTGGCTACGATTAGAATTTGAAGCCGCCGACTGCATTTCTTAAATGTCGTTGGACACTGCAAATGGCAGAGAGTCCATGTACAAAGTGGATACTATAGTCGGATCATCCTTTCCGCCTCAACAATCTATGGAGTTCCATCTGTTGTAGAGTTGGACAGACTGGCTACTGTACAGAATCGGTGGATAGGTTTTTTGAACGAGGAGCGCGAGAAGACAGTATTTTTCGCGTCAGGCCGTGTCAAGGGCAGGGGGAGTGGCAACTTTAGTGCGTATACTTGGGGTGGCTTACGAACAAGAACATCCAGACTCAAAATGACTGTGTTGTATAAGCTGACCTGCCTGAATCGGCTAACTGTTTTACTGATCACGTTAGTGCTCCTTTTCGTCGGAGTTGGGTGTTCTTCAGATTCAAATACACACTCTCTGGAAGTGTTATCTCTATCAGGCATTGAGCTCCAGGATACGGAAGAGCGCGTGTGGACTGAGGTGGAGCTGCGCGAGTTATTTCGGCTGCCGGACGAATCAGATGTCGGTGAGTTGATTCTTACTCCGGGTACAGTTAGGGCAGACCGTGAAGGCAACATATATGTTGTTGACTTCTATGCTTCAACGATATACGGCTTCAACTCCACTGGTCAATACATGGCGGCTTATGGTGGAGTTGTAGGTTCGGGGCCAGGAGAATTCAGGAGAATTTTGGATATGGGGGTTATCGGTGACTCGGCCGTCTATGTGGTTGATAATCAGGCGCGAAGGGTGCTCTATTTTAGATCTGACGGGACTTATCTGCGATCGGAGAACCTCGACTTTGCTCCAATAAGATATCGTTTCACATCGGATGGTCGATCTTATGCGATGGTGGAGGGGATGTCTCATATGTTTGAGTCTAAAAAAGGACCAGACGTTGTGGGATTCGGTGTCACGCCAAAAGGGCTTCACGGACTACCTAGCATGAGTGGACTACTCGGCATGCTAGCAACATTTGAGACGAATCTCATCTACGTGCCTAGAATGCTCCCGATTCTCGTGCAGTACAAGTCAGATGGGACCGTTGAATACGCCCGAGGTACACCCGACTGGGGAAAAGTTCGCTTGCCTGAATGGAAAACTGTTGAAATAGCTGGTACGCAGGGATATCGTACAGAAGGGGAACGCGTTCATGGAGAGGTAAGCGCAGAAGAGGGCAAAATTTACGTCATGATCCCAGGTTCGGAATCAGACAGAGATTCGGAATTAGACGGAGCCGTTGATGTGTATGATGCCAAAACTGGCGACTATGAGCACTCATTTCGCATTGGTCAGATTAAGAGGCCTTATCTGTTAAATCAGCGCATATATGGGATTGCTTCGGATACAACCGTAGTTGTATACGCGATGGAATGAAACAGACTCCGGAAGAAAAACATATTTGACGGAGGCGATAAGTAGAGTGGCGTGCTCATGTGATGTTGCCATCACGCTCATTTTGTTTGCGGAGCATACCCTTCTATAAAGAATTGGAGGAGAAGTGGAGTATCCTGCAAAGCTCAATACGTACAGTGGTCGCGGTTGGTAGCCGTTCAATTCCGTTGTTTTCGCCGCGTTGGAAGTTGCTGGCTCAATTTGTTGATTCAGAAGGGACCTGCAGGGATCGCCAACATGCCGGGCTAGTCCTATAAGGGACGGATGTATGCGACTGTTGCGCAGGTACGTCTTCGTTCAACTGAACTGATTCACAGCGTGCTCCGCCCATTAGGCTTACTTTTGGGCACAGTGATTGTAGCACGGCCACGGCAAGTTTTGCTACGCTCCGCCTATTTTCCCAGATTCTCAACCAGTGCCTGACCGAATTGGCTGCAGCTTAGCAAGGTTGCTCCTTCCATCAGACGGTGAAAGTCATAAGTGACGCGTTTCTGGCCAATCGTCTTTTCGACCGCATTAATGATAGAATCTGCGGCCTCTTTCCATCCCATGTGCCGTAGCATCATTTCTCCCGAAAGCAGTACGGAACTCGGGTTGACTTTGTCCAAACCAGCGTACTTGGGGGCAGTACCGTGGGTCGCTTCAAACAGGGCGAGCCCCGTATCGTAGTTGATGTTGGCTCCGGGAGCAATTCCAATCCCTCCAACTTGGGCCGCAAGCGCGTCTGAGATGTAGTCTCCGTTGAGGTTCATGGTTGCAATCACGCTGTATTCTCTGGGTCGGGTCAGGACCTGTTGTAGGAAAGCATCCGCGATCACATCCTTGATGATTATCTCGTGTCCGTTCTGGTTAAGTACATGCCAGGGGCCGCCATCCAATGGTTTTGCACCGAATTGCTCTGCAGCAACTTTATATCCCCAGTCACGAAATGCACCCTCGGTATATTTCATGATGTTGCCCTTATGCACCAGTGTTACACTGGGCTTGCGCTCAGCAAGCGCGTACTGGATCGCAGCACGAACGATACGTTCGGTACCTTCTTCCGAAACAGGCTTAATCCCGATCCCGCTGCTTTCTGGAAAACGGATTTTGGAGAAACGTTGAGGAAAGGCCTCGCTGAATAGTTTCTGGAATTGTTGCGTGTCTTCGGTTCCGCGCTCAAATTCAATACCTGCATAAATGTCTTCGGCGTTCTCGCGGAAAATGATCATGTCAACATACTCAGGGTTCCGCACTGGAGAGGGAACACCGGAGAAGTAGCGTGTAGGCCGAACGCAGGCGTAAAGGTCAAGTTTTTGCCGCAGGGCGACATTCAGGCTGCGAATTCCCCCACCGACCGGAGTCGTTAACGGTCCCTTGATAGCAATCCGGTAGTCTCGAATGGCTTGCAGCGTATCCTCGGGGAGCCACTCGTTAAATTTTTTATGAGCTTTGTCTCCGGCATAGATTTCAAACCAGTGGATTTTGCGCTGATCGCCGTACGCATGTGAGACAGCATGGTCGAGTACATGGCGGGCGGCAGACCAGATATCCGGTCCGATCCCGTCCCCTTCAATGAACGGAATGATGGGTTCATGGGGTACCTGCAGTGTACCACCAGAAAATTGAATCGGGTTTCCCGATTTGGGCAAAGACAGATGTGTATAGGGCATCAGTTGAATAAATTGTTAGGTGGCACGAAAGTTATGCAAAGAATATCTCATCGGACCGCATCAGAGCTTTCCGAAGAGAGAACGAAAACGCAATTCCCAGACCTTGAAAGCAGCTTCACGAACGATATCCCGGCTCATCTTGCTTTGGCCTTCTGTGCGTTCGGTAAAGACAATAGGGATTTCGGAGAGGCGAAAGCCTTTCTTCCATGCACGGTATTTCATTTCTACCTGAAAGGAATATCCGTTGCTACGGATTGCCTGCAGGTTCACAGACTCCAGGACACGACGGTGGTAGGCCACAAAGCCAGCGGTAACATCACGGACCGGAAGGCGTGTCACGATTCGTGTGTACCATCCAGCGCCATAACTGAGTATGAGTCGACCGAGCGGCCAATCCACAACACGAACACCATGAACATACCTGGATCCAATAGCAAGGTCACATTGATCGGTCGTAATGGCTTTGATCAGTCGCGGCAGGTCATCCGGGTTATGCGAGAGATCAGCATCCATCTCACAGATAATCTGGTACTCGTTTTTAAGTGCATGCGCAAAACCGGCCAAGTAGGCGGTCCCCAAGCCCAATTTCCCTGAACGTTCTAGCAGCTTGATTCGTCCGGGGTATTCCAGTTGTGTCTGGCGAACAATATTTGCCGTGCCATCCGGCGATCCATCATCCACGACCAGCGCGTTCAGGTTGGAAGGTTGTTCCATCACGCGCTTCAGCGCGAGAGCCACATTTTTAGCTTCGTTGTACGTCGGGATAATGACGAGAGCTTTACCCATGAATCTCAGGACAGAACCTGCGGTTGCTGAAATTTGGGGATCACAAGCGCCTTAGAAGGGTACATACGGGCTGTACTTGTATTTTGAGCACATGATATTCCAAACATCCCGGTGATATGTCTTTGAAGGCACAAGAAGTGGCAACCCAAAACGGCCAGCCGGATGCATCTTACGACACGATTGAGGCTAAGCTCACCTTCCGGCACTATCCAGGAGATAGATTTTCCCATGAGAGTTTAGGGCTCAGTGTGGAAGAGGTTGGTGATATTTATCGAAATATGCTGTTGCAACGGCGATTCGAGGAGCGTTCTGCTCAGATGTATGGCAGACAAAAGATTGGTGGTTTTCTACACTTGTATATCGGTCAAGAGGCCATTTCAACCGGGTCGGCCTATGCGATCAAGCCCGGATTAGATTCAGCGATCACGGCGTATCGTGACCACGGTCTCGCACTGGCACTCGGGATGACCTCCAACGAATGCATGGCCGAACTGTTTGGGCGGGTGGACGGCTGCTCCAAGGGCAAAGGGGGGTCAATGCATTTTTTCAGCAAGGAGAAGGGCATGTTTGGAGGGCACGGTATTGTTGGTGCACACATTCCTGTAGCTGCGGGCATTGCTTTTGCGCATATGTACAAGAGCGATGGGGGTGTATGTATATGTTATTTGGGTGATGGTGCGGTGTGGCAGGGTTCTTTTCATGAAACACTGAATCTAGCTTCGTTGTATGGGCTTCCGGTTGTTTATGTGATTGAAAACAATCAATATGCAATGGGCACTGCGGTTGATCGCGCCACTGCCGAGACAGATCTTTTCAAGCAGTGTGTTTCTTATGCTATGCCGGGTTCATTGGTGGACGGGATGGATGTGTTCAGTGTCTGTCAGGCCATGCGTGATCACGTAGACATGGCGCGCGAGGGCCAGCCATCGCTTGTGGAAATCCGGACCTACCGCTACAGGGGGCATTCCATGAGTGATCCCGGAAAGTACCGGACAAAGGAAGAATTGGAAGCCAAGAAGAATGAAGACCCAATCCTTCGCTTGAAGAGTTACATCATACAGGAAAACCTCATGAGCAATGAGGCGCTCGATGTTCTGGATATGGAGGTGAAGGCCGAAGTGGCTGCATCCGTTACCTTTGCGGATGAAAGCCCGTTCCCGCCACTTGAGGACATATATGATCATGTCTACACACAAGAAGACTTTCCTTTTCTGACTTGATTGAAGCTATGGCAGAATTGCAACTTCGGGAGGCCATCCGTGCTGCGATGGTGGAAGAAATGGATCGCGACGAGAATATATTCCTCATGGGTGAGGAGGTGGCCGAGTATAATGGTGCTTACAAGGTCAGTGAAGGTATGCGTGACCGATTTGGCGATCAACGAGTGATTGATACGCCGATCAGCGAGAATGGCTTTGCCGGTCTGGGGCTTGGCGCCGCGATGAATGGGCTTCGGCCGATCATTGAGTTCATGACCTGGAACTTCGCCTTTGTAGCTATTGATCAGATTGTCAATAATGCAGCGAAGATCCGCTACATGTCGGGTGGGCAGTTTTCGTTTCCGATAGTGTTCCGCGGACCGAATGGTGCGGCGGGGCAGTTGGCAGCGACACACAACACCTCGGTTGAGTCGCTTTACAGCTGCTTCCCGGGACTGAAGGTGATTTCTGTGTCAAACCCCGATGATGCCAAGGGGCTGCTCAAATCGGCAATCCGGGACAATGATCCGGTAGTTTTTCTGGAGAGTGAGTTCATGTACGGCATGCGTGGCCAAGTGTCGGAAGCGGAGGACTATATCATTCCGATTGGTAAGGCTCGGATCGCACGTGAAGGTGACGCGGTAACCATTATAGGCCATAACAAGAGCTATTGGCGTGCACTGGAAGCCGCCGAAATGCTTGAAGCAGACGGTTATGCCGCGGAAGTTATTGATCCGCGTACTATTCGCCCGTTTGACTGGGATACGGTGATCGCGTCCGTGAAGAAGACCAACCGGTGCGTAGTGGTGGATGAGAGTAATCCATTTGCAAGTGTCTCCTCGGAGATCGCTTTCCAGATTCAGGCACGGGCCTTTGATTACCTTGATGCACCGGTTCACCGAATCACTGCCAAAGATACTCCGGCCCCGTATGCTAAAAATCTGATGGAGTACTATCTGCCGAGTGCCGAGGATGTATACCGGGCCTGCCGCGCAGTGATGTATCTTGACTGACCGTATTCTAAGTGGTATTTACCATGCCGATTGCAATAGAAATGCCGAAGATGACGGACACCATGGAAGAGGGTGTCCTGATTGAGTGGTCCGTTGAGGAAGGAGATAAAATTGCTGCCGGTGATGTGATTGCGCAGGTGGAGACGGACAAGGCAACGATGGATGTAGAGGCATATGATGATGGCATCCTACTCAAGAAAGTTGCTCAGGCTGGTGATGCCCTGCCGATAGGAGGGCTCATTGCTGTTCTGGGCGAGGCCGGCGAGGATGTATCAGAATTACTGTCGTCGCATACGGCTGACGATGACACACCACATCCTGCGCCTGTTGAAACCCCGACGGAAAAAACGCCCCCAGCCCCGGCAAACGTTGTTGCTTCCGCGGCGACCTTCAC
Source organism: Rhodothermales bacterium (assembly GCA_022821385.1). Taxonomy (GTDB): domain Bacteria; phylum Bacteroidota; class Rhodothermia; order Rhodothermales; family Bin80; genus Bin80. The sequence goes on from JAJEDR010000009.1 coordinate 14,738, forward strand.
TGGGCGGGTCAAGGCTTCGCCACTTGCTAAGCGGATGGCGGCTGACCATGGACTTCAACTGACTAATTTGACAGGATCCGGCCCGGGAGGGCGTATTATTAAACGGGATGTAGAAGCGCAAATGTCAAGGCCTCGGCTTCCAGTACCCACGGGTGCTGATCGTGGCTTTGAAGCGGTTCGGATCTCCCAAATGCGTAAAGCAATCGCGCGCCGTTTAGCTGAGAGCAAGTACACCTCTCCACATTTCTATCTGAATGTAGACGTAAATGTGACTGCGCTTATTGCTCACCGAACTGCAGTGAATGAATATCTGGAAAAATCTGGTCGCCCCAAGGTTTCCTTTAATGACTTTGTCACAAAGGCCAGTGCAACTGCCCTGGTACAACATCCAGATGTGAATGTAACATATGCGGCAGATGAGGGTGTGATTCGCAGGTACAATTACGTAGATGTGGGGGTAGCCGTGGCCATAGAAGATGGATTGGTCACGCCCGTGGTGCGGGATGCTCATCTAAAGAGCGTGGCAGCTATAGCTCAGGAGACCCAGGAACTGGCAGCACGTGCACGTGACCGGAAACTGACCCCGGAAGAAATGGAAGGGTCAACGTTTACTACCAGTAATCTGGGCATGTTTGGTATCGAATCATTTACCGCAATCATCAATCCTCCGAATGCCTGTATTCTGGCTATCGGTACGATTCGCGATACACCAGTCGTGCAGGACGGCGTAGTTGTCCCGGGTAAGCGAATGAAGCTCACGTTATCGTGTGACCATCGCGCGGTGGACGGAGCAGTAGGAGCACGGTTTTTTGCCACAGTCAAAGAATTGCTGGAAAACCCAATCAGCCTGTTCTTGGAACAGGCCTTGGCGACTTGATTTTAGAGTCCGGGATCATAGATCGGGTATAATGACCATCACAGAAAGGGGGCAGGGTCTTCAGGCGGTTGCTGGAAAGATCTATTCCGTTTGATTACTTCGATCCAAGCGCTGCGCTGTTTTTGTAATCCAACCAGGTCCTTATGCGGCTGGCACATGTAAGTGATCCTCACTTTGGCCGGATTGCTTTCCCTCATGTACAAGAAGATCTGATTGAAGATATTCGCGTGCATGGATGTGACGCGATTCTGATTACAGGTGATCTGACCCAGCGGGCAAGAAGGGGCGAGTTCAAAGCTGCACGTGAGTTCCTGAAGGCACTTCCCCAACCATACATCGTGGTTCCCGGGAATCATGATGTGCACGCGTGGTGGCATCGCCCGGATTTGCGCATGCTTGCCCCATTACGCCGATACAAACGGCAGCTTGCCAGGCAGCTGGAGCAGTCAATCACCGTTCAGGGTTTGGCGGTGTTGGGACTCAATACCGCATTCGGATTTACGGTAAAGGGGGGACGTTGCACAGCCGAGCAAGTCAAGAGAGTACAGAGTTTTTTTTCAGAGCAGCCGCCGAACACATTCAAGGTATTGGCGGTTCATCATCCGCTTGCCGCACTCAAAGCATCCGAGAAACTGGATTTGGCTCGCGGCGGGGATAAACTGTTTGCTGCGGCTGCAGAAGCTGGCGTTACGGTTGTCTGTGCGGGGCACGGGCATTGTGCGTATGTGGAGGTGTGTACTGAGGGAGGAAATGAGTTGGTCGTTTCCATTGCGGGGACAGCCACCTCCGACCGGTGGCGCGCACCGCAGAAAGAGATGAACTCCTGGAACCTCATTGAGACAGGCGATCGTAACTTAGAAGTTCAGATCCGCGCGTATGACAGGCACACACGCACTTTTTCGGTTTACAGGCAGGCAATGCATTCTTTTGCCGGACAATAAATATTGATGATTGATACGAGCGAGTTCATTCCGTTGGGGGTTTTCGAGAAACCCATCGCACGCATGTGGGAGGTTTCAGGAGAAAAATTGATAGCGATTGAGGAAAGGCTAGCCGTGTCCGAGGACGAAGCGTTGGTGTACACCAGGAATGGACGTTACACTTCTCAAGATTGGACGGATTGGACGCGCGGTTTCCAGATAGGCTCAATGCTTCTGCAGGCTGAGGCGGAAGACTCGAGTATATTGTTTGAATGGGGGCGAAGCAATACAATAGAGCGCATGCAGCATCATCTGGCGCACTTTGGTGTTCATGATCACGGGTTTACAGTCTCGAGTACTTACGGAGCGCTACTTCGACTCATGGATGAGCACTTTGTTGAGTACAACGAATGGGAGCGCAACTGCTACGTGCAGGCCCTGCTAACAAGTGGGAGTGTTCAGGCGCACCGCTGGACTGAGCTCGGAGGAGGGTACGGGTATATTCACTCCTTTAACGGGCCACATTCTCTTTTTGCCGATACGATTCGCTCACTTCGGGCGCTAGCTATTGCACACTCGCTGGGAGGTGCATTACGGGACGAACAGGATGGGAAGTACAGCCTGCTGCATCGGCTGGTGAGCCATGCACGTACGACCTGTAAGTATATTGTTTTTCGTGGTGAGGATGACAAAGCAGATGGGTACGATGTTCGAGGTCGGGTTGCTCATGAGGCAATCTTCAATGTGCGTACAGGTACATATCGATGTCCGAGTACGCAGCAGGGGTACTCACCATTCAGCACGTGGACGCGCGGTTTGGCGTGGATAATTTTGGGATGTGCTGAAATTCTTGAATATCTCGAGATGCTGCCCAGACGTGCTACACGCCCGTACAGAGAGGCAGAAGCTGAAATCAGAATGACGTTGCTGGATGCAGCTGATTACTATATAGAGAGCACACCTAAATGCGGCGTACCCTACTGGGATACGGGCGCACCGGGCTTGAAAGATTTAAGCAATTGGTCTGAGCGCGATGCGGATCCGTTCAATGATAAGGAGCCCGTTGACAGTTCAGCCGCGGCTATTGCAGCTCAAGGGTTGATGCGTCTTGGAAGAATAATGGGCAAGGCAGGCAAAAAATATACCATAGCCGGGCGCAAGATTGCCTTGACGCTTTTGGATGAACCATACCTGAGTCTGGATCCAGCACACGAGGGCCTGCTTTTGCACAGCGTATACCATTGGCCACGCCGTTGGGATTATGTTCCAGAAGGAGCAAATATTCCCTATGGAGAAAGTGTAATGTGGGGGGACTATCATTTGCGGGAACTGGCGCTCTATCTGCAGAGATTGTCACCCAAGAGATCGTATTACAGCTTTGCAAATTTTTACTGGGAGATCCCCACGGCCCAGCGATGAGAGTGATAAAGCAGGAAAAATAACAGGGTGCGGGCCGCGTTGATCGTTGCACTGTCATACACGGTATTTTGGAGGGGAGGAAGATGTTACTCTAGCAGATGAGGTGGGCGACGATTAGGTCCCTCCGAACCGGTGAGTGCATCGCCCAGATCGTTTCGCATTCTATCTACATATCCAAGCAATCGATCAACGATTTCCGGGTGCGTGTCTGCAAGATTGAGAGTTTCCCCGATATCTGACTCCAGATCAAATAGAGATAGTCCAATGGAGTCCCTTCGATAGGCGCCCTGGAAAGTCGGTGTGGAAAGTACCGCACCATGAATGCTGCGGTAGTGGTGGGGCACATGTAATTTCCATCGGCCGGAGCGGACAGCATGGAGCTGATATCCTTGGTAGAAGAATAGTGCATCGTGTGGCGAGGCACCGCCAGTGGTGACGTTCACCAGGGATTTACCGTCAAATGGAAACGGCCCAGGTGCGGCCCCGGTAATCTCAGCTACGGTTGGCATAATGTCCATAGCAGAAACCATTGCATTCGTGACTCCCGGCGCAATCATACCGGGCCAGAACATAAGCAGAGGCACGCGATGTCCTCCCTCAAATGTAGTTCCCTTCCCTTCGCGCAATGGGCCGGTACGTCCACTGTGATCCCCCTTCACCAGCCATGGACCATTGTCCGAGGAAAAGATGATGAGCGTATTCTCCATTAGGTCCAGGCGCTCAAGTGCATCCATGATTTGGCCTACCGACCAGTCGATTTCCATGATCACGTCCCCGTATAATCCGGCGTTGGATTTTCCGACAAATGCTTCAGAAGCAAAGAGCGGGACATGCGGAAATGTGTGTGGGAGGTAAAGAAAGAAGGGAGTGTCGCGGTTGGATTCAATGAAAGCGACTGCCCGTTCGGTGTAGCGTCGGGTCAACTGGGATTGGTCCGGTTCCAGTTCAACGGTGGTGAAGCCTTCAACAAGTGGTACCGGCGGATGCTGTCTTGCGGGTGGATTCGGGTTTTTCACGGCATCCGGTGTCATGTCATTGGAGTACGGGATACCGAAGTACGCATCAAATCCGTGATTCATTGGGAGGTGCAGCGAATCGTGTCCCAGATGCCACTTTCCGAAGCAGGCGGTGGAGTACCCCAATTCCTTGAGCATTTCTGCCATAGTGCGTTCGCTCGGATGAAGTCCGCGGCGGGACTGGGGCATGAGTACTCCCGGGATGCTCACACGCTGCGGATACATGCCAGTCATAAAGGCTGCGCGAGAGGGTGAACAGGAAGCGGCAGCCGTATAGAAATCCGTAAAGCGGAGGCCGCGGGCAGCCAATGAGTCAAGGTGTGGCGTTGACAGGTCGGAGGATCCATAACTGCCCAGATCAACCCATCCCTGATCATCGGTCACGATCAGAATCACATTGGGGTTTTGTGTTTTCAACTGGCATCCAATTGACAGCAGGGCCAAGGCAAAAGGTATTCCCCGCATTATCGAAAGACGACTCATTTAAGACAAAGGCATGTTTGCAATGAATCCACCCCCGAAGTTTAATGAATAGTGCTGACTCGTAGATCCTACTACGTTCAAGTCATAATTGAACCCACAGGGCCGATCAATCAAGCGAGAATAGTTACATCGCTAATCAGCGGTGACGGCTTAAGGTACCTCTTATGTGGTTGTCGCATCCATTCGTTGGTTGTGTACATACGCTCCGCCTTTGTTGAACTGGGAATTGAAGACCCTTCGGAGATTTCGAAAGCAACTTCGGACCGTGAGACGTTAGAATCCTGGGTACATGCGATCTGCCGCGGTGATCCTGCGGGCGGATTGCACCGCGTTGCCAAGCAGACAGCCGGCAACGCACAACTGTCCCACATATACCGGCCTATTGCCGCTGGAGATTTAATGGGATGATGTTAGGTCGTTGCTGGCATTCGGAGCCAGGATCTCCCACATCTACGACGCGGAATTCAACCCGCCGGTTGAGTGTGCGTCCAGTGATGGTTGCATTGCTGGCTGCCGGACGCTCTTCTCCATATCCACAGGCCGACACACGGCTTGCCTCAATGCCCGTCTGCAGGAGCAAATAGTCCCTCACCGCCAACGCACGGTTTTCGGATAATTCCTGGTTGTAGGACGAATCGCCGATGCTGTCGGTATGTCCGCTTACCTCAATACGCAGCTCTCCGTGCCTCAGCAGAACTGCGCCTACTATGTCCAGAATCTTCCTGGACGACGCCAAGAGCGTGCTCCGGTCAATTTCAAAGTGAACATCGGTGGTCGTGAACAGCCCGGTCTCCAGCAAAACGGTATTCAGCTGCTGCACCGTGCGTGCGGAATCGGCCGACGGTGTCTCCTGATCGGCTTTCCGTTCAGCTTCGGACGGCACGTCACCATCAGCGGCCCATTGAGCGGGGTCGGCGGCTAATGCCTCCCGATCAGCGTCGAGCCCGTACAATTCAGTGATACCCAATTCGGCTTGGCGTTCCAAGGGAAGTCTGGCTTTTTGCTGTCCCCCTGATACTTGATTGGGTGGTGGAGCAGGCCGAGGAATTAGAATGAATATCGGATAGCTATTGCGATGCGCCGCTCGGGACCGACCAATCTCGGCGATCCGGCGGCGCACACTTGCGATTCCAGCATTCAAAGACGTGGAGTCGGCCTGGCCGTATACGTAGATATGCATCGCCCCCGGTGAACCGGTCTGTGCAACAGCCGCACACGGAATTGCGCTTAGCAAGAGCAACAGCAGGCCGCCGCCGATGGCTTTGGCGCGCAGCAGCACTGGATCAGGATCGCTCATTTGTAAAGGCCCTGTTCTGTTAATATCAAGCCAATGCGCTACTGCAACCTTACCCTATAGCCAAGAATCAACCTGTTGACATCAAAGAAATCCAGCGTGCTGAATTCAGTGAAGAATCTTGATGTTCCCCAAGCGAAAAACTCCGCGCCCACCAACAGGTTAAGGACGAGTTCGAAATCCGAAAAGCTTTCATCGACAAAAAAGCCTATCCCGGGGCCCCCGTACAGGTCCAGTGGTCCCACCCTGCGGAGATTCCAAGCGGCGGTGCCTAGCATAGCGACGGACAACTGGTCGATAATGCCAACGCTAACCTCCGGCAAAATCCGGAATCCGAGTCGAGAGAAGCGAAGATCTCCACGAATTCCGAACAAAAGCTGGGTTGCGCCTCCCATCCGAAGCCCCAGATGCGGCTGCAGCGCCGCCAGTCGCGGTTTACCGAACGCACCCAGAATTCCCTGCCGCGTGGTGGTGTCCGCGGGTGCCATCACCATTTCCGTAATGTCGCGCTCGTGCTCGCGCAACCTGTCCAGTTCCTGGGCGACATGGCGCTCCATACGTTCCTCTATCTGACTAAGGATCTCCGCAAGTTCCGAAGCGGATATTCCTCCTCTTTCCGGCATCGCTCTTGCGACTTGGCTGGCGATTTCCTCGATCTGTTCCGGTGTAAGAGGACCTGCGGCCGAGTCAGGTTGAACCTGTTCCGCAGTTGGCGATACTTCCCGGGTTGTGATTTCTTCGTCCGGCATCGTAACGACAAAAGGAGGCGAATTGGGTGCCCCCGCTGGCAAGTCGCCGAATCGAATATATATCTCGCCTACTTCGGGAACCGGGATCGTAACCGTTTGACCGGATATATTGCTTGTTTGGCTCACTGCGGCCATCGTTGAGTCATTCGTTGCGAACTGGATGCGACTTGGGATTGCCAGCGTGTCGTTTACGGCAGCGATGTCCGTTGGCATCGCACGGGCAGACGACAAAGAATCCAAACTCGCCCGCATTCGGGCCAGCTCCGCATTCACGGCTTCAACATGCGCTTGAGCCTCCGCCCGCTCGCTGGCCAACTGATTTTCCAACACGCGTCTGGATCCGCCGCCTAAGCTAAACTTAACCCCAAACGTATACATCCGGCTGCTGACGATCTGGCCGGGATCGCTGGCCGTCTCATCGGCAAGTGTGCTCATCAGCATGCTCCTCACGCTGCCGTTAAGCCGCAAGCCTGCTCCCAAACCCAAATCGAGCCCCACGCCGCCAATGGCGAAATTCCGGCTTGCAATTGAGAGTCCACTTTGATTGGCGAAACTTGCCTCTTCGCCTACATTCATGTATCCGACGCCCATGAGAACGAACGGTACAATGTCGCGTCCGCCGCCTCTGGAGTTTATACGAAGATCCACCTCACCCCCGAAGTACTCCACTTCGCCGAATTCATCCGGCAGACCATCTTCAAATGCCACATCCTGGTCCGTGTTGCGCCAGTAAAAGCCGCGCATGCCGACGTACGGTCCCAGGTCAAAGCCGGCGGAAATCCCGGCCAAAGCGCGGGACTCCGGAAAGCCCAGCGCCTCATTGAAATTGATCTGCCCGTAGAATGGCTCCACGGCCAATCGCAACCGGCTCCCTCTGTAGATCTGTGTCCGATCGGAGTAAGCCATCATTCCGCCTTCGTGGCCACCGAAGATCAGCGTCAACGACGCCGTCAGGGTTCGCATGCCCGCGTTCTTCCAGCTGAAGAGTCCGCCCGCCCCGGGCCTCATGCCACTTCCAGGAAGAAACGTAACTCCGGGATTCACCTGGTAGGCATACTCTTCGGCAGTCACCGAAAAGTTCATCCAGCGAGACAGGCTTAGGGCAAGGCCAATGCCGGCGCTTCCATATATGGATTCGGTGGACTCCAGCCCGTCTGGCTTAAACTCCAGGATCCCTGCTCCTGCGGTAACAAAGGGCACGATTCGACCGTGCCACGCATAAATGCGCAGACTGCCGCCATAACGCCGCAAGTCAACCTGCCGACCCCCTAATGCCGGAATGCCCGGCCTTATGTTTCCTTCAAGCTCCCCGATGGTACCGTTCCCGAATCGGGAAAAGTCCGTCTCAACTGGAGCGTCGCTGAAGAAATAGTTGCCGCTCACCTCAACCCGATCACCAAACCTGAGGCCAAAGGCTCCGCCGTAAATGTCTCCGCTGGAGAGACCGGCTTCATTGCTAAAGCTCGCGCTGCTGCCGTATGCGGAGAGTTTATAGCTGATTCCGCTGACTTGCGCCCGCGCTGCGGGGTTAATGCTCAAAAGACAGCAGACGAATAGTGCGAATATGATTCGGCTAGCAGACCCGAACAGCAGCGCTTCGACCAGCTGCCTACGGGTCGCGCTAATCAAGAGATTCATAACTGGTGACGATTAGTTGCGTTTAGGCCACTTCACGTGGTAATCTTGAATTGCCCGGATACGCGCACCACCGACTCTGGCGGAAGATTTTGCAGGTCGTCAGTAGCACAGTAGGTACGTAAGGCAAAACATTACGGTGTAAGACAGTTTTTCCCTTTCGTTCCACTCACGAGCCTAATAATTCCTCCGCCTCGCGCTGGTGCAAGACGTGATCCGATCGCCAGACCAACGATAGGGATGCTGCCGCAGCCAAGTTGCCATCTGGCACTTGGACCATACCTTGCGCATGGCCGGAGCGGTCGCTTACCTGTTCCCCGTGGCAAGACATAATATCGTGGGGAGTAATTATTAATTGCATCTACAATAACGCAATTCAGTTTCCATAGAGATCCCCGGGAGCGACCTATGTAGCAACGCGATCATTTGAGGGGGCAATGGCTCGCCAGAGACACGTCTTTGCCATGGGCGGGCGTGAATACGAAGTGCTCCGGCAGGTCGAACGAGCAGGCGATACAGTAATGCACGCACCGAAAAAGGTAAAGCGTCGGGGTGGCGGGATTTGAACCCACGACCTCTTCGTCCCGAACGAAGCGCGCTACCGGGCTGCGCCACACCCCGAAGAGGGACTGCTAACGCGTGACGGGGCTATGGGATCCGATGCCGAATCGTTACCTTTGGGTATGGAGCAATTGAATTTTCCGCCATACAATTTTGAGGTACGAAACGCGGACGGCAAAGTAGTAATTCTGGATCGCGTCCGCCAGCGTTTTGTACCATTAACTCCAGAAGAATGGGTACGTCAGCACTTGATCCAGTATCTCATTGAAGACTTGGATGTACCTAAGGGGTTAATTGCCTTGGAGGCCTCCGTCCCGGCGCACGATCGTTATTACCGGGCGGACGTTGTCGTTTACGACCGAAATATGCAGCCGGTGCTAATCGCCGAGTGCAAAAAACCATCCGTTAAGATCAAACAGGATGTATTCGACCAGATTGGCCACTACAATACGGTGTGTAAGGCACCTTATCTGTTAGTTACAAATGGTCTGCAGCACTACTGCTGTAGGGTAGATCACAAGAACCGTGAGTCCCGTTTCATGAATGAACTTCCATCCTATCAGAAAATGATATCATCCTCAATCAATGCTGCGTAACACATATACGAAAGAGGTTTCGGTTGTCCGGGAAGCTCTTGGCGCAGCGGCCGAGCTTTGCGGAAATGTCCAAGACCGAGTGGCTGTTGCTAAGGGTGATCGTAGTCCGGTCACGGTGGCAGACTACGGAAGCCAGGCACTGGTGTGTCGTGCTGTTCGAGAAGCTTTTCCAGATGATCCGATTATTGCTGAGGAAGACAGTACGCTGTTAAGGATGCCGGAACAGTCTGCGCTTCGGGAAATGCTGACCAAACATCTCACGAATGTTCATCCAGACTGCACATTGACCGATGCGATGAGATGGATTGATTATGGTAGTTCAGAGGGTTTCAGCGATCGATTCTGGACACTTGACCCGATTGATGGTACCAAGGGTTTTTTGCGGAAGGGGCATTTTGCCGTGGCCCTGGCTCTCATTGTAGACGGTGAGGTGGTAGTGGGTGGACTCGCCTGCCCGAAACTGGACGGCGGAACACTTGTAGCGGTACGTGGGCACGGAGCAACGCAAGGTAAACGCTCAATCAGCGTGAGTACAGTTGATCATGCAAGCAATGCAAGGTTTTGTGAGAGCATGGAGTCAGGGCATAGTGCACATGGGGATGCGCAGCGGGTTGCCGACTATTTAGGAATTACCACTGAGAGCAGACGATTGGACAGTCAGGCGAAGTACGCGGTAGTTGCGCGCGGAGAGGCGGAAATTTACATGCGCTTGCCGACACGAAAGGAGTATGTTGAGCGCATTTGGGATCACGCGGCGGGAGCGTTGATCCTGAGTGAAGCAGGTGGGAGCGTTACTGATTGCAGAGGCAGAAAACTGGACTTTACCTGCGGCAGGGGACTGGCGCGTAATCGTGGCATTATTGCAACCAATGGTCAGCTCCACGACGAGGTGATCAATGCACTGAAAGCCCTGGAAATAGGACAGGAGTTGCCCGAAGAATAGCGACGTTTCTCATGAAAACACGAGCTGCAGTGTTGCACAGCGTAGGAGATCCGTTGGTTATTGAGGAGTTGGAGCTTCAGCCCCCAAAGGCCGACGAGGTCCTTGTTCGGGTACATGCAGCAGGTGTCTGTCGCAGTGATCTTCAGATAATGACCGGTAGCACTCCACATGTTCTGCCGGCAGTGCTCGGACATGAAGGCGCAGGGGTCGTCGTCGAATGTGGCAGTGAATCAGCAAATCTGCGGCCGGGTGATCGTGTAATATTCAATTGGGCGCCGGCATGTGGGCAATGCTTCTACTGTGATCTGCACCGGCCGGCTCTCTGCAGTGTCACCAAGGATGCCATTTGGGCAGGGGTTATGCAAGATGGGACCCCACGTATGTATTTGGGGAAGAATCCGGTATATCAGTACTGTGCGCTCGGATGTTTTTCGGAGTACGTGGTGGTTGCTGAAGCTGCGTGTGTACCACTCCGCGCGAACTTGAAGATCCCTATGCCTATTGCTGCGCTGATTGGTTGTTGCGTAACGACCGGCGTGGGGGCGATACTGAATACTGCGCGGGTACCTGCGGGTGGAAATGTTGTGGTTTATGGGGCAGGCGGGGTCGGTCTATCGGCAATTCTTGGGGCAAGATTAGTTGGTGCAGGGCTCGTTTTGGCGGTTGATCCTGTACGAGATCGTCGGACTAAGGCTGCTGAGTTTGGTGCAGACTGGACTCTTACCGGGGGCGACGGGGATGCCTCCATAGTCCGGGAGCGCACTGAGAGTCGAGGAGCTGATTTTGTCATTGAGGCAACGGGTATCCCGAGTGTCCAGGAAGCCTGTCTAGAGGCTGTGCGACCGGGAGGTACATTGGTTTTGGCTGGTCTGGCGCCGGTTGGAAGCAATACGAGTTTTCCTGCTGCCCGGATTACCCGAGGGGAGATAACGATCAGGGGATCATATTACGGCACTTCGGTGCCCGAGGATGATTTCTTGCGATACGCTCGCTACTATTTGGAGGGGAAGCTTCCACTGGACAGCATGATGACCCGGCAGTATCGTCTTGAAGAGGTTATGCAGGCATATGAGGACCTTGAACAGGGTCGTTTGATTCGGGGAGTGTTACTAATGAACGGATAGCGTGTGTTGACTAGTAGTTGGATCAAATCCGTGAAAGTTCGGTGTAGGGTTTTTTGGGAACACCCGGAGGATTACCAGCCCTTCCAGGCAGAATTGATTAGAAAATTCTTTAAGTTGATTGGTGTGCATCAATAAATTCATCTTTCCGTTGAAAATTGTGTCAGGGGTGAGTTCAGTACAGCACGGACGCCGGGAATGTGTTGGCTGCTCTGATTCGGTTGAGGAAGCTTGTATGCGAACAGGTGAACTAACAGTTCAAGCATGTTCGAAGCCCGTATGTGTGATCAGATGCCACACGCTGACTTAATAACTTTTGTTTAACCTCAGACGATTGCACATGCAGTCGGCATGCGCTTGGCTGGTAAACAATGCTAAGGTTCATTTCTTAATGAAGAGGTCTCTTGGATGAAATTTTACGAATCGGTTAGCGGACAACAGACGACATTGCGATTGTTGATGTTGAAAACTCTGCTTTTTGCAGTCGCATGTCCGGTTTTTCTGCAGGCTCAGGATGTAGATACACTGAGCACTGTGGCTATGGACGAAGTCGTTGTTACAGCGGATCGATCCGAGTCCATGCGTTCGCAGTCCACCGGGGCAGTGAGTGTACTAAAAAGTGCAACGATCAGGCAATTAGCCGGCGTTCGGGGTTTGGCTGGCGCGCTGCAGCAAGTACCTGGGTTCGCTATGCTCCATCTGGATGGCATAGGGTATGATGCACAGCCTATCATTCGCGGATTTTATGGCGGCGGAGAAGCAGAATATGTTTTGCTGATGGTGGATGGGCAACCAGTAAACGCTCTGGAAACCGGACTGGTAAACTGGGATCAGATCCCCTTGGTGGCTATTGAATCCGTAGAAATCCTTCGCGGTGGGGCTTCATCGCTGTATGGTGATGCTGCGATTGGGGGTGTCATTAATATTGTAACAGATTCCGAAGCATCTTCACGTTCTGAATTAGCGGTTTTCGGTGGCTCGTTTGGTACCTTCAGGGGAAGCGGCTCCTTACGGACATCGCTTGGTGGCAGAGAGATTTCGTCCTATGGTAATTACGAGACGTTACGCGGTTATCGGGAGCATGCCAATCGTACCAAATTCGGTGTGGGGGTTAGGTCGGATATATTTCGATCAAGCCGGGTCAAGCTTACGCTTTCCGGGTCTATGCATGTGCGGAATTATGACATTCCAGGTCCACTCACAAGCGAGCAGATTGCCAACGACCGTGTCCAGCAATCCCCGTTTTTCCAACTTGATGATACCGACGAGCGCACCCAGCGATTAGCACTGCAGGGCAGGATGTATTTCGGTGAGCAATCAGAACTGCGCACTTCGATAGTTGGTAACAGGCGTAGCTTGGAGGGTACGCGCACGCTGCCCTTGAGTGCGGAATTCGCAGATGCAAAATGGCGGGATTTTGGGACTTCAAGGGTGTTTTTTAGTGGGCAATGGGTGACGCCATCATTGTTTGCAGACGACCGCCTGACGCTCGGAGCAGATCTCCAGCGTGGGGGGCTCGATGTAGAGTGGCGTAACGTTGTTACGGGTACCGCTGGCGATTTTCAGGCTCACGATGGCACAATCGGTGAATTGTCAAGCGCGGGTAATGGTACCCGTAATGCCTTGGCTGTGTACATGCAATATGACATTGAGCCCACGCGTCGATTGCGTGCTTCGGCAGGCATTCGTTACGACCGCATCAGTGATTCGTATTCACCGGAACAGGGTACAGATCAGGATGCTGTTCATACTGCGTTGAGTCCAAAAGTGGGTCTTAATATTCGCTATGTGGCAAGTACGCAGCACGTAGGCAATTGGTATGCCAATGTGACGCGCTCGTTCAAAACTGCCACCTTGGATCAGCTATTCGGCCAGAGGTTGATTCCTTTGCCTTTTCCGCCATACGCTGTATCAATATCAAACCATGAGCTGAAGCCCCAGCGCGGCACTAGTTTTGAGACCGGATTATACCACCGTTCAGTGCTCGTACCTGAAACCTTGAGTGGAGAACTTGCATTGAGTGTATACCAGATGGACATGAAGGATGAACTGGATTTTCAGTTCGAGACGTTCCAATATGCAAATATTGCCAGCAGCAGGCACCGAGGACTGGAAGCTGGGTTATCTCTGGAGACGGAAAACTTAGCATCCTTGCGGTTCAATTACACACTCCAGAACGTGACCTACCGTTCAGGAGATAACGAAGGAAACTTTGTTAAGGCTATCCCGAGAGACTACATCTCGGCCGCGGTGAGTTTGCCCATTCGGGACAGGATTCAGGCGATGACGACTTTGCGGAGCGCCCGACGCATCTGGCTGGACGATGCCAATACTGTTGGATTGGACAACTTCTCCTCGGTAGATTTCAAGCTCACGTACGCAGTAGGTCGGCTTACAATTGAGTTTGAGGCATTCAATCTGCTGAATAATCTTTTCAGCACGACAGGATTCCTGGATCCGGGCGGTTCAGATACAGTATTTGTTTATCCCGCAGCGGGGCGTGCCATGCAGCTCGGAGCCGGGGTTGTGTGGTAGTTGAGTACCAGAATTAGACAAGCAGCTTAGTGAAGAGAGTTTATACGGTTATAGTGCTTGTTGGCGCGCTTTTCTTTGCGCTGTGTGCGTATTGGCAGTTGAATGATCCCGATGCTCTTTGGTGGGTTGCTGCGTATGCATTTGCTGCACTGGCAGGTTTTGCGACGATACTAAAGCGGTTGCCGTGGCGACTTGCGGCCTTTTTCGCACTTGCAGCATTGGGGCTTGGTCTTTACTACACCTGGCTGGTTGTGAGCCAAAACCTTCACTACTTTGAGGATGAAGCCGGCCGCGAAATGATGGGTGCCCTGATGATCTTCGTCTATATGCTTATTCTGACGAGGCGTGCCCGTCAGTATCGGAGTTAGTTTGTGCTTGGTACTTTACGACGCCTCCCACTATCGTGAAGAGTACCTTAGTTGAGAGGATTTCTTCATCAGGTATAGTCAGGATATCCTCTGAGAGGACAGTTATATCCGCCAGTTTTCCGGGTGTAAGCGAGCCTTTGATGTCTTCCTCAAACGCTGCATAGGCATTATTGAGTGTGTAAGACTGCAAGGCCTGTTCCCTAGAGAGTCGCTCGTCGGGATAAAACACGGATCCATCGCTTAGTACACGTGTAACCGTTGCATAGTAGCTTGCGATAGGATCTATATCTTCCACGGGCGCGTCGGTCCCATTCGTGACCACCGCACCGGTCTGCCATAACGTTTGCCAGCGATATGCGCCACTTTGCGCCCGCTCTTCACCTAGGCGGCGAAAAACCCATGGACCATCACTTGTGGCGTGCACGCCCTGCATAGAAGGGATGACTCCCAGGATTCCAAACCGTGGGATGTCGTCTGGGTGAATATGCTGTGCGTGTTCAATCCGCCAGCGAAAATCGTTGTCGGTGTTGCCGTAGAGCGATTCGTAAAGATCCAGAACGACCCGGTTTGCACGGTCTCCGATTGCGTGAATATTCACCTGGAAGTCATGGGCCTTTGCGATTTCTGCCGTGGCCCGGACTTCGTCTGTTGCGGTGGTTTCGAGGCCCCTTGAGTTAGGCATATCTGTGTATGGTTCAAGTAGCCAGGCACCGTGAGAGCCGAGTGCTCCATCGATTGAGCGCTTTACGCTGCGGACAGTCAGGTGATTGTTTCCGTAGCCGATCATTCGATAGGATGCCAGCTTTTCCTCCAATGCAGTGCTATTTGCACGAATCATCACATAAAGGCGCACCGGAAGGTTGCCTTCATTTGCGAGTTCCCTGAAAAGGTCTACCGTAGAGAACCCTACTCCGGCATCGTGGAATGAGGTTATTCCGTTAGCGAGAGCTTCTTCGGCGGCCAAACGCGCCATTGTGCGTAAGTCCTCCTCAAGTTCTTCGGGTGTCATTCCTTCCCGTGCCTTTGCCCGCGCGGCTCCCACGAGGCCCTCGGCGGTTTCCCTGAGAAGTCCGGTCAGATCTCCGCGCAGATCTCGTACGAGCTCGCCACCAGAGGGGTTTGGAGTTTCCGGGCTAAGTCCTGCCGCGTCCATTGCCGCTTTGTTGGCAAATCCTGCGTGACCGCTGGCATGGCGCAGCAGTACGGGGTTATCGGGGGAAACGGCGCTCAGGGTGTGGTGTGTGGGAACACCTTCCACAGATCCGGGAGGGATTGAATCCCATTTTTCCTGATGCCATCCGCGGCCGGTGATCCACTCGCCCTGCTCAGCTTCGGTAGCAGCCGAGTCGACCATTGCGACAATTTCTTGCCAGCTCTTGGCTGTTGTCAGGTCAAGAATCATTTTGGCTTCGCCAACCCCAAGGAAATGGCCATGTCCCTCAATGAAGCCCGGAATAGCTAGGTTGCCGTCCAGATCAATGACATGAGTTTGCGCTCCGATATGGGTTGCAATTTCTTCGGCAGTGCCCACAGCTACGATGGTATCCCCTATTACAGCCAAGGCTTCCGCCTCTGGCAGGGATGGATCCACGGTGACAATTTTTCCGTTCGTCAGCACGAGGTCGGCAGATTCTTCGCTGGAACAGCCGAAAAATAAAAGAGCAGATAAAGTAAGCGCGATGAAGGTAGAGGAAGAGAGCTTCATAAGGTCAGCGTTTGGGGGCCTAAACATACGAAGATAAACATTGTATGTCGCACATACAGCCATTGGTAGATCCTCACGGTTACATGTTCAAAGGGGATTACGTAGCACGGGTACGGGAACAGCCGCGTCAGGCCCGTATCGTTAGACTTGACGAGAATGGATTCTGGTTGAGTGCACTTCGTAGTGCCTACCATTCAGCAAGTATTTCGGAACCGCTGGATATCCTTAGCTACAATGAGCTTGTGGATGATCTTACAGCAGAAGATCTCCAGCAAGCCGCTACTGAATGGTTGACTGATCGCTACGTACGGGTTACTCTTTTTCCCGAGCAGCCCTGATCTGGACGCTGAAACGATACGATCAAATAAATCAGTACGCTGGTAAAACCCTAGATCGACTAAATCCCTACTAAGATTAGGGCCCCCCCTGCGTCTATGTTAAGAGGTTTGTCAGCCGTAGTCTACTGCGTCCTACTGGTTTGCTGGCCCCAGAAAGCCAACGCCAGCCATTTGCTGATCAAAGCCACCGCGAACGAGATATCGATTGATCAGCAACTGGAGCAGAATAACGAACAAAACACGTATGTGATTAGTGGGTTTGTGGTAGATGCCGAGAGTACTGAGAGTTTAATTGGAGCGACTGTTCATGCACCAGATATAGGTATAGGGACAACGACTAACCGCTATGGGTTTTTTAGTCTCTCTATTCCCGCGGATTCCGTGCGACTTGTCGTCTCCCATGTTGGCTACCTCCCCCGTACGCTAAATCAGACACTGACAGAAGACCTTCGGTTGGACATTGAATTATCCCCTGAGGCCACCAGGCTTGGTGAGGTTGAAGTCATTGCAGTTGGGGAATCGTCGGTAGAGTCCGTTCAGATGAGTCAGATCAAATTGCAGGTCGGAACCATCCGGGCACTCCCTGTTTTGGCGGGAGAGACAGATATTTTCAAGACGCTTCAGTTACTCCCTGGGGTGCAATCGGGCCGAGAAGGGACCTCGGGGTTGTATGTTCGTGGAGGCAGTCCTGACCAGAATTTGGTCTTGCTGGACGGGGTCACGGTTTACAATCCCAGTCACTTGTATGGTTTCCTCAGTGTATTCAACAGCGATGCGATTAAGGATGTAACGTTGATCAAAGGGGGAATTCCAGCCCGTTACGGAGGCCGTTTATCTTCGGTGATTGATTTGACCATGGAAGAGGGGAATATGAAAGAGTTTGAGGGAACGGCATCCGTGGGCATTGTTGCTTCAAGTTTCACCTTTCAGGGACCGATCAAAAAGGATAGAGCCTCATTTATTGTCGCCGCTAGACGAACCTATCTTGATTTATTGGTGTATCCATTCCTAGACAAGAGTGCGAAAGCGGGTTATTATTTTTATGATACCAGTGCGAAGGTCAATTACATCACTTCCAACAACGATCGATTCTATCTGAGTTTTTATGCTGGACGTGATCGTGCGTATCGGCGAGAAGATCGCAATGAAGAGTTTTTCAACGAACAGCGTGATAGTCGTGGAAGTTTGGGATGGCGTAACCTAACAGCCACCGCGCGTTGGAATCGAGTATGGGGGCCGCAAATGTTTTCCAACGCATTACTGGGATATACACGCTATCGTAGTGGAGTACGAAGTCAGGAAGAGGTCAGGCTACTTGATGATAGTTCGGACATACAGCATTTCTATCGTTCCAGCTTTTTGTCAGGAATTACTGATATTATCGGTCGGATGGATTTTGATTGGGTACCGAACCCCGTCCATTACATACGATTCGGTGCAGGAGGCACCGTACATACATACAATACAGGGGTATTTTCAGAGCGAGAGTTCGGTGTAGGTATTGCTCGAGTAGATACGGTGTATAATCCAGATCATCGGATCAGAGCGTTTGAAGCACACGCTTATGCTGAGGATGAAGTCAAACTACTCTCAAATGTATCCGTGAATGCTGGGATTCGAGCTTCTGGTTTTTTCGTCAAAGACCGGAAATATTACTCTGTTCACCCCAGGCTCAATGTTCGGTGGAAATTCGCGGCAAATTTAGCCCTCAAAACATCGTTCACCATACTGAACCAGAATTCACATTTGCTGCCCGTTGCAAATGGTTTGTCCCTTCCCCTGGATTTGTGGGTTCCCGCAACGGATCAAGTACGCCCCCAAAGCGCGACTCAAGTGGCTTCTGGCTTTGCGTGGTATTCTTCCAATAGAACCTACGAAGTTACGGTTGAAGGCTTCTACAAATGGATGAATTCCCAGATTGAGTATGCAGAAGGTGCTCAAACTTATAAAATATCTGGAGATGCCTGGCAGGACCAGATTGAGAATGGAAAAGGCTGGTCGTATGGGGGAGAATTGTTTGTTCGGAAGAGTGCTGGACGGGTCACAGGGTGGATCGGATACAGCTTGACGAAGACACGCCGAAAATTCTCTGCTCTCAACGGCGGACGAGTCTTCCCTTTCCGATTTGACCGCTTGCATGATGTGTCGGCGGCCGCCATCTGGCAGTTAAGCCAGTCTGCTGAACTGTCCGCCGTCTGGGTCTATGGCACTGGTCAAGCGGTTTGGCTACCCGTTGGTCATTTCTATGGACTTCGACACGATCCAGGTGGAGCAACAAAGATTTTTGATCCACACAAATCACGTTTGTTGCCGGTGTACGGTGATCGTAATTCGGTTCGGATGAGAGCTTACCATCGCCTTGATTTATCCATGCAGATGAAACGGGATCGACAATGGGCCCATCGCACGTTCTCGTTTGGAGTCTATAACGCATACAGTAGACAGAACCCTTTTCTTCTGCAAACAAAGAACGCACGCGACGAAAGTGGAGATGAGCTGAACTATCTGATATTTGAACAAGTCACCGCGTTCCCGGTCATCCCTTTTGTAAACTACAGGCTTGAATTTTAAGAATTCATTCATGAAATCCCGGTTGTATCTACTTATTCTGCTGTGTTTGGGTTGCGAGACCGTTGTTGAGGTGTCTCCTCCTGAATACGATTCGGAGCCGGTGGTTACAAGTTTCTTTTCGACGGACAGTATATGGTCCGTTACAATGCATAGGAGCCTGGGTGCCACTGTAAAGCGAGATGTAACACACGAATACATTGCAGACGCGTCTGTGAGGATCCTGGATGGTTCCAATACGGTTGATATCTTGAATTACCGGGGAAATGGAAAATATGTATCCAGTACAGGTGAGTTGCCTACGAGTGGAATCCAGTATACACTTCGTGTGGATTTTCCAAGCAAACCCAGTATTCAAGCCACTTCTTCGGCTCCTTCCCCAGTCGTGATATCCGATTATTCAATTGAATATCGGCCACCTGAGCCCGATATGATTCCTGCAAGCGGATATCATCTCAGGATCGTTTTTTCAGACGCGCCCGGTATGAACTTCTACAGAATCGGGGTTTACCGTCGTGTATGGAATCCATTTGCAACTGATGAATTAGTCCCTGACAGTATATATGAATCAATATGGTTTGATGACTTTTCTCCCGGATGGTCCTGTGGCTATTTCGCCGACGATGTAGCGGACGTTGATCCGACCGATGTAGGAGGAGGCAGTGGTGGTGTACCATGTGAAGAATTTGTTGTAACAGACAGACTATTTGATGGTAAGGATTACTCGTGGAGTGGGATCGCTCTTGGCGGGTCAGACGGGAGAGGAAGAAAAGAATTTCGTCTCATTATTTCGTCTCTCAGCGAAGATTATTACAGATATCTTCAATCTTTGGAACGCAATGTCTTCCACGATCCATTGACGCAAGAGCCATTCCCAATGTACACCAATGTGAGTGGAGGTTTAGGTGTTTTTGCCGGATACACAAACACGAATCTCATCCTACCCATACCCAGTGATAATTGAAGCCGATCGCGATTTTTGTTGAACAATCACACTAAACCCAATGGCCGCTGGTGAATGCAGCGGGGCAGCGGGCTGGTTTTAGCTGTTGTACAGATTTGACTTAATAGATTTTGCTTATCACGGTAGTGTCTAGGTACGCCGGAGTCCTACCGTTATCCTTTAGTTACAGAGGGTAAGTCTGCAACAAGGCAGTGGGCTGTTAGATATCAAAAAACCTATGTGCTGTGGGCCCCCAAATACAAGAACCCTCAAAATTGATGGATTTCAATGATTTTCCTAGACGAAAGAGTCCTGAGGCAGGATTACGGTCCGGTTAACCTCGGTTTGTGTGATGAGTGACGCGCCCGGCGCTTATTCATCGGGGTCGTGTTGCCGAGTAAAGAAGCAAGTCCCAAAGGGATTCGGTGCCATACACTGGGCGGAGGCTCCTCTTGGAACCAATTTGAGCAACATAGAATAAACGCCCTCACTGCCCTGTAGCTCAATTGGCAGAGCGCCTGGCTCTGGACCAGGAGGTTCCAGGTTCGAATCCTGGCGGGGCAACTACTCATTCTTCCGAGTTACCACGAGAAATCCAGCGTAATACTCTCTCGAGGTACTCGGATACTCACGCGTGTAAAGTGTACTGATTGCTCCGTCTAGGTAGAGTGCGTCGGCCATACCCGCAGTGTCCCGGAACCAGGTCGCAAAGTCATTAAAATTTACTGCCCCGTTGCTGATCGCAAGTATCGCATGTCCATTTGGAGATACCCCAATCCCGCTACGTAGGCGACAGTTCTCGGAGCCTGGCGTGAATGCGGGATGTATCTGGTTGTCCTGCAGGATCAGGGGACCTGACTGCACCGCAAAATCTACGTCAGTCTTTCCTGCCCCAAAGAGCGAAGCCTCCTCAATACCGAACAGGTCGTCCTGAACGAAAAATACACCGTTGGGCTTCAGGTAGAAGTTTCCATACCCGTCATCGAGGTTTAAGGGATGTAATTCGTGGCCGTTTTCCACGTATAGTCCGGTAGGTACAAGTCCGGGTTCAAAAATGCCGCCGTTGGTTACCGCAACAATGGAGTAACCAGAATTTTCGAGCCACTCAACCAGATTGTTGATGGTTTTGAAGGGTTCGTCAGTTTCAGGGTGTTTCCAGTGCAGGGTGATGTTGTGCAGTGCAGGGTTGATGTGCACCGTGTCATAAGGTTGTGATGGATCCAGGACACAAGGCCGATTTTGTATTGCCTGCCTGAGTGAACCGCAGCCCGACAGCAGCAAAACTGTCAAGACGAAAATACATATCCGTGCCGATCGACAACGCATTTACTGTCGTTCGTATAGCCTCACGCTCCACAGTACGGATTTGTCGAACTGCACAGGGACAAAGCCATTATCGGCCAGACTCTGATCTACATAGTCTGGATCGTGGTAATAAACTCGAAATGCGTGTTGTCGCACGCGCTGCACGAGATTGAAGGCCCAGATTGCTCCTCTTGACCACCACGCTCGACGAGGAAAAGACATGCAAATACGCCATGTTGCTCGCGTGCACGCTTGATCAAGCAGACTGGCGACATTTTCATAGCAGCAGATCACGCGGTCCATTGTAATAACATCTGCCTTTGACAAGGTAGATGCGATTTCAACAAAATCCCCGTAATATGTATCGATGCGGTCTGCATGCTTTTGTCGCCGGGCCTCGTTGAGCAAGGATTGCAGGTAGGCCTGAGAGGCGTCCACGACGGTCACATGTTTCGCACCAAGCAACAATGTACCATGTGTGACGGCACCTATGCCTGCACCCACATCAATAAAGCTCCGGTTATGAACATTCCCTAGCGCACGCAATATCTTGCGTGCAGTGGGTAGCGGGCCGAAGCGTCTGTACCGGCGAAGATCGCGCTTAGCGTGGGCAGCACTAAAGAAGTTGTCAGCGGCACAGCAGTTCATCGGAAGTGTGTGGATTTCTATGGCAAGTTACGTAAACGACCGGGTAGATAATCTTCACATGATATGGAGAGATTCCTGTGCCAGTGGGTTGGAGTATTTCCAGGAAAATGATTGTACGACCAAAGCAGAAACCGCAGGTTTCGTTGCCCGGGTTCCTCATCATGTGCACCGTGGTTTCTGATGTAGGGATTAAGTCATCACCATGATCTGCCCGTGAATTAAGGAATCCGTACGAACCTCCTGATAGTCCGTAGCGCTTGTATTAGACCAGAGCGCTCCTCCATGTTCATCACCGGCACCAACTGCTTTATCGTTGACTATAGTACCGTCGGCCAATGCAAGCTCCGACGGTGGTATTTTAAATTCATATCACGGTATTCTCTTACCCACAAAAGATTCCTCTCGACACGACTCTCAAAGACTGGCACACCGTGTCCCTGGTTGGCCCCGAAACTACGCGTTTGTACCAATCAGGAGACTTTGTATTCTTCTGCCCTCTAACCGAATCTATCAATCTCAACAAGGCTCACTACGAAGGGGCTGGAAGGCCAGTCTTACCCATAGGACAGACTCTTTATGCAACTGGATTACTGGTCTCGCTCAGAATCCGACAATACTCGTCATACGCGTAGACACGATTCCTCCTCTTCCCGGTTACCTCTTTCACGATTCCTATGCTTTGAAGGTGCCTTACGGCGCTGTTCACTGTTGGTAACGAAAGGCCGGCACTTTTGGCGGCATATGATGCCGGGAGCAATGGATGCTCCTGCAGTAACCTATGTACCCGAAGTGGTGATGCCGCAAGCTTCCCCGACTGTTTAATCTTTTCATGATCTCTCTCAAACAACACAAGAACTTTTTTTGCAGTTTCGATGGCGTGCTCCGACGTATAGATCACACCGTCCAAAAAGAATTCAAGCCATGTTTCCCAATCACCATGTGAGCATACGCGCTGTAATAGCTCGTAGTAACGGGACCCATATGTCTTGAAATACAAGCTGAGGTAGAGAATTGGATGTCTTAGAAGCCCACTCATCCACAATAAGAATGTAATCAGCAACCTTCCCAAGCGCCCATTCCCATCCAGGAATGGATGGATTATCTCAAATTGAACATACATCAGGCCAGTCTTTACTAGCGTGGGGTATTCGGCGTAATCTGTATGAATAAATTTCTCCAGATCGCTCATCAGATCAGCAACATGTCTGGGAGGAGGAGGGACATATAAGGCATTCCCGGGACGCGATCCTCCAATCCAATTATGCGACCGTCTAAATTCCCCAGGGAGTTTTGTGCTGCCACGACCATTGGAAAGGAGTATTCCGTGTATTTCCCGCATCAAGCGCTGACTTAAGGGGAAACCTTCTGCGATACGTTTTAGTCCGTGATCCATCGCAGCCACATAGTTGGACACCTCTTGTACATCATCAAGGGAAACTCCGGGTGCACCGTCAACTTCGAAAAGTAGGAGATCAGATAATGATGACCGAATTCCTTCAATTTGTGACGAAAACAACGCCTCCTGCCTGACATACGTGTACCGGAAGATTGGATGATCTGGCAGAATTGCTGTCATGCCATCTAGTCTCCCAATGACCAAATGGGCCTTTTCTAGTTTGGCGGTTAATATCTCCATGTTAACTCGTGGCACTGGTGGAAGCGGCGGTGGCAAGTATGCTTTAACCAGTTCCCCTCCCACAGAAGAAATGACAACCTCACTTCCTATTCGAGACCTTACCTTGTGATGATGCATGCAAAATCGAGAATCTTAAATTTGATTTCTATAAAATAAAGAAAACGATAAATTCTTTATTTAAATTCTGCTGGCTGTTTCTCGACCATAATCAGGGGCGGAGGGAGCGTGAGACCAAGCCCAGTTTTGGGGGCTAGATCATGGCCCCGCGGAGACGGGACGCAAATGACGATGTTATAGGCGTAATTAAGAAGTTTAAATTTGATTTTGTGAAAATAAAGAAATCGGGATATTCTTTATTATGAGACTGGATGTGATATTTCTCGGTTACATTTTTCGGGTCGAAATCAAGTCGACTCGGGCCTGTGTCGCAATCAGCAGGCGATGCTATCTACTTCTATCGTGAAAGACTTGATTTACACTGAGTGCTTCCGGAGCGAATTGTCCTGAAAAAAGATGAAGAATTACTGCGTGCAACAACAAAAAGAGGGAATCCAGATTGATAAATTCTCCAATATTCCGCCAAGTAATACACAATGGGTTATACTTTGGCAGTTCAATCGGTAAAATTCGGCAAAGTAAGCATATGGCTACCATTGGAAGTGTAGAGAATTCTGCTAGGATCGCCATAATTGGAGCAGGGCCTGCAGGATTTTATGCAGCGGGACACCTGCTTAGGCAAAAGTCTGAGATCGTTACGGTAGACCTGTTTGATAAACTACCGGTCCCTTATGGACTCGTCCGTAGCGGAGTTGCTCCCGATCACCAGAAGATCAAAAACGTTACGCGCGTTTATGCGAAAACTGCAGCTCAGGATGGCTTTCGTTTTTTTGGTAACGTAGAATACGGGGTTGATATCCACCTGGAAGACCTGACAAGACATTACCATCAGGTCTGTTTCTCCACAGGTGCACAGGTTGATCGTAGGCTCAATGTTCCAGGGGAAGACCTGCATCGCAGTTATTCAGCAACGGACTTTGTTGCCTGGTATAACGGTCATCCCGATTATCGTCATTTGGAGTTCGATCTTTCGAAACGTTGTGTTGCCGTGGTCGGCGTGGGCAATGTGGCTGTGGACGTTTGTCGCATATTGTGCAGAACGATTGATGAGCTGAAAAAAACAGATATAGCAGACTATGCCCTGGAGGCACTTGCTGAAAGCAAAGTACGCGAGGTGTATATGTTGGGGCGGCGGGGTCCCGCTCAGGCTGCTTTTACACATCCAGAGGCCAAGGAGTTGGGGCAGTTGCCTGGGGCAGATATTGCTGTACCTGAGGCGGAGGCACAGTTGGATCCAGCCTCAGAGGCGTGGATGTCCGCGCATGGAGATCGATTAACAACCAAGAAGGTTGAGATTGTTCAAGCCTTCGCGAGGCAGTCCGGTGAGGGTAAACCACGTCTGCTGACCTTGCGATTCTTGGTTTCTCCAGAGATACTGCATGACGACGGTTCCGGTGGAGTGGGTGGCTTGACGCTTCGGCACAATATGCTAGTAGAGCAGGGGAGCCGTTTACGCCCTCAGCCAACAGACATCACGGAAGAATTACCCGCAGAAGTTGTATTTCGATCGGTAGGATACCGGGGGGTAGCACTACCGGGATTACCGTTCAGAGAAGATTGGGCAGTGATTCCGAGCGATCAAGGAAGGGTGAGTGGAGGCGGAGTTACCCGTGGGGTTTATGTGGGCGGTTGGATCAAGCGTGGTCCGACGGGTGTGATCGGCACGAATAAGCCTGACGCGCAGGAAACAGTTCGCGGTATGCTGGAAGATTTAGCGGCTGGGCGCAGCTTCAATCCCGAGTTTACAGCACCCGAATCGGTGAATGATCTACTTCAGCGTAGATGTGACAGCGTGTTTTCCTGGGAGGATTGGATGGAGTTAGACCGCTTGGAAATCGCTGCTGGTCAGGCGCAGGGACGCCCGCGTGTTAAGTTCATCTCGATCGAAAGTATGCTTAAGGCACTCGGTCGCTAGGACTCAGGGGGCTGTTGTGATTGACGCGGAAGTATTTCCAAGGGTAACAACGGCTACGTGCTGGAATGTCTCTGGTGCTGTTGAGCATACAGACACAATAAGGTGGGTTGCGACATGCCGGTTTCTACCAAAACATCATCATGGGTGATGCCATGGTCGTATATACGGGTAACAAACCTTTTTGACCACCGACACATGAAAGTTTCACCGGTAAAAAATGTAATTATCGCTGAACGAGCAGCCGGCCGATAAATTGAAAATCCGTCGTATCTGTTACAGGGAACTGAAATGATTTTAAAGTAAGCCTATCCCGGCTGGTTGAGCTACATTGGCATGAGATCACCTACCAACTAACCGAGAATTCACCTATGCGAAATTACATATCCTGACTTCCACAGGTTGCAATTCTTTGAAGGCAGGACACACCTCCTCCAATCTGCTAAATGTGTGAAATTATGTTGATCAAACTAAACTGTGTCAGACCAAATCACGATGTGTCGCAACACCTCGGTCGCGCGAATTGGTCGGCTTTTGTGGGCAGCACGGCACTTGGAAAATCCATTGATCGCCCCCAATTTCTATGCATCTGCTATGTCGGCCACTAAGGTGGTAACTTCAACTACTGCAGCCAGTATCCCTAGCGTAACCTTGCAAGTTTATGGCATTCGCCTTACCCTCATAGCTAACGGCATTTGTCCGAATAAACCACGGTGGCAAATCAATAAAGGTCCGATCAAACATTGAGACAGCAAGACGCTTTTGCCCGTGCCATTCAATGTGACCAGCACAACAGGCTCAGGTCTGCCTCCACAAAGTTGCGATAATAATTTGTAGGTCACATCAGACCGTTCCAGATGCGGTGCCTAGTGCCAGATCCTGCTTCTTCGCTGGGTCCGAGAGAGATCGTGCTCAAAGAATCGTTTGAACACTTCGTTTTCTTGGTATTCCATAGGATTCGCCCTGAGTGCTTCAAGGCGACCTACCAGCCCGGCAATCCAGTCAGCCGCCTGGAGATTCTGATAGCGTTCGCTTTCCAGCTGAAACGGTTGCTCAATAAGACGTTTTCGCTGGTTGGGCCGCCCGTACATACTTTGTGCAGCTTGGGTCAGCAGACTGGACCGCCTGGTGTGTTCATCCATCAGCAGCACAAAGTTTTCGGGAGGCGTGCAGTCTTTCTCACAGAACTGGTCAATGCGCTTGATCGATTCCCGAAGCACGCTCTTGTACAATGCAGTCGAATTATGTATTTCAGGAGGCTCGGTCTTCTTTCGCCCAAAGTAGAATACGAAACCGTCGAACTGGCGAATGGTTTTGAGGAATCGAATGGTGAAGTTACGGAGCTGGTAATAGCTTTTCACGTTTTTCACCGTGTAAAGGCGGGCTCCTGTCTTTTCCCACTGCCATGCTGGCTTCTGGGACCGGCTGATTTCCCAGGCAAGGAGCGCACGTTTTCTCTGGAAGAACCAACTGCCGAAGCGACGTACGTTGTCAGCAGGCATGACAAAACCGGCAAGCCCGAACACGGGACTCGCGTTGTGGAGCGGATGCTACCGGCTCACGAAAGGGCCATCGTGTCCAAATTCGTCAAGGTAGGCGAAATACATCGGAGTGGGGTCCAGACACACGAAAGCCCATGCCAAAGCACGGGCCCGGAAAGAGGGCAACGCCAGAAGCGTGGCACCTCGGAAGCAATATACGGAAAGGGAATGTATCGTCAGGGTTCCAGTCAGGGAGTGTGAATTGCACGGGCATGTCAGGCCGCGCGACAGTCCGCCAGCAAAACTTGCCATAATCCCATACGACACAATACTGATCGTTCGTTTTGCCCTTTTTCGACCAATATCACACAGTTTGGAAGCAGTATGATGCCGGTAGACGATATTTCCATAACGGCCCATCCGTCGGTCTTACCATCATCCAACGACTTGGGCGCGCTCCTTGACGAAGCGGGCATAATCCGCATCCTTGAGAATGGAACGGGGCACTGGATAGAGGCTCTTTCTGGCGAAGCCACGGGGGCGTGGGGCGTCGCCGAGATTGGCGGATGGACCAGTTACGTACGGCTAGGCATCGTGGATCAGTCAGAGGAGGCACTGACAATAGCGCACGAGCTCGGCCACAACACGAGCCTCTATAATGCGCCCTGCGGGACGGGATCAACATTGGATCCGGGACATCCTCATCCAGACGCGCAGACTGGAACATGGGGTGTTGATTCAGGATCAGGCAGTGATATGCTCGTGCCGCCCTCATGGTCGGGCAGGATTTGCCTTCGCAGGACCCTCAAGTTGCGAGTGGACTGATGTCCTCACAGAAGTCGAATTGTCTGGTCCTGGGGGATCGGCAATTATTGATGATGACTCAAATCGCCCGGCGCTCATCTTGCGTGAGCAGACCAGCGGCCGTGTGCGAGCACTTCTCCGCGGCGAATCTGCCGCGCTAATCGGTTTGGATGCTTCTGCTTCCGGCTCTGTGGTGCAAGAAACAGATGTGGAGATCTTCTTCAGCCGAGGCCTCCCACAGTTGGCACGAAGGTGAGGCGAGGTGTTAATTGTCATCATTGGCTGCTGAAAACGGGCTCCTTTGGAGGATCAACGGATGCGTGAGACATCCTGACGGGTTCGTGGACATAGCCACGTAAGACAGGGACAGGTCGCGTCGGCGGCTCAAACTGCCGGCTCAGGCGAAACTCTGGTCAGGCAGACGACGCGAGATTGAAACACAAATTCCTCGGATACTGGAATCGTTCCTCATCAGCCCGGAGTGTACACAATCCCTGCGTAAGACCATACCGGAGAGAGAAAACGATGTCTGAGGTTGATGTTCGGATTGGCTTTCGTGCCAATTGCTACAGTTCTCCTTCAATCCGGTCATTAAGTCGTGCCAGAGCGACAAACAGCGATTCTAGCTCTGCATAATAAGCGTCGGAGCCCATTTGTGATTTGCGTGATTTGAGTCCGGCGATTTGAGTTTCCAGCGCAGTACGTTCACTTGCCAGTGTCGGGTCCCCTGTGTGAATTTGCGTACGTCTGAGCCAGGTTACGCCCGCCAGATACCCATCCCCGGATTCGTCAAGAGCTTCTACGCGGGTACCCTCACCGTCTGCGTTGTCGTCAAGTAAACTATGTTCAGTTGCCAGATGACCTTCGGTTTCGTAATGTAGTGCCGTTTGCTGAGCAGTGTACAGAAAAACCTCCTTTATGGAAAGGCTGGCATCACGATCCAGGTCAGCCGCGGGTTCAATCAATGATTCAACCAGGTACGTTGGAAATACCGTCTGATTACGCTGTGTGCCCGTTCGTGTCGCAGTAATAACGATTCTGTTTGTTCCACTGAGTGCCTGAATGAAAGGACCGCTTGAACTCATTGTACAGATCCATACAATGCGTGCGGCGGTTAACTCATCCGACAGTGCAGCATAGTCGCTT
Source organism: Rhodothermales bacterium (assembly GCA_022821385.1). Classification (GTDB taxonomy): domain Bacteria; phylum Bacteroidota; class Rhodothermia; order Rhodothermales; family Bin80; genus Bin80. Next base: position 43,858 of record JAJEDR010000009.1, read on the forward strand.
CCGGTAAGGTCTCGCCGGGGAATATTGAGTGCTGGTTGTCTCCCGTCATAGCTTCCGTGACCAAAAAGAAGAATGTAGACTTCGTCCTCGGGGGTCAAACGTCCGCTGAGTTCCGCAAATTGTGCACGGATGCCGTCAGCAGTTGATTCTCCAGTCACATAGTCACTGGCTGTAAGGGCGCGTTCGGCAAGCACAATGACATTGTCCCGGGCAAATCCCAGTGGTCCAGTAAATGCATTGTAGGTGTCCTCCAAGTGCGAGGCAATACGACTCGTTTGATCTGGTGCGCCCCCCAGCCCACCAATTACCAGCGCATACCGCTCCTGGGCGTTGGCAGGACTTGCAATACAGATCAGGATCAGTCCTAACGCAATCCTTGTCGTCTTCGATAAAGCCACTCTCCACATAAGAGAAGTACAGAAAGAATAAACAACAGGGGCATGTCCCACAGATAAGCCGCCCGATAAACCGAAGTGCTGGTACGGCGCGATCGCAGGTTCATCGAAACATCGGAAGCTTCGGCAGGGGTGTAGTATACCGTGGCCAACTGCTCCAGAAAATCACGTTTCAGCGCGGCATCATAATACTCCATTGGTTGATGACGCACTAGATAACTGCGTTGATCCTGCCCGACGAGTTCATCCCCCAGCATTGCCTCCACGGTGACTTCATAGACTCCTTCATTGCCCGGTGTTAAGTGCATTTCATAGAGTCCTTCGTCGGAGAGATCTTCTTCAATAACCATTGGCTGTATCGTGCCGTCGGGAGCACGAACAAGCGCGCGAAGTTCAGTACCAGTCAGGGGAAGATAATCTTCGTCATAGACACGTACATCCAGTTGGTGAGTTTCGCCGGGAGTAAGCCGCGTGCTGGAAGTCTCTATATCAACCTGCGCTGGCGCGCTGGCCGCCAGCCAACGTGCAAACTGCTGCCAAAACCGTTCATGACGTTCGTCGTCTGCTTCCAGCAGCATCTGCCAGCGCCATGTACTGCTGGTGGCGAGCGCTGCCGTACGTCCCTTGCCATATCGCTGAATTGCCAGGAGCGGCTCTTCCGGGCCAAACGCATCCTCTGGCTTCACAGCGAGTACCTGTGCACCGGGTTTAACACCGCCCAGTAGGTTGATGCTGGTTAATTTTGGCATTCCACGCCAGAGGGTTCGGTTAAGGGAAGGATCGGGAGAAAGCTTCATGAATGCGTGCTCCAGACCGTCGGGTGTAGGTTCAAAGACAAATCCACGGTCACCATCTTCGCCCTCAAATCGTATGGGAAGGACCTGCGCGCGAGTAAAGTCAAGCCGTACAGGCAGCATGTCCGCAATTGGTGTGCCTGCGTAATCGCTTTCGGAAAAAGCATTCCGTCCTCCCAACATTACGAATCCTCCACCGCGAACACGCACAAACGATTCAATAAGCTGCAATTGGCGCAAAGAAAAGGCGGAAGCTTCTACATCCCCCAGAATTATGGCGTCAAAGCCGTAAAGTACATCGGCTTCGGTCGGGAACCCTCCCATCAGTTCATCCGGTGAGCGAATTCCCTGGCGATAATATTTGCCGGTCCCCGTACGCGTGATCGCTGCAAAGTTGATCACCTGATCGGATTCCAGTGCGCGTTTGATGAACTTGTAATCCTGTCTCAAATGTCCCTCGAAATACAACACGCGAAGCGTGTCTGTGCGGGTATCAACCAGCAAGGGGAGCGAGTTGTTGAGTGTATTGAGCTCGTTTGAAGTTGGCTCCAATGTCACATGGTATTCCCGGGCGCCGGTGCTCGGCGGTTCAAAAAAGAACTCCAGTTGATCAACCAACCCATCTCCTTTAAGCTGTACAGATTCAGAAAAGACTTCTACATCTCCATCATATACAGAGACCTTCGCAGGATTAGTTTCCCTAGAGGCGCTGCGGATTTTGACTTCCACTTCGGCCCCGGTTTGTTCACCAAGCCCCTTGTGTGCGGTCACTTCAAGCAGTTCGCGTTCGGAATCCAGTGCAGTGTTGCCCAGACCCAGTATGTGTACGCCGATCCCGTCATTGCGAAGGGTTGCAGCCTGTTCAAAGGCCTCATTACGAGTTGTTGTGTTGCCGTCTGTAAGAATGAGTACCCCGGTTAGGGGTAACCCCCGAAAATCCACACGCAGGCGGTTCAGGGCTGCTGCTAGATCTGTTTCGTGAGCAGGTATGGCCTGATGAATGCTGTCGACTCTTGTAGTCGTAGCGGCAAACGTATAAAGGCGCACCTTGAATATTTCCTCTAAGTCGCGGATGATCCCGTCCTGTGCATTGCTGAGGAGGTTTTGTGCCTGTGTCAGTCGGGTTTGGCCATCCGGTCCGTCCGGCAATAACATGCTGTCGGAAGCATCCACTACTACGGCGACAAAATTCTCATCCGGGACAACTTCTGGTACGATCAGTTGAGGCTCAAAAAGTGGGAAAGCCAGGAGCAGTGCAGCCAGGGAACGCAGAGCGAGGCTTACTACTCGAACGTGCAGCGGGGCTTGGCTGCGTAGGAACGCAATGACCAGAATTATCAGAATTCCCGCCAAAACACTCACTGCAAGCGCACTGACCTGTAGGCTCACCGTGCCTTCGGCAAACTGCACAGTATCAAACTTGAACATCCACCACTACTGGCTTGGCCGTCGGGAGAGTGATTCATAGTACTTTTCCACCAGGCGTTGATACTCAGTGGGCACTTCGCCTCGGCGGCTGCCGTAAAGCTTGGATTCCAGTTTAACAGCCTCCAAAGCTTGAAGCAGTTGAGTTTCTAGTTGAGAGAGCGGCGCATAAACATCTCGGTTGAAGAATGTTTCGGCTGAGTCCTCATCCAGCAACACTCCCGTGTGGTCGGCTCTGGTGAGTGAGTTCTGGATTCCGGTGGCAGCGCGTTGGCCGTCACGTACACCTTCTTGCAGGTTACGCGCTGCTTCCCGGACCCGATTCATCTGGTTTTCGAGTCGTGCCTGCTGTGCTGGTGAAGCCCCCCCTTCGCGCATACGTTCTGCTTGCGCTTCCAGATCTTGTAACTCATTTCGAAGCTGTTCAAGGTCGTCAAGGGAGCGGCTCAATGCTTCTTCCTCAGTAACAGGCAGGGATTCACGTAATTCACGCTGGATTGCTTTCAGGCCCTCCAGATCTTCGGTGATCTCTTCCTGGATTCGCCGAGCTGTTGGCATCCAGCCATTACGAAGTGCCTGCTGCGAGTTCTGCATGTCTTCCTGGAGAGCCCTGCGATGCACCTCTTGCCTAAGGTTTCGTGCAGCTAGTTGTGCCTCCGAGTTGGAGTTTTCGAGCATTTCCGCCTGCTCCATTATGTTTTCGAGGTCTTCCAAAGTGTTTGTGCGACGCTCTTCCAGGTCGTTCAATTCCTCTCTGGACGGGCGATCCCCTTCCTCAACCAGGTCCTCGGCAAGCTCCTGCTCCTGCTCAATGAGTTCGGTGAGGTCCTCATTTAGTTGTTCGAGTGCACGCCGGTCCGTACCCCGGGTCTGCAGTCTCAGGGCATCCTCAAGGGATTGCAATGAATTGGCCGCCTGCTGCTGTCGTCTGGCCGCTTCCTCCATATCTCCCCGCCGCAATGCGCGCTGGGCCTCCTCCATGTTGCGCAGGGCCTGGTTCATATCATTTTGCGCCCGTTGACTGGACTGTTGCTGCTGCAGATCTTCCAAGGACTCTTGCAGTTCCTCCTGGTTACGCCGCAGGCGATCAACAAAGCGCCGACGATCCTCTTCAGTCTCGGGAGGACGCTGCTCTGCCAGTTCCTGCTGTCGTTGCGCAAGATCACGAACGCGTCGTAAAGCGTCGTTCTCTTCGGCACTTGCCTGTGCGGCAGGTGCTGATTGTGGGGACTCATACTTGTCCCTGGTAATGTCCAACTCCAGATCCATAAGCTCAGACATGCGCTCCTCCGTTGCATTGGCACCCCCGCCGCCTGGGTTTCCCTGCTGTTGGCGTGCGACTTGTCGCTCGGTATTCAGGGCATCCGCTCTGAGCAGTTGATTGAGCGCGCGACGCTCGGGTGTGAGCGCCTCCCGCAGGCGCCCGGCAGATAGATCATCAATGGCCTGATCCATTTCCGTGACTGCCGCTTCCAGGTACTCGGCTACTTTCTGCTGCTCCGGGCTGCCGCGCAACTCGAGCGAGAATGCAGTCGTACGCAGCCGTTCCTGAATATTCGCCTGTAGATTGCGCTGCGCTTGCGTGAGTGCTTCGAGCGCCTCATCAAAGTCTGGAATGTCGTTCTGTTCCCGCAAGAGTCGCCATGTGGCCGCGATAATATCCTGCTGGCTTAAGACCAGACCGCCTTGTCGTCCCTGCATCCCGCCCTGTCCACCGCCTGCATTCGCCAATTGTGTGAACTGCTGCTCAAATGGCACAATCTCCACGAAATACATGTCGGAAACCTCCGATTGCAGCGCATCTGCCGCCTCAACGTAATAGGTAATCACATCTCCCGGTTCCAGTGAATAATCTTCCAGGAAAAGCAGGTGTTCTCCGGTCGCTTCCGTAACATTTTCGGTTTCGAGCAGGTCAATACTAACTTCGGGTTCGCCATTTACAGAGTACCTTAGGTCAAAGGAATTAATACCGTAGTCATCACTTGCATCAGCCGCAATCAATACTTCCTGAACTGCATTGGCCCGCAAATCCCGTCCGGGTTCCTTGAGTGTGATATCCGGTCGGGCATCCTCAACCGGGGTGATCAAATATGCTCGCGGAAAGCGGTTTTCACGTGTTTGTTCATCACGCAGCAGCACCGTGTATCTATCTTCTTCCAAGAGATCAAATCTGCCCCTGAACTGACCGGAGCCCACCCGGGAAAGTGCTATTTCGCCGCCGTTTTCGAGCGAGAGTACAGCCGACTCTGTTACGTCGTTTGTCCGCACGTTTACTGTTACACGTGATCCCTTCAAGCCCTCAATATCTCCTTCATTTTCTTGTGTGCGCACCGGAAGGTTCGTGTAATCCGGCGGGTCGTAGGTAACATCAATTTGAGAAACTTCCGGGAATACGTACACCGACAGCGTGAATGGGTCTGTGCGATAGCGTCCAGCTTCTATGTAGTATTGTACGTCGTGCTGTATGTTCGAAATTTCAGCGAGATAGGCCCCGGACTCTCTTCCAGCGGTCATGGGTTGACGTACCCATTCTCCGCCGGAATCCTGAAGAACAAGCAATATATCATCCCGTTCACCTGAGCGCAATGTTGCAATGATGGGCACAGTTTCTCCTTGGTCCACCTCAACATTACCAGGAGAAACGGTCATGTAGGGTGCACGCACACTGGTTTGCGGGGGGGCATCCAACTGCAGCCTATCTAATTTTGTAAGTCCGACCACTAGGCATGCACAGGCAATGATTAGCGAAGATGCAATCCACAGACGTGAATGCAGCCGTCCGATCATGGAGTGCGGCGTCAGGTTTTTAACCTGCTGTGCGGTGTCTTGCAGGAGGGCTGCAACGACTTCCTGGTCGGCTTTTCCCGGTGCTTGAACGGCACTGTTAAGGCGGTCTTCCAGGTTGGGGTGATTCTCTTCGATAAAAAGTGCGACCTGTGTGTCAGTTATGTGCACCGAGCGCTGCCGGAGCAGCAGGAAGATGACTGCCGGGACAAGTACGGCCAGCGCCAGCACTCCATAGAGTATCCATCCTCCGAGGTAGGGTCGGAACCACAGGACAGCGAAAAGAAGCAGGCTACAAATCGCTACACACTCCGCCAGATGTTGCTGCAGTGCTCGTCTGCTGAATTGTTTTCGAACCTCGGCGACGAGGAATCGGACTGAACGATCATCCTTAGACATACGCCTATCGCCTTGAGGCGAGTATAGTTTCAAGTGCAAATACCCCAATCATTATCAATAGCACAACTCTCCAGAGTTTTTGTTCTTGTTCAGCCGCCGCCAATGGTTGTGGTTCAAGCACTGATTCAGTGGATCGACTTGCAAGGGCCGCATATACTTCTTCAAAGTCTCGAGCCGATAGGTTGCTTTCTGAGGGGCTGACATTTACCGAGAACGGTTGGGATGCTCCGTTTAGCCTGGCGTCATAATGGCCAGGGAGATCTGTGTTCTGGAAAGTCCCTGTTCCGGTAGAATCAAAGTCCACTCTGAAGATATCTCCTTCCGGATTTGCAATTTCCATTTCAGTTCCTGGTATACCGTTGAAAATAACAGCTTCTCCAATATTAAATTCGCGCCCGATATTGGATTCGGGGTTTGCGTACTTGGCGATTTCATACAGGAGCGGCAGGAACACCTCGCTTAGAGGCAGGTCATTCCAGCTGGTGCCAAGACTCGACGTGAAAACAAGAACGCGCCCCCGCCCGAGGGATTGCTCTATAAGGAGCGGATCTCCTGTATCGAAGGTTGCGAGCACATTGGCGGTGGAATCGGGGGTGACCTCTACATAACGTCGGAACCGGGGTCTGAGCACAGCCCCGGAGCTGTGCTGCGCCACCGATGTGAAGATTGGGTGCTGATCGTCAATTTCGGCGATGATCGCATCAGCGCCTTGGCGGTCGCGTGCATTAACCGGCCCGACGGCTGTGCCTGCCCCCAATAATGATGTCTGTTGCAGGCTTCCCTCATCAAAAGCCAATAGGACCGTGCCTCCGCTGTTTGCAAAATTCTCAAATACCGAAAAATCGCGAGCAGATGCCAGTCCGGTGGTCGTTACGATCAACAGGTCTGCGGCACTTAATCGAGTGGGGCGCGGTCCCGCATCAAATCGGTACATACTTGCTTCCTGGAGATCAAATGCACTTTCAAGGAAGAAGGCATTGCGCATATCTGGACTCCCATCCACCACGAAAATGCCTGAACGTGTTTGAACGCTGTAGGTGAAATAATGCCGGTCATCAGGCCCGGGTACCGGGTCATCCACATACAGATACCCCTGGTACAGCCCAGGACGATCTACAAGTTGCTGCAACGAAGGTGCAGTCCCGCTATAATCATCAACATTTTCTTCGTCAATACTCAGCGTAACGGCTCCGGTTATTGGCATGCGAGCATTAAATCGCACCGAGACCAGATCTCCGCGACGTTGCTGGCTGAGTTCAAAATTTTCGAAGAACTTGTTTTCTGGACCCGGATCTCCCACTTTGATTGGTTCGACGGTGATATCTCCCGGCAACTGCAGGTTTTCCAGTGCCGGACTGAATGCCGATTGCTGGAAATCAGAAACCAACACGATTTTACGATGCTCGAATCGTGCGTCTTGAAGGATCTCTACACCCAGCCGCAGTGCAGGGTAAAGGTCAGTCGTGCGGTAGCCGGGGGATTGTGCACGAAGGGCGGCTTCGTGCACAGATGGATCACGTCCAAGAGCGGTTAATTGCTCGGCGGCATCACTGAATGTTACCAGCGCCCATTCATCTCCCGTTTCCAGCTCTGCACGAGCGAGCTGCACTCCTTCTTCAAATCTGGAATCGTGTTGCATACTGTAGGATACATCCATCAGAATGACAACGGACTCGCGTTCGGTTTCCAGGAGGAACGGTAGTTCTTCAGGAGGAATGAACGGGCGTGCAAACAGGAGCGCCAGCAGCACCAGCGCAGCCGCTCTAAGCAGCATCAGAAGGATATCTTGCAACTGTCGCCGACGAACACGCTGAATGGGCGTGGCCTCCAGAAACATGTGTGTACTGAAGGGTACCTCACGGGCTCGCAGCCTCCTGACGAGATGCAGCAGTACCGGTACTAGGGCAGTTAGTCCCGCGGCCAGAAAAAGTGGAGTTATGAAGGACACGGCTGTTTAGGTTCAAGCTCTGCGCCGTGAACGGGCGGAAAGGTAATGAAAGAGTGCGGTATCCAGTGGCGCGTCCGTCTGGAGCACGGCATAGTCTGCCTGGAGCAGGCCGCAGGCACGACGTATGCGATTTTGATGCGCCTGAAAATTCTCCTGGTACCGGGTCCTTGCTGTCTTGGCATCAATCAGCATCTTGGCATCTGACTCGAGATCCAAAAGCTCTACTACATCTGTGAAGTCAAAATTGATTTCCTGCGGATCTAGCACCTGAAAAACCAGCACATTGTGACCAGTAAAATGAAAGTGTCGCAGTGCGCGCTCAACGGTTTCGATAGACGTAAAAAGATCACTGATCAGTATAACGAACCCGCGTTTACGGTGGCGCTCAGCAACCGCGTGGAGCGAGCGCTCCAGGTCAGTAGCGGCTTCCGGCTTTGCATCTTCCAGTGAACGAAGCAGGAGGTGCAGGTGTGCACGGCTGGATCGCGGAGGCAAATGTTTTCGGATTTGTGTATCGAACAGGGTCAGACCGCAGGCATCCCTTTGACGATTGGCAAGCCAGGCAATGGCCGCAGCGAGAAATCGACCGTAGTTAAGTTTGCTTTGTCCGCCGGAGGAATATTCCATTGAGCGGCTCATATCCAGGAGGATGTGCAGGCGGGTATTGGTTTCGCCTTCAAATTCCCGTACAAAGTAGCGATCTGTTCGTGCAAACACCTTCCAATCCACTTGTCGTATATCATCACCGTACACATATGGACGATATTCCATAAAATCAACACTGAACCCTTTAAAGGGGCTTCGATGGAGGCCGGCCAGAAAGCCCTCGACCACGGAGCGGGCCAGGAGTTCCAGCGACGAGAGCCGGGCCAGCACCTCGGGGTCAATAAAGCGTGTTGCAGCTTGTGCCATGCAGTCAGTCGTTCATTTTCCAGAAGGCGATACCTCCTGTCTGTTGTCCTGCTTGTAATGAAGCTATTCGGGTCGCGGTGATCAGGTTGATTACGTCTACTGCTCCAGGTGTAGCTCCAATTCCTTCCGAGGTAACAAATGCATATTGGTTATCGGGAGCAATTATCACGCCATGCGTAACTGGCTGAGAGCTTGGAACCCGGGCTCGTTCGGTGCCCGTGGTCAAATCAATTATACTAACGGCTTGCGCACCCTTCAAAGTGGCCACCACCGTTTGTCCATCCGGGGAAACAGCAAGATTGTATGGAGCTCCTGGAGCGTTTAGACGCTCTGTTATTCTTCCGGCTTCCACATCAACGATCAATATCTGATCTGCACCATTGGCTGCTATGTATGCCAGGGGCTCATCGGGGTGGATTGATACCCAGGTCGGTTTGGTTCCTTCTCCAAGCGTGATGTTGCGAATGACATTCAGATTCAGTGCATCAAGCTCATAAAGAGCGTTATTCATCATTGCCACGGAGTAGTGTCGTCTACCATCGGGGCCAAACGCAGAACCATGAGGCATGATGCCTGTGGTAATCCGACCCACTTCCAACATGGCGTCCGGATCAACCACGGAAACTGAACTGGGCTCCGGGTTGCCATGCAGGTTAAAATTGGCTACGTACAACAGGCCTGTTTGTGATGAAATGGCCATGGAAGCGGGAAACATTCCCAGCGTCACCGTTCCCGTGGGGCGGTTATTGGCAGTTGAATAACGCACAACTTTACCGAAGGGTTGTCCATGTGCAATGGATACGAACCAGTGTTCGCCATCCGGGTCTACGGCAAGTCCATGGGGACCTTCGATTTCGGTATGGATATTGCCGACGGTGACAGTTTCGACGATGGAAAGTTCTTTGCCGTCAAACTGAATGAGCATGACAGTATCGTCGGACTCATTGGCCACATACATCGTGTATGTCTGTGAGAACACCACTGCTGTTTCTCCAAGCAGTGCGGTTAGCACAACAATTGCGAGTGTGCGCATCATGGCCGGGAGTACGGGTCTAATCTAATAATATTGGCTGATGAACGGACTGAGTGCAGATTTAGCTGATCAGTGATGTTTCCGGAGTACATGATGGAATCCGTGGCGAGGGACTTACTGCGGGAGAGCATTCTCGTTCCGGTTGGCGCGGTTTCGTGTGACAGCAGGTTAACCTATGTGGTCCCAATCATGTCACATGGCAGGATGTTTTGTACCACAATCTCTTTATTTGGGGGCTCGGTTGGATACTCAGGATGTGAATTCCAATAGAATGTGTACTGCAAGAGATGGTGCCTCCAGTAGATTTTGAGGGACGCCAACTGACTTAATATACCTCCGGCCTCCAATAGCGCCTCCAATAGGGCCTCAATAGCGCCCCAAAGCGCCCCAATAGCGCCCCAATAGCGCCCCAATAGCGCCCCAAAGCGCCCCAATAGCGCCCCAATAGCGCCCCAATAGCGCCCCAATTTAGAGACTTCCCGTTACCCGATTCATTGCGACGATTCAGATGCGTTTCCATCTAGCAGCCATCCCATGTCCCTCAGGCTTGGCAAGTCCTCGTTCGCGTAGTGCTTCCAAGCCCCGTCTCACTTGTCGGGAGCTTGTGCCGAGCGGGAGATGAGAAATGATCTCGCGGATAGCCATCCCCTCTTGTGTCCGCCCTAATAGGTCAAGAATCATTTCCTGTCGTTCAACAAACCCATTTCCGTTACGCTGCGATGGCACATAACCAGCCGGGCGGAAGCGTACGATCACGCAATTTTTATACTCCTCTATCTCCGGGCGAGGCAATCCGGCAGAGGTTGCCAAACTCACCATCTTGAGGGTTCCGCTCCCCCACTGCTCAATAATGCCACGCTTGTAGAAGACATCCGCGATTAGCGGATTCCAAGGCATTGAGTCGTGTGGTTCAAATAAATCGTCCGGCGTTAGGCCGAAATGTAATGGCCCAGGTGACGTTACTTCCAGACCGTCATCATAGACTGCCAGCCCAATGGAACCTCCTTCTATTATGTAGTCACGATGACATATTGCATTTGCCAGCGCCTCTCGGACGGCAAGGCGCGGATAAAGTGGCTCGTCAATACGTGCCATCTGATCAGGCTTAAATCGACCTGCTATGGGTAGTGTATCGCTCAAGAAACGCTCCGCATTGGCGAGGAGAGTGAAGGCATTACCACTGAATTGACGGTTATCCAGAAATTCTGACCGGTCAGAGCCACGGAAACGAGCTACGCGTAGCAAGCATTGTGGCATATCGTATCTCAGACGTTCAACTTTCCCAAACAATACCGCGGCTGCTCTAAGCAGTGCTCCGTCACGGATCAGTCGAAATCCGTGCAGTAATGCTTCGGGTTCTTGGTTCTCAGTTTCGTTCAACCGCCCGATTCTCACCGCTTCTGCAAAAGTGTTTCGGATTGCTGCCACATCCAGATCATTGACCGTCCATCCGGTAGCTGGCTGGTTCTCCCAGCGCTGCTCCTTATGCATGCGTTCCAGAAGCATTCGATTGTATTCTTCATCTGCCATGGCTCGCGTCGTATTACCGACTCGTCTATACGCAACACCTTGGTATCGATACGGTCGCACAGGCCCCGGATTTATCTGCACCATTATGATCTCGCGGTTGCGGTCCACAGGAATCAGTTGAATTGTTGGAAACACTTGTGGAGTTATCCTCCCAATTGCAGCACTCACTTTTTCAATTGCCCGATCGCTCACATCCTGTCCAACGACTGTTCTATTCGGCGTGATGCCGAATAGAATGCGCCCACCACCCTGATTGGCCATGGCGCACAGGGTTTTGGCGGCCTCTTTGAGTCCGCCAGTGGTTTTCTTGAATTCCAGTGTTTCGGATTCGCCCGCCATAACCAGTCTAGTAACTTCCTCGAGAGTCATATTGTACCCTTTAGTTATTATGGACAGTTCATGGGAGAATATGGATCTACTCCAAAGAGAGTGCCTTAAATGGCTAGTACTCTAATGGGTTAAGAGTACTGATTTGCAGGGGATCTGTTTGTGTCCAGGTTTTCCGAAAAAAGTCTGTTCGGTGGATGGGACTCATCAAGATTGCCTGAGTTTACTCTGATCTCGTAGGATAACGCATGGCTGTAGAATGCGTCTCTTGCAAATACCGAAATTGTGCGATGAATAAATTTTGCAAGCATCATTCACCGGTTAGTACAATGGGGCGTCGTCATAGGTTGCAAGTGACGATTCTTGCTGAATTTCTCATCTTACCGACCAACTACAGCGGGATTTATTCAGAGTCAAGGGGAAGTAATACAGCTTTTTAATGGGATTTGAGTTGAGTTGATCAACGAAATCTTGGAGGATCTATGTCCATATTCACATACATGCATCGACATTGCGCCGATGTGTTCGCACCATACAGATTATGAGTTCGATCTACAACAAGAAAGCCGCTTGGAGGGAGATTGACGATCTTTTCAGTGGACAACGCTAACTATTCTCAGCGTTACACGAAGTTCAAGCAATTGCCCTAACTTCAAATCTCCAAACCTTCGAAACGGTAGTCCACAAAATAGTTTTGCGAAAGGCCCGGATGATTGATATATCGCAGAAACGTAACGACTTGCAGCTACATGATTCAGGTCAGGTTTTCTTTTTTCATCCCTGCGGACTCGACGATCTGGATCGCGCAGCTTCCGAAGGATTGATCGAACCACCCCTGCTGGAAAATTTAAGCATTGCTCAGCGGATGGAAACCGAGGCCATTCTTGTTATTGATGCCCACGCGCTTGGCGATGTGCGATCGGTTGGATCCGTATACTGGACGAGTATAGTGCCACCGGACGCAATTCGGAATGCATATCCATATGCTCCGCCATTTGAGGTGTTGGCAGCTGGTGGTATTGTTCGACACCGAGATACAGATGAGGTATTGTGTATCAGGCGTCTTGGACTTCTGGATCTACCGAAAGGCAAACTTGAAGCAAATGAATCCATCTCGGCTTGCGCAATGCGAGAAGTGCAGGAAGAGACCGGCATTGCCGACTTGTGTCAGGGAGGGTTGCTAGGCACTACGGTGCATGGATATCATCGTGCTGGACGATTTAAGATAAAAACCACCTACTGGTTTGCTTTTACATCCAGAGCAACTCAGTTTGTACCTGCAGAAGAGGAAGCGATCAGTGCTGTTTGCTGGGTGCACGAGGAACAGGCAGCGAGAACACTGGGTTATGCAACCCTGCGCAGTCTTTTGATCAAACTGCGATCTGTCACGCGCGAACGGGGCGGACCCTGAGCACGCCATCAGTTATTTCCACTGAGGACTCACCCTGCAGGATTCGTAGCAGTTCCTTGCCCGCTACCTCCCATCTCCAGCCATGGAGTAGAGGGAGATCCCTTTTGTCAGGGTTCAGGATCAGTCGTTGAAGTGTCTTGGATGTAGCAATCAGCTCTGGATCTATTTTGTATTCAAGAGCGCGGCCACTAACCACCGCCTGTAACAGTCGAAGATGGGGCTGTTCCTTGTTTGGGAACGGGCGAGTAATGATGGCTTCGGGACAAGCAGGGGTTGGAGTGTCAAGTGCCTTGGCGACCACACCGGCCACCTGGGGTATATAACGATGAGGCAACGAGGAACAGGCGTTCCGTACAGCACCGGGCGTTTTGCTTCGTCTTTTGGCCAGGCGGATAATTTCTTTATCATCCAACAGCTTTTTGAGGGGAGTTCTGGTCTTCAGGGCAGTATGAAATCGCCAGTTTACAACTGCGGCGGCTACTGCACGCTGCTGTGGCTTGAAACCATAGGTCTTTGGTGATCTCAGGATACGTTCAGTGGGTGATTGTTCCTGGTAATGACTCGGATTGTCAAAACGAGACATCTCCTCTTCAAGCCATGTCACACGACCTATTTCGTGTGCCCTGGAAAGGAGCGTTTTACGAATCTGATGCAAGTACAGAACATCCCTCTCTGCATATTTTATTTGTGCAGTTGACAGTGGTCGCCGGCGCCAATTCGACTGTTGTTGATTTTTCGAGATATTTACACCGCAAATGTTCGCAACCAGCGCAGACAATGAGTTCCCGGAACTTACACCGAGAAGGCGCGCCGCAATTCTTGTGTCGAAAATATTTTTGGGAGTGGCTCCCGACGCTCTCGATAACAGCACAAGATCTGCCGGTGCGTCATGCAATATCTTCACGATATCCTGCCGTTCAAGAACGGAACTGAGCCTATGCAGGTCATCAAAAGCCAGCGCATCTATTAAGTGAACTTCGCCGGTGCTCAGTGCTACCTGCACGATGGCCAGCGTGAACTCCGGTTGTTTGATGGCAATATATTCGGTGTCCAAGGCGATGCAGAAATCTTTCTCCATCTGAGAGCACAGCTGCGACAGAGCTCGAGGTGTGTCAATCATGCTATCGGAGCAGACGGCAATTCAGCGAGTTCAAGCGTCGGTAGGCCAAAATATTTTCTTGTCAAATATCAATTTGGTCCGTAAATTCCCAAACTACTGAGGAAAAGTGAGGAAAAGTAATGCCATACATCGTTGCTGAGCCGTGTATTAACTGCAAACACACCGATTGTGTTGAGGTGTGTCCCGTAGATTGTTTCTATGAGGGCCCGAACTTTATGGTCATTCATCCTGATGAATGTATAGATTGCAATGCATGTGTTCCGGTGTGTCCGGTTGAGGCGATCTTCCCGGATGATGAGCTTCCAGAAGAATGGCAGCACTACGAGGAGTGGAATCTGTATCTGGCGGAAAAATGGCAGGAACAGGGCTACAACATAGTGGAGCGTACGGATCCGCTACCGGACGCCGAGGAATGGAAATCCAAGGATAAATCTGAGGAGGATATCCTTGAGTGGGACGTCTAGGTTCCGGCTGAATAATCTATCGCGTAAGCTTCCTGTTCAGGTGTGAGTTTATCAATCGCAAGGCCCATGGTACCCAGCTTTAGGCGGGCGATCCGTTCATCTATGGAGGTGGGCAGATCTATAACCGTGTGCGGCAGTACTGTGCCGCTCTCCCTGGACTGGATGAGGGTCAGATGGGTCATAAATTGATTTGCAAAGCTCATATCCATTACCTCCGAGGGATGACCTTCTGCCGCGGCTAGATTGACCAGCCGACCATCAGCGAGCACATAGATTCTGTTGCCGTTCGTGCAGGTATATTCTCGATTATTTGGACGGATATCCCGTGTTTTTGCTGATATTTCAGCTAATTCGGTCAGGTTCAGTTCTACATCGTAGTGTCCAGTATTGCACACGATAGCTCCGTCCTTCATGGAGGTAAAGTGTTTACCGCGAATCACATCCTTCATTCCCGTAGCGGTAACAAATATATCTCCTACGCGCGCAGCTTCTTCCATGGGCATCACGCGCATTCCATCCAGTGTAGCTTTGAGAGCAGCTGCCGGCCGCACTTCCGTCACAATCACATTGGCTCCCATTCCGCGTCCTCGAGTCGCGACACCGCGACCACAGTGACCATAGCCAGCAACCACCAGATTTTTTCCGGCTAACAGCACGCCACTTGCACGCAGGATGCCATCAAGCGTCGATTGTCCGGTTCCATAAACATTGTCGAAGTCCCACTTGGTTTCGGTATCGTTCACGGCATAGACGGGATAGAGCAGCTTCCCATCTCTCGCCATTGCCCGCAACCGCTGTACGCCGGTTGTGGTCTCTTCACTGCCGCCGATGATGTGTTTCGCCATATGCGGAAAACGTTTGTGGATCGTAAAGATCAGGTCAGCTCCGTCGTCCAGTGTAGTGTCCGGTGTTTCGTCGATTGTGCGGTCGATGCTCCAGTAAAATTCTTCTACATTCTGCCCGTACCAGGCGTAGATTTCGATCCCGCCAAGTGCGAGTGCTGCGGCCACTTCGTCATTTGTGGACAGAGGATTGCAGCCACTCCAAGATACTTTCGCTCCGCATGCGACCAGGGTTTCAATCAGAACGGCGGTTTCTTTGGTCACATGCAGACAGCCGGTGACCTTATAACCTGCAAACGGTTTGGATTGGGCATATTCTTCGCGCAATCGCATGAGCACGGGCATTCGGCTTTCGGCCCATTCAATGCGCATTCGGCCTTTATCCGCCAGACTTAGATCGCGAACTTTGTACTGTCCTTCTACGTGATTCATTGGTTGATTAACTTGACTAATGGGGAACGCTCAAACCCGTATAATCCCTACTCGTTCGTTCATCGGATAAGCGTCATTGATTGCTGAGACACGCTATTGCCAGCTTCCATTCTAACCCAGTACGTCCCGGGTGCTAGTTGGCGCATATACACATTGACTGCATACCCTCCGGCTTCATGTACGCGATCGACGACAGTCCGCACTTTCTGGCCAAGTATGTTGAAGATTGTGATTCGCACCGGCATGGCTTCCGGCAGAACGTAGCTGATGTTGGTCTGTTCACTGAATGGGTTTGGGAAATTTGGATAGAGCACAAGGTCGGTGGATGTAGGGATAACCGGGGTATTTTCCGACAACAGATAATACTCGGCATTCAGTATTTTCCAGAAGTTTCCGTTCGACGGCTGACCGCTAATACTGTTAATTAAATCCAGTCGAAGTTGGTAGGGTTGTTTAAGGAATCCAAGATCAAACCAAGATTCAATCACCGACGGAGATTCACCTGCAAAGATTCCCTCGCCCCTGTCCGTTATCGCCGGATATCCATTACCGGGTACAAGTTTGGTCCAGGTGTGGCCACCATCTTCCGTAACACTCACGTATGCCGAGTTCCCTTGTTCCAGGTTATAGGCATGCTGCAATAGCAGCATCGTACGCTGCGAATTTTCTGAAAAATAAACGGGCTTGAGTACTATGGAGGATTGCTGATGTGATGTAGGTGCCTCTGCGAGGTAGCCGGTATCAGAAAAATCCCAGTCTCCACTGATGTATGCGTCAGAAAGCGCTGTCACGGGGCTGTGTGTTGCCAGATATAATTTCATTAACGTTCCGGGAGGATCTCCGCCGGGGGTGCGGACATTGCCGTCAAAGTCTCTGACCGTTATCTGATACCCCAGTACTCCACTTTGTTTTGAACTCGGCACAGGAACGTCTGCGTAAAACCAGTTTGAGGCCTCCAGTACAGGTCTGAACCGGTACACTCCCAGGGGTTCCAAATGTGAGCCCTTCACATCATAGAGGTTCAGCCGGATAGATTCTATACCGGTGTCATCTTCGGCAGCCATTTGAATATGCGTAACAGGTTCACCATATCTGACGAAGCCATGCTCAAATGGAGCATACAGAATTTCTGGGGATGACTGATCCACAGGGGGATCTCCTAAGACGCGTACGTCCCGGATTGCCCATCCTGCAAAATTGTGTGTTGTAGACTCGGAGTTGCCAATTCCTGTACCAAATGCCAGCCGCGTGCTGACCTCAAACCGAAAAACATCATCGGGCGCATCTGGGAGCGGCACACGAACGCGACGCCAGCCAAAACTGGACCCCCCAAAAGCCGGGGTGCCAGACAGCGGGTTCCCACGCGTTTGGTCCACGACCCCGTTATAACCCCACTGTGGTTCGGCGACCGTCCAGGAGTCGCCACCATCTGTCGAAATCTGAATCTGACCACCATCATAGACTACGCCGCCCGTGTCTCCCGGGCCAGATACGCCGGTATGTTCAAAATCATACCAGTGCCAAAACTCCAGATGTGCGTTGGGGTATCCGGCGATGTTGACCTCAGGCATAGACAACAAACTCAGTGCAGATTGATCGCTGTAGGAAGCGTTCGCTACGGTTACCCAGAGTGGCCCTGAGTACCCGAAAACAGAATCATCCGGGGCCCATTCACCGGAGGTCAGTCCAGACCACTCTGAAGAATTCCATGCTCCGAGCTCATTGGGTCCGGGAATAACATCAAGTCGCAATTGAGCTTCTCCCTCAAGTGGAAAATGAGCGACGTTGGGTGGATCGGCCTCATCGTAAGCAAGCACCCGATACTCCATCCAGGTCCCGGGTATAGGCGTTCCCGTATTGCTGATCAATGGAGGTATGCCGGAAAATGTATCATCTCCCTCGTGCGCAAGAAGAAGTACCCCGCTCTCGGTTTCCTGATTGTAGGGGAGGGTCCTTGTGTACAGAAGTTCAACTTTCGATACGGCTTCATCATCCGTAACCTGGACAGAAACGGTCAGAGGAATCTGTGCCGGTGTTACATGTGTGACGGGAGTGAAGAGGATTTCAGGTGGCTGGGTGTCCGGTCCCAGTTTCACACGGAAAAGCTCATCAGGCGCAGACATGGGGAGTTTCATGGAAGCGATATCCGTGGACGCCTGGATATAGTATTCCAGGGACTGCGTATTTGCGGGCAATGTTATCTCGGCTTTCCAGGTCTGCAGGCTTTCGTTGACCATGTTTTCCGTCAAAAAACTCCCCGAGTTCAGACGGTAGGTCACCTCTGCACTTGTGATCGAAAAACCAGGTGCTACAATGTCAGCCTCAAATTGAACGGGAGAACTGAAGTCGATATGGCGCGGAGGTGGCGAATGAACAATTACGGGTATGCCCGTGGCAGGTCCAAAGAAACCTCGTCGCGCGAAAACATCGTGGATTTGACCAAAGTAAAGTTTGTCGTATAGCACGTCATCTACCTGCACCAGCGCCTGGACCATATCTGCCAGCGTAAAATCACCCGCCAGATAAGGAAAGGCTGCTATGTGCATGCGATCAGTCACTTCGCGACCGATACGCTCCCAGAGCTGCATCATGAGGGCGGACCATGTTTGCGCATAGTTATAAAAATTGCAGGCGAGACGACAATCTTCTTCGATTATATCGTAATGAACATTACCATCGGCGCGTCTTCCGCCCCAGAAGACGCCGTCCCAGGGAAAGACATCCCGCCAGTCTCCCATTGGAACCTGGCCGGACTCCATGAGATGTCTGCGATATGAGACCGCCCAGTAGTCTGAGAATCCTTCTGCGAGTACGCCCGGTTCGCCGGAGATCCGGGATGCGAAACCCATGTGTTCGTACATAACTGCATGACCATACTCGTGAAGAATCACCCCGGCGTCCTCTGCGTCATCGGTTTCACCATCTCCGAAGTGCAGAGAATTAGTCCAGTATTGGTAATAGGACTGATCCTCCGGGAGTGCGTGAGGATCTACCCTTACAGGGATTGAAGGTGCGGGATGTCCGAGATTCAGGCTTTGTATGTAGCGTTGGCTCTGGTCAATGAAGTAGTATGACATGACAGCTTCAAAACGCTTGTCGTTTCGCGTGTACTTGAAGCTGTTCTCATCGCTCTCTTCTGGAGCATACTCACCTATGATTCTCACCCATGGTCCGTTCAGCCGGTATAGGCCGTCGCTGGAGCTTCGCTCAATATCCTGGAGGTTTTCGGTGATCCGCAGGTTATTGAGCGCGTCGCTGTCCTGATCGTTGTTATCGACATAGTTTCCCCCATAGGGTTGACCCGAGGCAGTCAGGGGGTCATACATCCATACGGATCCCTGCCCGGTGGGGTACTGAGTAGTTTCTTCTAGGCCTGAAGGGTGGTTCTGTTGGACGGATATATCCTCCGTGTGTGCACGGGAGAATATGCGCAGGTCCATCAAATGTATCAGTGCTCCCGTGTTTGCATCCAATACAACCTCCCATTCTCCAGGAGAGGAATCCGGCCAGACGATAACGCGCCAGACCAATCGGGGCGGATTGTCGGGAAGTACGAGGAGATCGGGTGTCCTCGAACTTGCGCCTGTTTCAGAAACCGCACGTTGCGCCAGGGATTCAGCCTGGGTTGCATTTAATGCAGGTATAGGGTTAAAGGAGGTGACGTTTTCCAGATGAGGGGCATAGCCGCTGATCACCATTGTCGGCAAGCCTGCTCTGTCCAGGTTTACGTGCACAAAGCGCCCATATACTTTGACACCTGCTAGTGTTTGCTGAAAGGTGAGATGTTGTGCACCGAGGGATTGCTTTTCGTTGACCAATTCAAGTACATCAGGTGTGTCTATCCCAAATCGGGCGCCGTCGTCGGCCAACCACTCGCGCGCAGTTGCCTCTGCGGTGGCTTCCGGGGTTATTGTCGGAGCCAACTGATAAGCCGCTCGAAGAATCCCAAGCTCTTCATCAATCCGGCCGTTCTGTACGCGTATGCTGGGGATATGGCCCCAGGCATTCTCAGTTACGACGGCAGCCTGGGAGGCCGCAGGGAGCGACTGTACTGCCGCAGAGCGATCCTGGGCCTCTGCAAGGGCAGCGCAGGGGAGTATGAGGGCGAATACAATAAGGGCCTTGTATTCCATACTGAAAGGCCAGTCATTTATGCTGCTGCAGACTTGGCATAGACGCGGAGTTTATCTACTGCATCCAGTTGCTCCCATGGAAAGTTGTTGCGACCGAAATGACCATAAGCAGCAGTCTTCTGGTAGATGGGCTGTTTGAGTCTAAGGTCACTGATGATGCCCGCTGGACTCAAATCAAATGTCTCCTGTATGATTTCCGTCAAATCGCTATCCGAGAGTCCATATTTCACGGTACCGGACGAGTTAACATGGATGGAGACCGGCTCGGGTTTGGCGATTACGTAGGCGAGTTGGATTTCAACCATTTCGGCTAAACCGGCTGCCACCAGATTCTTGGCAACATAGCGTGCGGCATACGCAGCCGAACGATCCACTTTTGATGGGTCTTTCCCACTAAAAGCGCCGCCTCCGTGGGCACCCCGTCCGCCATAAGTATCCACGATAATCTTGCGGCCGGTCAGTCCGGCGTCGGCATGTGGTCCGCCGATCACAAACTGTCCCGTACGGTTGACATAGAGTATAAACTCATTGTCATTGAAGCGGGGATGAATAACACGCGGTAGCAGATGCGCTTTTATATCCGCCCTGATTTTGTCCTGTTCAACATCGGCATCATGCTGTGTGGCTATAACTATGGTGTGGATCCGTTGCGGGATTGTTCCTGTTCGGTCATACTGAACTGTTACCTGACTTTTCGAGTCCGGTCGCAGGTACGGCATAATAGATTCATGCTTGCGTATCTGGGCCAGTTCTTGTACGAGTTGGTGGGCGTACATTAGGGGCAGTGGCATGAATGACGAATCGTGTTCGCGGCAGGCAAACCCGAACATCATGCCTTGATCCCCTGCACCTTGATCCCCTGCGCACTGATCCCCTGCCCCCTGACCTTTGATTCCCTCGGATATATCTTTACTTTGCTCATGAATGTGATCGGTCACGCAAACCGAGTCGGCAGCAAAGTTCAGATCAGGGTAGGTATACCCAATCTGGCGAATAACTTTACGCACCACTGCTTCGTGGTCCACCTGTGCCTTAGCGAGGGTTTCGCCGGCCAGAATGACATTATTGGAGGTAACCATTGTTTCAACAGCGACATGGCTGCATTCATCCTGTCTCAGGTATTCGTCCAGAATGGCATCCGAGATTTGGTCTGCAACCTTGTCCGGGTGTCCCTCGGACACAGACTCAGATGTAAATAAGTAGGCCATTTAGTGTAACATGTATGCAAAAGAGACTAGAACCGTTATGCGGTATGTCTGGTTCAACCGGGGCAATTTGCGGTTCAACTCACCAAACTGCAAAAATTTCACGTTTTTGCCGTAATTTGGCGTTTCGGCGCTTTTTGAGTTAGTGCGCCGTGCATTCTTTTCATCAAGACAAAAGAAAATAACAATGGCAGGATTGAAAGATCGGGTCAAGGCAATTGTAGCGGACAAGTTAGGCGTGGACGAGGACAGCATTCAGGAGAGTGCCTCCTTCACCGACGACCTTGGAGCAGACTCCCTTGATACCGTCGAATTGATCATGGAGTTTGAGAAAGAGTTTGACATAAGTATCCCGGATGAGGATGCTGAGACGATCGCTACTGTTGGAAAGGCGATAGAGTACCTCGCCGCAAAGGCTGGTTGAGGACTCCATACCGGGCACTTTAGGCATGACCACTTCACATAAATCGCGTCGTGTCGTAGTGACGGGGATGGGGGCGCTGACCCCACTGGGGCATTCTCCAGATGTCTTCTGGGAAGGGTTGATGGAGGGTAAGAGTGGAGCAGCACCCATCACCCACTTCGACACAGAGAACTTCGCTACCAAATTTGCTTGCGAGGTAAAGGGATTTGATCCTTTCGATCATTTGGATCGGAGGGAAGCGCGGAAGATGGATCCGTTTGCCCAGTACGCGGTGGCTGCAGCTGAGCAGGCAGTGGAGCATTCGGGTTTGGAGCCGGATAAGATGTCGCAGGACGAACGGGATCGGACTGCCGTGGTCATCGGTAGCGGGATCGGGGGACTCCAGGTTTTTCATGAGCAGACGGAAAGCTACATCAAGCATGGCCCCCGACGTATTTCCCCGTTCTTTATTCCGAAGCTGATTCCAGATATTGTCAGCGGGCATGTTTCGATTCGTTACGGATTCCGCGGCCCCAATTACTGTGTAGTCAGTGCTTGCGCTACGGGTAATAACAATATCAGTGATGTGTTCATGATGATGCAGCGTGGTATGATTGATGCGGCACTGTGTGGCGGGGCTGAAGCTGCAATCAGTGAGTTGGGGATCGGAGGCTTTAACGCACTCCGGGCGCTCTCGACACGTAATGATGATCCTGCGACGGCCAGTCGACCATTCGATAAAACCCGCGATGGGTTCGTGCTTGGTGAGGGAGCTGGGGTTCTTGTGATTGAATCGCTCGAGCGTGCACAGGCCCGCGGAGCAAACATTTATGCCGAAATCATTGGGATTGGTATGAGTGCTGATGCCAATCATATAACGGCCCCTGACCCGAACGGGCATGGCGCAATGCTAGCAATGCGCAATATGCTGGCGGACGCACATCTGAAGCCTGAAGATGTTGATTACCTCAATATGCACGGGACCGCTACGCCACTAGGAGATATCGCAGAGACCAACTCTGTAAAAAAGGTCTTTGGCGCGCACGCCTACGAGATGAATGTCTCGTCCACCAAGAGTATGACTGGACATTTGCTCGGTGCGGCAGGAGCGGTTGAGGCTATCGCAACGATCCAAGCGATCCGTAATGATGTCGTGCCTCCGACGATAAATTTCGTCACACCAGATCCAGACTGTGATCTGAACTACACGTTCAATAAGCCGCAGAAACGTCGAATAGATGTAGCGGTGTCCAATGCGTTTGGCTTCGGCGGCCACAATACTTCGGTAGCCTTCCGAAAATTCGTGGCCTGAGCCGGGCGCTAAACCCGACCAATAGGTTCATGAATATTCGTCCCTGGTTTTTCTTTTTCCTGACTGGTTTGATCTGCGTTACCACAGCGCAGGCACAGGAGTGGGATGTTTCGGCAGAGCATGGTCCAGTCAGCATTGCCCAGTTCACGGTTAGCGAAGGAACATGGATGAATTTGGACGTGAGTCCAGACGGACAAACCATCGTGTTCGATCTCCTGGGAGACTTGTATACGCTACCGATTGACGGCGGCGAGGCCCAGGCACTTACCAGTGGGCCTGCATTCGACGTGCAGCCACGCTTCAGTCCGGAGGGTGGCCGGATAGCATTTACGAGTGATCGGGGTGGAGGGGACAATTTGTGGACAATGGCCGTAGATGGAACCGATCTGCAGCAGGTTACCAAGGAAGATTTCCGCCTTTTGAATGGACCTGCCTGGACTCCCGACGGGGAATACTTGCTCGGACGCAAACATTTCACCAGTACACGGTCACTGGGAGCAGGTGAGGTCTGGATGTATCACATAAGCGGAGGCGCAGGCCTGCAACTCACAAAACGCAAGAATGACCAACAGGACCAGGGCAATGATATTGCTGTGAGCCCCTCCGGCCGCTATGTCTATTTCAGCGAAGATATGAGTGGTGGCAGCACGTTCCAGTATAACAAGGATCCTCATGGGCAGATCTATGTGATTAGACGGCTGGATCGTCAGACAGGGCGCATAACCAACCTAATTACCGGAAGCGGAGGGGCTGTACGGGCACAGCCGTCGCCGGACGGGCGGTGGATTGCTTTTGTGCGTCGTGTACGTTCCAAGAGTGTGCTGTATCTGTATGACCGCCAGACAGGTGCCCAGCGGCCCCTTTTTGACGGGCTCAGTCATGATCAGCAGGAGGCTTGGGCGATTTTTGGAGTTTATCCGGGCTTTGACTGGACGCCAGATTCCAAGAGTATCGTTATCTGGGCCAAGGGCCGCTTGTACCGTGTTGGGGTTGAGTCAAGTACGGTTACACTGATTCCATTCACGGCTAATGTAGAGCAGCGTATAGCGGCTACGGTGCGTTATCCCCAGTCTGTGCATGCGGAATCGTTTGACGTAAAGATGATCAGGCAGGCTGTTACTTCACCGGATAATCAGACGCTGGTGTTCAATGCATTGGGCCAGCTGTGGAGGAAGTCATTGCCGGACAGCGAGCCCGTACGGTTGACCGAAGATGATCATTTTGAGCACGAGCCTGAATTCAGTACAGATGGCCAATATGTCGTTTACACCACGTGGAGCGATGCGACACTCGGACACATCTATCGCGTTCCCTTGAACGGTGGCACTCCTGAGCGGCTCACAGAGCGTCCAGGCTACTATCATACACCCCGTTACAGTCCAGATGGTTCGAAGATTGTTTATCGCCGAGGTACAGGGAATTCGCTTCTGGGTTACCTGCACGGTACAGAGCCGGGACTGTACTGGATGCCTGCTGCTGGAGGTGAACCACAGCTTATCCGGGAAGATGGCCGAGAGCCCCGCTTCGATGTTACCGGTGAGCGGATATATTTTTTGTCTGGAGGTGGCCTGAACAAGTCCTACCGCAGTGTTCAGTTGAGCGGCGCCGATGAGCGCACACATTATACGCTCAAATACGTGACCAACGTAGTGCCGAGTCCAGACGGTAACTGGGTCGCGTTCTCGGATCTTTTCAATGTGTATATCGCTCCTCATGTTGAAACCGGCTCTGCGGTCGCGTTGAACAAAGAGACAAAAGCCATTCCGATCTCGAGGGTGACTCGAGACGCAGGCACCAGCTTACACTGGTCTGCAGATAGTCAGGAGCTCTACTGGGTGCTGGGGCCGGAGTACTATGCGCGCGATTTGGCTAACAGTTTTTCTTTTGTGACCGGGGCCCCGGACTCCTTACCGCCCGCAGACACAGTCGGAGTGACGGTCGGGCTGCGCTCGCAGGTGGATCAGCCGTCCGGCCGGATAGCATTTACAGGGGCCAGGATCGTGACGATGCGGGGAGACGAAGTGATTGATCAGGGTACGGTGGTGGTAGATGGGGCACATATTGTCGCGGTTGGCGAGAATGTGGAAGTGCCAGATAATGCACTGGTTGTTGATGCATCGGGGAAGACGATTATTCCCGGCATTATTGATGCGCATGCACATGCAAACCATTTTGTGAGTGGGCCGCTGCCGGAGCAAAACTGGGGATACTATGCGAATCTGGCTTTTGGAGTAACTACCGCCCATGACCCGTCGGCCAACACGGGAACGGTGTTCGCACTCAGTGAGATGGTGCGGGCTGGGCGCATGGTCGGGCCTCGGATATATTCTACCGGAACTATTTTGTACGGGGCCGACGGCGATTTTAAGGCGGTGATCAACAGTTTGGACGATGCACGTTCTCACCTGCGGCGTATGAAGGCCGTGGGGGCGTTTTCGGTGAAGAGCTACAATCAGCCCCGCCGGGAGCAGCGCCAACAGGTAATGCAGGCTGCCAGAGAACAGGAAATATTGGTTATGCCCGAGGGGGGGTCAACTTTTTTCCACAACGTAACCATGCTGCTGGACGGGCATACGGGCATTGAGCATAATCTGCCGGTGGCGCCCCTGTACGAAGATGTGCTTCAGTTATGGAAGGCCACAGAAACGGGCTACACTCCTACGCTGGTCGTGAACTATGGTGGACTCTCGGGCGAGTACTACTGGTACCAGAAGGATAACGTGTGGGAGAATGAGCGGCTGTTGCAATTTGTACCGCGTTCAATTGTAGATGCTCGTTCGCGCCTACGAATCACGGCTGCAGAGGATGACTACTATTACATTGAAGTTGCCCGGCAGACGAAAAAGCTGATTGATCAGGGTAACATAGTGCAGGTCGGAGCTCATGGTCAGCTTCAGGGTCTGGCGGCACACTGGGAGTTATGGATGCTGGAGCAAGGAGGCATGACAGCACATGAGGCTCTGCGCAGTGCTACGTTGCATGGTGCGCAATATCTGGGACTGGAACAGGAGTTGGGTTCAATTGAGCCTGGAAAACTCGCTGACCTTGCGATCATTGACGGTGATCCACTTCAAGATTTGCGTCAGTCAGTAAATGTGTCGCATGTGATGGTTAACGGCCGCCTTTACGATGCATCGACCATGAACGAAATCGGACATCATCCGCGGAACCGCAGCCTATTCTATTGGGAGCGTCCGGAGGTTGATGATTCTTCCGTGTGGAAAGATTAGGGGGATATATACGACGAGTGTCGTGGAGTTTAGGGGTGAGCCAATTCGTCAGGAAGCTGGTGAGGCGGCTATCTATTTCACGCCGCTGCGCTGCGGTTGGTGCAGTCTACTCGCTGGCAGTGGCCGTATAGGTTTAGTGCGTGGCGCTTAATCTCGAAGGTATAGATGTCTGCGACCATTTCCTGGATCTTTTGGATGCGTGGATCACAAAACTCCATGATATGGTGACAATCCAGGCAGATCAAATGATCATGCTGCCAAAAGCGGAAGGAGGGTTCATATTTGGCCTGCGAGTTTCCGAACTGATGGCGGACCACGAGGTCAGAATCTAATAGCAGGCTGAGCGTATTGTAGACGGTTGCACGACTGATTGAGTGTTTTTGCTGCTTCAGTTGAAAGTACAGCGTATCTGCATCTATGTGGCCTTTGGCATCGTATATGGCATCAAGAACGACAAGTCGTGCCTGGGTTTGTCGCAGGCCCCTACGTTTTAGAAATGCTAGAAAGCGGTCGCGGACTTCTTCGCGCTGATCTGGAGAGAGCCTGGACAATGCAGTATTATGTGATTGGCGGGTATACCTTACACGGGGGAGCCGTGCGTGTTCCGTTTCACTGAGTTACGTAGCATGCCGAAAGCATGGTTTCTCGGAGCATAAATAACCTTCTGTACATTTGAAGTTTCTGTGTATTTACGTAACTTATGGTTGCGCTTGATAAGCCCCATTGAGGTAGTTCAATGAGTATTTATTATGATTACAGAGACGACGATTCGTCTGAGGGTCAAAATATCAGGGCCTTGATCAATGCTTTTGAGCGCAGGAGTCCTGAAACGTATTTTGATGTTGATTCGCTAGACAAAATAGCGTTTCATTACTTTGAATCCGGTCGATTCGAGGAAGCGCTTTCTGCAATAGATCAGATTCTGACAGTTCAGCCCTTTTCTGCATATACCTGGCTCAAGCGGGGAGTCCTGTTAGGGAATCTGTGTCGTTATGAAGATTCCCATCAGTCATTGGAAAAAGCGCTCAGCCTTAATCCGCACGACAGCGAGATTTTGCTAAATATGGGCCTGACACTTGAGGCACTTGGGTGTGATGATGAGGCAGTCAGGCGTTTTGATGAGGCCGTTCGTTTGGATCCGCTTAATGAGGATGCCAACTTCCATCTGGGTTGTGCATCTGCTCGACTGGGCAGGATTGAAGAGGCGGTTGCGAACCTGCAGATGTGTGCGGATCGAAGCCCGGAGCACCCGGATGTTTGGTTTGAGCTTGGTTACTGCTACGATATTCTTCAGGATTTCGAGGCGAGCCTAGATGCCTATTCCCATCAGATCGATTTAGATCCGTATTCATGTGAGACCTGGTTCAATAAGGGGGTAGTATTGACGAAGCTTGGGCGGATGGAAGAGGCCCTGCATTGCTATGATCTCACCCTGGATATCGACGCAGGCTTTATACCGGGCTACCATAATCGAGGTAATACGCTAGCCTTATTCGGGCGTTTTGAGGAGGCGATAGAGTGTTATCAGGAGATTCTTGATCGTTTGGGTGATGATGCCCAGGCATATTGCAATATGGCGCTTGCCGCCGCAGAGCTGGATGATTTGGATCGCAGCATCCACTTGTTTCGGAAAGCGCTTAGTATTGAGCCTGACTTTGGCATGGCATGGCATGGACTAGGTTGCTGCTATACGGAGCTCGGACGGCATCGCTTAGCAGTCAGGGCGCACACCAAGGCTACCGAGCTTTCTGGAGATAACCTGGATTTCTGGTGCTGCAGGGCTGATGCTGAACTAATTGCAGGATACAAACGGAAGGCGGTCAAGTCATTCAGGAGGATGACCGAGTTACTGCCTGACGATCATCGGATCTGGATGGAGTATGCGTCAGTACTTTCCCAAAACGGAAAGACACGCGAGGCATGCAAGGCATATGAGCGCGCAATCGAACTGGATCCAGAGTGCTCAACGGCGTGGTATCAGTATTCTGAACTTCTGTTTATGCTTGGCAAGGTTGATCTGTGCCTGGACGCTTTGTCAAGGTCCTTTGAGCTAAATCCAGAGTACGAGAAACGGTTCAGGGAGAATTGTCCCCCGGAGATATACAATCATCCGCGTTTCAGAGAGCGCGTCGGGATAGACTAGATCATCTTGCACTGGATCAGGCGGTTATATGACTGGGTGCTCGGCTGGGCCGAGTCCCCCTATGGTGCGGTGGCGCTGTTTTTGCTGGCGGCGGCTGAGTCCGTGTTCTTTCCTATTCCGCCGGATGTACTTTTGATTGCGCTTGCTCTGGGGCGGCGCAGGAAAGCATTGTACTTCGGACTGCTATGCAGTGCAGGGTCGCTTTGTGGAGGGATGATTGGATACGCACTTGGTCACTACGCATGGTTGACCCCTGATGGATTCACGGCACTCGCGCAGTTTTTCTTTCACAATATCCCCGGATTCAGCGAGGCGGTATATGCGGACCTAGGGCAGAGATTTGAGGAGTGGGGTTTCGTAATCATCTTCACCGCAGGTTTTACGCCCGTCCCCTACAAGCTCTTCACCATTAGCGCTGGTGCCTTTGCTATATCCTTTCCCCTGTTCCTTTTGGCCTCAGCTATTAGCCGCACAGCACGGTTTATGCTCGTGAGCGCTCTGATCTGGCGCTTTGGAGAACCAGTCCGCGGCTTCATCGATCGCTACTTTAATTGGCTTGCAATTGCTTTTGCAGTGCTTCTTGTGGGGGGCTTCGCACTGCTCAAGCTGCTTACTTGATAAGTAAGACCTTCGTGCCGGTCACATATCTGTCTGTCTGAACTCGGATATAGTAGGTTCCGCTTGGCAGATCCCCTGCGTCAAAGGTCAGTGTATGCTCGCCCGCAGGCAATACTCCGTGGTGTATCACGCCAACGGATCGCCCAAGCAGATCAAGGGCTTCTGCACGCACCTCAGCCTGTTCGGGTAACGCAAGCACTGTGGATGTGGTAGGATTGAACGGGTTCGGGTACGCGGAAGAAAGCGAAAAGGATTCAGGAATCTCCGCTGATCCATCAGTACTTGTAATTGTACCCGGCATCGGATCAAGAACGAAAAGACCGTCTGGAAAACTACTAACTACTGTGGTGCCACTTTCAGGGAAACGAAACGAACTCCAAGCTCCGTTATAGGACAGGGCATCGGAGGCCAGATGCGTGTCGAAGTGTGCTACTTCCTGAGGTTTTTTGATATCTGAAATGTCCACGATGCGCAGGCCAGTAGCATAGTTGGCCGCATATAAGTAGTTCCCGTGCACATAGAGATTATGATCAATTGATGCTGTCGAATGACTGAATGAGGAGTAGTAGACCGGATCCTCAAGGTCAAGCAGGTCCCAAATAATCGTGCGGGTGTTGGGCAATCCTCTACTCTCATCAAACTCATCATTCATCAGGAAGTACTTGTGGTCTTCGGTAAGCCAGCCCTGATGTGAATACCCCACATCCGGGTAGTCTCGTGCTGCCAGTGCCACAGGGTTATTCTTATCGGTCACGTCGGCTATGCTGATGTGGGTTTCGTTTGATCCAATACAGATTTCTCTGCCTCGGTACTTGGCCTGTGGCCCGCGGTAGATTACGCATTGGACATCGTGCGTGTACCCGTCACGAGCTCTACCGGTTAGCTTATCAGCAAAGCAGCCGGCGTAGGTTGGATTGACCGGATCCTGGAGGTCCAAGATGTGGAGTCCCCTACCACCACATTTATCAATCGGTGCCATTAAATGCGACAGTGCGTATCCCACGACGTATGCAAAGCCGGTTTCCTCATTTATGGCAATGTTGTGCGCAGTAGTGATCCCATTGTAGACTGCGGTAGCCTCGAAGTTGATAGGACTGCCGCTGTAGGCGCGCAGCTGATTTAGGTCAAAGATCTGTACGCCATTCCTGCCGCCCCCATCAACTGTTACATACATGTAGTTCTTATAAACCTTCATATCACGCCAAAGAGTACTCACTTGTGGATCATGACCTGGTAGTTGGCCCAGGTAAATGGGGTTTACAGGATCGGTAACATCAACAAAGATTACTCGAGCGTCGGAACCCTGGAGTACATACTCACGCTTTGTATCTGGATCAACCCATCCCCAAATGTCGTTAAGGTATCCAACTCCCATATCCTGCATCGACAGTCGGGATAGCATGTCAACGTTGCTACACGCGTGGCCGGCGGCCACATTTGCAGTACATCGCGTGTGTGAACCAACCATTGACGAGGCTTGTGCACCGGCCG
This sequence comes from Rhodothermales bacterium, assembly GCA_022821385.1. Taxonomy (GTDB): domain Bacteria; phylum Bacteroidota; class Rhodothermia; order Rhodothermales; family Bin80; genus Bin80. The sequence continues at coordinate 74,209 of JAJEDR010000009.1, forward strand.
AATGCACGATAAAAAGGGACAAGGCAGCGAGGCAAATGTGGCGTTTCATAGAGAGCCTGCAGTTTAAAGGGATCCAACTTCGGGGGGAGGGAACAATATACTCATAGGCCACTGCAAATGCAATCATGGTCTGTCTCACTGATACTGAATATGCCTCAAAGGTTCACGAGTAGGCCGGAGAGATTTTTCGAATGTTCGCACGATTTTGACACGCTGACAGGTGACGGCGGCTAGTTGGCGTATCAGTTACTAATCAGACCACAGCACGACAGAAGAGTAAGCGTATCCCGTGGTTGAATTTTTGACCCGCTGAGGTGCAACATTGATGATCTTGAGTGCGTCTTGTTGAGGGTGTGTAGAGCGAAATAGAGGTATCTTTTTGTGCAGCATCCAGGATGCTAAACAATTATTATTTATTACGCCGGCTTGCCTGTGTCTGGAATGAGACTCTTCCAGGCAGCAAAGTTCTGGATGCCTGGTCTCATTCACCGGGAGAGTTGACCATAGCACTCGAACAGGATGGTGCTGTTACGGCGGTGTCATTCCTGACACACATGCCGATTATCGGTGCGTTCAGGCGTACAAAGGTGGGGCGGCCAAGACGCAACGTTAAGCCCCTTTTACGTCCACTACACGGGCAGTCAATTGTAGAGGCCAGGGTTTCGGAGAGTGACCGCGTCCTAACTTTGAGGTGTACAGGGGGTCTTCAGCTTCAGGCGCACCTGTATGGGGCGCGCGCGAATGTACTTCTGGCGGACAAGAATGGCGAGGTGCAGGAGGCATTTCGCAAGTATGCCTTGGCAGAACTCCCTCCTTTGCGCGCTGCGCCAGAGCCCGCGAATGTTGCAGAGTTTACGACACGCTGGAAGGATGCGCGTGGGAGCTCAGAGAAAGCCATTCAACGCATATTTGTGCGTTTCAACAAGGATCAAGCCAAGGAAATCATGCAGTTGCAGCAGTTGAAAGGGCACAGTGCAGAGGAACTTGATCCGGCGTTGGTGTTTGAGGCGGCGCAGGCATTGCACGAACGGCTGATGAGTGCCCGAGGGCCCTTGTATGTGTACCAGGATCCGGCCGCAATCTCGCCTGTCTCCCTTGATGCACGAGCAGGGGAGGAGGTATCTGTGTACAGCGATATAGACAATGGTCTGGAGACTTATGCACGACATGCGCTTTCAGAGAGGGCTTATCGCGCACAGTATGAACCTCTGCGAAAAAAGCTTGTGCGGATGCTGGACAAAGCTGAGCGTTCACTTGCACGAATGAGGATTGAGCGGTCTCGTCCCTCGCGGGCAGATGAGTATGAACGACTGGGGCATATTTTGATGGCTTCACCGCCGTTGCCGGCAGGTAAGCACCGCGTGCACATCCCCGATGTCTTTAATCCCGCAACAGAATTGACCGTATCGCTGGATCCGGCGCTGAACTCCCTGCAGAATGCTGAACGCTATTACTCGAAAGCACGCAAGGCACGCACATCCCGTGCGCACCTGGATACACTCATCAGGCAGGCTGAGGAGAAGGTGGAGTCACTAAACCTGCAGTTGCGGGCATTGGAAAAAACCCGAACGCAGAAGGATATCAAGGCATTTCAGAAGACATATAAGCAGTCTGTGCACCCAAATAAGCCTTTTAGGCGATATGCTCTCGTGCCCCCCTATGAATTATGGGTTGGTCGTAATGCGAGGGAAAGTGAGACTCTAACACTCCAGTATGCACGTCCATTTGATTTATGGATGCATGCACGCGGGGTTAGCGGGGCGCACGCGGTTCTAAGGTTACCTGGGCGCAATGCGCAGCCAAGTAATCATCTGATAGAGCAGGCGGCGGCGATTGTAGCTTGGCACAGTAAGGCACGAACCAGCAGTATGGCTCCGGTTATTGTTACTCCTCGCAAATATGTCCGTAAGGTGCGAGGTACTCCAACCGGTGAAGTTGCCGTGAGTCGTGAAGAGGTTGTGATGGTTGAACCCGCCTTGCCATGAGGTATCTTCAGCTACACAATAAAAGTATGTATCCATGACGTGGTGGCAGGCGGTGATACTGGGGCTGTTACAAGGATTAACGGAATTTCTTCCTGTCTCTTCCTCCGGGCATCTCGTTCTCGCGCAGCATGCGCTTGGGATTCAGCTCACACCGGATGTGACGTTTGAAGTTTTGCTTCACACAGGCACGGCACTCAGTATCATGACGGTGTACAGGCATCGATTGCTGACAATGGTAACGGATACGGTCCGCACGTTACTGCACCCCCACAAAGCTTATCGCACGAATACAAACGTGCGGACAGCATGGCTGGTGGTTTTTGCGAGTATCCCCGCCGGCTTGGCGTATATGTTCCTTGATCTGCAATTAGAATGGACGTATGCACGCCCCTGGTTCGCGTGCATGATGTTGATTATAACGGGAGTATTACTAGGATTTACGATACTGGCCCGGTCGCAGGGTGCTCCGGTCACACTATGGAAGTCCTTGTTTATGGGTGTCGCACAGGCCGTATCACTTCTTCCGGGGATGTCCAGATCGGGTGCCACTATCAGTACAGGGTTACTGTTTGGTATTAAACCTGAAACTGCCGCGGACTTTTCATTCATAATGGTTCTGCCAGCCATTCTTGGAGCGACGTTGATCAAAGGGATATCTCTTATGCAATCCCCGGAAGCAGTGGACTGGTTGCCGATACTGCTCGGTACGGTAATAGCGTACGGTGCGGGCATTTTTGCCATTCGTGTGGTTCTTGGCTTTGTTCGCCGGGGACGACTGCATACATTTGCGTTCTATTGCGTAGGAGTTGGGGTACTGGGACTGATATTGCTGTAGAAGCTTACATTGATCACACCGGCCTGAAATTCACGCGTTGTCATGCGGCTAACATCTTACGAAAAATCTGCGCAGAGGGAAGTGGACGCATGGTTGCGCGGTGATGGCTCCCTTGTTGCTCGAGCGATGGATTGGGTCATGCGTCCGGTAGACTGGGCGGTGGAGCAAGGAGTCCCAGACAGCGTCGTAGATCAAATGAGTGATGCCATTGGCGGCTTTTTATCTAAACTCAATGATGCAACCAAGTGGGCTGTTGACTTGAGCAGTATCCAGTCTGAGGCGCGCAAGCATGGCCTGGATATTGATGATCTTGAAGATTTACGCACCGCATCTCTGGAAACGCTGGATAGTATAGCTAGGGGGCTGTTCACCCAGAATACCGTAATGGCTGCGCTCAGCGGGGGCGGAACAGGACTGGGTGGAGCAATGCTGATCGCAGCGGACATTCCATTGCTCTTCGCGATCAACCTTCACCTTATCCAGCGGATTGGGGCGGCATATGGGTTTCCGATGACGGGGCCTGAGCATGGGCCGATCGTGTTGTCAATCTACAATGCGGCGGCTGCCAATTCCCGGGAAGCCCGCAGCGGTGCCTTGCATGAAGTGGGCATAGCCGCCGCCGCATATGCGGGTGGCGGCATTTATCAGGGTCGTGTACGCGGAGTATTTTCAGACCAGTCCAGGCATGTACCGCGTGAATTGGCGAAGAATCTGGTTGGACGAAAACTGTTACAGACCATCCCGTTGGCCGGTGCGGCGGTCGGTGCAGGTGTTAACTATTGGTTCACGAGAGAGACCGCCCAAACGTCTTACATGCTGTTTCGGGCACTCTATATAGAGCACAAAGACCGCCTTCAATAGCCACATATTGAGGCACCCGGGATTGTAGCTACTTGGCCGAGAACCCTTTTCAAGTAATAAGTGGCCGTGCGTAGTCTGCGTATCGGGAAATCGTCGGCCTGAACTTTCTCTTTCTGGGGGGACTCCCCGCTGGGGGCCGTCAATTAGTCCCCAAATGCTCCCAAATGTTGGGAAATATCGTAGAAATAGTAAAGGCGCGTATGGCATGTCGCTCTCTTCACAACAGATCTCTTCGAATCATTTGCGCATTTGTCGAACACGAAGAGAGGATTGAACTCACTGAAATCTATTGCAAGGGTGACAAATAAAGCAAAAGCCTAACCAGGATTAGGGCTTACTTAAAATCAGCTGCCAAGTCGGATTAAATCAATCTATTTTGAGCTCATAAAGCTGTCGGAATATAGATGCTGTTGCAAATTTGTCTGGCTGAAAGAGAAGTATTGGAGTCTCAACTCTTATGTAAGTGAATAAGCGACCCGGGATCCTTTTTCATCTTCCGATTCATTCCGGCAGGTACTCCGCATGACACGTCCGCAGGCAGTCGGTCCGATCAGCGCCGAACCCTGGGAACCGTTATCAATAACCCAGAACACTGTAATCACCGTTCACGATCAGGCGAATGGAGACGTAGAGTCCCAGTAGTGCGAAAAGCACCCATGGAGAATTCGTCGCCCAGATGTAGATGCGCATATCCCGTCGGCTGATCCGGGTTTGGCGATTGGCCAAGAAGAAACTGACCCAATAAACCGAAGTCATGTACGTCAACTGCCAGAACAACATCACTCCGACTATGCCTGCGACGAAGGCGGGTAAAATATCGAAGGTGTAGGCTACGTAGAGGATCAACGTCGGGGCCGGGGTCACAAAGCCGTTGGCAATATCCGCGTTGTAACCGTATGTACGCCGGTCTGCGTAGGAACCGTCGAATTGGGAATACGTCGCCCAGACATCCGCCCATACCGTCGGCGACAACACCTTCGTCAATGGAATCTTTGAGGTAAGGAATTCGGTGGCCGGTTTTCGGCCCGTTTCCTGCCAGCGCTTGCGCCAATATTCGGTGCGCAACTCTATGTAGTCGCGTCTGAGGAACAGGCATACCTCCCAATAGCAGGCTACCAAATTAATTGAAAGGAAAAGAATCAACAGGGCATGAATAACGTCGAAATCCCCGTGGATCCAGTAACGCGCGCCAATGCCCGCCAATATCAAAATTGCGACAACCAGCACCGCGACCACTATCACTGGAATTGCCAGCCGGCCCCGGCATGCCTCGGGGTCGGAATGCGCTTGGTCGGTTCGGTTTTCGGACATGTGGTTTAATCCTCGCAAACAGTCCGGCGCTGCAGCTCTCTGCATTACAACGTTCGGAGCGTTCCACGTTCTGGACGGACACTTTCGATACGGAAATTATACACAATAATCAAAAGAATGGCTTCCCTGCTGAATTTGTTCATCCAGTGCCGACTACAGCCTCTTACCAAATAAACCCTTCGTCGAAGCCGTCTCCCAAGAAACGGTATTGCTTGAAGTCGGCGGTTTCAAGTCCTTTGGGGTATCCCCATGAAATGAAAATGTAGAGAGATATCATGGGAAAATCTGCGTATTCCGATCAAACTGGGCCACTATTCCGAGCGAAGTGGTCCACACAGTCGGGATGTGCTTCGTGCTGGGGAAGTCCATCAATCACGAGTTACTCTCTCGCTCGGATATATTCCAATAGCTACTTTTCCGTCGGTGGATTCATGCTCGTGAATATACGCAACGAACCAGGACAAGGATAATCAAGTTTATCAAATACATGCAGGGTCGTTAATTTTGCTGCAAATAAATGTAGTTTGTCTTGCCGCGCATTTTCAGGTTGCATTCCGGGTTCAGTCACCTTGGGTACGGTTGAATGATGGCAATCCAAAAGGCAGGCGGTGATCAAATCGGAGGCCTATATTTTCGGGTTAATGCAAAACCGCGCACTGGGAATGGTATACGGATTCTGTGCCCAACAGGCAAATGCGAAGGGCGGGGCCAATGCCGGGTCCGAAATCCATGAGTATTTGAATTTCGTCCCTCTATTTGCCTAGCTGATAGAAAACTGACTGAGTTAAATGAAACGGGTCTGATGGATATAGCAACATCTGGTGCTGACTCTGCCACGTTGGCTGAGCGATGGCAATCTCCAAGCATGATGGATCTGAGTCACGCTTCGCTCGAGAGCATCCTCAATGATGAGGAACTTCTGCGATCTCTAGAAAACATTGAGGCTTTTCGTGCATTGCGCAAGCATGCAACAAAAATTGTAACCGCAGAGAGTTCGTTGAAGAAAGCCGGGGCAGAAGATAGGCGAAGTTCAGACGCGCGCAGGGAAAAGCGAGAAATGGCCAAACACCGCAAGAAGGTTGAAGAAGCGTTTTTGCAATTTCTCACCAGAGTTCCAATTTTCATGTACTTGACGGACTACCGGGAGAAAAGCCTAGTAGATGTGATTCACACTGCTGAGCCGGCCCTCTTCACAAAAGTCACGGGTCTTAAAATCCGAGATTTCGAAACGCTATGCAATCTTGGTGTCTTCAACACACAGGTGGTGGATCAATCCATTGATGCCTTCAAGCGACAAGAAGTGCTCAGCTTTGAGGGTCAGGTGTTTTCGTCAGATCTGGAACAGAGAGACGAAGGCGTGGTCGGATCCTGTTGTATGGTTGATAAACTGTGATATTGCATCAATCAGTTTAGAATGCCCTGAAGCGGGTGTTGGATAAGCCTATAGAACCATGGCGCTAGTTGCGATTGTTGGTCGTCCAAATGTGGGGAAGTCCACACTGTTTAATCGGTTGACGGAATCGCGTCAGGCAATTGTACATGACGCCCCCGGCGTTACGCGGGATCGTGTCTATGGTCAGGTAATCTGGAACGGAAAGGAGTTTGCACTAGTGGATACGGGCGGGTACGTGCCGCGAAGTGCAGATCGGTTTGAGCGCGCAATACGCGAACAGGTCCAGATTGCACTCACAGAAGCGGACATCGTCCTACTGATCACAGACGTCATGGCGGGTGTGACTGACCTGGATCAGGAAATGGCACGAATGCTTCGACGAAGCAACAAGCCAGTGTTCGTCGTCGCGAACAAAGCCGACAACGAAAAGCGCCAGTGGGAAGCGGCATCCATGTACAGTCTCGGGCTGGGCGAAGTCTATTCCGTGAGTGCTACGAACGGGATGGGTACGGGTGATTTTCTGGATGCGGTTGTTGCCGCATTACCCGAGGAAGAACAAGGCGAAGATGACGGTGGCGTGAGGATTGCACTTATCGGACGGCCGAACGTGGGAAAATCCCAACTTACGAACACATTGCTGCGACAGGAACGCTCTATTGTAACAGAAATCAGCGGTACAACACGGGACGCCGTAGATGCAAAGCTGACGTACAAGGGGGAGGCTATCACATTGGTTGATACGGCCGGATTAAGGCGGCGGACCAAGGTTCGTGAGAATGTGGAATTTTACGCTACTCTGCGTACGGAACGCGCGATTCGTAACTGTGATGTTGCAGTACTGCTTCTGGATGCGACGGTGGGCATGGAAGCCCAGGATATAAATGTTCTCAAGGAAGCGGAAGCGCTAAAAAAAGGTCTGGTGATTGTTGTCAACAAATGGGACCTTGTTGAAAAGGAAACAAACACCGCCAGGGACACTGAACGTGCGATCCGCGAGCGTCTGAAGACACTGGATTACGTTCCGATCCTGTTTGTTTCGGCACTTACGGGCAAGCGCGCACATCGTGTGCTTGATGTCTGTCTGGAGATAGTGTGCAATGCGGCTTATCGCGTGTCGACATCCGAGCTCAATCAAACGGTGCAGCAATCAATCGGGCGCTATCATCCTCCCACTTGGCGTGGGCGGTATGTGCAGATCAAATATGTAACTCAGGTTGGGGTCTCTCCGCCACTCTTTGCTTTTTTCTGTAATCATCCCCAGGGTGTTGGGACAGCTTATGCCCGTTATCTCGAAAACCAGCTTCGCAAAGCGTATGGCTTCACGGGGGTTCCGATTACGCTGGCCTTTCGGCGTAAATCTCCAGAAGACGGATGATGGAACAATAACCGCCCGGTTTGATATCCAGAGGCCGAGCGGTAGATAATCCGATGCCTGGCGTACCGAAGAATACCAAAACCGAGAACGAGCGTAAGCTCAATTTTTGGGAACGGCTGTACCTCCCGGAAATCTTCAAAGGTCTCAGATACAGCTTCCGTAAGATGGTCAAGGAGCCGTCCTATACGACGGAGTATCCAGATGAACTTTGGGAGCCTCCTGATTCTTATCGTGGGCGTCCCGTGCTTGTGGAAGAGGAAGGCGCGCCGCGCTGCGTTTCCTGTAATCTTTGTGCCAAAGCATGCCCCCCAATGGCAATATCAATGCAGTCGCGGGAGGTGGATGATCCGAACAGTAGCAAAGAGCGTGAACCAGCCTGGTTCGAGATCAACATGCTCCGCTGTATCTATTGTGGATTTTGTGAGGAAGTTTGTCCAGAGGAAGCGATTGTGATGTCAAAGGAGTACGATCTCACTTTTCATGGACGGGATGAGGCAATCTTTGGGCTTGATCGGTTGTTGGTGCCCGCAGAGCGACTCACGGATCGGCTTGATTATCTTGAGGAAGCCCGTAATAAGCAGGAGAACGCGGATGCATGGCAGCACCGCAGGGATAATAATCTGCACAGTTTAAGGGATCGCCATTACGTGCGCGAGCTGGCACAGACGCAAATGCCGACGTTGAAGAATACGCATTTGCGCTCGGAAACCCCCATTGCTGCTGCCAACACATGGGAGGGCCGTCCTTCTGCAGACGATGCATGAGCAAGATCCAGTGCGCTGTCGCAGTGCAGTGCTGGATCAACTGCGCTACCTGATAGACGAGATTGCTGCGTTGCGGCAAATTTCGCCACGCCTGCATGAGTCGCAAATCACCAACACTGACCGCGGACCATCAGTCAAACAGTGCTACGGAGCGATCATCATGCGAGATCAAAACAAAATTCTTCCCGCTCTGAAGACTTTATCGGGACGTAAGGTAACCCCGGAGGCCTTGTCCATGGATTGGAACAGCGTACCCATAAAGGATATTCTCGTGCAGGTTGAATCCGTCCGGAGATCGGTCATTGAGGCTGCCGAAGATCTAAGTGTGGAGGCTTGGTCACAGCAGGTTACCGAGGGGATGGATGTCGGTCAATTCCTTTTAACCGCCTCGCAGCATGATACGGACACGCTCCGTACCGTGGCAGAAAGGCTTTATCGCAGTTGGTGATGTCTGCAGCTGGCAGTAGGCGCAAAAAAAAATCTGCGCTGCAGATCTATAAGGATCTGAAAAAAGATTTTGAAGGAGGACGCTTTAAACCGGTGTACCTCTTCTATGGAAGGGAATCGTACTTCGCGGATCAACTGCAGCAGATTCTGATTGAGGACACTATTTCCCCGGAAGACCGTGACTTTAACCTTGATGTAGTTTATGGACCGGATATAGCAGCCAAAGATGCACTGGGCATATGCCAAATGGCCCCCATGCTGACTGAACGGCGTATTGTTATCATTCGGGCATTTGATAAGCTTCAGGGGAATAAGTTGTTTGCAACGCTGGCTAAATGGCCAAACCCTGCAGCGATTGTGCTCCTTATTTGCGAAGGCCGTCCCAAGTTCAATGCGGATCCTTATTACGCGCTGAGAAGAAACCCAAAAGTCGCTCAGGTTGTCGAGTTTGCTCCGTTGTGGCGCAATCAAATGGGGTCGTTTTTACGTGAGTATGCGGATTCACGAGGTTACAAGTTGGAAAAGGGTGCCGAACAACTGCTGATAGAGTTTCTAGGCACTGGATTGGCGCTATTGACCCAGGAGATCGAAAAGCTAATCACGTATGTGGGTGCGTCTGAGAGAAGAGTGATCACGGAACAGGATATTCTGCAGGCCAGTGGACAAACTCGGGAGATCAATGTATTTGAGCTACAGGATGCTATCACGGATCGCAGACGGGTTGAGGCACACAGGATTGCAGAGCAGTTATTGCGAGGTGCTTCTTCAAGGCAGGGCGAGTGTCTGCGAATTCTAGCTGTACTAAGCCAGCACTTCCTTAAGCTCTGGAAATTGCACGGCTGCCCCTCATATGGCCTCAAGCCGGCAGATATTTCCAAGCGGACTGGCATTCCGCCCAACATGATCTATAAGTACAGGCAGGCTGCACGCAAATGGCCGCTACCGGAGATCAAACGGGCCATGCAACTGTTTCTGAGTGCGGACAGCGAAATCAAAGGATTCTCCAAACGTAGCCCACATGTAATCATGACACTTTTGATTGTACGGCTCTTGTCTGAACCTTTGCGGTACTAATTGCGTTGGCATTGTTCGGGGATCCCCGCGGGGATCTTTGCAAACGCTTTCATGTTATGGTTATCCGAGGGGCTTCGGTCTGGTTCAAATCGGGGGGCATTCGTGTTTCGCCTCCACCGTGCTGCACCATGTCGGAAGGAGCCAATCTCACACTGGAAACTGATCGTATGAATGCCAAATAGCTACTCTCGCTCATGTTGAGTAAAGCCCACTGGATGGACGAACTCTTGTGCGAGTACGTGGACGGAACGATGGACCGTAACGTTCGCGCTGCGTTTGAGGAGTGTGTGGAAGGCGACACGCGACTTGCAAGGCAAGTCAGGTGCTTGCGTTGTATACGCCGATTGCTATGTGATCATCGTTTGCGAACTCCAACTGGTTTGCGTGAGTGTGTTCGTAGGCGCTTGTCTCGGCATCTGCCGTTTGCCAGTCCAGTCCGTCCACCACACACGAGTATTTTGGTCGGCACAGCCGTTGCGATTATTTTGGCGGCGGGGCTTGTAGCCGGTGCTTCGCGGCAGGTACCCACTTCGATAATGAGGTTGCATGGTGGGGGGCAATCTGTTTTAGAAGCGGACCTTGGATCAGTTAAAAGGGTTCAAGGTCGGCCCCTATGGGAGTATCTATCTGGTTAGGGGCTCTTAGCTCAGTGGTTTAGAGCGCTCGCCTCACACGCGAGAGGTCACAGGTTCGAATCCCGTAGGGCCCACCAACTGCTTACACTAAATAACCACGTCTTGAAATGATGCGAAGTCTTTCAATTTTTGCCATTTTAGCCACATTGACAGTGCCTGTCACTGGGACCTCTTCTCCTGAATCAATCGCTGCTTTTGGCGGAGCGATAGTCGCCGGCGATAGTCATCTTTTTGTAGCCGAGTCCCGGGGCTTCAAAAATCCGGGAATGGTTCATGTTTATGCGCGTGGCGCAGATCAGGCGTGGTTGTTGAGCAGTTCACTGCGTGCTCCAGATGCCCATGTTAATGATGGGTTTGGGAGAACGATTGCGTATGGGAACGGAACGTTGGTTATTGCGAGCGCCACCGCAGTTTTTGTTTTTGAGCAAGAGGACGGCACGGGTAACTTCGTTCAAACAGGAAGAATTGAGTCAGATCTTCCCGCCTTTGGCAGTGCACTCGCAGCAGATGGAGGGTGGATCGCCGTAGGTGCTACACGGCAAAGTGCAGCGGATGTGTCTGTTTTTTATCGTAACTCGGATGGTGTTTGGGTTGAGGGTACAAAACTTGCCGACCCCAGTACGGAGGAGGGGTCTATGTACGGAATTACCCTTTCGATGGATCAGGGGCGTTTACTTGTGGGTTCCCCTGGGGCCTGTAGCGCGTATTTGTACGAGCATGGCGATAATGAATGGGGGCTTATTGAAACTTTTTCGTGTGGAGAACTAGACACAGAGTCTGCGTTTGGGGCCTCAGTGGATCTAAAAGGAAACCGGGCAGCCATAGGGGCGCCTCGGCATAACCTCGGGGTGGGAGCAGTGGCGGTCTGGCATCTGGGGGATGGCGAAGATGCGAAGTGGAGTAAATGGGAGACACTTATTCCGAGTGATCGGTCAAAGGTCCAGTTTTTTGGTGCACAAATCCAAATCCGGGATCCTCAATGGATAGTTGTTGGCGCGCCCATGGCCTCGGATATGGACGGGGAAGTGCACGTTTACCCGGTGCAGGAAGATGGACATGCTGACGCTGACAACTACGCGACAGTTCGTGGGCCCGGTCCAAGATTTGGATCAGTTTTAGCAATTGAGGAATCAGTCATTGCGGTCGGCGCGCCGGGTGCAGCCTACGGAGAAGGCAGTGCCTCGCTGGTGGAAATAAGGAATGATACCTGGGAGGTGACACAAGAGATTTTTAATGCAGGAGAGCCTATGTCAAGTATTGCCGGGACCCAGGTTACCTGTGCCGGGGGAGAGGCGGATAGCTTTGGCTGCGGTCTAGTGGATTTGCTGGCGTTCCTGCCTAATCAGGAAATGGAGATGAATCGGGGTGTGCGCCTGAGCGATGTGTGGGGCTGGACAGATCCTGAAACCGGAATCGAATATGGTTTGATCGGCCATTTGGAAGGAGCGGTTTTTATTGATTTAAGCGATCCATCCATGCCGAGATATCTGGGCACGCTGCCGCGTACAGAAGGCTCGCCTGGAAGCACATGGCGGGATATCAAGGTGTATAAAGATCATGCGTTTATTGTTGCTGACGGTGCACGCGAGCATGGGATGCAAGTCTTTGACTTAACGCAATTGAGAGAAGTGACGAATCCACCAGTGCAGTTTACAGAAACTGCACACTATGACCAGATTCACAGTGCTCACAATATTGTTATCAACGAAGACACCGGGTTTGCTTTTGCTGTTGGTGCTTCGGCCGGTGGCGAAACCTGTGGTGGTGGCCTCCACATGATTGATATTCGTGAACCCCAAGCCCCCGTATTTGCGGGTTGCTTCGCAGACGAAACAACCGGACGCCGTAAGACCGGGTACAGTCATGATGCGCAATGCGTGATCTATGATGGACCGGACACCGAATATACAGGACGTGAAATTTGCATTGGCGCTAACGAAACTGCAATCAGTATCGCGGATGTCACCGATAAAGACAATCCGATTGCGGTTGGAACAGGCTCCTATCCCGATGCAGGATATGTGCATCAGGGCTGGCTCTCGGAAGATCATTCCTACTTCTACCAGAATGACGAACTGGACGAAATTGCTGGGAAGGTCGATAAAACACGTACGCTGGTTTGGGATGTCAGAGATCTGAGTGATCCAATAATGATACGCGAATTCTATGGCCCAACTTCGGCTACGGATCACAACCTTTATGTACACGGTAACCTGATGTATCAGACCAATAATGCGAGCGGTCTGCGACTCATTGATGTATCAACACCGGATAATCCGGTGGAGATCGGATACTTTGATACAACGCCGTATGGAACGGATGAAGCTGGATTCAATGGAACCTGGAGCAGTTATCCGTACTTCAAGAGTGGCATTATTGTGGTGACGAGTCGGCGGGAAGGCGTGTTTATTCTTAAGAAACAGACGGTCGACACCTGAATAACGGATCATAGATGGCCTCAACTGTGTAAACGGTCGAGGAGCGTAATAGCCCAGCACGTAATCTGAACCACATTTACCGGAGTCGCTCACACATATGTACGTCCCACGTCGCCAGCGAATGCTGGATCAGTATCTGAAGGAGATAGGTCAAATTGATCTTGTGACGCCAGCAGAGGAGGCAGAGTTAGCGCGGAGGATTAAACAGGGCGATGAGGAGGCGCTTCTGAAGCTTACTCGTGCCAACCTTCGCTTTGTAGTTTCGGTTGCGAAGAAATTCCAAGGGCAGGGGTTGCATCTCACTGACTTGATCAACGAAGGCAATTACGGTCTCATTAAAGCTGCCAAGCGGTTTGATGAGACGCGAGGGTTCAAGTTCATCTCTTATGCCGTGTGGTGGATTCGCCAATCTATCCTGCAGGCGCTGGCTGAGCAGGGACGAGTAGTGCGTTTGCCCCTGAATCAGATTGGTACGATTAGCAAGATTCGTAAGAGCAGTGCACGGCTGGCACAGGAGCACGAGCGTGACCCGAACCTGGAAGAACTGGCAACTGACCTCCAGATTGATATTGAAAAGGTTCGCAGTGCAATGCAGCGCACCGCTAGACACCTGTCTATGGACGCTCCCTTCAATGAGGACGACGAGAACAGCCTGCTGGATGTATTACCCAGCAATGAGGTGGCTTCGCCTGACGAACCGCTACGTGGGGAGTCCCTGAAGATTGATATTGAGGTGGCACTCAGCAGCCTGAGTCCGCGTGAGGCAGAAATCACTCGTCTATACTTCGGAGTCGGTCGCGAGCATCCCCTGACACTAGAAGAAATTGGACTCCGATTTGATTTGACAAGGGAGCGGGTGCGACAGATTAAAGAAAAAGCCCTCCGTAAACTTCGCCAGAAACACCGACGCGAAGATTTGAAAATGCACGACATGTAAAGGGAATTGCAGTTCCTGATGAGACAAAGTACCCTTGCCTCGTAAAGCGCCGGAGTAGATACAGATTCCCGGTCGTCTATGAATGCGGATGTGACTGCTATGATTGGTAATGCCTGTGTGTGGATTGCTGTGTGTGTAACAATGGCAGAGACTACTTCGTAGATACGGATAGCCGATTGCAGTATCGCCCCGAAAAAATCGCAAAATAAATTTCCCCCAAACTTCTTCTATGAGTACGCTCATGACTATTCGGCTCCCCTTACTGGTATCTTCGCGCATGTTTTGTGTAGGCCTGCTGGCCTTCGTCACACTTACTGCATCAGCCCAGGTAACCCAGGAAATTACATTTCAGGATGCAGTGCGTATTGCCCTGGATCAAAATACTCAGCTGCGTCAGCGTGTCAACACGTTGCGAATGAGCGAGATTGATGTTCGATCCGCGCGTGCGGCATATCTGCCAAGTTTTAACTTGAGCACCGGAGGCGGGACAAACTTCGGGTTGTCTTTTGACACAAATGTTGGTGAGCTTCGGACAACGGCCAACTCACGATTCAATATAAGTGCTTCCTCGTCTGTGACGCTGTTTGACGGCTTCCAGAGGCGGTCGAATCTTCGTCAGAGTCGACTCAACGTGACTGTAAACGACCTGGATCTTGATCGTCAGCGTCAGTTGGTGGTGTTCCAGGTTGCAACCCAGTTTCTCGCCTATATCCAAGCGAGTGAACAGATCGCGGTTCAACAGGAAAACCTAGCCGCCGCTCAGCAGCTATTGGCGCAAATTGAGGAGTTTGTACGGGTCGGTACACGCCCGGTATCGGATCTGTACCAGCAACAGGCTACGGTAGAAAGCGCAGAGCTGTCAATACTGCAGTTTGAGCAGCAGGCGCAGGTGAGGATGGCCAATTTAATACAGATTCTACAATTGGATCCGCTGGGCAATTACGAGTTTGTGGTGCCGGAATTGGCGGACGAATACCTGGTGCCGGAAGAGTTTGATCTAGATGATCTGATCACGCGCGCGCGGCAGCAGCGAGGTGATTTGCGCGCACGGGAAATTGCCGTGCAAGCAGCCCAGCAAGGGCTCCGTGGAGCGTCCGGCAGCATGTTACCGCAACTCAGTTTTTCGGCCCGTACAGGTACAAGTTATAACAGCGGGATACAGGCGTTTGATTTTGGTGGACAGTTGGAACGGAACCGATCTGAGGCAATTTCGCTGTCGGTAAGCGTACCGGTTTTTAATCGCCTTCGCACACGTACGCAAAAGCAGCGTGCGCAGGTATCGTACGAAAATGCACGACTTAGCGTTGAGGCCACTCAGCAGCAGGTCGGTGTTGAAGTTCGGCAGGCATATCTTAATTATGTTTTCGCAGAAAAGGAGTTGGAGGTATCTCAGAGACAATTGGTTTTCCGGCAGCAGGCGTTGGATGCTGCTCGTGAGCGTTACAATGTGGGCGCTGCTACGCTTGTTGAACTCACACAGGCACAGTCTGATTTTGTGCAGGCGTCTCAGGATGCAATCATCGCACGATACACCATTTTTGTGAATAGACGATTGATTCGTTACTACACCGGTGAATTGGATCCAACCCAACCATTATTTGACTAGGATTCCCATGGCGAAGAAAAAAAATCGAACTCGTAATCTTCTTATATTTGTTGCAATAGCAGTGGTCCTTCTGGTGGCTCTGGGTTTTGTTGGGCAGCGTATCTTCGGTGGTCCCAATGCAGAGCGCGTGGAGATTGTCACAGCGGGATTACGGACAGTCACGCAAACGGTGACCGCGTCTGGACGCGTGCAGCCCGAAGTGGAAATCGTGATAAGCCCGGATGTCTCCGGTGAAGTCGTGCAGTTACCTGTTGTTGAAGGTCAGCGGGTTCGCAGGGGAGAGCTTCTGGCACGTATCAAGCCGGATTATTACGAGGCTCAGGTAGAACAGGCGGAAGCGCAGCTTTCGCAGGCAAAGGCGAATCTGGCCCAGCGCGAAGCAAGCCTCCTGCTGCAGGAGCAGGTACTTGAACGGCAGCGTCAGCTATATGAAGCAGAGGTCATCCCTCTTGACGAATATGAGCAGAGTGAAACCCAGTACAAGATTGCCAAGACAGATCTGGACGCGGCGACGTTTAATGTAGAGAGTTCAGAGGCACGTCTGCGCGAAGTCGAGGAACAGCTGAGCAAGACCGCACTCTACGCACCGATGTCTGGAACCGTGAGCCAATTGGACATTGAGTTAGGTGAACGGGTGACGGGCAATGAGCTTCAGGCGGGCACTACGGTTATGAAGGTGGCACGTTTGGACCAAATGGAATTGGAAGTGGAGGTCAGTGAGAACGATGTGGTCAACGTTGCGCTTGGTGACACCGCCTCCATTGAAGTAGATGCGTACCCTGAGCGCTATTTCAAAGGTATCGTTACAGAGATCGCAAACTCGGCTCGACTGCAAGGGAGTACGTTTCAGGAGCAGGTGACGAATTTTCCAGTCAAAATCCGCATCCTGGATCCCCATAATCCCACTGCACAGGCCCCCGGCATCCTTAACGAGACACCCCCAGTTCAAGACTATCCAAGCTTCAGACCGGGAATGAGTGGGACGGTTGATATCTTTACAAGCACGGTTAGCGAGGTCGTTGCTATTCCAATTCAGGCCGTGACCGTAAGAAACTTTAAAGACATCAACAGAGCTCGTGCCCGGCGAGCCGCCAGATCAGATTCAGACTCGACCGCGGCTAATGACAGCGATGTCAGATCAGTTTCGTCGTCGGATGAAGAAGATTTGCGGCGGATGGTATTTGTAGTGGACGACGAAATGAAGGCGGTTGCGACGGCAGTTGAGACCGGAATTTCCGACGATCAGTTTATTGAAATCAAGTCAGGTCTGGAAGAGGGGCAGCGAGTGGTGAATGGTCCGTACAGTGCCGTAAGCCGTGAACTCAGCGATGGAGACCTGGTTGAGGAACGTAGCTTTGGAGGTGGCAGATGAATAATGGAGCAAGCGGTCATCCGCTAATTCAGTTACGCGATGTCAGGAAGCTTTATCCTATGGGCACGGAGGTGGTCCGCGCACTGGATGGAATTAGCCTAGATGTATATCCGAATGAGTTCGTGGCAGTCATGGGCCCCAGTGGTTCCGGCAAGTCCACACTCATGAACATGATCGGCTGCCTGGATACGCCTACGGACGGGAGCTATCTCCTTCGAGGACAAAATGTGGGTGAGATGGTTGACAACGAATTGGCAGAAATCCGTAATCGTGAGGTCGGATTCGTTTTTCAAACCTTTAATCTACTGCCGCGCGTTAACTGTCTGCAGAACGTAGAGCTTCCACTCATATACAGCGGTAAGACGCGCGGCCAGCGTCGTCAAATGGCTGAGCATGCGCTGGAGCAGGTTGGATTGTCGGACCGGGTTACACATAAACCCAACGAATTGTCTGGCGGACAGCGCCAACGGGTTGCCGTTGCGCGCGCCTTGGTAAATAACCCGGCATTGGTTCTAGCCGATGAACCCACCGGTAACCTGGATACCAAGACAGGTCAAGAGATCATGCTTCTTTTCGAGACGCTTTATCGCAGGGGCAACACGATGATGGTCGTAACGCATGAAGAAGAGGTTGCGCATCATGCACGCCGCATAGTGCGCTTGCGGGATGGCCTGATAGAGAGCGATATTCGTGTTGAAAACCCCATACTGGCGAACACGGATACATCTGCTTTACTGGATTGAGAGAGGTGTGCCAGTCAGAAGGTGATGAGCAGTCGCCGGCGATCAGGTTGGCAGCGATTTTCGTTAAGGATTGGTTTGACTCCAGACCGAGGTTGTTGGTTTAGGTCTACGTCCGGGGTAATGTAATCTTCAGCGTTGGAGTATCACTGACACGGCGCTTGTTTTTCCAGATCCCGATACAGGATTTGTTTGTGCCCCTACCTCATTTTGGTTCACAGTCCAGTGCTTCCTCAATCTGCACAAACCTGATTGCATTCTGTGTTTGTTTGATCCGAATGGCTTCAAAAGCAACCCCGGTGGAATAAGATGGGCGACAGTCGGAGCCTGGGGAGAACAGCCGATAGGTTGCCACCACCGTATCCCTAAGACTCTCGACGAGTTCAAAACGCAAATCATACCCTCCCTCATTAACGTCAATGGCAGCAAGGAGGACCATTTCTGATTCGAAGTCTACGGATGCGAAGGGCATCAGTGGCTGAAGCGAATCCGCGTATGCGGTCCATGTATCCACATCTGAGATCACACGTATGGTGGTCGTGTCGATGGAACCCTGTAGTCCACGGCCCAGTTGGACGTAGGGGAGGATTTCGGCCAGGTCTTCTTCGGTCAGTTCAGGCGGCTGCGTGGTCTCACAACTTGCAGATAGCAGCAATGTTGAGATTAATATTATGGAACTAAGTTTTTGCATTAGCGTGTCAGCAGTCCGTTACGGATTCGTGTCTATAAACTACTCATGCCGCTTAAAACAGTTGATATTGATGCGCTGGTTGAACAAACAGGAAACCTGTTTGAAGCCGTTGCGATCCTTTCGAAGCGTTCACGCCAGGCCGCGATCAAAATGAAGTCGGAGCTTGATACGCGTCTCGCGTACTTTGAAGGATTCGATCCCGAGTTGGAGGATCCGCATTTTCAGGAAGAACAGCGCCGTATATCTATTGAGCACGAGGAGCGACCCAAGCCCACCGAGGTTGCAGTCGAGGAAATGTTCAATTCCGAAATATACTTCCGGGATCCCACTACGGAGCCGGAAATCTAGGGCGTAGCCCGGCCTGTCGATGGAAGGCCAAAATAGAGAACGCCAGGACGAGTACATTCTTGTTCGAGGTGCGCGTGAGCACAACCTGAGGGATGTGGATGTGGATGTTCCGCGCGACGAGTTGGTTGTTGTAACAGGTCTTTCGGGTTCGGGAAAGAGTTCGCTCGCCTTTGATACTGTTTATGCTGAGGGTCAGCGACGGTATCTGGAAAGCCTGAGTGCGTATGCGCGACAGTTTGTTGGGATGCCTGAACGTCCTGACGTTGATCATATTGAAGGACTCTCCCCGGTTATTGCAATTGACCAGAAGACCGTCTCCAGGAGTTCACGGTCGACGGTTGGCACGGTTACTGAGATATACGATTTTCTGCGGCTGCTTTATGCACGCGCCGCAACCTCCTTCTCAGCAGCGTCGGGTAAACCGCTTATCAGACAGTCTACGGGTGAGATTATTGCAGCGATCCAGGAATACCCTGTCAGCGCAGTAATTATGCTGCTTGCGCCTGTAGTTCAAGGTCGCAAAGGACATTATGGGGAGCTCTTCGAGAGGGTGTCTCGCCAGGGCTATACGAGGGTTCGCGTCAATGGCAAGATCCGTGTGATCAAGCCCGGTATGAAGGTTGCCAGATACAGAACGCATAACATCGAGGTTGTTGTAGATCGTTTGCGTATTGAGGAAGGTATGGAGGCCCGCATAGCTCAATCGGTCAAGACCGCTCTGGAGTTGGGGAATGGAGTCTTGATTCTGGCGGAAGAATCCAAAACGGATCGCATCTTTAGTCGTCACCTTTATGATCCAGAAACAGGAGAGTCCTATCAGGAAGCCTCGCCGAGGACCTTTTCTTTTAACTCGCCATTCAGTGCCTGCAAGGCATGTCAGGGCCTCGGGGTACAGGATTGTTGGGATGAAGATTTGCTTGTGCCGAATCGCTCACTCAGTATCAAGAACGATGCGATAGAACTCCTTGACTCTTGGAGGGACCAATACTTCTTTGACGAGATAGCGTTGGTTTTGAGGAAATGGGGCTTTTCTTTAGCTACACCCGTGAAGAAGATCAGTGAATCTGCGTGGGATGAGGTGCTCAATGGTTCCTACAGGTTCCATGAAATGGAGGTGGGTGGTACCAAGTACGCCTTCAAATCTCCAGATGGGCGGGGCGTTTATCGCTTTTTGGACACGCGATACAAATTTGCAGACAAAAAAGAGAAAAGAGAACTTGATTATTTCCGAGTAAGTCAGCCATGCACTGAATGTAAGGGGGGCCGTCTTTCCAGTGAGGCGCTTTCGTACAGAATTGCCGGTAAGACGATTGCTGATCTAACACAGATGGATCTGATTAGCCTGCGCGAGTTCTTGAATACAGTTCACTTTGGTAAGCGACAGGCCCAGATTGCTGCGCCCATTATCAAGGAGGTGCAAGAGCGCCTGATGTTCATGATTGATGTTGGAGTTGGTTATCTAACTTTGGATCGACCGGCTGCTACATTGTCTGGTGGAGAAAGCCAGCGTATTCGTCTGGCTACACAGATTGGTACACAGTTAACAGGGGTCCTATACGTATTGGATGAGCCTTCTATCGGTTTACATGCCCGGGATAACCGGCGTCTGATAGAATCCCTTCGCAGATTACGTGATCTGGGTAACTCAATCCTGGTCGTTGAGCATGATCGCGACATGATTGAGGCGGCCGATCAAATCATTGATATAGGGCCCGGTGCCGGTGATCAAGGTGGAGAGGTTGTGTATGCTGGCCCTCCAACAGAAATACGGCAAAATGGCAGTTCCAAAAAGGGACTGACCTTGCCTTATCTCTTGGGCCAGCGCTGCATAGAAATTCCAGAGAAGCGTCGCGCAATAAGAAAGAAAGCCCTTGTGCTTTCCGGGGCTACGGGCAACAATCTGAAGGACGTTACGCTTACCCTGCCCCTTGGGACGTTTATTTGTGTGACCGGTGTCAGTGGATCGGGGAAGAGTTCGCTCATTAACCAAACGCTTGTTCCCGCGCTAACTTACCGGATGAACCCACTTGCTCGGGTACGAGGGTTGCCGTATAAGAAACTGGAGGGGTATTCGTTGATTGATAAGTTGATCAACATTGATCAAAAGCCGATTGGGCGAACGCCCCGGTCTAATCCGGCCACGTATATCACATTGTTCACGGCAATCCGGCAGCTGTTTGCTAATCTACCGCTGTCTAAAGCGAGGGGCTATAAGCCGGGACGTTTTTCGTTCAATGTGCGAGGTGGGAGATGCGAGACTTGTTCCGGGGCCGGTATTTCTCGCCTGGAGATGAATTTCTTGCCCGATGTGTACGTAGAGTGCGATACATGTCAGGGCAGACGTTACAATCAGGAAACATTGGAGGTGTCCTACAAGGGCAAAACCATTTCGGATGTCCTGAACATGCGCGTAACTGAGGCGGCGGCCTTTTTTGCCAACCTGCCCAAGATTGCCAAGAAGCTGGATACGCTGCTCTCGGTTGGTCTCGGATACATACGTCTAGGGCAGCAGTCAACTACGATTTCTGGTGGAGAGGCTCAGCGCGTGAAGCTAGCCAAAGAGCTTTCACGTTCGGCGAGTGGGCGGACACTGTACCTATTTGATGAGCCAACGACAGGACTGCATTTTGAAGATATTCGGTTATTTCTGAATGTTTTACAGAAGCTCGTGGACAGGGGCAACACGGTGCTGGTGATTGAACACAACCCGGATGTAATAAAAGTTGCTGATTACATTGTGGATATGGGTCCAGAGGGAGGCGAGGAAGGTGGCCAGATTCTTTTTGCTGGCTCTCCCGAGAAGATGAGTCGTCAGAATACTTATACAGCAGAATTGCTCAGGGAGATATTTTCGGGTACGCAAGGCGAACAGGTTTCTATTGATTCGACAATTGAGCCCGAAACAGTGCTGGATTGCAATAATTCGGTCAGCCGCTGACTGGGTTTATTGGCATCGTTTGATATCTGCCGTTGCCCGATCTAGCCTGAAGGTAATCTTCTTGCTGGACTGTAGTAGATTCATCAGATTTTTGGCCAGAGTTCTGTTATAGTAAGTGATGCGATTGTACTTTGATGCACCGCTGGCATAGTGTGCCACGGTCACCGTAATATCAATCGGAGTTGCGAGGGTGTGCTGTAGGAAGTATTTCCAGGCTCCGGGGGCGATATCCATTGCAGCTTCCACTATCGGCAAGAATACAGAATTCACGTACTTAGGAATACTGGAATTGCCTCACTTCTTTCTTCCAGTTTGCAACGTAGCCCGCAGCAAACTCGAGATTACTATAGGAAGCCCGACACCGACGGCTCCCGTAATTGCACGAAGATCTTTCGCGCCACAGGGGATAGCGATGCCGCTCGCTAAAGAGCGGAAGTCGTGATCGTAAACCCACTTTGGTATGCGCAGCCAAGATGTGCTAGGATTGCGATAGCACCCGATGAGTACTTTATTCTTGGTATCCACGCTGAGGTTAGGGAGGCATTTCGAGTTGGCCCGCGTACGAAGAATCGAAATCTGCGCGAACTGCTGGTCTCAGTCAGGATGCTGGGTTCCAGACGACATATTGAGATTCGTTTGAAAAAAGGTGTTCAATTTTGGAGGAGAATATTTCAAATGTCAAGAGATCCTGGATTCAACACACTCTGCTTTGTTCAATCGAATCGTGTCTCAGCATTCTCTTGCACGATATGAACATGTCGCATCACTTAACGAGATCCTGCACATCTGTTGATTGTCTCGTACATTCGTTTGGAGTCGACTGTGATTATTCATGTTTCCCAGAGTGAATCATTTAATTGTTTCCCTCCTTTACATAGGATCCAGTTTTTGTCTTTTTTCCGAGCCAGTTCTTGGCCAGACTGCGACCGTGGTTGGGAAGGTAACCGATTCGGAAACTGGTCAATCATTGATAGGGGCGAACGTGCTGGTTGCCGGGACCTCGATTGGAAGTGCCACTGATATTGAGGGTAATTTTGAAATTTCGAACCTTCACGCGGGAATCCATATCCTGCGAGCAAGTTTTATCGGGTACTCAGCTCAGGAATTGACGGTTACTCTGGCTGAGGGAGAGAATTATGTCTGGAACGTTGCCTTAGATCCGGGAACAGATCTAGACCCCGTGCAGGTGACCGCAGGACGCCGGAATGAGAAAACGTTGAATGCACCCTCTTCCATTGATGTCATTACATCGCGAGATCTTCAGTTGGATATCGCACAGACAACGGCAAAATCGCTCCGTAATGTTACCGGGTTGGATATGGTACAGACTGGTGTGGATCGCTACGAAATCGTACTCCGCGGATTCAATGACGCTTTCTCAAGATCTACACATGTACTCACCGATTACAGGAAGGCAGCGGTTGCCTCCATTGGGGTCAACCTGCACAATGTCATGCCAAGTCTGGCCATCGATATGGAACGGATTGAAGTAGTTCGGGGGCCCGGATCCGCACTTTATGGACCCGGTGTAGATTCAGGAGTGATTCACTACATCTCCAAAGATGCATTCAACTACCCAGGAGCTACGATCTCTGTTTCAGGTGGTCAACGGTCTATGTTCAATGTTCAGGGACGTGTGGCTACGGTTCTAGGCTCAATTCTCGGTGTCAAAGTGATTGGCAGTTACGCGACATCGGAGGATTTTACTCTTGAAGGGTGTGATGCTGCACTCCTCAAGAATGAAAGGTTTAGTGAATGCCCTGATCCAGAAGATGCAATTCAGTTGTTTGTTGATGGGGTTCGCGAAACCAAGAACCGCAAACTTGTGCTGTCCAGTACTGTGGACTTGCGCTTGGGTAAGGCCACCACTCTTTCGTTGAGTGGGGGAATTGGAAATCTGGATGGTGCAATGCTCAGCAGCTTGGGCACAATTCAGGCAAAGGGAATGGTTGCCAGCTATGCTCAGATTCGGCTGTCCAGCGGCCCTCTCTTTGTACAGGCGTATATGAATTCAATCAATTCGGGGAACTCCTATATCTATGGTGGAGATCCTATTCAAGAATATTCCGAAGAATTTTCCGTGCAAAGCCAGTATACGCAAGAGATTGGGTCTAGACAGCAGCTGGTTGCGGGAGTGGACCTGCGATTTGATCGCCCTGATACCAGAGGAATTGTTCCCACACATGGCGAAGGGATTACAGGGCTTGACGAATATGGTGCTTATCTGCAATCGAATACACAGATCTCAAACAGACTCAAACTGACACTCGCCCTTCGGGGAGACATCAATAATATCGTACCTGATCTTCATCTATCTCCTCGCGTCGCACTCGTGTTAAAACCAACACCTTCCTCAAGCCTGCGTGCAACCTATAACCGTAGTCTTTCTTCACCCCTGTCGACCGACTACCTAGTGAATTTAGTGGTAGCTTCCATTGGGCCACTCACGGTGCGGGCCCGCGGTGGGGCAACCGGATTTACCTTTGAAAGAAATCCCAACTACCTTGAACTTGGTGCACCTACGTCACTTGTTGCTTCCAGTATGCTCCCAGGAATGGAAGGATATCCAACTCCCGTTGGAATAGATACAGGGTTCCTATACGGGTTGATATACGATGGTCTAACAAAAATTCCAGATGATGAACTTGCACGCAGGCTTGCCGAAGCAGGACTAGCTATTCCCCCTCAGCTTCTGCCCCTCCTGAAGCAGGAATTGAACCCAGAAGTGACTCAGGTTCAGGGATTCAGTTCTGGGATCCTTAGTCTCGTGAACCTGAGTACGCTTGAGCTCAAATTCAACCCGGAGTTGAATAGTCTTCAGGATACCGAACCAATCAAGCCAACCATAACTCAATCTTGGGAATTTGGATATAAAGGAATTATTCGTGATCATATTCTCTTCACACTGGACGGGTACTACGGTAGAAGAAAAGATTTTACAGGTCCGCTTCAGATCAAGACACCATTTGTTCTGGTTCCAAATCTGAAACGGGATCTTATTGAAGACATCTCAGCTGGACTGGCAGCAAATTCGGACATTGCGAATGCACTGGGGTTAGTTGGGCTGACCCCTCAACTGGCTGCGGAAATGCTCGTCAATATTGCAGGCGGTGATCTGCCAGATAATGAGACTCCAGTAGCAATTGTACAGCCAAACGAGAACAATAATGGAGTGGGTAATTTTCCTGAACTGATGCTGACCTTTCCCAACTTTGGAAATATTCGGTATTTTGGTATGGATGTTTCAACTCAGATCATCGCCAGTGAAAAGCTGATGTTTTTTGCAAATGCATCTTGGGTGAGTGACGATTATTTTGATCATACGGAGATCAACGAAGAGTCAGAGGATCTGGAATTGGCCCTCAATGCACCGGGATTCAAGTTTAAGATCGGAGGTCAATACCAACGAAGGAATGGCTTTTCGTTCATGGCATCGGGACGGTTTACAAAGGGATTTCCTGTTATTTCTGGTCAATATGTGGGGAATGTGCCGAGCTATACGGTGCTTGATGTAGGCATAGGATATGCAATTCATAAAGCCGGATTCCGTGCTGATCTGGGAATCAACAATCTGTTCAACAGTGACCACCGCGAATTCGTCGGTGCTCCCAGACTCGGGCGAATTGCAATTATGAGGCTCACGTATACAACGGATCGCAGCGGTTAGAGGCTATCCATCCGAGTGGATGGACATGGCGGCATTAGGCGGTCCAGATGCAATTAAACAAACAGGTGTAAACAAGTGAAGAAGCTGGTTTTATTGATGGTCGTTCTGTTTTCTGGCGTTGCGATGGCGCAGGAAACGGTCGTCGAACGCAAAGAGGATGGTTTTGCCGTAGTAAAGGACGGCAACGGGAGGTTGCGAACAATTTATAGCCCTACGCCGCAATTTGCTTTGGAGGCCATACTGGCGGAAAAATCCAGTGTGGGAAAGATCACAGCGGCAATGATATTCAAGCAGAAATGGGAAACGCGTTCGGATGCAGAGCTGGACGCGTTTGCGGACGAGTTGGTAAGGCTTGTGCTGGAAACGCCCTCATATAAGGTCGCTGACCATGCGATTTATGCTTTGGGGAGCCATAAAAGAGGGCTTGAGATTTTGATTGACATATATGAAAACCCTCAAAATACCAGGGTGTCCCTGGGGCATATATTCCGTTTGCCTGGAGGCGAAGATTATGTTATAAATCTATATGCGTCCCTCGAACCGCCCGAAGAACCGTGCAAGTTGCCGCCGCAAATAATCATCCGAAATTCGGACGGCGAAATAATAGGACCGCCGGTTCCCCCCAAAGAGGAACAATGTCCGTACAAAACGGAGTGGTGTAACGTGGGCAAGCTTCTTGTAGGCTTGGAGGTTTTAGACCTAGCTGATGTTTATCCGATATGCGATGGGAGGTGGGTATACGAGGATGGTCGCTGGAGCGTAATCAATCATTAATGGTCTGATTGTCTTTTGGGACCCTGCGAGCGTTGTAAGGGGAACACAACGTCGTCGGCTCCGCAAGAGCGCGGTACCAAGCTCGTACTTTTCGCGGGCATCCACAAAGCGGGATGCACGTGCTCCCATTTCGCCTAATTTTTTTCTGGTCGTCCCCAACTCCGTCCAGTTCGAATCCAAGCAAAATTAGGAAATCTCCCCCCCTCGGCTAACATACCAGGGAATTGTATTCGGATAAGCAAGGCGAGCAGGTTTCTGGTGATCCGGCAATTGAGCCCGAAACCGTGCCGGATTGTAATAATCAGCGCGCCACTGACGGAGGCTTAGGCGTTGTTAGTGCCTGTCTTCGCCTGATCTGGTCTATTGGTAAACTTCTAATCAGGCCGTAGCCGATTCATTAAGTTTCTCGCCAGGGTTTCCCCTATGGCAAGTGACGCGGTAGCGCTTGGCGAACTCGCATTTAATACACTCACCACTCGTCGACTTTCTTGGATATACATGCTTCGAATCATAGTGCCGTCTGCTCTGACTGCCTGTGCGCGCACACCACTTCGCGCAGGTCTGAGATCAGATAGTTTAACCGCGGGAATCAGACGTTGCAATATCCGTAAATGATACTTTTTGCTAAGGCTCTGCAGAATTTCTCGTATGCCAGTTCGCCAAAATGAGCGTGCGAGATGCCAGGTGCCAGACCAAAGGACCGTTTCCAGGATGTCTGCTGGTGCAACGGTGAAGCGTTTGTAACCCTCCCGGGACAATGCCGGAACGGCGCTTGGGCCACAAAGTACGCGGCCATCTGTCATGCGGGTTGCATGTACACCGAGGAAGGGGACGCGTTCATCCCCCGCGGGATAAATGAGATGGCGGCAGTACTGTCGAGGCAGGAGTTCGTAATACTCCCCTCTGAAAGGCAACACACGGATATCCGGCTCTTGCCCCAGGAGTTTGGCTATACGGTCAGCATACAGTCCGGCACAGTTAAGAACGTGCCGCGCGCGGACTGTGAGATTGTCGGTCTCCAGAATAATATTTTGACTTTCCTCATGCGCTCGGTGCACGTATGAATTGGTCAATACGTCGGTGCCCTGTTCCTGCGATAGCGACTTCAGGCGCCGCACAACACTCGGAAAATCCACGATACCAGCATCACGCACCAGAAGTGCTTTATTACCGGCTGCGTAGGGCTCGCGTTTGAGGAGTGTGTCTCGGTCTATAATTTGGCATTGCACACCATTTGCGCGCCCCCATTCGTAAAGGGTGTGTAGACGGGCCAATTCCCGGGACGTGCTGCCTGTGATCACTTTGCCGCAGAGTTCAAATGGCAGGTGATTGGTACGGCAGAAATTTTCCATTAACCGCCGCCCTCGCAAGCACGTTTGTGCCTGATTCGATCTTGGCCGATAGTAGACTCCTGAGTGCAGCACGCCTGAATTACGGCCTGACTGATGTGTCGCAACGGAGCCTTCCTTTTCCAGAACCAAGACCCGACACTCACAGCGCTCGCCCAGTTGCCAAGCTGTTGCAAGGCCGACAATCCCTCCGCCAATGATTGCTATGTCACACTCCACCGCTAGGACTCGGAGCTCTCTGTTGCAGGTAAGCCATGGAGCACAACCTGTTCCATGGCGTCCACGAAACGGTCTAGTTCCTCCAAGGTTGTGAACAGGTTAGCCGTAACTCGCAGGCCCTCAAATTCCGCGTGTTTAATAGGTGTAGCAATTATGCGGTGTGCATCCCAAAGGTGCGTACCCAACTCCGTTGTATCAACGCCCTCAATCTGGACCGTGCCGATGCAACAAGAAAACTCGGGCTTGAGACTGGTATGCATGCGAATGCGATCGTGCTGCATGAGCGGTTTTGCCCAGTAGTCACGTAGGTAACGCAGGCGATCCTCCTTGCGTTTCGCTCCAATGCCCTGATGAAAGGTCAGCGCTTCGGCAATGGCTATGTAGTTGGCTGCAGGGTGCGTACCAATTTCTTCGTATTTGCGAATATCCTCATCCATCCCCTCCGGAGCTGCCATAAGCGGCCATAAACCCTTGATTTTATCCTTGCGCACGTACAGCAGTCCCGTGCCATGTGGCGCTAATAGCCATTTGTGCAGGCTGGAAGCATAGTAGTCACAATCCAGATCTTCATGCTTAAAATCAAAATGACCAAATGCGTGTGCACCGTCCACGATAACCGGGATTCCCTTCCGCCGAGCCATTTGGACTACTGGCTTCACAGGCAGGATTTGACCGGTAATATTGATGATGTGGCACATGAGTATGGCACGGGTGCGGGGGCCAATGTTTTCCTCAAACAAGCGTACGATCTCTTCGGGATCTTCGGAGGGTACGGGTATGGGAAACTGTTTAAGGACGATTCCGTCACGACGTTCTCGTTGCTTGAACGTTGTGATCATGCGTCCATAGTCCTGCGTGGTAGTTAACACTTCGTCTCCAGGCTTGAACTCCAATCCTAATTGGCAAATTTGAAGTCCCTCGCTGGAATTACGCGTCAGTGCTATCTCCTCGGTATCACAGCCAAACTCCAACGCCAGACGCTGTCGGACTCCCTCGCGCTGAGGTTCCAGGATGCGCCACATGGTGTACACCGGCGCTTCATTGGAGTAGTCCAGATGTCCTTTCATAGCCTCCTGGACAATCCTTGGAGAA
>JAJEDR010000072.1 GCA_022821385.1 Rhodothermales bacterium
CGTAACTCCCATTGGCGAGGACTCTCTAGCAATTTGTGAGGAAACAGGTTACGCGTCCAACCTGGATGTGGCAAGTTTTCAAAAGATTCCGGAGCCTTCCCATCCACCACAGCCGCTGACCCGCGTTCATACGCCCGGACAAGCCACCATTGCTAAGGTGGCCGATTTCTGTGGGGTGACCACGCGCCAGACTGGCAAGATGGTCTTCTATATGGGGGATTTTGGAGCCGAGAATCCGCCTAAGCTAATTGCTGCCTGTGTTCGGGGGGATATGGAAATTAACGAACTGCAACTGCGGTACGCTGTCAAAGCACAAGCCCTGCGCCCTGCTGAAGCCGAGGAAATCGCCTCCGCAGGATGCATACCAGGCTACGCTTCACTGCGAGATATTGATCACACCAAGGCGGTCACCGTCGTAGATGACCTCATCCCTGAATCAGGGAATCTAGTGGTCGGGGCCAATGAACACGACTGGCACTTTACTGGAGCGAACTATGGTCGGGATTTTACCGCCGATATTGTCGCCCCAATTGCGCTCGCCTATGATGGTGCACCAGATCCGATTGATGGTGAACCTATGCGTGTCGTTCGTGGCGTAGAGGTTGGCAATATCTTCCAATTGGGAACCCGGTACAGTGGGAGCATGGGGGCAACTTATACTGACGAAACAGGCGTGGAGCGCCCTATCGTCATGGGATCCTACGGTATTGGGGTCGGACGTGCACTAGCCTGCGTTGCTGAGGAATACAGTGACGACTATGGTATGGATTTACCTGTTTCCGTTGCTCCGTATCACGTAATTCTGGTCTCCCTGGGACGCTCTGGAGAAGTAAAGGAGAAAGCCGAAGCACTCTATTCTGCGTTGCTCGCAGTCGGCATAGAGGTAATTTACGATGATCGAGAGGTGAGTCCGGGCGTTAAATTCGCGGATGCTGACCTGCTCGGCATGCCGCTCAGATGCACCGTCAGCTCCCGCTCACTGAAGCGTGGAGGAGTAGAGTTTGGTCGGAGGCGAAGCAAGGATCTTGCGATCATTCCTCTTGAACATGCAGTGGAGAAGATTCAGGAGGAAATCACGAAATGTTTCGATAAGCTGCACCAGCGACTGGAGCATCTTCCGACCTGGGAATCCCAGCCCAAGTAGTTCATCACTTGACTTCGCCACCCAAAATTACCGGACTAAGCCGTCAATCCTGTTGGCCTTTTGAACTTTTACGAATTCAACTTGCTTTTAGTATATGTCCAGCGTAGCCACAGCAAGCCTATATTCACAGGTGGGTACGAAAACCACATCGCAGGGTAACGGGGATATATCCATGACAGAAGCGTACCTGCCCCTGAAGAAGTCACGCTAGTAGTCTGTCAGATTTTCTACTTGAGAAACCCGACGAGTACGAGGGGCACTTCTGCCTGAACTGCATTTCCGATGTCACGGAACGAACTACCGTCAAAGGCTCCCCCACCACAACTGGACCCACACTATGCCCGCCACACAGGATCATACCATCATCTACGTTGCCAATCACCCCAATGGAAATAACCGGTACATGACCTGTAGTGAAATGGTCGTTAATGACAACACCCGCGAATGCTAGAGATTGCACATACCTACCAGCCGAATGAGCGAGATTTCATGGGGCCCTGTCGGATGTCGGCGGATCAGGTTCCGGTGATTGCCGCAAGCCAAATGCTACTGCCTGAGATCGGATCGACAGTCACCGTCCTCCGGCCGACAGCCTCTGGACTACCACACTGGGCACATCAAACTCGTCGCATTCAACGTAGGCCGCCAACCCGTTCGGACCGAAGGCGTCCGGCATTTTCGAAGCACCAGCGGGGTACGTGCCCGCGTACTCGCCATCAGAACTCAGGAGATCAATTGGCCCGTCGTCAAGAAGTCTTTCACCTTGACGCATCACCCAGATCCGGCCATCCCAGGTAGTCTGCAATCTTGAAAGGACAGGTATCTCGGGATAGAAGGGTTGAACCTTGCCGGATTCCTCCGCCGATTCCAAGAAGGCCTGTACTAATCCCGGATCGCGACCGACGCCGTCACCTCGAACAGAAGTTGAAGTGCTTTTCCCTCCACCCTTGCACCTTCTACGCGCCGCTTTTTGTTCTTCCTTCACCCGCTTGTACTCCCTTTCGATCCGCGCCGTCACCGGTATAGGCTGAACGGGACGCGTAATCGTTTGAACGATCCCGCTTCCGTCCGCCGCGACGATCTTGAGGACATAGGCCGAGGAATCGGAGTACACGATTCCGCCGTCCGGGAGCAGTGCCATCAAAAGTTGCGGTTCAAAGGTACGGGGACGGGCGACACCCAAGGCTCCGTGCTGGCCGTTGGGAGAATCGCTGCGCTGCGGCTGCCACGCTTTGACCACGGTGTCGACACGTGCGTCTTCGCCATCAAGGCCATGACGGGCGATGATTCGAACGGGGGTCCGGTTACTACCAAAGTCGCTGATACTCATTTCATCTGCAATTGTATAGACAGCCCCTCCACGAGGATCTACCTGTATGGGCGTTGAGACCGTAACCGTGATCGTCACGCCACCAACGGTTCTCTCTGTGGTTCCTGCCCCGCTGCGGACCATTCGCACGAATTGACCGGATGCGTCGAAAACCTTATAGGCCAAGTGGTCTTTGTCCCGTACAATCGTTGTTCCGTCGCGCGTTACCGCATAGCCATCGGGGTGTCGAAATTCGCCGGGTCCCTCACCGCTGGCCCCAAACTCGCGCACGAAACCTCCAGAAGGATCGAACACCAAGACGCGCAGGCTCGGAAACAGGCGGCTTCCGCCATCATCAAACACATAGAGATTGCCGCGCTCATCAAACGCCACATGTTCTACTTTTGCGAACATTTCCCAAGGTTCCCCCTCCACGACTCCGACTCGGTACGCCTCCTCAAACTCAGGTTCAATGTGGATATCCCGGCTAGGAAGTTCAATGACTTCTTGAGCTTGGAGACCCGGAGAACCAAGGCACAGCATGACCCCAGCGGCCAGCCATGGAATACTTGGAGTTGTCAGGTTGGGAAGGAACTGAAACATGTTTTTGAGCATCCGAGTGACGTCCGTGCGAGAATCCTGAATTTAAAAATACGGGAAGTCTTTTGCAAAACCACATTCTATAAGGTTGAACACAGTGTAGTTCGACCGCATGAATTCGGTTAACGACCCCGGACTCCGTGAGACTAACGCCCCTACGTGTATCTTCAGACGAGATTGACGTTTCCATTCGACATCAAACGGGAAGTTCAGTCCTAGTATTTTCGAACAATCTCCCGAGGAAGTCAGGAATGCCCTAGGTGGTCATGCAATCCTATTGTGGTACTCATTCATGCATATTCACGTCGCCTATGAATGAAATTCTCCAAAGTCTGAATGTAGGCCATCCCCCTTCAGTTTTGCGCTGCCGCAAAATTGAAGGGGCAAGTTCAGAAATCCATTCACTGTGAAGATATTGCAGTAAACACACAGAATTGGCAACTGTATCCTATGAGCCACCCCAATTTCTCAACGGAAAATAAAGCCATTAGCTGGGAATTTCCGATAGAACGGAACCTGTATCCACGATAAATATCACGCTGGAATCCACGGATACCTAATCCTGGTCCCTTTCTTTGAGAGCTCAGACGAGATCTCCTCTAATGTTTGGAGAACGATCTTTCTGAATTGAATCCAGAAACGAATCCAGCGTCATACCACCCAGGTTTTCGCCGGAGCGTGCACGTACTGTGATTGTCTTCCCGTCTGCTTCACGAGCTCCAAGAACAACCATATAGGGCACCTTCAAAAGCTCCGCCTCCCGGATCTTATAACCGATCTTTTCACTGCGCACATCCAGTGTTGCGCGTAACCCCTCTGACTGAAGCCTGGCATGCACTTCGCCGGCGTAATCCGCGAATCGCTCAGAAATTGACATTACCCGCACCTGCTCCGGTGCCAGCCATAGAGGAAATACCCCCGCACAATGCTCAATCAAGACTCCAATAAACCGCTCCAGTGAACCAAACGGTGCTCGATGAATCATAGCTGGGCGATGACGTTCGTCATCTGCCCCTGTATACCAGAGGTCGAAACGCTCGGGTAAGTTATAATCCAGTTGGACCGTGCCTAATTGCCATTGCCGTCCGAGCGCATCCCGAACCATAAAATCAATCTTCGGGCCATAAAAGGCCGCCTCCCCGAGCTCCTCATGGACTTCCAAATTCATCTCACGCATAACCTTTCGCATCGAATCCTCGGCAGCTTCCCAGACCTCCACTGTACCTGTGTACTTCTCATGATTATGGGGATCGCGTAGGGATAACTGCGCACTGTAATCCTGGAAATCCAATGCACCCAACACCTGAAGTGCAAGATCTACGCAATCTCGGACCTCCTCTTCAACTTGGTCGTGCCGGCAAAAAATATGCGCGTCATCTACAGTAAAACCACGTACACGTGTCAAGCCACCTAGCTCGCCCGTTTGCTCATATCGGTAAACCTGTCCAAATTCCGCCAGCTTTACAGGCAATTCCCGATAGCTGCGCCGCTTATGCGCATAAACTTGAATATGATGTGGACAGTTCATTGGTCTGAGCAGGTAGCCATCCACGCCATGTGAGCTCATCGGCGGAAACTGACTCTCACTGTAATACGGGTAGTGCCCACTGGTTCGGTAAAGATCAAGGTGCCCTATATGCGGAGTGATCACTGGTTCATAGCCACGTCGAAGTTGTTCCTCGCGTAAAAAACTCACTAACGTTTCCCGAAGTGTGGTCCCCGCCGGAAGCCATAGTGGCAGTCCCGGCCCGACCTTCTCGCTGAACATGAATAACTCCAACTTCTTTCCCAGGACCCGATGGTCTCTGGCACGAGCCTGCTCCAGACGGTCCAGGTACTCCTGCAGCTGCGTGCGATTCTTCCATGCCGTACCATAGATGCGAATTAATTGTGCTCTCTCTGCATCTCCCCGCCAATAAGCCCCCGCAATGCTTAACAGCTTGATCCCGTTGGGTTTAAGGTACCCGGTGTGGGGAACATGCGGCCCCCTGCAAAGATCAACAAAGGGCCCCTGCTGATAGACTGTCAAAGGTGTAACTGCGTCCTGAGCCGCCAATTCTTCAATCAGTTCAATCTTGTAAGGATTGTCTGCAAAAAGTACACGGGCTTCGTCCAGTGCTACTTCACGGATCTCAAAACGATGCCGTTCTTTAATAATCGCCCGCATTCGATCCTCAATCCAAGACAGATCCTCTTCATGCGGAGGAGACGACATCTCAAAGTCATAGTAGAAACGATCCTCAATTGGCGGTCCAATGGTAGGCTTTGCTTCCGGAAACCGCTCCAGTACGGCCTGCGCCATAACATGCGCAGCCGAATGACGTATTTTGTAGAGTTTGGGATCGTAATCCTCCGGTATGTACGTTTCGGCACGCCGCAAAAGCTCCTCAACCATGCTTAAACAAGAATTATTGTTGGGCAACCGAGGAACACGCGTATATGTGCAAGGTGTTCCATTAGCATGACTGCCAGCGATATTCAGGAACTGTTGGCGAGCATGGGAAACCCCGTGAAAGCGGCGCATGCTCAGCGCTTCTTCAAAACCGGTCCCGGAGAATACGGTGAGGGAGATATCTTTCGTGGAATTCGTGTGCCCGAGCTGCGAAGGATCGCGCAGAACTGGAAGAAGGTTGCGCTTGATGAAATGCTGGTGTTGTTGCGGTCTGATTATCACGAGGACCGATTCGTAGCCCTGTGCCTTCTCGTTCACGCGTTCAAGCGCGGTAATCAGTATAGAGTATACAACGCATACCTTGAGCACACCTGCTTTGTTAACAACTGGGATCTGGTTGACACAAGTGCACACAAGATCCTGGGG
Organism: Rhodothermales bacterium; assembly: GCA_022821385.1. Classification (GTDB taxonomy): domain Bacteria; phylum Bacteroidota; class Rhodothermia; order Rhodothermales; family Bin80; genus Bin80. The sequence continues at coordinate 5,872 of JAJEDR010000072.1, forward strand.
CCCTATCTCTTCAAGCGCCCGCGAACACCCTTATATACCCTCGCCCGTAGTGACAACCTGTGGGAGCGCCGTATCGCCATCGTCTCTACGTACTATTTCATTAAGCGGGATCAGTACAACGACACACTTGCACTTTCAGATGTTTTGGCACACGATCAGGAAGATTTGATCCACAAGGCCTGCGGCTGGATGCTTCGTGAGGTTGGCAAACGCGATGAGTCTGTACTTGCAGCATTCCTGGATGACCCGACCGTAGTCTTACCACGCACTGCCCTACGCTACGCAATTGAGCGGTTTGACCAACCTGTGAGGAGAGCCTATCTGGCCAAACGGGCTGATAACACCACTCAATACCACGTCACTGCGTGGCGGGCTTATCGGTACGTAATGGACGCGGCAAATCGACTGAAAGGTGACGTGGTTGAAACCAAAGCTTTGCGGTCGAAAGAACTCGGAAAAGACTTCGGAGCAACAGTTTTCCTCAAACTCGAAAATGAACAGCATACCGGATCCTTCAAATACCGGGGAGCCCTGAACAAACTCATGTCGCTGAATGAACCAATTCACCCCCCGGTTGCGGCGTCTACAGGTAATCACGGCCTTGCGGTATCTCGTGTTCTGAAGGATTTTGGTATAAAGGGAACGATCTATCTGCCCGTCACGACCGAAGAGCATAAGAGCGAAGCGCTCCGCGAGGGAGTTGCGGACCTCGTTTTCGGTGGAGATGACGGGATCGACGCAGAAAGAGAGGCTCGACGCGTGGCAGAGCAGGAAGGGCGCGTGTTTATCTCCCCGTATAACGATTGGCAGATCATAGCAGGTCAGGGGACTGTTGGGGTTGAACTATTGCGTCAGGCAGGATCCCTGGATTATGTCTTCGTTGCTGTGGGAGGCGGCGGCCTGATAAGCGGATTGGCACTTGTACTGAAAACCCATCTTCCAGCTATCAAGGTTATCGGGTGCTCACCTGCAAGATCCAACGTAATGCAGGCGTCTGTTGAGGCCGGAAGCATCGTTGAGCAGCCTGCACAGCCTACTCTCTCCGATGGCACAGCCGGCCAAATTGAACCTGATTCCATTACCCTCCCGCTGTGCACGGATTTGGTGGACGAATGGGTGACGGCTACGGAAGAGGAGATTGCCGACGCCATGCGTCGGGTCCACCACGAGCACGGTATAAAAATTGAGGGTGCCGCAGGAGTCGCAGTTGCCTGTTTTCTGGGATACAAGGAGAATTTGACCAAAAAGCGGCTTGCAGTGATCATCTGCGGTGGCAATATATCCGACGAGAAATTCCAGACTGTACTTGATCAGACCTGATTGACCGGTGGATGCCTCCAATGGGAAAAATAGTTCATTGCTTGAAAGCCTCCGGGAACATCTGGCAAACCAACGGAATGTTACCAGACTCGCCGGGATGGTTGCCTCTCCCATCATACATGAGGCATCTGGCGAAAAAGCTCAAAATGTGAATCAGAGTCCGATACTGCGGCTATCACTACCCTTCAACATCACTGATACCAGGTTTTTCAACGTACGCTGACATGCGAACCAGACTACACCTCATTCTCCTAATCGCTCTCATCACGGGTATTGTTCATGGTCAGGAACTGAGTCCTGAACAACGCCTGGATGAGCTAGGCATTCAGTTGCCCGATCCACCTGCCCCCGTGGCCAACTATGTGCGGGCAGTGCAAACCGGCAATCTTGTCTTTCTTGCTGGACATGGCCCCTACTTGCCTAATGGCCAATACATCACGGGTAAACTGGGGCGGGACCTTACACTTGTAGAAGGGTACGCAGCTGCCAGGCAAACAGGGATCGCTCTCCTAGCCTCACTGAAGCAGGAGATCGGTGACTTGGGTCGGGTTACACGTATTGTCATGGTCAATGGCATGGTCAATGCAACACCGGACTACACCGAGCACCCGAACGTCATCAACGGCTGTTCAGATTTGCTCGTAGAAGTGTTCGGCCCCGAAATCGGGAAGCATGCCCGGGCAGCCGTCGGGATGAATTCCCTCCCGATTGGGATCGCCGTGGAAATAGAAATGATCGTAGAGGTGCGGGAGTAGATCCGACTATAGCGCAGCGGTGCGCATAGTTCGTTCAAGGGCAGCAGCGGCATTGATGACGCGGCCTACCGCCGGGGTATCAGGAACCTCTGTACCTGTTTCATGCAAAATCAAGTACGCCTCATCCACCGTAAGCTCTGGGTTCACGGATCTCATAACCCCCAGTAATCCCGTCACAACAGGCGTGGCCATAGACGTGCCGCTCATGGGTTTGTATGTTCCTTCAGGGAAGGAAGACAGTAAATCAACCCCCGGCGCTGCAATCGGACGGGAAAGGCTGCCAACCGTATTGGAAAAACCGGCCTTAGCAAGATCCCTGTCAACCGCCGCGACAGCAATCACACCAGCAATATTGGATGGGAAATGATCAATCGCATCCTCGTCGGCATTGCCTGCAGAAGCGGCCACGATAACCCCACGGTTGATTGCGTATTCCACAGCGTTCGTCAATACACGAGGCGGTACATCAGACTTACTACCTAACGACATGGAAATCACATCCGCCTGGGCTCTTGTAGCATCAATAACTGCCTGCGCTATCTGCTCCAGTGAGCCTCGACCTGCATCTCCGAGGGCCTGGAATCCCAACAACTCGACAAACCGTCCCTCCCAGTTTAATGATGCAATACCGAGGCCATTGTTGGTTGTCGCACCGGCAATTCCGGCGCAGTGCGTTCCATGTCCATGTTCATCCCCTGTAACGCCCACAGCATAGACTGCCTGCAAGTCTTCATGATCAGACTCAACCCCGGTATCCAATATGGCAACGCGAGCCTTGCGTACAGGGCTCGTATCCTCAAGCACTGCATGCGCTTCATGCGCCTGAATAGCATCCAGTGCCCACTGCTGGGCTACGTGTGGATCATTTTCCAGAACTGTACTCCCCGACTGGTACTCAATCCCGTCAGAAGGAGGAAGAGACAAACTGATCTCCACATTGAGTTCTACATGATCAACATTCTCTGTGTCCGCTCTGAGAGCGGAAATCATGGCTTCCGTACGGCGTGAAGACACACTAACCAGATAAACCTGAGCCAGATCTACATCCTCGGCAAGCGTAAGCTCAGGAAACGCACGCTCCCAGGATTCTGCAAAACGGTTCAAGATATCCTCTACTTCAAGGATTGAATCATCGGGTCCTAACTCAACCAGTACAGATTGCTCCGTTCGATGCCAAACTGATTGCCAAAGATGTTTGGCTCCAAACAGCAACCCTGACAATACAAGAGAGGCTACTCCCAGGATAACAAAAGGACGTGCGTTCTCTGCCAATTTTCTGAACCCCATATACGCTGCAGCCAGAAGCAGGCTGATACCGCCATCCCTGAGCAATTCAATGATCACCTGAATGAATCCGCCTCCTGACCAGAGGCGCGCAATCACGGCACCAATACCAAGGGAAAAACCTGCCAGGATTACCCAGGAGCCGTTGCCCCTGTGCCCGATACCGATAGCTACGAGCAGCAATGCGGTTGCCGTGATGACAGTTATGACATCCATATCAAAATTGAGAGGTCCCCCTCGGTTGACCTACGATTAGATGTCCACCTGGTTGCATTGAGCATTATATTTGTGTCAGTTCACACTCTTCAAAGCATGTCATACATTCTTGCCCTTGATCAGGGAACTACGAGTTCGCGCGCCATTATTTTCGACGCAGAGGGTTCTATTGTAGGGATGGCACAGCAGGAATTCCCTCAGATTTATCCTCAGCCCGGATGGGTCGAGCACGATCCAATCGCTATCTGGAATTCCCAACTGTCGGTAGCTCGCGAGGTCTTGCAGACCTGCGGACTGCTCTGTCAGGATATAAATGCAATCGGAATCACCAACCAGCGCGAAACTACTATTGCATGGGATCGTGATACCGGTCATCCCATTCACAACGCTATAGTCTGGCAGGATCGCCGCACGGCCGGCCAATGCGACCAATTACGCGCTGATGGAAAGGCAGATTTATTTCAGTCACGCACCGGACTAGTACTGGATCCTTACTTCTCCGGCACAAAAATCAAGTGGATCCTGGACCATGTTCCGGGCGCACGGGATCTGGCGGCAGCAGACCGCCTGTGCATCGGTACGGTGGATACATGGCTGATCTGGAAGCTGACGAACGGCCGACAATACTGCACGGATGTCTCGAACGCAAGCCGTACGCTGCTCTATAACATGCACTCTCATGGTTGGGACGACGAGCTTTGCACTCTGCTCAATGTGCCGCCGGAAATCCTGCCGGATGTCGTTCCATCAAGTGGCGTGATTGGAGAAACAGCCCTCCTGGGTACCCCGGTCCCTATCGCGGGAGTTGCCGGTGATCAACAGGCGGCCCTGTTCGGACAGGTATGCACAAAGCCTGGTATGGTAAAAAATACCTATGGTACGGGCTGCTTTCTACTGATGAACACAGGGACAAATGCTATCCCGTCCACAAACAGACTCCTCACCACAATCGCGTGGAAGCTAAACAATGAAACACAGTACGCGCTTGAGGGCAGTGTCTTTGTAGGCGGTGCAGTCGTTCAGTGGCTGCGAGACCAACTTGGACTTATTGCCTCATCGTCCGAAGTGGAGGCACTCGCATCACAAGTGCCGGATAATGGGGGAGTAACTATCGTTCCGGCCTTTACGGGGCTGGGAGCACCACACTGGGATCCCTATGCCAGGGGCACAATTGTAGGACTGACACGCGGCAGCAACGCAGCGCATATTGCCCGGGCGGCACTCGAAAGTATCGCATACCAGAGCGCTGATGTAATCAGAGCCATGGAAGCAGACGCCGGTGTGGAGCTCAAGGAAGTACGCGTAGATGGTGGCGCAACGGCAAATAACCTGCTCATGCAGTTTCAGGCAGATATTCTGGGGGTTCCTGTGGTCCGACCTGTCGTGCGCGAAACGACTGCACTGGGAGCTGCTTACCTCGCAGGAATCGCAGTGGAACAGTGGACCGGTTTTGATGACCTAAGCCAGTTGTGGCAAAAAGAGCGAATCTTTGAACCACAAAAATCACGTTCAGACGCATCTGCACTGATGGATTCCTGGGCTGCTGCTGTTGAACGCTCCAAAGGCTGGGATCGCTAACAATAACCTTCAAATTAGCCTATATAAGCCATGAGTCCATTTCTGGGTGAATTTATCGGTACCGCAATACTTCTCCTTCTTGGAGACGCGGTCGTCGCAAACGTCGTGCTCAAGGATACCAAGGGGAGCGGCGCCGGTTGGGTTGCCATCAACTTTGGCTGGGGCACCGCCGTTTTCATAGCCGTTTTTATCGTGGCTGAGTACAGCGGTGCGCATATCAACCCGGCGGTTACGCTGGGACTCGCACTTGCAGGAAGCTTTGAATGGGCATCGGTCCCCATGTATCTTGCAGCACAATTTCTTGGAGGAGCGTTAGGGGCATTCCTAGTCTGGCTGCATTACCGCGATCACTTTGAATCAACCGAGGATGCAGACGCGAAATTAGCTGTGTTCTGCACTGCACCCGCCATCCGCAACAACCTATCAAACCTTCTGAGTGAAATCATTGCAACTTTTGTTCTGGTGTTCGCTGTGCTATACATGGTGAAGCCGGATGTCGGGCTTGGCGCCCTGGATGCACTTCCCGTTGGTGCTGTGGTACTGGCGATCGGGTTGACTTTAGGAGGTACGACGGGATACGCCATCAATCCCGCGCGAGACCTCAGTCCACGCATTATTCACGCGCTTGTCCCGATCAGAGGCAAACGCGACAGTGACTGGGGCTACGCCTGGATTCCCGTATTGGGACCAATCATAGGTGGACTGCTCGCCGGAGGTGCCTTCGCACTGATTGGAAGCTAACCGGCTACTACAGGACTGGGTATGTGCAGGATTGCGAGGCAAATGCCGACCATCCACCAGATACCCGCCGACTGAACGTTTAAGGGACCACCAGTGCTCTGTGGTAATTTTGAGGAATGGCTACTCTTTTCCGAAAATTTGGTCGTTAAGGAGTACGCAGCCCGCCTCACCTGCAAACGGATACTCTTTATCGAACAAGCGTGACTGCACGCGTGATTTGCTGATTATCCTTGCGGAGAACGAGCCAGTAAAGTCCGCTCGCCAGCGCATACTCACTTGCCGTCATGGTCAATGTATGCTGACCAGGCTGCTTGTACTCGCCCTCTATCAGCGTAATGCTACTACGCCCGATCACGTCAACCAATTGTAGAGTGACCGTTCCTGGCTCCTCTAGCGTGTACTCAATCTGTGCCTGCTGCCTGAATACAGTAGGATATATCACCATACTTAAGCCCGGCCGGGCCAACTCCGAATCCAGACCTGTTTGCACAGGAGATATTACTATGTTACTCGGACCACTCTCAATAGAATTGGAGTTCACAGACTGCACGAAATACCAATGCCTTCCGGCATCCGCGCTTGGACTATCTGTTACCGTGGTTCTTCCGGAAATAGCAATCAAATTGCGCGCATCTTGGGCAGCTGCGGTTGCATCCGGCTCTAGTTCGCTTCCTACGCGATATACAGCATAGCGTGCAGGAGCTTCGCCAGGAGGATCCCACGTCAACCGGACCGTTCCGCCATCCTGCGAAGCTACCAGGTTAAGGGGAGCTGCCGGTGCAATCTGATCCTTCCAATCCATGGATGGCGTGAGCGCAGGATACTGATACAGTCCATCCCGCATGATCCGCGCAAAATTTCCCCCGCGACCAGGAAGTATATGCAGTGCTCGAAAGAATATACTCCCCTGAATCCCAAAGTAATCCCGGTTAAAGGCGACTTGGTTGGGGATTTCCATCGGACTGATCGGCGAAGATGCTTCGGTTCGATAAAGTGCGTGGCCCGGGTATAAATGCCGGTCATCTATTTGGTCCGACCACCAGGGTGCCAGTTTTTCATAGGCCTGGGCTCCTCCAAAGGGCCAATACAACTGTGGAGCGAGGTAATCAATGGTTTTTTGTCTGATCCAGGCCGTGGCATCCGCGTAGATTGTGCTGTATGCATCGAGCCCGCGAATCCCTGCGGGCACGTTATTCTTCCAGATACCAAACGGACTTATCCCAAACTTGATCGTCGAATCAAGTGAGCGCAAACTGTCGGCAACCTGTGCAATCAGAAGGTTTACATTATCCCGACGCCAGTCAAACAGACTCATGAACCCCCGGCTTTCAGTCTGGAATGTCTGACTGTCCTGCGTAGTTATTTGATTGGGGGGATACGGATAGAAGTAATCGTCAAAATGGACCCCGTCAATATTGTAGCGACGCGCCACATCCATGATGATGGATACAACATAATTGCGCACTTCCTCTTTTCCTGGATCCAGCAGCGTCAGCGGTCCGGCTTGGTAGGTCCACTCTGGATGTGTTACCGTAACATGGTTATCTGCCGGTGTAAATGATGAACCGTTGTCGGCCCGATAGGGATTAAACCATGCGTGAAGTTCCATGCCTCGACTATGAGACTCTTCAATGACAAAGGCTAGGGGGTCATAACCGGGATCTCTTCCCTGCCTGCCCGTTAGGTAGTGGGACCATGGCTCATGGTTAGATTCGTACATGGCGTCCCCGATCGAACGTACCTGAAAAATTACCGCATTAATCCCTGCATCCTGGAGATGGTCCAGAAGCTGCCGCAAAGCCCCCTTCTGCTGTGACTCGCCTGCTCCCTGCCGTGGCCAATCCAACCCGTAAACCGTTGCGATCCAGGCAGCCCGGAATTCATGCTTGGGAGGCGCAGCGATTTGGGCCTGTGTGCCCGGCAACATCACAACGAGCATCGCTGCCAGGAGACATAACTGAATCCAGGATCTCATCATAAAACCCAAAAAGTGTTTAGCGAGCGCATTGAATGCAACTCTGTGAACTACCACTCAATCAATTTTGGCTCCTATTAAGATAAGCCTGGGCTATATCTCTTGAAGGATGTAGATGAGCAGGTAGCCGAAGCAGTGCGCATTCCTATAGTTCTCCGTTGTCTTGCCGGTGTAATCATGGAAATGATCCTTGCAGCTTCACGCACATGACCGATACCATGCCAAGAAGAGAGATCACGTTCTGACCTTCATTAGCATCATTGCAATGCTTTTAGACAAATACACCGCCAACAACCTTTGGACAAAGCAACCTCAGTTGGGAATCGGGAATGTCTTGGCAAGTTTGGAATCCGCCTTCTCCCAATTTTTCTTCAGTCTGGTAGCTGCCTCCTGGCGTGCATTCTGATCCCCCTTCATTTTTGCGGCAGCAACCATTCCGATGAAGGACAGCGAGCGCCCCGGCGCTCTTGCCAAAGAAGTTTCGAATGCTTTCAAGGCCTCCGCCCCCTTGCCGGCCTTCAGGTAATACTCGCCAAGACGTTCATACGTCGGCTTAGCAGGTTTGGGAGGACCATACTCCATCGGTCTGCCCGCCTCCATATCCGCTGCTGTCTTGAGTAAATCAATTGCACCTTCCAGATTGCCTTCCAACTCCAAGAGCTCCGCTTTCAGCTGGTGCTGAAGCAATTCCCCTACCTCCGCGCCCTCCAAATGCATCAGGTCATAAACTGCTCTACTTGCCGCGTCCTCATCACCACTTGCCAAAGCCGCACTGCCTTTGATAAAGAGGAGGTCCGCGATACTGTTCGGGCTCAGTCCTTCAGTATCTAATTCAATTTTTGCATAATCCGAGTCCCACTGCTGCGTTTCTACCAGATAAGCAATCGCCATGGAGACCAAATGCCTCCGTGCCAGCGTGCTACCACCTTCCTCAGCGTCACGGATCATGTCTTTAAGCAACTCCTCGGCTTCTGCATGGCGACCCTGTTGCAAATAAGCGTAAGCAAGCCAATGTCTGGCGTGAAAAGAACGCGCGTTCACATTCAATCCCCTTCGTCGCATGCGTGCATCACTTGCTGCAAATGACTCCTCATTGGCCGATGCTACTTCAGGCCACATTCCTAATGCAGTAAAAATGTGCGACGGCATATGGAGGGCATGGGCCGCTTCGGGTGCAATTTTTGCGTAGGTGTGTGCCGCACGTAGCCCGAGTGGGGCATGAATTGGGTCGTCGTATGAATGAATCAGGTAATGCGCGGCACCCGGATGCCGCGGGTTTTTAGCAAATACTTCTTCAACGATCGCAGCCGCACGCATATACAATGCAAAATCGCGGCCGTGGTGCGCCAGACCCAAGATTGAGAGTGCATGGAACGCGGCTGCATCCAGGTCATCCGGGTATCCGGCAGAAAGAGCTGCCATCTGCTCTTCATATGCAAAATCCCGCGTTTTCTTGTCTCCCTCACTGAAATACAATGCCTCTACTGCACGCAGATAATCCTTCTCCCGCGTCGTGGGTGCCTTTGCCAGACGCCCCTGCAGGTCCGGAGCAAGCTCCCGCAGCACGTCCCGGGCCTTTTCTGTACTTTGCTGCATCCAGATCGGGTGATTATAGGCCATGGCCTCCCCCCAATAAGCCATAGCGAAATCAGGATCTAGTTTGCGCGCCTCCGAGAAAGCCTCGCGGGCATCTTCATACTCAAAGCTGTGCAACAAGAGGATTCCTCGGGAGAACATATCCTGTGCCTCTTCTGCGCCGGAATTCTCAAACGCCGTGCTTCCGAGTCCGGTTACCTGTGCCTTCGCAGGTAGAACGACAAGACACAACAGTGACAACAATGTGATTGAATGGCGATAAAGCATGCTTCAAAATGGGTTTTCAGTCAAGTAATCCTCTCAATGTACTGTTTACCACTTCAATTGGCAAATCCTGATCCGTCCACTGCCTGTACGCAGCAGCGGCCTGTTCCACCAGCATGGTTAGTCCCCCAATCACGGTGGCTCCTCGAGATTCGGCATCCTCTAGCAATCGGGTCCGACTCGGCCGATAAACCAGATCATAGACCACTTGACCAGAAGAGAGAGCTTCCCGCTGTTCCCAAGGCGTTTCCCTGGTGTTCGGATGCATCCCTACCGGCGTCGAATTAACTATTAGCTGACTATTACGAACATGGACGGCCGCAGACGCAAAATCTGTCACATTCAACTCCCCGTCACCGCCAAATTTTGCCAAGTCATTTACCAAATTCTCTGCCTGCCCAACCCTTCGTGCTACGACAGTCAATGGGCACGGGCGATAATGTTTGAGTAAACCATAAGCCACAGCTCGTGCTGCGCCACCTGCACCAAGCAAAACCATCGGCTTGCCCGTAATCTCCATCCCCCGCAGTGGAGACAGAAATCCTTCAACGTCCGTGTTGTCACCGTAAAGCTGGCCTCCCTTGCATACGATCGTATTCACTGCACCCACAGCCTTGGCTGCGCTGGTGAGGCTGTCCATATACGGCAACACCGCCTCCTTGTGGGGAATCGTCACATTCGCTCCGGCAAATCCGAGTGCAGATAATCCCTGCAATGCCTGCGGCAAACTATTCGGCAGGACATCTGCCGCAAGGTAGACAAAGTTCAATCCTTGGTGTCTCAGCGCGGTATTATGGATGATGGGCGAAAATGAATGCCTCACTGGATGACCGAGGATGGCAATCATCCTGGTTCTCGCATCGGGAAAGATCATTTTATTGGTTTGGGGCGAAAGATCTATTCAATGTCTTAAATTTACGCTCCTAGTAAGTTACTTCACCAAAAGAGAGATAATCCGTGGACTGGATTACGAGCCCCGAAGCCCTCATAGCCCTCGCAACACTTACACTGTTGGAGGTGGTTTTGGGCATTGATAACGTCGTTTTTATTTCCATCCTTTCGTCCAAGCTGCCCGAAAACCAGCAACCGCGTGCCCGTTTTCTGGGATTGGCGCTTGCTATGTTTGGTCGCATCGTACTGTTGTTATCACTGAACTGGATCATGCGCCTTGAGGCCACGCTGTTTGAGGTACTTGGTCAGGATATCTCTGGACGGGACCTGATCCTCATCGGCGGCGGGCTTTTCCTGCTGGCCAAGGCCACACATGAAATTCACGACAAACTTGAGGTGCCTGAATCTTCGCATAAGAAGGCGGTCGTAGCTTCTTTTTCCCATGTGATTATCCAGATCCTGCTCCTGGATATCGTCTTTTCTCTGGACTCTGTGATCACGGCAGTGGGCATGGCTGATCGGGTGGAGATCATGATTATAGCCATTGTTATCGCGATCATCGTAATGATGGTTTCGGCCGGTTCAATCTCAAGGTTTATTGAGAAAAACCCGACCATCAAGATTCTTGCGCTGTCGTTCCTGCTATTGATCGGCATGGCGTTGATCGCCGAAGGCTTTGAACTGCATATCCCAAAGGGATATCTCTACTTCGCAATAGCCTTCTCACTCCTGGTGGAACTACTGAATCTTCGCATGCGGCGCAATAAAGTCCCCGTTCAGTTGCAAAGCTCTCGACGCCCCGCAGACTGATCCACATGCTATCAAAATTGCTCTAGCCTTGACGCCAGGAAGTTGCGCTCCCTTGAATTAGACAACGAAGATCGGTACCGCAAGGCCGGATATAGGACAATCTTGCCAGAGTTTCTGAATCTTACCATCGGATCACACGAGTCGCGCTGGATTTCCTCTTTGTCAGACCGATTGTGCTACACACTAACCCGGCTGACGCCGTCGCCTCTCACACTAGACTAATCAGGTAGTACTGGCGTGGCACCTCCTGCGCGTAGCGCGTCTATTCGCAAGCGCATCTCCTCATTGTACCTTTCCGCACCCGGAAATCCAGACGTAGCGTACTGGATGCGCCCTTCGGGCCCTAAAATGAAGTGGGCCGGAATACCGTTCACATTAAAATCCGTGGCACTACCTTCATCAAATAATACCGTAAAGCGATAGTTATTCTCTGTAAGGAATTCGCGCGTCAAACTATGGTCATTGTCTGTGGTGATTGCGAGAAATACCACATCGTCGGCTGACGCATATGAATCTACCATGGAGCTGTAGTGCGGAAACTCCTGGCGACATGGCCCACACCATGTGGCCCAGTAATTGAGTACAACAACCTTACCCTGCAGCTCCGAGAGACTCCATTGATTGCCTTCGGTGTCAGTTAGATTGAAATCTGGGGCCACCCGGTCAAGTCGATCGTCTACCAAGTGCTGGCGGGCGGCATCAGCCACCTCAATGCGGACACTATCTATCTCGGCGTCCAGTCTTTCCTCATTGCGATTCAATGCCAACGCGACCTCCTCCGCGAGTTGACGAATTCTGTCAGCGTTATTTCGAAGTCGCTCGTCTTGGGCATCGTGACCCAAGGCGGCCACCAGTATTTCGTATGCCTCTTCATTGGATCCTTGCTCCGCAAGCAGTTCGCCAAGCGCAGCAAGGCGATCCGAGCGTGGGGCGTTAGCAACGAGCTGCCGAAAGATCTCCTCTGCTTCCGCATGACGGTCCAGCCCGACCAGCACTAGACCGCGAAGGCGCTGCATACTCGCAATCCAGTTCTCGCGAGCACGATCGATTCCGTCCAGAGACACGCCCGGGTAAATCAGGCCCGCATGATTCTCCTCAAGCCCCGCAATAGCTTCATCGGCGAACGCCAGGGCTACCTCAAGTCTCATATCAATGTCAATCAGTAATTGAATAATCTGACGATAGGCTCCAGCGCCCCCCCAAGTCTCCAGTCGTACAAGGTCGTGTCCATTACCGACAAGCCGGTCAAGTAAATCCTCATCAACCTGTCCGCTTTCCTTGTTCTGCCGAGTTGCTTCGTCCTCGAGAATAGATTGCTCCTCAGACAAGGCCACACGAAATGCCGATACGTCACCCGTTTCCCAAGTCGGCAGGAAACGCTGTTTCCATCGCTCAATAAGCTCGAGACGCTGTTCATTCGAGCTATCCCTTGATGCAAAATGATCCATGTAGTACACATCGAAATGAATCATCTGCCCATTCATCTCGCGCCCCTCTAGTGTCTCATCCAAGCGATTTAGCCACTTGCGCTGCTCATCATCGTTACCCAACAATTCGTGTCCGAAGGCCAAATAGTACTGGCGACCTAGTCGGGTTTCCATACCAGCCTCCACCACTCCATCCTCAGCTGCGGCAGCACCTTCAAGCTCACGCCTCAATTCATCCTCTATCGTCTCGACGGCATTTGCATCTCCCGAAGAACGGGCAGCCAGTAAGCGCGTCCCAATATGATGAATTCGGAAGACCTGGGATTGGCTTATCCTGTAAGCCGACACCCCCTCAGATCTCGTGGCCAGTTCGTCTAGGATCCGCAGCCATCTCTCTGATTGATTCAATTCGCCGACAGCGTCCTCAACGGACTCATAAGGTTCAACTTGATCAGGGAACGATCGTATGGTTTCCTGGCCGAGCTCAATGGTGCGGTCAAGCCAGTCCCGTCGACCTCTCAATTTCCCACCCCAGACAAGCGTGTTCAAATAGTCTTCGTGCACACGTGGGTCATTCGGGGCAAGCGATAAAGCCAACTCAAATGCAGCAATTGCATCCTCGTACTGGTTGAGCTCCATCAGTACGCGCGCATGTCCATAGGCCGCTTCGGCATTATCGGGATCCTGATTCAAGGCCTCTTCAAATCCGTCGCGCGCGGCCAAGAAGTTGAAGGTTTTATAGTCTTGGCGTGCGATCTGCAACTGTTCTTCAACACTCGGACCCGATTCCGAGCATGACATGATCGAAACCGTCACAAGAACTAAAAAGAGCTTCAATGCGCGTGATTCACTTGCGCTTGGGCACTGCAGGAAAGTCATCGCCTTGATGGTCTACATATAATTGGTTGCATTCAGTACCTAAGCCGCAATCTGCATGTTCCCAGAGGGGAACATTGTCTGCCAGGAAGCAGATCTTTCTGTCAGTATTGACTTCCAGACAAGCATTCTATGAAGGGGAGATATCCAGGCGGTCCCGCCAAGTAAGCCCGCGCTTGGAGTAGCGGGACAGAACATGTTTTCAAACTCACAAAGAGACCTATGCCTCAATTAATTTGTGGTATGAGGCACTCATTGTCAGATCCTGTGATTGTGGATCTAACAATTACGCGCCCGTTTCTTGACTTTGTACCAGCCGAATCCTGCTTAGTTATTCTCCGCAGATAATGCTACATCACGGCTCCAGACCAACGTACCGCAGGCCCATGACAGCAAAGCGTTTTACGCCACTTCTAGTGACGGCACTGTACATAGCCGGGTGCGAAGCGATCACCGACGAGCCGGAGCCGGACTTCGTGGCGGAACTCCAAGGGCTCGTTGCTGACAAGTTGCCCTCAAACGGCTCGCTGTGGTTGGCAAGCAGCCCTGAGGCCCTTGAAGCGATGGGACTTGAGGTTGAGGCCGCGACACAAAGCGGCGTGCGCTACGCCAGTTTGACCGCATTCGAATCCGCCGCAACATTCTTCGGGATCGGCTTCTCAGGCGACAAAATGGCCGACACGGCGACGAAAGTGCATTGCTCAATAAGCGTGAACGTGTCCACCGGATGGATAAAACTTGGCCGGTGCGCCAAAACAGCTTTGGAACATTGCGGAGGCGTCTGGGGCCGAATGAACGGAGACAGGTTCGAGGTGACCGGTTACAACGCCCCGTACGACGACGATAACACAACTCTTCTTACGCCCTGTACTATACCCGACTCCCAAGAGGGTTAGCGCACGGGGTTGCTATAGAAACGGCAGCACGAGAGCCGCCTTCCTTCGGATCGACGTGTCATTTTCCTGTATCGGTCCCATGAGAGCGGTCGCAATATCAGTGTAGTAGTACCTGTCGTTTGAATGAAGGCCCTGTCCATAGTGGGCGCTTGTTCTATCCCTCTAAGCTTGTTGTCCAAATTATTGGCAATCGGGTCTGAGCCCGCTTGCACTAGGATGCGATGGCAGCCGTTACCCTTGGGATATAACTCCTGTTAATTTCGCCAACGCTCGCATTCTCGTTCACCTATCAAGGTGGCAGCAGTACAATAACCTTATCCCCCAATTGTGGGACTAGACCATTTTCTTCTGCATGGACCAGAAGACTGGATCCCCGAACGATGAAGAGTAAAACCAAGTTGTTTTGATACTTTGCCTGCAACTCTTCATAAGCCTCCGCCGCCGTAATATCAATGGATTGTACCGCTCCCCCGGATTCGTACCGGCGTTCCAGATCTTGTGCGGTGTGCACAGCCCCGAACAACGGACGCCCCCGCAGATATGTCGGCACCCGGAGCTGTGAGGTTTCAGTACGAACAGTGGGAGCAGCGGGCTGATATACCTCCCCACCCTCAAAAACCTCCTTGAAACGAAGTGCGGCGAGCGAATTCGTTTCATCGTTGGAGGTCGCGGCTATAAATCGTTTGATTCCACTCAAGTCCAATTCATCAAAAACTTGTTCTCCCAGAGCATCTGCCGCAACTGCGGGTAATCCCCGCTCGCGCGCCCGCTCAATATTATTCTCGTTGACATCAAGCAGAAGTACAGCCATTCCCTGCTCCTGAATGGCCTTGGCAATGCTTTGCACCCACATACTGGCCCCCAAAAACAGGATTCCCTGTGGGTTCGAGTCCGCCATCTTGAGCACGCGCGCCAGTGGCTGTAGCGTCAATCCATAAACCGTGACTGTACCGATAATGACCATATAAACAATCGGTACCAATGGTCCCGCAAGATCCGCACCGTAAACTTCCGCGACACGAACCGAGAACAGCGATGCAACGGCAGCAGCCACGATACCACGCGGTGCCAACCACGCAATGAAACCCTTTTCCTTCCAGTTAAGTCCGGTATTAAAGCTTGAGAATACGACCGCAATAGGCCGGACGAACAAGATCAGAATGCCTAGAAAAATGAAGGCACGCGCATCAAAATAATCCAATGCTTCCAGATCAAGGCGCGCCGACAGGAGAATAAAAAGACAGCCGATCAGAAGCACTTGCAAATCCTCTTTGAATTTGGTTATGCTGCGAACCGTAACGTACTGTTGGTTCGCAAGAAGTACTCCCATCATAGTCACAGAAAACAGCCCTGATTCCTCGTGTAGTTCATTCGACAGGGCGAACACAAGTATGACGACGGTCAGTGCAAGCGAACTCTGCAAGTAATCAGGTACCAGATGACGCCGTAACAGAAAGACCATGAGCATAGCTCCCAGGACACTGATACCTACACTAATGGCTCCCGTGGCCAACAACGCCTCCAGCGAAGGAAGAATCGTGGCAATCATGCCGCCACCGCCCTCATCCGGACCATGCTCATGCATGACAATCACAGCTTCAAGCACTAGGACTGCAAAGATCGCACCCACTGGATCAATTGTGATTCCTTCCCATTTTGCAATCGCATTGACGCGCCCACTTGGTCGAACATGTCTGAGAAGAGGCAACACCACGGTCGGACCGGTTACAGTCAGGATGGCCCCTAACACAGCAGCAATTTCCCAGGGCATACCGAGTACATAGTGCGCAGCAATAGCAGCAAGCATTCCGGTTATCAGCACACCAATGGTTACCAGATTCAGTACTACACGACCTACGCCCCTTAGCTCAGACAACTTGAGATTCAAGCCTCCTTCAAACAGAATGATGCCGATTGCCAAGGAAACAAAAGCAAACAGCCAGTCGCCTTGCAAATGTTCAGGCGGGAGTATTCTGGTTACCGGTCCCGCTACAAACCCGAGAATCAGCAGAAGCAGGATTGACGGGACCCGGATACGCCATGCAAGCCACTGGGCACCAATTGCCAATCCAATGACCAAGACGATATGAATTAATATTTGCTCACTCACGAATTCAGAATGTATGGCTTAAGCGAACGGTGAACACCTGCCATCAAACGAGGGCTTTTTACGCCCCCCGTCCGAGAAAGTAAGGCGTTTGTAACTCATTATTGGGCACCTGCACAGTTGCGGAGAAGGCATCATTCCACAAATCCGCACGTGGTCTCCTAATACAACAGAGGAGAATTATAACCAAATAACACTCCAATTGCTGTGTAACGGCGCAATAAAGGAAACCAAATCATTCACTGCACTTTGGCAATGGATGTGCGGTCAACTGTATGATGGTTACTCGCAGATTAAGTCCCTAGTTAAGGAATGATCAGTGCCTGATTATAGCTGCGTAATTTGAGCTAAAGACTATCATATACGAAGGTTAAATGCGTAAATTAACGGAAATTGAAAGCGCTTCCACAACCGTCACTCAACCTGAATCATGCAACATATTTCCTTCTTTGACGAGGTCAACAAAATGTTTGACCGCGCAGCGGTACACACTGGTCATGCTCCCGGATTGCTCGCACAGATCAGGTCCTGCAACAGCGTCTACCATGTAAGTTTCCCGCTTGTGCGAGACAATGGAGAAATTGATGTGATACACGCATACCGCGCGGAGCACAGTCACCATATGCAGCCCACAAAAGGAGGAATCCGTTATGCTCCTACCGTGAATGCAGATGAAGTCATGGCACTGGCTTCCCTCATGTCCTATAAATGTGCCATTGTGGATGTCCCCTATGGCGGTGCCAAAGGCGGAATATGCATTGACCGCAGGCAGTATTCCCAGCCTGAACTGGAACGTATCACACGACGATACACTTTTGAGTTGGCCAAGAAAAATTTTATCGGACCCGGTGTAGATGTGCCCGCTCCAGATTATGGCACTTCCGCCACCGAAATGAGCTGGATTTTTGACACCTATCAGACACTAACAGATAATCCGCTCGATGCGCTGGCCGCTGTCACGGGGAAGCCCGTCGGCATGGGGGGAGTTCGCGGACGCGTTGAGGCCACGGGGCGGGGGGTCTTCTTTGGTATTCGGGAGGCTTGCTCTATTGAAGAAGATATGCGCGCGCTGGGATTGGATCCCGGTGTGGAAGGTAAAAGTGTGATCGTACAGGGACTTGGGAATGTCGGCTACCACGCTGCTCATTTCCTGGAAAAAGCCGGTGCAAAAATTGTAGGTATCGGCGAATATGATGGCGCACTCTACAATCCAGACGGATTGTGTCTGGAAGATGTTGTATCGCACCGCAAAGAAACCGGAGCAACGCTCAACTTCCCAGGAGCACAGAACATTGAGAATTCCAAGCTAATTCTGGAAATGGACTGCGACATTCTAATCCCTGCCGCCCTGGAATCTCAGGTGAGAAGGGACAACGCTGATCGAATCAAGTCGAAAATCATCGCTGAAGCAGCAAACGGTCCGCTGACCTTCGATGCCGATCAGATGCTGGCGGAACGTGGCGTCGTAATCATCCCAGATGTCTACCTGAATGCAGGAGGAGTCACGGTTTCCTATTTCGAATGGCTCCGCAACCTTTCCCATGTACGGCACGGTCGTATGAGCCGGCGGCGCGAAGCGCACAATGCATTAAAAATCCTTGAAACCGTGCAGGACTTGGTTGATAAGCGCTTGAGTACAGCTACTGCCAAGGGGCTTGAAACAACGCTCGCTTTCGGCGCAAGTGAGGCTGACCTGGTTGATTCGGGTCTGGAGGATACGATGGTTACTGCATACCATGAAATCCACGCCAAAGCACGAAGCCATAACCTTGACCTGCGCACAGGCGCATTTATCAGTGCAATTGACAAGATTGCCCAAGGCTATCTTCGTATGGGCATCTTTCCTTAGACCCTGTCTGGCCGGGCAGCCGTCGTTCTATATGGTTCGTAAAACTTTTGCAGCGATGCGATATCGCGCTCCATGTCGCCCGTGGGTGTAAATGGGGCTCCAAACCCCACCTTGCGACCGGGGTAATCAAAATAGGCCGGTACAATTACGACTTTTGCGCCTACTGCAATGTGGTAGAACCCCGTTTTCCATTTTTCCACGCGGCTGCGTGTGCCTTCGGGGGTGATTGCGAAAACAAGCTGCTCGCTCGTCTCGAAAAGCTCTATGGCCCCCTGCACCATGCCATAATGATTACGCCGGTCAACCGGCTTTCCTCCGAGTAAGCGGAGTAGAGGACCGAATGGCCATCGAAAGATCGTGTGTTTTGCTATCCAGTTTCCCCGCAGGTCCAAGGCAAACATAATGGCCATCGCCAGGAAAAAATCCCAGTTTGATGTGTGATATGCAGCGATAATTACAAATTTTTTCAGGTTCGGCAACGTTCCCTCAATACGCCAACCTAAACCCTTCAATAGCCACCTGGCAAATCGTGTAAACCCTGGACGAGATTTACGTGCCACATCAGGACCAAGGTCTGGGAAGGACATCCTATGAAGGAGCGATTACACGTGCTCTGACCACCCCATCAATGGCTGCCAACTGATTGGACACAGAGCAACTGATTGGACTACCAATATCAATCACGTTGTAGGCTAGAGCGCCGCGTCCCTTGTTTACGAGATTATCAATGTTAAGTCCAGCGCCTGCAAGCACGGTTGCAAGTTGGCTAATCATCCGGGGTTCGTTTCGATTCACTATCTGAATTCTGTACCCGTCTGGACGGGGAGGAAGTGTGACTTCGGGAAAGTTGACTGAATTCTTGACAGTCCCGTGCTCAAGGTAGTTGCGAATTTGCTCTGCTGCCATAACTGCACAGTTATCCTCGGCCTCTGATGTTGATGCACCCAAATGTGGCACTGGAATCACGTTGGGATGCTGTACTAACTGCGCATCTACAAAATCTGTAACGTAGCATGCACAGGTGCCTTCATCCAAAGCCCGAAGAAGTGCTTCTTCGTTGACCAGTGGTCCACGCGCAAAATTTAATAGGCGCGCCCCCGTCTTCATACGCGCAAAGTGAGATGCGTTAATCAAGTCACGCGTCTTATCGTTGAGTGGTACATGAAGCGTGATGTAGTCTGCGCTCTGAACGATCTCATCCAGACCCGTTGCCCGTGTTACTTCCCTACTCAGCCCCCATGCACTGGACACCGAAATAAACGGATCGTAACCCAGCGTCCTCATCCCGAGCGCGTTGGCTGCGTTTGCTACAGCGACCCCAATGGCACCAAGGCCAATGACCCCCAGCGTCTTGCCCATGATTTCAGGGCCCTTGAAGTTTTTCTTTCCCTTTTCCACTGCAGCTGCGACATCTCCATCTTTCAGGGACCTAGCCCAGTTGATACCGTCCACAATCCGCCGGGAGGCCAACAGCATGCCACATATAACTAGCTCCTTAACGCTGTTCGCGTTGGCACCCGGTGTGTTAAAAACGACAATGCCCTGATTGGAGCATGTTTCAATGGGAATATTGTTAACCCCTGCGCCACATCGGGCAATGGCAAGGACAGAGTTCGGAAAAGTGACGCCATGAAGGCTGCGGCTTCTCAACAGGAATGCATCCGGCTCCTTTACGTTTTCACTGACTATATATTCAGATGTGGGAAACCGATCCAATCCATGAGAAGAAATCGTGTCGAAGGTCCTGACTTTGAACATCAATTAGTAATATGTGGACTATATCAGAAGTTATCAATGTTGGGTAAAAGGGTATGATACGTATTCGGTACTGCCCTTACATTGGAGCTAACGCTCTGAACTAAATCTATGAACGGACAAAAAACCAGCCGCAAAACTATCTGGTCGTGGGCGCTTTACGACTTTGCTAACTCATCGTTCACCACATTGACGGTAACATTCATTTATGCAACCTATTTCACGCTTGGGATTGCCGAAAACGAAACCGAAGGTACCCGTCAGTGGTCTACGGCGATCGCCATCACCGCCTTCGTTGTCGCAGTGCTGTCACCATACCTTGGTGCACTTGCGGATCGCGGCGGATTGCGAAAACGGTTCCTCGCCACCTCAACGATTATCTGCGTTGCAGGAAGCGTATTGCTCTTTTTTCCGCAGGAAGGACAGGTTGGGTTTGCGCTCGCGGTGTTTGTGATTACAAACATTGCTTTCGAGATGGGCAACGTTTTCTACAATGCCTATCTGCCGGACATAGCTCCTGCTGAACAAATTGGACGAATATCGGGATATGGCTGGGGACTGGGATACATTGGGGGTTTGCTGTGTCTGGTGGCGGCGCTCTTTGGATTTGTTCAGACTGACACACCGATTTTGGGGTTCGGAACGGATAATGGGGAAAATATTCGGGCAACCAGTCTTCTGGTGGCCGCTTGGTTTGCACTTTTCTCGCTCCCGATCTTTTTCTGGGTGAAAAACAAAAACCCTCAGCCTCTCCCAAAGGCGAAGACACTGGTCAGGCAAGCCAATCAGCAATTAGTATCTACCTTTCTGGAAATTTCCCAGCGATATCGCCAGGTCCTGCGTTTTCTCGTGGCTCGCCTGGTCTACAATGACGGGCTGATCACTGTCTTTGCCTTTGGAGGTATCTATGCCAGTACTACATTCGGGTTCACCACAGAAAAGGTAATCGTATTCGGCATCGCGCTCAATATAGCCGCCGGGCTAGGTGCGCTTGCATTCGGATACATCGACGATAAACTTGGCGGACGTACGACGATCATACTCTCGCTGGTGGGATTAATCGGCTTTGCCCTTATTGCGGTCCTTGCACGCATGGAGATATGGTTTTGGGTTGCAGGCCTTGGCGCGGGGCTTCTCGCCGGCCCTAATCAATCTGCGAGCCGTTCACTGCTGGGCCGATTCACACCAGAAGGTAAACGGAACGAGTTCTATGGCTTCTTTGCTCTTTCCGGGAAATTCACCGCCTTCCTCGGACCGTTACTCCTAGGGCTGGTAGTTCAGGCCACGAGCAGTCAGCGCTTGGGGATGGCTACCGTGATCTTTTTCTTTGCCGCAGGACTGATTCTGCTGCTGCGTGTTAACGAAAAAGACGGGATACACAATGTTCGTGCACTTGAGGAATAGCTGTCGTCCAATGACCAGATTGCAAGCCATGATTACCGTGATTCAATATATCTGCACTCGGCCTAATCCGAGTTCAGGGATACAGTCTGGTTCTGCCTTGACATTTGTCCATAGCCGTAACCGGACAGCACTTACCGATTGTTAATACGAGCGGCATCCAGATCATTAACACGATCAATTTGAGTTACATTCCACTCGTCTGTACTGCATGGCGTATCGAACCATGCATTCAGGATCTCCTCCAGTACGGCGGCACTGGTGGCACGCAGGCTGAGTGCCAGTGCATTTGCATGATTCCATATCCTGGCTCCCTTGGCTGTTTCAGCATCCAGACACAGCGCCGCCCGAATGCCTGGCATTTTATTGGCCACGATCGTACAACCGGTTCCGGTCCAACACATTACAATGGCCTCTGCAGCCTTACCCTCGAGTACCTGATCAATCGCTTGCTGGGTTACCAAAGGCCAATCGTGGGCTTCTTCACCCGCATGCGGACCAAAAAAGATCGGTTCGTATCCGCGCTTACGGAGCAATGCAAGTAGCACGTCAACCAGATGACCATACTCATCACAGCTCACGGCAATCTTCTTTAACATGACATTAATCCTCTGATGGTTATATCCGAAAGTCTTCCTCGCGCCCGTGATATTGCTGCAAAACTCGAATCATGGGCTAAGCTGTCCTTTGCTGAATCGTATGACAATGTAGGGCTTCATGTTGGTTCCGCCAACCGAGTAGTAAGCCGTGCGCTCGTTGCACTAGATCTCACCCCGGATGTCGTAGAAGAAGCCGTTCAAATGGAAGCGTCTATGATTCTGACTCATCATCCATTGCTTTTTCGGGCACCTCCGCGCATCTTGGACAGTGACTTCATTGGTCAACTCATCCTCAGACTGGCACGCGACAACATTACGCTTTACAGTATCCACACCAACCTTGACGCGGCACATGAGGGAGTATCCATTGCATTAGCCGACATTCTTGGATTAGGCGATATCTCATTTCTGCAGCCAGATGCAGATAATACCTCCGGCATGGGAGCCATAGGCCAATTATCACAGCCACAAACCCTTGACGCATTTATGGAGCATCTTCGCATCAAACTGAATACCCCGGTACTGCGCTACACAGGTAGTACCAAAACACAGATAAGTACGGTGGCAGTATGCGGAGGTTCGGGTGGCAGCCTAATCGAAGCCGCCCTAGATGCAGGCGCAGATGTGTACGTAACAGGCGACCTCAGCTATCACAGGTTTTTTGAGGTTCTTGGCCCTGACGGCCATTGCCGCATGGCACTTGTCGATGCCGGACATTATGAAACAGAGCAACATACAGAGAATCTGCTCTGCTCATGGTTGACCAAACAATTTCCCTCCGTTGATTTCCGTCGCACCAGAGTCTGCACCAGTCCAATACGGTATCACATCCCATGAACCTGAATTCATATACACTCGTTAAAGTGGGCTACCTTTTATTCATGACCTGATGAATACTACAGAAACGACAATTGGCCATCAACTGCGTGCACTCGTCCGGTTGCAGCATATTGATACGCTCATTGATCAAGTGGTGAAAGAGCGCGGAGATCTGCCAGACGAGATCATGGATCTTGAAGATGAGTCTGCAGGACTGACAACCCGAGTGGGCAAGATCACGCAGGAGCAACAGGATGTTGAATTATCGCGTCGTCGTAGCGGGATCGACATCGAAGATGCAGAAGGCCTCATAAAGAAATACGAAGAGCAACAACTTCAGGTTCGCAACAATCGCGAGTACGACGCACTCACCAAGGAAATAGAGGCGCAGCACGAGCGTATATCCGAGGCAGAAAAACTCATTGAGAGTACCGCAGGCACCCTCGAAACGAACAATACACTGCTTGAAGACGCACAGCAGCGCCTCGCCGAACTGGCAGACCTTCTTGAGAAAAAACGCGAACAGCTGAACGAGGTGTTAACAACCACCGAACAGAGAAAAAATGAGCTGGAAGGATTGCGTAAGGAGGCGGAATCTCAGGTAGATAACCGCTACCTGAGAGCGTATATGAGATTACGAAAACGATACAGGGATGGTCGTGCGGTCGTTATGTTGCAGCGCGGTGCTGCTGGCGGCTTTGCGGTTCCGCCACAGCGACAAGTTGAGATTCGTCAACGTAACCGGATCATCCCGTGCGAGCAAACTGGTCGCATCATCGTGGACAGTGAATTCTATGAGCAGGTGACCAGTGATTTAAGCTGAGTATCTTAACCAGGAACGTGTCGGCCGGATCATCGCTCTGCCGTCAGGCAGGGAGGAAAGTCCGAACTCCACAGGGCAGCGTACTTCCTAACGGGAAGGCACCGCGCAAGCGGTGACGGCAAGTGCAACAGAAAGTATACCTGCCGATGGGCCGTAATGGCTACAGGTGATGGGTGAAATGGTGTGGGTAAGAGCCCACCAGCTTCAGGGGTGACCCTGGCGGCTAGGCAAACCCTACGTGGAGCAAGGCCAAACAGCATCGCACGCACTAGGCGATAAGGTGACCCGCCAAACCAGCGATGCGGGTAGGCCGCTTGAGGCCAGTGGTGACACTGGTCCTAGATAGATGATGATCTCCCTCGGTCTGCCGTACTGCGGCTGCGGTACCGGGGCAGACAGAATTCGGCTTACAGGCCGGCACATGCCGCCAGGGCGGCCTTCTTTGTAAGAGGGTCGCCCTGCTATTCTCCGTCCTCCACGGGGGGAGGAGGCAAAGCGTCCTCCAACGGCGGCGGGGGCAACTCTTCAGGTGCCGGTAGCGTTTGCTGATTCGTCTGTTGTGACTGCTGGAGAACGCTCTCCTGAGTACCACCGTCATCTATGACGAAATTGGTAAGGACGCAAAGCACAATAAACACCGTGGCCATGATCCACGTACCCTTCTCAAGCACATCTGGCGCCTGCCGAGCCCCCAGGATCTGGGTTGTTGCTCCCCCAGAAGCTATACCTGCCAAACCGCCTCCCTTGCCCGCCTGAAGCAAAATCAGGCCGGTCATAACTATCCCTATAAGCGCGATGACGACAATCAGAAACGTGAACATGCGAGGAGAAAACTGATTTGGTCCGGTGCTACTGCCGAATATACATTCCGTTCCGCATCAACCTGCAAGCATCACTGCGGCCGCGCTGCAAATTGCCGCGGTTTCGGCACGAAGATGACGCGGGCCTAACCGAACCAGCGTCGCGCCACGCGCTTGCGCAAGAATACGTTCATTTTCAGTAAAGCCCCCCTCAGGTCCGATCAATATCGTAACCGGATCCTGACTTCGGTCAACAACAGTCAGTAAGGGCGTTGGTGCATTGGGATCAGCAAGAAGTGAATCCGGCCCTATAACCGAATCCAGAGATATTGGCGATTGCAGCTCGGGTAGTCTGCTTCGCCTGCACTGCTTCAGGGCTGCAATCATGACCTGCCTAGCACGGTCCTTTCGCCAGACTCTAGACTCAGTTCGCTCGGTAATCAGTGGCAGAACGGTGGTTACCCCTAACTCAACTGATTTCTCCAAAAATATCCTGTACCGGCTTCGCTGCTTAAGCAAAGCGAGTCCAATTGTCAGCTTCCGGGTTGGCTCACACGGATTCTCTTGTGCGGCAATAATCCGCCCACGCACTCCTCTTCGGTCAGACTGCTCAATTTGTGCCTGAACACAAACGCCTTGACCATCAACTACGGAAACAACAGCACCCGAACGCAATCTCAGCACTTTGAATGCGTGATTCGCTTCATCTGGAGGAAACTCCACATATCCGTCCGACAGAAAAAATTCGGGTGGAACAAAGAATAAACGATCCATTGTCTTAAAGCCCAAGCGATAACCCAATATGGGCCCGTACGGCAGATATATCCTCAGTATTTGAAGCGAACGTCAGATTTATGATCCCTGCCGCAGTGCTAATCTGGAAACCAACACCAAACCCGGGATACCACCCATTAATGGACTGCGATGTCTTATGATCATCCAGATACCCAAGATCAAAAAATCCGAAACCATAATTCACACGATCGATCAGATACCGAAACTCTGTCAGTAGCCGTGTAACCAGCGACGCACGAAAACGCTGTTCGTCATAACCACGCAGACTCTGCGCCCCACCCACCCTGAACAGGTCACTTTCGTCAAGTTGCCGGCTACGCACCAACATCATTTCCCCGCCTGTAACCAAAAGGGTGCGCCCCCGCAGAGGAACGTATACACGTCCCTGAACCCTGAGGCGCGCCTGATGCAGACTGTTCTGTTCACGTACAGGCTCTGCTATTTCGACGATGCGCTCTACATTTCTCTTTCCGCTTTCTGCCAGCATACTCAGCAGATAGCCTCGTGTGGGGCTCAGCGCATGATCGACCTGCCTGATACGAATTCCACCGCCTATGAAAAGTGCGTCGGCTATCGGGATTCGCTGCCTGCCCGCTACCACCTCCGTACCCGCGAGACCCGGCCGTGTGATTTCCCGAACTACACTTGTAAAGATCTGTGTTGAGGAATCTATCCAGTAACCTACCTGCAGTCCATAATCCCGTTTACCATAGGTAGAGTCCTGCTGCAATCCTTCAAAAGAGACAGCCAAGCTCAGGGGAAGCCCCAGCACCAGTGGAGCTTCAGCATTTACCAGAACATGCCCTAATTGGCCGGGGGCCCGGTTCAATGTCAGTTCCAGCGTGCGCCCCCTGCCGAACAAGTTTCTGAGTGCCAGGCTTCCGCTGCCCACCAGCGCCCCTTTGCCACCTTCTGCCCGCTCATACCCCAATGCCAGATCAAATGCACCGGGAGGACTTTCCGTGACTAGTACATGAATTGCAACACTGCTGTCTGTTGCCTGATAGAGCACAGGCATATCCACATAGCTGAACACACCCGTTGCCTCCAGCTTACGTTGGATATCCGCCGGATCAAAACCCCTCACAATGCTTCCTGGTGTCAACCCGGATACATGGCGTACATACACCGGGCCTGTTCGCTTGGCTCCTTGCAATACAATACGGTCAAGTCGCGCTGGCACGCCCTCCTGCACACGCATAACTACATCATATCGTGCACTGTCAAGGGGAATCAGCGCCTCGATAACAACTTCGGCTAGTAAATAGCCCTCCTCTGAGTACGCATCCAGTATTGCTTCCGCCGACTGTGTCAGGATATCCGACGTAATCCAGTCATCCTGTTTCAGGGGAGAATGTATCGCTTTTGAATCAATGCTCTCTATCCCCAGAAAACTGACTGCGCCCACACGTGCACGCTCTCCTAGGGATACAAAAAATATTCGTGATTCTGTGTCTTGGGAATCAATGGCGGCATGCAGGTAACCTTCCCGATGTAGCATACGGATAGCCTGCTGCTCTGGGGTTAGCCTACTTTCAGCTATCCTATCCGGCGACCACGGCCAGATCTCACCATCAGCTATGAGCTGCCATTGGGCGCTGGCGGGCAATACCGTTACAAACACCAACATGCACAGACTAAAACTTCGCAAGTATGCCCTCATGAAGTCAACCGAACAGGTAATCCGCGAATGAAGTAATATCGGTGGAACATGTTCATGATCCTTTTGGATACCCGAATACCTACAACTGTAACGAAAGAACTCCAGAATAAACTATTGGAGTGGTACGATGTCCATCATCGGAACCTGCCCTGGCGTGATCAAACAGATCTGTACGCGATTTGGCTCTCGGAAGTCATGCTTCAGCAAACCCGGGTTGATCAGGTTCGGACATACTACGAGCGGTTTCTGACGGCATTTCCAACACTTGAGGCGCTTGCCGAAGCAGACCTGGATGACGTATTGCGTATTTGGGAAGGACTCGGATACTACGCACGGGCGCGCAATCTGCACGCTGCAGCCCGGAAAGTCGTCGCTTCAGGCCACCTCCCTTCAAACTGTAACGAGCTGCGGTCGCTTCCCGGAATTGGTCCGTATACGAGTCGGGCGATTGCGTCCATTGCATTCGGAGAGGCTGTAGCTGCTGTTGACGGAAATGTGCGCCGCGTACTTTCCCGACTGTTTGCGCATCCCGGAAGCCCAGCTAAATCCGTCCAGCAACTCGCTGACACGCTACTTTGCAGGCTTCGACCCGGGGATTACAATCAGGCAATGATGGAACTTGGTTCACAGGTGTGTACGCCTAAGAACCCCCGATGCAATGTTTGCCCGCTTCAAAACCATTGCCTCTCCTGGTCAAAGGGTACCCCCGAAATGTATCCAGCTCCAAAGAAGAAGTACGCCATTCCACACTATGATGTAGCTGCTGGAATACTTCGTAATTCTACTGGGCAAATACTCATTCAGCAACGCGCTCCCGAAGGGCTTCTAGGCGGCCTGTGGGAGCTGCCGGGCGGCAAAGCGAAACAAGGCGAATCGGGACCGGAAACCTGCGCACGTGAACTGCATGAGGAGCTTGGCGTTGAGGTGATCGTGGGGGATATGGTTGGTGAGGTTAAACATGCGTATACTCACTTCCGTATTACACTGCGAGTGTTTGAATGCACGATTGCCCACGGGAAACCGGTGTCAACTGGAGGTTTGACAACTGCTTGGGTCAAACCTGATGCAATGCACAGGTTTGCGTTCCCAAAAGCTAATCGACGCATCCTGAATCTTCTCACTGCTCCAGCAACTGAAACAAGATGAACGAAACGCTTCTTTACATTATTCTTGGTGTGCTGTATCTCGTTTTTACGCTGCTGGGTAGAGCTGCCAAAAAGAAACAGCAGGAGCAGAAAAAACGGGAGCCCTGGTCTCTTGAGGATGTGTTGGGAGACTTTCCGGGTTCACCAAACGAGCAGCCTCAGTCCAGTGCACCACCCCCAACCCCACGGCCGGAGCCCATTCCCGTGCCCTTTAATTGGTCTGATGAATTCCGTCCCCACGGAAGCATAAAGTCCGAAAACAGACCCTACACTGCGTCCCAACCCAAAGGATTTCCCCCGACGAAGCAAGCACAACCGGCCCACACTGAACCCGTATATCAGCATACACTAAAGAGGCGTAGTTCAGCTACGCCAGCGGCGCGTGCCATTACGCGACAGCTCAAAGATTCATCATCGGCGCAGACAGCTATCGTGCTTAGTGAGATACTCGGTCGACCAAAGGGGATCCGCAGACCCAACACAAAGCGTCTGCCTTGAGAACATCAAGCAAGTGATACGATTGTTCGGGCCCTTCGTGTGCATTTACAGCTGAGCAAGGAGTTCAAGCAACAAAACTGGCCTGAAGCGTGTCCCCGGCCGATACGAAATATGCGCCCTAGCTTAAATTGCGTGGATTCTACATTTGAAGCTCTTGCAAAACCCCTTGAAGAAGGTTACAACCGTCCCTGTAGGGGCTTTAAGGACACCATTCGGATGTTGAGGTAGTTTCGCAAGAATTTCATACTTGCAGTGTCACTCGTGTGCACCAGCCACTGCCTCTTCGTCTTCTTTCAAATGCTCTATGTGGGGTTGAACACCTACTGCACCGAGGGCTTATCCGGCTGCTACTTCAACTTCGGCATATCAGCTCCGACCGCTGCGCGCCAGTTCCTGAGGTTCCCATGCAGCAGTTCTGCCTTGTCCGGTAGCTGATCCACCAGATTGGTGGACTCTCCGGGATCATTGCTCAAGTCGTAAAGCTCCAGCACACCATCCTCAAAGAATTCGATCAGCTTATAATCTCCGCTGCGTACCGCCCCAGCCGGCGTTGTGCGCCATGGCCCAGGAATTCTTTTCGACGCCTCGAGGTATGCCGGAAAATGCCAATAGAGATTCCGTACGGTCAGATCGCTACTCCCTGTAAGAATCGGAACGAGGCTTACACCGTCTAAATCGTGCGCCGGGGGCCCGACACCGGCTATCTCCAGGAGAGTTGGGTAAAAATCAATCCCAATCACGGGAGTATTGTCCACCCGGCCAGGTGTGATCCTTCCTGGCCATTTTACCGCCAACGGGACGCGAATACCTCCCTCATACAACATTCCCTTGTAGCCCCTGAGCGGCTGATTGGACGTAGCCTGCACAGCTCCACCATTATCAGAATAGAAAACAACCAACGTGTTGTCCGTCAACCCTAATGCCGCAATCCGCCCTAATATGTTCCCCACACTACGATCAGCACTCTCGATCATTGCAGCATATGCAGGATTATTTTGCCCTCCATCAGATGCCTTGCGCGCATACTTTGCTTTAAGATCTGCCTGTGCCTGTATTGGCGTGTGTACTGCATAGTGAGACAAATACAGGAAGAACGGTCCTTCTCTGTTCTGATCAATGAATGTGATGGCCTCGTCTGTGAGGCGATCTGTCAAGTATTCACCGTCAGGACCATCAACAAGTTTGGGATTATTGTAAGGCGGAAAGTAACCTCCGCGCGGTGACCCGCTTCTATATCCACCAACATTCACATCAAAACCTTGGTCTTCAGGATGAAACCCCGTGTCCCCTAGATGCCATTTCCCGAAATGACCGGTAGCATATCCTGCATCGCCGAGTGACTCAGCCAGCGTCGTGTAATGGAGCGGCAGGTTTGTCGTGTTCGGAACAGGAACCATACGACGGTCCTCTTCTTTACCCCGCCTGGAAGTCCCAACGGTGTAGATCTTATGCCGTGGTGTGTACTGTCCGGTCATCACTGAAGCCCTACTCGGGGCACAATTGGGGGCATTTGCGTAGGCTTGCGAGAAAATGATCCCCCGGGTTGCAAGGCGATCTATGTTTGGAGTTTCGTAGTACGTACTGCCATTGAATCCAACATCCGCCCACCCCAGATCGTCTATATAAATGAAGACGATGTTGGGTTTCTCTGGCTCGCTCCGGTTTTCCCCGACCGGTTTTTCTACCGCACTGCCGAAAAAACACAGACCAAGAAGAAGGGCGGTGAGGATTTGCGTATTCAAGTACATCTGAAGGCGAAAGAAACAAATCGATGCGGGGCTCTAAAGCGCGCTGATACGCACCGTGCCGTCAAGTTGAAGAGCCAACTGCCTCTCATATCGGACAGGAAATATTCAAGTACAGAACTGCCGACCGACAAGCATCAACGAATGACACGCACAAAGCACGCCCGATGATTAAATCACAAGCTCAACCTCGGAAATGAGAAGGATGCGAATGCTACGGACATATAAGGCTAATCCACAAGCAACACCAAGCAACACAAACACACACCAAGGTTGATTCCTTGTTAGCTCAAGAGCTCGGATTCTGGATCTGGACCACGCTTGAATAAGGCAGCGCCGATCGCTCCTCCCACCAATCCCATTATGACCCCGCCTATCAGGGCAATACCTATCCCTCCCCAAGTCACCATCATCTCAGCAAAGGCCAGCCCTTGTTCAGCCCCCGGCGCATCAAATGCACCGCTCTCCCGCAGCATCTGTATAGTTTCTTCAGGAGATGGAATTACATTGATCAGGACCAGTAACCACGCCAGAGCCACTGCGGCCGCTGCATAAACCAACCCGGCCAGCGCACCGATTCCAACACCTTGCTTGGGCTTGATTGTCAGTTCATGCTCTGAAGTGTAATGCCAAACTGCTATCAAACCACTGGTAAGCATTACCATGCAGCCCACCAGACCGAATATCAAACCCAGGACTGGGTTTTGATTCATTGGATCGCTGGCACCGGAGAGCTGCTGTGCAACTGAAACAACGGTACCGATGACAGCAGCAATAAGTCCACCAATAAGGACGGATTGAGTTTTTGAAGGCATCAGGAGTTCTGTTTAATTATGGTTGTACCTCACGAACACCACCTGGATATCAATTCCAGAGCATTACAGGCAATTGCAAGATAACAAACGCCGGGATATTGTTGATGGCTGGTTGCCACCCCGGTTATCTATTGAGACCGATTGCCAGAACTGAATTCAATAGGGCAATTATACGAAAACAGGCCGCCCCATCACTGAAACTACCGACCCGGTGAATGCGCTGGAACAGTACCGGCAACATGCACCTTAACCCACTGGATTAATCAAAGCGGCGCTGCAGGCCGGTACCATGCCATAGCTCTGGTAACCAGGATACCTGCAGCCACACCAAAAATCGCCCCTGTAATAAGCCTGCTTTCCGCAGTGTTTGCCCAAATGCCCACAATACCCAGTCCCCAATCCAACGCCAATGGTACAAGCGATGCAACGATAAGAAGGGAAGCGTGTCGGTTAACCCGTCCCCGAATAATCAAGGCCGCAATCGGTCCAATTGCTAAACCAACCAGTATGCCGTAGCAGCGGTGACACACGGCCAGTTGTACCCCATCGACATGAGGTGACCGTTCGGCTATCTGATGACAAAGCGGATCAAATCCTAACATTAACGCTATTCGCACCGGCTCACCAACCCACGGAGGCAAACTGGCAAGTACCGCCAAGATCCCCATGAGCAACACGGAGACACACCAACCAGTCCAGCTAATACGGGAAAGCATGCGTCATTTGATAATAAGCAACCACATTTTACGGCCGATCTCTGTACAGCCAATCTCATAGACTTGTGATTGATTGTCCGAATCCATCGCAAGGGGTGTATGCGAACCTGCCTTGGGTGAAAACCTACACCCCTCTTCAAAGGTCCCCTCGAAGTTACGCAGGTATCCAATTCCCCGAATTGCCATATCTGCATAGCCATCTGACATGTTGACACCCCCTGACTGCTATTTTTGGCACATCACAGTGTGGCACACCATTTGCGGAATCCGCCAGTCGAATGCAGTGCACGCCTTGCAGGATAACGGCAGGGGGTGTATTTCGCAGAAACAGATTCGCTGCATTTTTGTTAGCACTCATCGAAGCAGAGTGCTAACAACTGCGAAAACCTTTCAGGTCTAACCATCACATAACCTATTTGCAAATCATGAAAATCCAACCTCTTAGTGATCGCGTGGTCGTGCAGACGCAGGATGCCGAAGAGCAAACTGCAAGCGGCCTCTACATCCCGGATACGGCCAAAGAAAAACCCCAACGTGGAGTTGTTCTGGCTGTTGGCCCCGGTCGTGTCGAGAACGGCAACAAAATCGCCATGACGGTCAAGGCCGGCGATACCGTGCTGTACGGCAAGTACTCAGGAACCGAGGTCACAATCGACGACACTGAGTACATGATTATGCGCGAGAGTGATATTCTCGGCATCATTCAGTAACGAATTACATCAACCAAACCTAAACCCCAAACAAATATCATGGCAAAACAAATCGTTTTCGACGCAGACGCTCGCGGTGCACTCAAGCGTGGTGTAGACCAACTTGCGAGCGCAGTCAAAGTGACGCTTGGCCCCAAGGGTCGTAACGTCATCATTGAGAAAAAATTCGGATCCCCAACCGTCACCAAAGATGGTGTAACAGTTGCCAAAGAAGTTGAGCTGGAGGATAAGCTTGAGAATGTGGGTGCTCAGATGGTCAAGGAGGTTGCCTCCAAAACCAGTGATGTGGCCGGCGACGGCACAACAACAGCAACTGTCCTCGCACAGGCAATAATGACAGCCGGCCTTAAAAACGTCACTGCCGGCGCCAACCCCATGGACCTCAAACGTGGCATCGACAAGGCCGTTAGCCAGATTGTGTCACACCTCCGCATGCAAAGCCGCGATATAGAAGGTCGTAACGAAATTGCCCAAGTTGGTGCGATCAGTGCCAACAACGACGAAGCAATCGGCACGCTGATTTCAGATGCCTTTGAGCGCGTCGGCAAAGATGGCGTCATCACTGTCGAGGAAGCCCGAGGAACAGAAACCACACTGGATGTCGTCGAAGGGATGCAGTTCGATCGTGGATACCTGTCACCTTACTTCGTGACAAATCCCGATGACATGGAAACTGTCCTTGAAGATGCGTACCTACTCATCTTCGACAAAAAAATCTCCGCGATGAAGGATTTACTCCCGATTCTGGAGAAAATTGCGCAGACCAGTTCTCCGCTTCTTGTGATCGCCGAAGATGTCGAGGGAGAGGCCCTGGCAACAATGGTGGTTAACAAACTGCGAGGCACGCTTCGTGTAGCGGCTGTAAAAGCCCCTGGCTTCGGAGACCGCAGGAAAGCAATGCTGGAAGATATCGCAATCCTTACGGGTGGTACGGTCATCAGTGAAGAAAAAGGGTACCGTCTGGAGAATGCTGTGCTGGACTATCTGGGTCAGGCCAAGCGCGTCGTGATCGACAAAGACACCACTGTCATTGTCGATGGTGCAGGAAAAACAGATCAGATCAAAGCCCGCACGAATCAGATCAGGCAGCAGATCGAGACCACCACGAGTGACTACGACCGCGAAAAACTGCAGGAACGCTTGGCAAAACTGAGCGGCGGAGTTGCGGTCCTCAAAATCGGTGCGGCAACCGAACCGGAAATGAAAGAGAAAAAAGCCCGTGTCGAGGATGCACTGCACGCAACGCGCGCAGCCATTGAGGAAGGCATCGTTCCAGGTGGCGGAGTTGCGCTTATCCGGTCTATCAGCGCGCTTGACGGAACCGATACCGACAATGAAGATCAGA
This sequence comes from Rhodothermales bacterium, assembly GCA_022821385.1. Taxonomy (GTDB): domain Bacteria; phylum Bacteroidota; class Rhodothermia; order Rhodothermales; family Bin80; genus Bin80. The sequence goes on from JAJEDR010000072.1 coordinate 40,086, forward strand.
TGATCGGCGTCAATATTGTACGCCGTGCCCTTGAAGAACCTCTGCGCCAGATCGCTGCAAACGCTGGAGGTGAAGGTTCTATCGTTGCGCAGAAAGTCAAGGAAGGTGAAAATGATTTCGGGTATAATGCACGTACCGAAGAGTACGAAGCACTGGTAAGTGCCGGGGTCATTGATCCCACCAAGGTCGTGCGTGCTGCCCTGGAAAATGCTTCCTCCGTCAGTGGCTTGCTATTGACCACCGAAGCCGTGGTAGCCGATCGCCCTGAGCCAAAGGGTGCCGGTGGCGGCGGAGATCACCATGATCATGGTGGCGGTGGTATGGGCGGCATGGGCGGCGGAATGGGCTTCTAAGCCTTTCCCGGGGGGATCGTTCAAACGATCCCCCCGGCCCCCTTACTTGTCGGAGCGTATGTCGTCCATGTACTGGTGCGCGAGAAAATCAGCTTCATGCTCACCGGACGCTTCCGCATAAATGCGTACGATCGGTTCGGTGTTTGATTTACGTACGTGCACCCAACCCTCCGGTAAGTTGATCTTTACACCATCTACAGTGGAGAGCTCCTTGTCTCCGTGCCTTGCAGCAAAGCGTGCAAGCACTTCGTCGGGATTTGCGACCTGGACTTTGTTCTTGGAAATCACATACTGCGGTAATGAGCGCCTGTACTCCGAGAGCGGGATACCGAGTTCAGTCAGGTGCTGAAGCACCATAGCCGCTCCGACGAGCGCATCCCGACCATAGTGAAGCTCGGGCAGTATCACGCCGCCATTGCCTTCTCCGCCCAGGATAGCATCGTGTTCCTGCATCATCTTGACTACATTGATCTCTCCAACCGCGGACCTGTAAACCGACATGCCATACCGGGCAGCAACATCTTCAATCGCTCGGGAGGAAGAAAGATTGGTTACGTACGGCCCGCTGCGTTTGCGCCATAAAAAATCGGCTGCTATGACCTGGGTCAGCTCTTCGCTCACATAGTCCCCGCGATCATCAATCAACGCCAATCGGTCGGCATCCGGATCAACAACTAGGCCTAGGTCGGCACCCATTTCCCGCACGTAGTCCATTGTGCCGTGCAAGTGCTGTGGCAGTGGCTCAGCAGGATGAGCAAACCGGCCCGTAACATCACCATTGATCAACTTAATTTTGCCAACCCCCAAACGCTCGAGCAGGCGCGGCATAGCCAGCGCACCCACAGAGTTGATGCCATCAACCACGACCGTATACCCCTTGGAGGCAATCGCACCCGGTTGACAGTACGGCAGATCCAGGATCGCATCAACATGCCGGTCTAAATATTCCTCGGCTCTTACAGGACCGGGGGCAACATCCTGGTGCATTGGGGATTCTGGATGCCTTGCCATATCCATTACAGCAGCCCCCTCCTCCGGCGACAAAAATTCACTCTTATGATTCAGCAGCTTGAGTGCATTCCACTCTTCAGGGTTGTGTGAAGCACTCAGTACAATACCTCCTCTTGCTTTTTCGAACAGGACCGCCATGGCAACAGTCGGTGTCGGTGCAAGTCCTGCATCTATGACCTCAATTCCGAGGCTGCGCAGCGTGGATGCCACAATTTGCATGCACACGTCCCCGGAAACACGTGCATCCCGGCCCACGACAACGCGCCGGGGTAGGTCGTTGAGCTGATTCAGACAGAATTGACCGAAGGCCAAACTATAGCGTACGAGCACCAGTGCATCCAAACCAGCACCGTAAATTCCTCTGACCCCTGAAATTGATTCAATAAGCATTCGCATGAGTTTAACCGGACTAATTCAATGGAACAGAGTAGCTATTGATTGGGTTGCCCCGGGTTGCGATTTATTTGTGCATGAACTCACCGAAAATTACATCTAATCCCCGTTGGCGATACCACTACGCAGCGGGAGGGTTGCTTCTATGTCTGCTCCTGGTTAGTTGGGGAGGCGTTGTTACGAGTATCGAAGCCGGCCTAGCTGTTCCAGATTGGCCCAGCTCATTCGGCTCGTATGATCCGATTGCAACGGGATACAGTGATCCAGAAAATCCAGATGCCCGTTGGTGGCAGGAAGGACCGGTACTAGCAGAACACGGACACCGACTCTTGGGAGCTCTGGTGGGTCTATGGATAATGGGCCTTGCGCTATGGACTTGGCTGGCAGACTCGCGGCGCTGGGTTCGAATTCTGGCGGTATCAGCAACTGGTCTTGTGATCCTACAGGGGGTTCTGGGAGGACTTCGTGTAATCTGGACATCCGTGGATCTGGCCGTCGTCCATGCTATGGGTGCGCAGCTTTTCTTCTGTACAGCGGTGATCCTCACAGTTTCCTGTTCGCACACATGGCTTACGCACAATATAGAAAGTTCGCCAGAGATGCGGCAATTGCGTATCTTGGCAGGTTCAACTGCGGTCGCGGTGTATATACAGATCCTGCTCGGTGCTTTACTTCGGCACCCCGGAGCAGGAGTGGATTTGACTTTTATTGTAGTCCACGCCGCAGGGAGCGTACTGGTACTGTCTCTCATTATCGTCACCTGTGGACGTATTCGGGAACGCTCTAGTGACAAGCCACTGCTGAACCGGGGAGCTTGGGTTATGTTAACGTGCTTGTTTTTGCAGCTGATTTTGGGGATGATTGCTCTTATTACGTTACTCTATGACGCAGGTCAGGGGCAACGAAGCCTCGCCCAAGTTGTATTTTCGTCCTCGCACCTAGTGGTTGGAACTATTCTCATGGGCAGTTGCGCATGTGTGCTGCTCGGAACTCTGCGACTGCGAAGTGGATAGCAACGTCTTCACATCTGAGGAAGCCGCAGAACTGCGTCTGCTACGACCCGGCACCAGCCCGGCTTCAGTCCTGCAGGACTATTGGGAATTGGTCAAGCCGGAGATTGGCTTTCTGGTTGTGCTTTCAGCCCTTGCGGGCTTCATGCTGGGGGCTGGCGAGAGCGTGAACCCATTATTGCTGGCACTAACCCTTGGAGGAACGGCACTAGCGAGTGCGGGAGGGGGTGTGCTCAATCACTACATAGAGCGCAATGACGACGCACTCATGCGTCGTACCGCACAACGGCCACTGCCGTCCGGGCGAATCGGAGCCGGTGCCGCGCTGACCTTCGGACTGATCCTCATTGCCGGTGGACTGACAATACTTTGGTGGGTAAATCTCATCACGTTGCTTCTGGCCGCATTGACTATTGTACTATACCTGTTTGCCTACACGCCACTCAAGCGCCGCACCACATACAACACGCTGATTGGAACCATACCCGGGGCGCTTCCGGCATTAGGAGGTTACGTGGCAGCAACAGGAACTGTCGGGACCGGTGGCTGGGTTCTTTTCTCGATACTTGCCCTTTGGCAGATGCCCCACTTTCTGGCACTTGCCTGGATGTATCGCAAGGACTACGCACGTGGAGGTCACGCCATGTTTCCTGTCCGGAACCCCGATGGAAGAGCTACGGCCAAACGAACACTGGCGTACAGTACACTGCTGCTAGGCGTCAGCCTGTTACCCACGGTACTGGACTATACAGGATGGCTTTACCTTGCGATCATAATCCCGACCGGTATCGGATTCATTTTGCCCGCAATCGGCTTTTACCGCAAACAAACGCCGCGGCTGGCAAGAAAAATTCTGCTGGCCAGTATCGCATACGTACCGCTGCTCGTGACCGCAATTGCAGCTGATCTCTGGCTGCTGTAATTGAGGACAATATCAGGCCGTAACCATGCCGCAGGTCACCGGCTGACTCCGTTTACGGGTCTCTTGGAGATGACCGTTCCAGCGCCCGTCGCCGCGCAATTGCGCCAACCCCCGCCTGTGCACTCCCCTCGATCTACGTGATGCCGTCCCAGATAAACAAAGCACCGGTATTACTTCCCTCTTATTCTATCCGGCGCCAAACTTCTTCGAGACGGAAGCCACTCGGAAACTCACCCACATGGTACCATAGATCCCCCACAACACGGGCAGAGAAACGTAACTCTTCGCCGACCAGAACCTCGCTAGTATGATATTCCAGGTACTCCGTATAGAGCGTATCTCCCTCCAAAGTGTATCTGCCGCCACCAGCCAGGACCTCCGCACCATTGGCCGACTGGTAACCCCAGGAGAAATGTGTGGAGTTCAAGATTTTTATTGAGGGAGGAACGTTCAGAGTTACGATCACTGTATCCGGGTAGACAGATCGCTGTGACACTATGCGCCAGCTTCCCTCCAAATGATTGGCCGGTGCCTGCGCAAAGGCAGCGGGGCCCGCCAGAATGGCGACCAAAAATAGAATACTCAGTATGTGTTTCATTATTTCACCTTATAGTTAGTTGTCTACCAACATAGCACTCAATCCCACCATTGTCAAATTGTGGACCCGTACAATGCAAGATAACCTAATGGAATTATATGCAATAGCGCAGGACATTGTTGAATTAAGGCATGCCATCAAGGAGATTTGTTATGAGGGGACTAGGTGAGGCAAAGGGGAGTTACCTACTTAAGTGAAAATGCACCCCAATAGGTGCATCAGAAGATCTATGGGCTTTGGTGGAACAACGTGGAAATAGCTGGCCAGCTTCGGAACCTAATGCTCTGATTGACCTTACTTGTACTTGGTATGGTTACACCCCATTCCCCGGCCGATACAGAACCACAAATACACTTTTTTAGAGGTGAAGCATATCTCAACAGACCTAAAGGCCCTGTCTCCCACTGGACTAGAAGAATGGGTTCTGGAATTGGGCGAGCCAAAATGGCGTGCACGCCAAATTCTGCGCTGGATGTACGCAAAGAATGCTGTTGATTCTTTCGAGTCCATGCTGAATCTGCCCGTATCACTCAGGAATGGCCTTGCAAAGAGTGCCCGCATGGAGCGCTTGAAGGTACAGGCACTCTTCACGGCACGCGATCAAACGGTGAAAGCACTAATGCAATTGCCCTCCGGGCGAAACGTTGAATCAGTCCTGATCCCGCATTTTGATGATCACGGCAACCCAGCCCGACTGACGGTGTGTGTTTCTAGCCAGGTAGGCTGTGCAATGGGTTGTACGTTTTGCGCAACTGGAAAAATGGGATTCCATGAAAACCTGACCTGCGGGCAGATTGTAGACCAGATCACCTATATGCGCAAGATCGCCTACGAACGCTTCGACCGGGATATATCCAATGTAGTCTACATGGGAATGGGCGAACCGCTACTTAACTACAAAGCACTTTTAGCCAGTCTGGCGATTCTGACCCACCCAGAAGCCTGCGGGCTCTCTCCCCGGAGAATTACGGTCTCAACTGTTGGACTTGCGCGTCGCATACGCGATCTGGCAAATGATGCTCCCAGCGTGAATCTGGCGGTTTCACTGCATGCACCCACGGAATCCAAACGGGCAAGCATTATGCCTGTCAGCCGCAATGCCCTCACAGGCCTGAAAGCATTGAAACCCGCCATGCGATATCATACAGACACAACGGGGCGTCCAATAACATTTGAGTATTGCCTGTTCAGGGGATTTAATGACTCGCTGGAAGACGCCGGTACTCTGGCTCAAATTTGCCACAGCGTGCGCGCAAAGGTTAACCTGATTATGTACAACAACGTGCCCGGAACAGAATTCGAACGCACAAGCGAAGAGCAGCTAGACGAATTTATGGCGCACCTGTCAAAACGTGGGGTAACTGTGACCGTGCGGCGGAGCCGCGGAGCAGACATTGCCGCCGCATGTGGACAACTCGCCAATCAGTCGCAGACATAATTCGCGATCGGGAACGTTCTGACATCATCGCAGACTCTGCCAGCACATTCCCGGCCACCGTATTCCTAGTTATCCAACCCGCGCGCGGGTTTTGACTCTGGGCAAGCTTCAGCATATCGCCCACTTTAAGATCTCGGTACGCATCAACAGTTGGAGTTCCCGGGGCAACTTCACATCACTCCTCCTCTCTCCATATAAAGATGCCCGTGGTATCAATATACCCGGACCGTCCTTCCAGCGTTACCCAGGCAAGTCCACGATCAAACGAGGAAGCTCTCTCGTATCGCGGCGGGATAACCATTACTCCCTGAGGATCTATAAAGCCATAACCATCACTGGTCAAGACGAGCGCTCGCCCTCCTGAAAAATCGCCGGCTCCCAAGTAGCTGGGCGAGACTACAGCCTCACCGGTGCGATCAATAAAACCCCACAAGCCGTCCTCGCTTACGCGCGCACGATTTTCTTTGAAGGGAAATATCTGCTCATATTGAAGCGTCAGTACAAAAGTCCCGGTGGAATCGATGAATCCATGCTGCCTGCCTCGTCGGGCAAGCGCCAGTCCCTCGGTAGGATTGCGCATTGCATTAAAGATCGGCTCAACTACCCAAGTGCCCGTCGTATCAATAAGACCCCATCGGGTATTGACCCGGACAACCAGAACCTTGCGAACAACTTCCACTGCGGCCAACCCATCCGAGAATGGCAGTGCTCGAACATACTCCTCGGGTAAGACCGTTTGGCCTGCCATGTTGATGTAACCCCATTTGGGCTCAAGTCCTACCACTGTACCGGGACGTTCACGCACTGAAGCCAGTCCCTCACTGAAATCCAGCGCCGCCGTAAAATACCTATCTGTAATCGGTGTACCCGTCTTGTCAATAAAGCTCCAGTATTGACCGGACTGAACTCGTGCAACCCCATTCACAAATGGAAAAACAGAAGTATACTGCGGCTTAATACGCACCGAGTCCTGCGTATCAATGAATCCCCATGCGTAACCGAGTCGTACCGCAGCCAATCCCTCAGACGACATCTGTGCCCCGTCATACTTCGGTTCAATGATGCGGTCACCTGCGGCATCAATGAAGCCAAACCGACCATTTTCTATGATCGGGAATATGGTTTCAGCATCCTGGCCATAGACTATGTTGACTGCCGACAGAAGGCCCGTAAGCAGCACGCATACAAAAAACCTATCCCGACGGTACCAGAGCAAATGCATTATCAATTAGTCGAACACTACGAAAGTAAACCGCAACAGCCACTATCACCTCAGTGCCTGGCACCAGTTTTTTTACCGGCTGGAGTGTTTCACCGGTAACAACCTCTGCGTATTGCAGGATTGCAAGTGGTGCCTGGGCAATAATTGTTCTCATCTCCTCCACCACAATACCTGGGCGATTTTCTCCATTCTTGATCATTCCCGCTGCTGCAGTTACCGCCTTCCAGAGCACACATGCCTGGCTACGCTCATCAGAAGTGAGATACGCATTGCGGGAAGAACGCGCAAGACCGGTGGATTCCCGGGCCGTAGGTGCACCTATAACCCTTATATCAATCAATAAATCCCGTGCTAGCTTCCGTAACAACATATACTGCTGCACATCCTTAAGTCCAAACACGCCGATATGTGGTTTACAAACCGCAAACAATTTCAGGACCACAGTCAAGACCCCCCTGAAATGCTCCGGCCGGTATTTGCCACAAAGGTGCTCCGACAGTTCGGGACAGATTACCCAAACACTCTGCGCTTCCACGCCATCGGGGTACAGTTCCGAAGCTTCAGGAGCAAAAACAACATCAACTCCGCCGATCTCCTCCAACAACCTGCAGTCCGCCTCAAAATCCCGCGGATACACTGCAAAGTCTTCGTTGGGACCAAACTGTGTCGGGTTCACGAATATAGAAACGATCACATGGTCTGCTTCAGCTTTTGCGCGCTGCACGAGGGACAAGTGCCCTTCATGCAGATATCCCATCGTAGGAACCAACGCCAAGGTATGCCCGTCCGCACGCTTCCTATCGGCGTACCTGCGCATCTCCTCTACCGTCTTGATAATATCCATCGACTACGCAAAATTAGCCTTAATTTACAGCACCTTAACAATACGGGGAAAAATTCGTTTAACTGAGACTCGATCATAATCATTTTAGCCACTTATGCGTGATTTCCGGATCGAAAAGGATTCATTAGGTGAGGTCCGTGTACCGGCCGATGCTGTTTACGGAGCTCAGACGCAACGTGCCGTAGACAATTTCCCAATCAGCGGGCAGCGTATGCCACGTGCATTTATCCGTGCGCTTGGTCATATCAAACGTGCCGCTGCAATGGCAAATGCGGACACCGGTATGCTGGATCAGTCCGTGGCAGATGCAATCATAAATGCCGCAGAGGCTGTAATTGCCGGTGATCTGGATGATCAATTTCCAATCGATGTCTATCAGACGGGCAGCGGCACCTCAAGCAATATGAATGCAAATGAGGTGATAGCACGACTGGCTACCGAAATGCTTGAGGATCAGAGCGTGCACCCGAATGATCAGGTTAACCTCTGTCAGTCCTCAAACGATGTGATCCCGACCTCCATGCAGGTAGCTGCTGCGTGCATGATTGAGGATCAGCTCTTACCAGCCCTGCTTCGACTGGAGCTTGCACTGCAAGAAAAAAGCCGCGCTTTTGACGATATCGTAAAAAGTGCGCGTACACATCTCATGGACGCGACTCCAATCACGATGGGGCAGGAATTCGGCGGCTATGCAATGCAGATCACACGGGGAATCGGTCGTATCAGAGTCGGCCAAGCCGAACTGAGCGAGGTTCCTCTGGGAGGAACTGCAACGGGCTCAGGCATCAACCGACATCTCGAGTTCCCACAACGAACACTGGCCTATGTAAGCGAATACACCGGAGTGACCTTCCGCGAAGCCGAGAATCACTTTGAAGCACAATCTGCACGGGATGCCGTTGTCTCAGCATCAGGCGCACTCAATACGGTGGCCGTATCACTGATGAAGATTGCAAACGACATACGAATACTCTCGAGCGGCCCTACCAGCGGGATTGCAGAAATCACACTCAAACCTCTGCAACCCGGTTCCTCAATAATGCCCGGAAAGGTTAACCCCGTTCTTTGTGAAGCTATGATGATGGTTTGTGCCCGGGTTATGGGAAACCATACAACACTTACCGTATGCGGGCAACACGGGAACCTGGAGCTCAATGTGATGATGCCGGTTATGGCGGTAACGCTGTTGGAAAGCATTGAGCTGCTTGCGGGTGCAAGCAACGCTTTTGTTGATAAGTGTCTCGCCGGGCTAGAGGCTAACCGCGCACGGTGCCAGGAGCTGCTGGAACTAAATCCTTCACTTGCAACTGCACTCAACAGTGCCATCGGTTATGACATGTCCGCCAAGGTTGCCAAGGAAGCTGGTGCCTCCGGGCGCACCGTACGGGAGGTCGTGCTCGAGATGAATCTACTTGACGAAAAGGCACTCGATGAACTGCTTGACATGCGCAACATGACACAACCAGGAATTCCTGGCAGTCACTAATACTATCGGATAGCTTTGGCGCGTTGTTTGCTCCAGCTATTACACATCATAAAACCCTGCATTCATGAGTAGACCTCAGATTTTTTCAACACTCGCTCTCTTTGGAGTCGTCTTTGTTGCAGGTGTGCTGTTTGCCACCATGGGTGCCAATCTGTTCGACCAGGGGCATCGTATAGGCACAGATACACAGGCCAGTAACTCGAAAGTCTTGCGTGCCCCTTCACCGGCTGCACGCATGGAATGGGAGGAAGCTTTCATTAACGTGGCTGACGCCGTCAACCCTGCCGTAGTTCAAGTTCGGTCGGCAGAACGGGTTGAACCAAGCGATGATCCCAATGCAGGGGAAAGAACGCCATTGGAACGATTTTTCTTCCAAAACCCTCAGCCAAACGGCTTCCCACAAGTTCGCCAAGGCTTGGGCTCGGGTGTCCTGATTCGCTCTGATGGCTACATTGTTACCAATAACCACGTTATTGAGGGCGCAGACAAATTGCAGGTGCTGCTGCATGACGGCCGCACCTTCACCGCCACAGTCATAGGCCGAGATGAAAACTCGGACCTGGCTGTGATTAGAATTGACGAAATGGACCTACCCACAGTTACGCTGGCACCGCCAGGCGATGTGCGGGTTGGACAGTGGGTAATGGCCTTCGGGTCACCGTTGGATGCGGCACTGGACAATACCGTCACCGCCGGCATCGTGAGTGCAGTCGGTCGTACCAGCACACGATTGTCTCAGATCAACCTGTACTCTGACTTTATCCAAACCGACGCCGCCATCAATAGAGGTAATTCAGGTGGACCGCTAGTCAATATGAACGGTCAACTGATTGGCATAAACTCAGCTATTCTCTCTCACACAGGCATTAACGCCGGGATTGGGTTCGCAATCCCGGTCTCCATCGTTGATAATGTCGTAATGCAACTCATCGAGAAAGGTCGTGTCGATCGAGGATTCCTGGGAATCAGTTTCGACCGGGTTTCACGATCTCTCGCGAATGCATTGGACACCCCTC
>JAJEDR010000088.1 GCA_022821385.1 Rhodothermales bacterium
TAGGGAATGCCAGTGCATTGACAGAGAATCAAAGAGAGACCGTAGATATCATTTTGCAAGATTATGGAGGGAGATCACCCCAATGGTTAAGTGATCTAACCAGTATGGAAGCTCCTTGGAAAAAAGCAAGAAGAGGAATCCCAAGGGGTGAAAGGGGTAATTCCATTATTTCAAAAGAATCAATGGCCGAATATTATGAAAGCCTGCATGAAGAAAATGCTGTTTGGTTAAGTGAAGCGTAGGAAGAAACACCGAGGACGACAAAAAAGAACGCTTACCCAAAACACCCCTTTGGGAGGCAAGCGGAATCTTATAGAAGAGAAAAACATCCTTCAACAAACTCCTGCCTGGTCTTTTGAGGTGTTAGATATAGAGGGGCCTTGGGGTTGGAATAATGACGAAGTGAATGCCATATTCTGGACTAAAATGGTACCCAAGCTACAAAGTTTTTAAACCATGACATGGGCTGAAATAAGTCAAGCAGCAGGTGGTCGCAGACATGGCAACAACCATCACTTCGTAAACGTTGAGGATCTGACACGCAAGGCACAAAAAAGGTTGTCGGAGATTCGCCAGGATGATATAGATGCGATTTTTTCATTTAGACTCACTGCAAGAACTCGCATTTATGGCATTCGGGAAAGCCGAATATTTAAATTACTTTGGTATGATCCCTTTCATGCAGACAACAGGAAGGCCGTAGTACCAATAAGCACATAACCCGGTGGGGAGGAGGTGCGGGTATTTGATGAGCGCGGGAATCGTGACGGGTGGTTGTTATCTAAGTATGTCAGATCCTATACAGAGGCCCCTTCATTCGGTAACCCTGCATACGGAGATGGCGTCTGTTCTGGAATGTAATGGTAAGCAATAGGGTGGCGTGCCTTCCATCATATTGATCTCATGGGCTTGTCCACCTGTAAGAAGTCTCTGAAAGCAACCTATGTTCTCCCATGGATACAATCCCCCGAATTAGCGCTTCTCGGCATCTGCGCCATTCACTGCGTTAAGGAGCATGGAGCTTTTCCAGCACTGGGCAGCCTCAGAAAAGGTATGCTATTGACTTTCTTCAGAACCACCCTCTGTCTGCTTTTTGCCTTGGTTCTCGGCGGGCTTTCCGCCCAGGCACAGATCTCACAGCTGCAGGTTGGGCTTGGCGCATGGCCGGGAGCTGGACTCCAGGCGGGACATGTTTTAACCCGGAGTGTATACACACTTGAAGTGACCACTTCCATTGATACGGAGCTCTGGGAAGAACGAACACCGGTGCATGTCTCCGCTGGCGTCGGAACAGCATTCCGCCCTTTGGGAATCCTGCGCGTTATTGGGCGGGCTAATTACGCATATGATCTTTATTTCGGAGTTCGCTTTGGCCCTGCACTAACCTTCTTGAAAAACGCCTCGCGTGCCGAAAAAAACCGTCAATTCAGCCTTTTTCTGGATCCCTATATTCGATACACAGTCTCAATTGGGCGGCAACCCGTTTTCGCAGAAATCGGCTCACAACGCCCCTCGTTTCGCTTTGGGCTTTGGATTGCTTTGTGACTTGACTCTTCCTTTGAGGAGATTGCATTCGTCTCCCGCATATTCTGAGAGATTCCCTATATTCAGAGATTCGCTTCCCCTTTCGGCACTTCCCTCCTATGTTGAAGCCTCGGGTTTCATTTAAGGGACGGTCAATGAGATCTAGAGTCTACCTAAAGACAAAACCCTTTATCTGAACTCCTGGTTGGCGACCGCAATCACTTCACGTTCGGGCAACCGGATTGCGGTCAGGCGCCCCAGCCCAGGACGTCTCAGGAATACACAACCCGTATCAATGCCAATCATCCGATCAGCCAATATCGGAGTTGTCTGTGGCGTATGCCCAAATACAACGCACTTTTCCCATAATGGTACCACTACCGGAAGATGCCCTCGATAGTGGAGAAAGACCTCAGCTTCCGCGTGACGGAGATTTTCCTGGACCGTTCGGTCAGGGCGTAGCCCCGCATGGACGAAGAAGAACTGCGGAGTATCCAGATATAATGTGGTTGATTGTAGAAAGGACAAATGGTTTGCTGGAAAATCCAACTTTCCCGCCTGCATGTAGCTATGTAGGGTTTCTTCTCCTCCAAAATCCAACCAGTACGTTCCTCTCTTGCCACTCAACCAGTCCAGCATTGCCTGTTCATGGTTGCCTCGCAGGAAAGTGCATTTGATCTGCTCGGAGAGGACTATCAGTTGATGAATTACTCCCCGTGTGTCCGGGCCACGATCCACATAGTCCCCGAGGAAAACAAGATGATCTTCTACTCCGGGTGATAAAGCCTTTAATAGTGCCTTCAGCGTTTGCGAGCAACCGTGAATATCACCGATAGCAATCAGTCCCATTCATACGCCGTTTTCCGACCTCTCAAATACCACGCTGGAACGATCAGATGGTTGTGTTCCTGAAGCTAATCCCAATGCACGCGAAATTGCCGAGGCCTTTCCTGCCTACTTGGTCCGCTGAGCGTCCTGTCTATGCACCATTTCCTCCCAACCCTGAAGGCCTGCCATACTTTTGACGAGTCTGCCTTCTTTTCTTAATCTGAACGCGATCGAATCAAGTACGCCATTCACAAAATCTTTGCTTTCCTCGGTGCTGAACATTTTGGCGAGCTCAATGGCCTCATTCATGGTCACCTTTGGAGGGATCTGTTTGAAGTACAGAAACTCACAAATAGCCATGCGGAGGATGATCAGGTCAATCCTGAGAATGCGCTTCAAGTCCCAATTCTTGGCATTCGTAGCGATTATTTCATCCAGCGCATCATGCTCTTCAATCACCTTGCTGAATAGCGCTATTCCTAGATCCGTGGCGCCCTCCTGGAGCGGCAGCCGCGGCAAAAGAACTGTCAAATTGACGTGAGTCTCTGAATCACCACTGAGTGCATATGCATAAAGCGCTTGCAGCACTGCACAGCGTGCTCGGCGGCGAGGTGGAATCGCCATCCAACTTGGCGGTTATGCCAGAAGCTAGGCCTCTAGCCACATGGGAATATTGACCTGGTGTAACAGACTCGCACTCGTTGATCCAAACGCAATCCGGGATAACGGGGAAACAATATGTGCTCCGGCAACAAGAACATCTGCCTGATGGCGCTCCAGTGCCTCTACGATCTCCTTACTCGGATCGGTTCCTTCAAAAGCAAGTGTCTGAATGGAGTATCCATGTGCTTCGCCATACGCTTTCACCTGCGCGAGCGCGAGCAACGCACTGGCACGTTCTCCCCTGCTGTGCACATTTATGGCTTCTACAGACACGTCACTCCCAAAAGGTTTGAGCTGGAAAAAACTGCGCATGGCACGAACCGAGGCAGCGCTACCATCATAAGCTATAATTACCCGTCCAATCTTCCTGTAGGTACTGGGAATCACACAAGTGGGACTCACCACATGACTGACAATCTCCTCCAATTTTGTGGACGTTTCGCCGGGATGGCTATAGAAGAAGTGCGGTTCCTTGCCGATAACCAGTAAATCCCGGCAATTCATGTCCTCAATAATGCGCTGAAGAGCTACGCCTTCCTCAATAACGACCTGTGACTGGATTCCACTCTCGTTCACAGCATCCCTGAATGCACGCGTTAGCGCCTGAGCGATCTCACGAGCCTCAACCGTAAGGCTTTCCTGAACCTTTGACATGAGATACATGCTGCCGATTCCTCCACCCTTTGAAGATGCCGAAATGCTAGCCGTATCCACGACGGCCATTCCGGTCAGTTCAGCATTGTGTTCACGTGCAATCTCCGTTGCATAACGTGTTGCTACTGGGGTATCTGTGTCAGCGTCCAGCGCAACAACTATTCGCTTAATCATCGGAACTGTTCAAACTAAGAAGCTTTTTGCGTCATGTCACACATCCCAACATCAAGTATGCCAAAATGTCCGAGCACTACCCAACACCGCCCGAATCATTAAAATAACTAGATTGAAATCGTCTTCTAACCAATAAGGTTACCCGCCGAGGCGGTCAACATCCAGGAGACGGAAACGTTCACTGTGCCAATAAAGATCGTCTGCTTCGATACAACCAGTGGACCCATTGGAAAGAACTGTTATCCACACCTCCACCTTGTCCTTGTTAATAAAATATTCCCAAAATATATCTTATCCGTGAGGCCAATAATCGTGTGTGCATGGACAAATAGACCTAATTTCCCCAAAAAGACACCTTACAAGTGGGAAGAAGTCCCGATCTTCAGCTAAAAACCCTTGCCTGTGCTCACAAAAGTAAAAAAGGGACTCTCACAGCTACAAAGTTTTGCATGAGAATTCCACATGTTATCCACGAATCGCGGGCTTTTGAAATCAGTGCATTAATCTACAGAACTCCTGGCTAATCTAAGCCGTTTCCAAAAATCTCTGTGATGCCCCGATTGAATGCACATACACAGGTTATAGCCCCAACACGACTGGTCCGTTCGGCGCTTATGTATGTCTCTTGTTATTCCGATAACCGCACCCCTACCAGAGGAGCTTGTTATGCCGGGACACGGGACTACGGTTACACTAATTGAGGAGCCTTCAGTCTTACATGTTTACCTGATACTGAGAGTGTGATTCCGAACAAAACGACCCGACGTTACGATGACTCACCAATTGAGTATTCGCGTGCTTGCCCCGGAAGTGGACTACAAGTGGTCGGACAGAGATGAAATTGAGTTCAACCACACGAGACCTCACTACTATAAAGCCTTATGGGATCTGGACCGATCTCCTCAAAGCTCGCGAAAAATTCCTGCTAGATCAAACGTTAGACATAGATGTTTTCTCGGATAGCGCAAGAAGTTGTCCACAAACCACCAGAAACGTTTACTATGTGAAGTTTTTTGAATTTTAAAGCTTACATACTAGTTGGGACTGTGGATTTGTGAATAACTCAAAGTCAGCCTTTAATAGGATGGAGTAAATACACCAAAATAGGTGAGATCACCCCTCAAATAGCTGTATACATCAATTATTGTATCTGTGAATAAGACGTGAATAATCGCAACTATATCCACAAGTCTGAAGTTGGCAGCTGGCGTGCTGAAATTAAATCCAATGGATGTAACATTTAATCCACGAGATAATGCAAGATAAGATCACGGTTGTGGAAGCATTGAGGAAAATTAATGCGGAGCTTCGGTTGCTTCCGACAGAGAGAGTGCCTGTTTCAGCGGCGTTGGGACGGGTTTTGCGTGAGACAATAATTGCTCGGGAATCAATACCCCCTTTCGATAATTCGGGTATGGATGGTTTTGCAGTACGCATGGAAGATCTTGCACCAGTTCCAGCGCGTCTCCGGTTGGATGGAGATATTCCGGCTGGCACGGAACCCCAAATAGGAGTAAAGCCCGGAGGTTGTATACGGATTATGACGGGAGCAAAAGTCCCGCCAGGCACAGAAGCGGTGGTTCCGGTAGAGTGGACATCAGAAGTTGAACCTGGCTTGGTATATGTTAATCGATGTCCAAAGAGGGGGGCTTATATTCGGCTTGCAGGGCAAGACGTGAAGGAGGGATCACCGGTAGTAAGTAGAGGTTCACAAATTACCCCGCCGGTTGTGGGTATGATTGCTGCAGCCGGTTACCAGGAGATCGAGGTGAACTGCGCGCCACATGTAGTGGTTATTGTGACGGGGGACGAGTTGCACTTGGGGGCAGATGAACTCCTACCTCCCGCAAAGATTCGCGATGCTAATGGTCCGGGACTTGTCGCACAGATATTGGATGTAGGTGGCTTGGTAACGGGCCCGCTAGTTGCGCAGGATAATCCTGACAGCTTGATCCAAGCACTTGAGTCCAGTCAGAGCGCTGATGTGCTGATTATAAGTGGAGGGGTATCCGTGGGTACGCATGATCTGGTCAAGGATGTACTTGCGGAGAGAGGATTTCGTCGGTGTTTCTGGCGTGTACGCCAGCGGCCAGGTGGACCGATGTTGTTTGGTAAGCTTGGTTCCCAACTGGTTTTTGGTTTGCCGGGCAATCCTGTCTCAGCGGCGGTGTGCTTTCTTGAATACGTCCGCCCCGCATTGCTCACCCTCATGGGAGCTGCCCAGACAAAGCCTCCCTTCGTATGCGCAAAGCTGGGGCATCCAGTGCAAAAGCCAGCGGGGATGCATCATTTCGTCCGCGGTAAAGCCGTCCGCCAGGAAGATGGACAACTTGTTGTAAAGACCACAGGACCGCAGGCATCAAACCTGTATTCTTCGCTGCAACACGCCAATTGTCTCATTCACCTTCCAGAAAACTGCGTCAATCCGTCCGGAGGGGAAGAGGTGAAAATCACAGTACTGCCGTGGGCAACTATTGACTAAGAAGCGCTAACTCCTCGGCATCAGACCAGAATAGCATGCTCTCCTGAAAGGTTTCGTCAATCGCATGAAACAGCGGTGTAGCAATGCGGGCCCCGTATAACTGTCGGCCGAGAAGTGCTTTGAAGTAAAGACGGATCGTTTCGCTGTTTTCATTGAGTTCCCCGAAGGTGAACTGCAGCTCTTCAATTGAAGGATCAGCGTCTACAAAAGTTACCGGAATCTGGGCGGATGCTCCAGAAACCCACAGAGCATCCCATTGTGCAGTTGAAAAGGTAAAGTCATTCAGGAAATCATCTGGCCGATCTTCCCAGGTGGTTCGCAGTGCCTGTTCGTTATTTTCGAACCAGAGACGGAAGGTTTCGAATAGTCCGCCACCGTAGAGTGCGTTCAGTATGCGAGGCCTGAGAGAATCGCCCTCGACAACATGATCCGGCATGATTCCTCCGCCCCCAAAGATGATACGTCCATGCGTGGTGGTGAATTTTAGCGAATCTGGAATGCTTTCCGCGTATTTTTCGGGATCTCGCTGGGCTTTGATCATACCTTCGAGTTTATTCTCGAAGTATCCCTCGTGATCTCCCTCTTCGTACGGTGTCTGTATTAATCGGCCGGAGGGAGTATAGTAGCGGGCCGTTGTAATCTGCAGGTAGCTGTCATCAGGCAGAGGGAATTGGTTTTGCACCAATCCTTTCCCGAAGGTTCGTTGACCAACGAGCAGTGCGCGATCATGATCCTGCAGGGCCCCTGCCACAATTTCACTTGCGGAAATAGAGTTACCGTTAACCAAAACGATAATGGGTTGAGTTTCGAAGCGCCCGGCACGTTGAGCAACAAAAACCTCGCTGGGTACGCTGCGGCCGATGGTGCTGACGATGTATCCGTCACCGGCCAGCATTTCATCCACAATTGCAACCGCTGTCTGCAAGATCCCTCCGCCATTGTCCCGGAGATCCAAGAGCAAGCGTTCCATCCCTTGCCTCTGCAGTTCGTCGAGGGCTTGGAGGAATTCAGCATAAGTGCTTTGGGCAAATCGGCTGATTCGAATATACCCTGTGATGTCATCCACCATATAGCTGCTGGTGATTGAGAACAGCGGGATCAGGTCACGTGTAAGGGGTACAGTGAAAGGCTTTTGAATGCCTAAGCGTCGTATAGTTACCTCTACTTGCGTTCCTACGGGCCCCTTGAGGCGTCGCTTCACTTCATCCTCGCCTACACCGACCACTGAGGTATCGTCAACGGCTATGATCCTGTCGCCTGCTCGAATCCCAGCCTTTTCACTGGGACCATTCTCTATTGGAGAAACCACGCGCGCGGTGTCGCCGTCAAACACCTGAAACCAGACGCCAATGCCACCGAAGGAACCCTGAAAAGACTCGGCCACCTCCTTAAACGCAGAAGCATCAATGTAGGAAGAATGCGGATCAAGGGATTTGAGCATTCCTTCAATCGCGCTTTCGGCGGCTTGGTTGGGATCTACAGAATCAACATAGTTGCGGTTGATCAGGAGAAAAGCTTCTTCAAGCTTGCGCAAATTTTCCGTTATGTCACCGAAGTACCGACCAAAAGATGCCCCAAGCAACCCTCCCGCCAAGAGCAGTAATGTTATCGGTATGATGTGGCGCGGGCGAGATGTCATAAGAATAGATGTAGGAATTGTTCAGGGCGGTCAGAAGAGTCTCTCAAATAAGACAGGAGAGGACACAGATCTTCCCCCTTGTAGTGTTGGTCAAAGGCGTCTATATACCAAAGATAGGAATAAGACAACAACATACGTTATGGTCTTCTGGAATCCGGTGATGAGATTCCTCCGTTAGTGGGCTTGATGTTTCCTGCCAGAAGAGCAACCGAAGCGTCTGGGGCTGATGCACCATACACAATGGGAGCTCAGTAGCCTACCCCAAACGCAACAAGTAGACCTCTTCCAGATCTCAGATGATGGATCTAGAAACATTCAACCGTTGAAACAAGCCAGTTGCCCATTGAACAATTCGTACCAGCTCATGGGAAATCCCACGATTGCCGATGCCGTCCTGGGCCGACGGGTAAACAATGCCCACATAATTCAGTTGAGGTGGCTCCATGCGAATGGTCCAAGGAGACAAGAATTGACGATCAATCTGCTAAATCATGAAGGTTAGCTTAACAACACACAGGTGGTCCACTTCGCTCGGAATAGTGGCCAGCATCGCTCGGAATAAGAGGTCCAGAAGGTCGGACTGCGCACTTTGCTTAGTGACGATTTCTTTGTCGTCATTACTGCTGGTGGGCTACAGTAAGTCTCAACATGCCTCTGTACCAGACCCTTTCCTGACAGAATTCTCTACAGATACACTCATTGCACACGATCTGCAAGGGGAGTTGTTTGTCCAGAGCGATTTCTTTGATGAGCCAACAGACATTGCTGTAGGAGAGTTGTTTGTTTTTGTGGGTGACCCGCAAGCGGAACAGGCTATCTCTGTTTTCGACCGGAGGTCTGGTGAGTTCATTGGAATCACAGGTGACAAAGGAGACGGTCCCCGAGAAATATCAAACGTATGGTCACTAGACTTTAAGCCAGGGAAAAACTCGGGGTGGATTTACAATTATCCAAGGATCTTCAAATTTCTTGATGGTGCATCCATGACCGAAGAAGCTATCCGCCTTACGGGAGGGGGAACTCCTATGAGCCCCGTATGGATAGTGGGAGACAGCATTGCTTCTAGTGGAGGCCATCAATCTGGAAGACTGGGGATTTATACACCGACTGGGGAATTTGTTAGAACCATAGGACCTGATCCGCCAGGAGAAAAATCCACTCCCATGATTGTGCGGCAGCATGTATATGAAGCCGTGTCAAAAACCAACTCTGAAGGCACTAAAATTGTGGTTGCGTCAAAGAATACAGATCGGATAGAGTTTTTTGATACTTCAAAAAGGTTTCGCCTCGTACGAGGACCGGGATTTCACGAACCAGTATTCAGGGTCACCAAAGTCAGCGATGGTTATCCGGGAATAATGATCGAAGACGAAACGGTCCAAGGCTATGTCAGTATTGCGGTAACAGACCAGTTTGTTTTTGCCTTGTATTCTGGGAGAACCCGGGGATGGATTCGCGGTCAAAGATATTATTCCCCACCAGCAAAGACGGTGGTTGTTTTTGATTGGAGTGGCTATCCAGTGGGGGTGCTTGGCTTAGAAGATGGGGCCATGGATATTGGAGTGTCCAGTGATGGCGGAGTTCTATACGCAATTTATCGTAGACCACGCCCAAGGGTAATTCGTTACGAGGTTCCGGCAGTGTATCATACAGTTAATAGTGGTCCATAGGGACCGCGCTCACCGATCGGATCACATGCACACGAGACGCCGCCGACGATAGAGTTACGAGCAGTTGCGCAGACGGTACCACGCCGGAGGCTGAATATCGAGACGAGATACGGACTTCCTTGGGTTAATATGCGTTGAAGCACAATCCAAGCGTTCTCTGCCCGACAGCACTGGTAGAGTGTGCCGCTGTAAGAGGGTGATTTTCTGACCAGTGGTTTGATCTACACCAACGGTAGAACCGTAAATCATCCGTTCCAGCCATTGGCGGTGCATACGAGGCTGTCCTTGTTTGGGCTATTTTTCGGGAGCGATAGATCCAGCGATTTGCGGAATGGCGGAAGTTGATTTGGAGCGGCTTGAGACGCGGCCTTTCTAGTGCCTGCACCTAGCCTGAATTTCCGCGGTCATTCTCTCATGTGAGAATTATGGTCTTTTGGAGAACTGTACCCGGAGGGTTTTGTTGTCAAGCCAGGGGATTTTCTGACGTAATTCGGGGTATCCGGCCGCGATCAGGTAGTTGTCTTTG
>JAJEDR010000011.1 GCA_022821385.1 Rhodothermales bacterium
ATGTTCTGTTGTGTCGAAAGTTCGATAGACTGCACAGTCACATCCAATACATCACCAGATTCTGTTATCGAACCTCGGATGGGAATCACACGCACAAACTGTGAGTCGAGTGCCATATCTAGTGTACCAAAAAGCGTGTAGTCCCGATCAGTCTCAATGATTGGTGAGACCGACTCCTCACACGCCGAGAGGACTCCCAGTAGAATAATGGCGGGCAGTAGAATGAGTTTCCGCATTAGAACTCGAATTTTAGACCCACGGCGGGGATGAATGGAAGCTGATCAAGCTTCTCCAGTGTGAAGAGATCGATATAAAACAGATTTGAACGATCGTATGCGTTGGTAGCACTGGCAAGGACTGAGACGGCCGTATTGCCAGAGATCTCAAAGGAGCGTTCCAGAGATATATCCAGCCGATGATAGGAGGGTAGCCTTCCGCCATAGGGGTATGTGTAGAGTACGCGCGTGTCTCCGTGCTCATTGAATACGTCCGTCGGGCCTCTCAGCAGGACAAATTCATCAAAGCCAAGCGCTTGACTGAAAGGCAGCCCAGAACCATATTGCCAGCGTACATTGAGTATGAATTTTGCGAGTGTTAGACTTCCAACGGCATTGAGTTGGTGTCGCCGGTCGTGAGGTGGAGAGAATTCATACTCACTGCTCCCAAACCAGTATTGAATTTCGGTCTGTTTGGCCTGATAACGTACCTTTGCATATCCATAGTTCACAAACCCGTAGAATGGTCCTGCGGTAACCTCAACGCGGCCGTCAAGTCCCAGAACATTTCCGTCCGCTGGCTGCAAGCGTGTAGTAAACCGAGGGAAAGAGCTCCACTCCGCGATAGAGAGGTTATTCATTGTTTTTACAAAACCCTCTATCACGAAACGCGCCCAAGAGGTTGGACGGATCTGGTATCCGGCAAGACCATGAATTGCTCTTGGAACTTCTCCGAATGGTGAGGTCGTCCATGCCGTAAAGACATCACCAGCATCACGTCTATCGGTGAGCCCCACAATCTCCTGATGGTATATGCCACCCGCCAAACTGACTTGATGGATGCCTCGGTTGTAAGTCATACGAACACGTGGTTCAATAAAATTTCGCCCCTTACTTGGAAAAGACGAGAATCGTACACCGGGTTGAAAACTCAATCCTTCCATTCCTTTCAGATCAAGGAGCACATATCCGCCCGCTTCACTGACGTACTCTTTGTCCTGAGCCACGTTCTGGAAGGATCCCCCGAGATGGCTGTCCAACTCGCTGAAACGAAAATGAAGTCCCCAGGAAATATCCGCAGTCCGGTTGTAGTGTGTCACATTTGTGGACAGGTTGATCTCCTGTGAGTTTGAAGTCCGTGAAGGCTCTTCTGCTAGGCCGAATGTGTTCTCGATGGTGGAAACAGACAGAAGCAGTTCGGCCTGCACGGGAATACGTGTGGGCAGCAGCACATAGCGCGCACCAATAGCCTGGCTTGTCCAGGTTACCTGATTCTTGGTGCTGTCAGCTTCCGACTCGTTCAGCACCCCGATTATGCCGCGGTCAAAGGAGCGCAGTCCACTGATGGAGGCTTGGCTGTTTGCAGACAAATCAGCATGGAGCTTGAAAAATTGGTCATTAAAATCGTACGGGAGCGGTCGATCAAGAATGCGGGCGGCTCCCTGATCAATGACTGAGAATCTGCCGGAAACCAACGCAGACACACGCCCCTCGACAATGGGGCCTTCCAGGAGTCCTGCGCTGATGAAGGGGGCGGCAGATAATTCCCCGGCCATGCGCCGTTTGTTGCCGTTGCGAGTGGAAATATCAATCACCGACGATATGCGCCCACCGTAACGGGGACCAAATCCACCCGCATAAACATCGGTTACGTTCAGGATACTAGAAGGGAATGCCGAATAAAATCCAATCAGGTGGAAGGGTTGAAATACCGTCATTCCATCTATAAGGACCTGATTCTGTGTGGGTTCTCCACCACGAATAAATAGCTGCCCGCCCTGATCACCGCTTGCAACGACGCCCGGCAGCGCAGCAAGATAGCTGGCCAAATCGCCCGATATATCAGGCGAGGGAATAAGAGCAATATCACGGGGGGTGATTGACTGAAGTCCACCGGTCAAGCCAGCAACGCCGGCTCCTTCCCTTTCGGATTCGACCACGAGCTCGTCCAGAAGGTCTTCCGAGACCGATAGCTCAATATTGTAGGTGATAAGGTCGTCCGGGGCAAGATCCAAAGTATCCCGGTGGGTGTCGTATCCAATGAAGGAAGCGGCCAAATAATAGCGCCCGGGCGGAATACCACTGATGGCATAGAGCCCATCTCGATCTGCTCCTGAACCGAGAAGGGCATCTGCGTCATTGGTCAAGACAACATTGACGCCCTGCAGCGGCTGTCCATCTGCAGCATCTCGGATAAAGCCTCGCATGACTGCGTTCTGGGCCTGCGCTTGACTCACCGTCAGAAGTACACCCAATAAAAGTAGGTTGCAGAAAATACGCATGATCAGGCGCGTTGATGGAGGGTTAAAAGTTTTGCTCCGTACAAGGTTCAGGGCTCGCGTGGAGAAGAGAAAACTGCTGAACAGCGGTCCAGAGAGCTGGATTGCCTATCTTAAAGGACGTGGGGAATACGTATTTCCAGCACAAATGGATCCAGGACTGCATTCGAAGGAGGCTAATCATACCGGACCGACTCGTGGCGTACGCAGGATTTCGGCCTCTCGAAGGAATCTGCGCCGCCTGATGTTGATTATGGCTGCGGTAATTCTTTTCATTGTGATGAGGCGGGTGATGAATCCCTTTGGAGACAAGGATTACGCTGAGATTCCGCACGGTAATCATGTACACTACGTACCGAAGGATCGCGATCATGATGTACCGTTGTCACGCTTTCCAACGGAACAACCCGCCGAGAATGAAAGAATTCTGCCAGATGGTCGCGTCGTTCCCAAATGAGTTGCGAAGGCAGGATAGGACATTAATTTTGCGGTGACAATCCGGCACTGCATGCACAACTGAGCATTGGGGGAATTCTCCACTTCTCTTAAAAGGCGGCACATTGGACCGTAGCCGACTCAACGTACAGAGTGCCCATTTGTTTGCCATTGCGTGTAGGAAAAATTACTCTTCCTCTTCGGGGCCCAGTGATCCGAATACGCTTCCCATCATATCGGAGTAGGTGTATTCTTCCTTGCCAAGCATTGAAGTTTGATAGAGTCCTTCCAGGATAAGCTCATTGAATATCCAGCGCTGCCTTGTCGGGATCCGACGCTTTGCCATCTTCACTAATTCAGTAAGACCGGGAATAGACCGCAGGCGTCGCTTGTATGCTTCGTCTTGCAATTCAGGATCTAACGTCAGTGTATTGCCGTCTGCAAACCAGCCAAGTATATGGCGGTAGACTCCTCGCTCTTCTCCTTTTGAGCTCGGGTCCGGAAAATACTTGGCAAAAATCGTGCGAACGGCACGTCCAAGGAGGAGGCGTGCAACTTTTTGTGGACCTTCCTGCTCCCCCTCATACACAAGTTCTATTTTTCCCGTGATAGCTGCATCAATGTAGTAAAGGTCACTTATCCTTACGTAAACACGCTTCATTTCATTGCGGACCGCTCGCCGTTCAGCATTGGAGATCACGGTTTCAAGTGCAGAGCGTGTCATTCGCGCAGACACGCCTGATTTTTGATCCACATATTCGCTGGCACGAGCCTCAAATGCGATCACTTCGATAATCTCTCGGATAAAGTCTGGAACGGTTACAGAGGGAGCGGAGTCTCGCTTCTGCCATGCTTCCTGTTTGGTGATGGCTATTGCGGTATCAAGTTTCCTGGGGTAGTGTGTCAATACCTGGGAATCAATGCGATCTTTCAGTGGAGTAATGATGTTGCCGCGGTTGGTGTAATCCTCAGGGTTTGCACTAAACACCATCATCAAATCCAAAAGAAAGCGGATGTTAAATCCACGGATCTGAATGTCCTGCTCCTCCAGGATATTGAGTAGACCAACCTGAATGCGTGCCTGCAAGTCAGGCAACTCGTTGATCGCAAATATCCCCCGGTTGGTGCGGGGAATGATTCCAAAGTGAATGATTTCCTCATCCGCGTATGTCAGCCGCTTCTGGGCAGCCTTGATGGGGTCAATATCTCCTATCAAGTCTGCGATGGAGGTGTCTGGGGTTGCTAATTTTTCGGCGTACCGCTCGCTTCGATGACGCCAAGCGATGGGCATTTCATCACCTCGCTCTTTGTAAAGCTCGCGCGCGAACTTTGACACGAGCTTGCGCGGATCATCATTGAGTTCACTGCCTGACACAACGGGTATATATTCATCAAGGAGCTGTGGAAGGAGTCGAATGATGCGGCTCTTGGCTTGTCCGCGCAGCCCGAGGAGGAGAACATCGTGGCGACCCAGGATTGCATTCTTGAGTTGCGGGATCACGCTCCGTTCGTATCCGAGGATGCCGGGAAACACTTCCTCTCCGCGCCTGAGGCGGATCAGTAGGTTGCGACGCATCTCATCCTTGACCGATTCTGGCCTCGAACCCCTATAATAGCCGGAGCTCTTGAGGGCGCCTAGTGTCTTTATATCCGTAGGTATATAGTTGTCGTCCACGGTATCACTCTTGTTTTGGAGGGACCCATTGGTACACCCTGATTGAGGGCGTTGGTGCCACGAGCGCCACGGCCAGATGGTAGGAGCTGTCAGGGCTAAGCTTCGCAGCAAGGTCAATGGGGTAGAAATCTTTGAGATAGCCAGGGTTGGCCTCTACGAAGATGTATTGGATCATCCCGGCCCTATCGTAAATGTCAATACGCACCCAGCCGGTGCGCTGGTTCAGTACGAACCAGAACTCCCCGGCAGCTGCAGCCGCGCTGGTGATGAGTGGCGCCTCTCGTCCCTGTCCCTGCTCAAATGCGTACGTACGTCTTAACATCGGCGAATCAAATCCCCACCAGCGTAATGTGTCGGGTTCCGCAATCAGGTTCTCAGTCCAGAATAACGCCCATGGATAGAATCCGCTCAGGCTGACTAACTGATTTCCAGTAGCACGCAGCAGTCCGGCGTGCTTCCACGATGATCCATACAGGACAGTTTCCTGAACAGGAGCCCCGGTTCTGTCTAATTTCCACAAAAAATGTGTTGTGTCACGCGTAACCGCCTTAAGATACAACCCAGATGCAGTAGCCAATACATACTGATATGAGTTGGCGGGTGCCTGATTCACCGTGAGGGAGGCCTTAGCAGTTGTATCCACCACAAAATGAAATTGTCGGCTCTCTGGATCAAAAACAACTAGCGAATCATTCCGCCAACCCGCAAGCCACGGAAAAGACGTATTGGGCAATGTAAACGAAGTGTGAGAGGTCCCCTCGAGGGAGAAGATGAAGATCTTGTTTTGTTTGGTGTCGCCTACGTAAATTTGATCTTCGTTTTCGAACAGAACAGTTCGAGGAAATCTCAGGTCGGGGGCGGTAATGATCGTTGGCGGGGTAAGTGTATCAGGTGTAATATGTGCTGCAATCCGTCTGGACAGAGAGTCTGCGGGGGATACGGCACGTGATTCAATGCGCCGACAGGATGAGGGGAGGCATCCCGTAAAGAACACACAGAGGACTACAAGTAGCCACCCGGAACCGATACGACTGTATGACGCAATGATCAATCTTCCGTCCTTCCGATCTGGAGGCTTAATTCCAACTCACGATTATCGCGCAATATATGGTAAGTGACGGTATCTCCCGGTCGAAAATCGAAAATACGGGCCACATAATCGTCCTGATCGGTTACCAGCTTATTCTGGATTGATGTGATCAGATCATAGGGCATCAGCCCTGCTTTTTCGGCTGGCGAATTAGGATCCACCTCAGCGACAAGGAGGCCTCGTGTATCTTCGAAGTCCAGCGCTTCAGCGATGTCCTTTGTGACTTCCACAAAACTGATCCCTGTGTAATACGAGCGATCGACACGGCCGTTCTCTCGCAGCTCAGCAATAACTCGCTGAGCTTTTTCCGCTGGCACGGCAAACCCCAAGCCAATGGATCCGCCGTTTTTGGTATTGGTGTACAGCGCGGTATTTACGCCGATCACTTCACCGAGGGCGTTTATGAGTGGTCCGCCGGAGTTCCCGCTGTTGATAGCAGCATCTGTCTGAATCATATCATGGAGAATGTGCTCATCCTGGATGCCCAGATCTCTTTCAGCTGCGCTAACAACCCCTACAGTTACACTTGGAGCTGCCGCCTCAAACAGACCAAAGGGATTCCCAAGGGCAATGGCCCATTCACCTACAATTGGTTCGGGTTCACTGGAAAAGTGCAGGTATTCGAGGGGTTCATCGGTAGATACTTTAAGCAATGCGAGATCCGTGGCTTTGTCGGCACCGATAAGGTCAGCATCCAGAGTCTGACCATTGGCAAGTGATACGGTGATCTTGACGGCTTCCCCGGCTACATGATAGTTAGTGACGATGTAGCCGTCGGAGGATATAACAAAACCACTTCCCAGGTTTTCGAAGTGTTGTTCAATCACTCTTGATTGTCTCTCGGAAAAGAACTGCCCAAAGAAAGGGTCATTGAACAGATTATCAAGCGGATCCCGGTAAAGTACCCGACGAACCTCAATCACATTGACGCTCACAATTGCCGGAGTGGCCGCTTGAACTGCACGCGTGATTGCCGTTTGGCGGCTCTGTGTGATTGACTCATTGACCGAAGCCGAAGGTTCAGCAGACTTCAGTTCTTCCTGAGATTGCGCATTCTGCTGACAACCGAGAAGAATTGCGCCCAAAAGGTAGATTGTTATGCGTTCCATGACACTGGATCTGGCTATTGTTGTTCTTTACGAGAGCTTAACGCTTGCGGTTTCTTTTGCGAAGGATTTTGCGTGCAGCGAGCAGTCCGGCAATGCCGGCCTCCCCAAGCTCCCGATTCGCAAAATGACCAGACCAGTAAACCCCAGGCTGCAGGCAGTCAGGGGCAGGGAACAGCAACTGGTCGAGATCCCGTTCAAAATGCAGAAGGTGCCCGCCAGGTACCCCAAACTCACTTGCAAGGTCCGGAGGAGACCAGAGTTGCCGGGCAGAAATATTGCTGTTCAGGTCGGGGATTTGCTCCAGAATATGCGCCACCAGCGACTCCCGATCGCTCTGTGTCCATCCGCCATTGACATTAAATGGGGTTTGCAATGCGTAGATGACCACGGTGTTTTGCCCATCAGGCGCAACAATCTCGAGGGACTGCAGAGGAGGAATGCGTCCATACTTGACATGATCAAAAGCCCTTTCCTGTGTGATCAAGTCTGGGGACATACGTATCCTGCCTGAACCAAGCCAGTCAGGCAATCTATCCACCGCGATAGCCAGTACAGCACAGGTTCCCCGAGATCGTACAGGTGGCCAGTTATGGGTCAAGACAGGGCTCAATAGGCGATGCTTCAGCATGCCGGGTGAGCATGTAGCCAAGACGAATTTGGTGTAAATAGGCTCACCTCCCGTGATCATGACATGCAGGCCGTTCGTGTCACAAAAGATTTGTCCAACCTCCGCATTCGTTCGAATTTTTGCGCCGTTCGAAATTGCAACTTTCTCCAGTTCCTGAACCAGTGGAGCATGACCATCTGCAGTCAGCTCCGGTTCGTGAAGCATTAGTTGAAGAGCGCCAAAAGGGGATTTGGGGGCGCCAAACGTGCGGGTGGATGGAGGGACGGCCAGGGCGTTGCACTGGTTTTCATCAAGGTTAAGTTCGTCCAACAGATCAGAGCTGCTGAGCGGCATCCATTGTGCCAGCTTTTTTGCCTGTTTTTTGAGGGCGGGGGTTAGCCACGCGCTTTTTTGTCGCAGTGAAGATTGCTCCAAGGGCACACCGACTATAGTCTTCAGCACGCTGCCAGCATGTATCAGATCTGGCACCGACTTGATCCGGTAGCTTTCATTTTCCCAGAAACCATAAGTCGGGACTGAGGGCTGTTCAGGCAACGCAATCCCCAGAGCTTTGCTGAGGGTATTACCAATTCTTCCTGGGTACGGACGGAAGCCGGGAATATGATTCTCGGGCGTGAATGCCTGATATGATGATAGGCCTCCGGCACGATCCCGTTTCTCAAGCACGAGTGTATCCATTCCGGCTTCGGCTAGTACGGCGGCGGCAGCCAGACCGTTGGTTCCCGCTCCGATTACGATAACATCCGGGCTATGCATCAGATTTTCTTACGCAGGAGTGTTTTTGCTGCGAGCTCGCCACTGGCGCCCATAACCCCGCCGCCAGGATGTGTCCCTGATCCACACATCCAGAGATTTCGTATCGGTGTTTGATACCTTGCCATCCCCCAGGCGGGTCTTTGAAAGAGCAATTGGTTCAGGCTGAGTTCTCCGTGAAAGATGTTGCCTTCTGTAAGGCCAAACTTGCGTTCCAGATCCAGTGGCGTCAGTATCTGCATATGCTCTATGTGACTCCGTAATCCGGGAGCAAATTCCTCAATCGTATCCAGGACGGTTTCCCCGAATGCTGCTCGTTGAGATTCCCAGGCTTCGGGGCCTTCTGTGAGCTCATAAGGTGCGTACTGCACAAAGCATGACATTACATGTTTCCCCGGCGGAGCAACAGTGGGATCTGTAAGTGACGGGATTACGATGTTAATGAACGGACGTGATGAAAAGGAACCGTGCTTGGCATCGTCGAACGCACGTTCCAAGTAGTCAATGTTGGGGGCGATTGCGATATCGCCGCGCAAGTGATCCCCGATGCCTGGTCGGCAGGTGAAGTCGGGGAGGCCATCAAGCGCCAGGTTGACCTTGCCACTGCTGCCCCGGTACTTAAAACGGGCCAGCGAGGCGACCACGCTCTCTGGTAGATGGGGCTCGCCTACGAGCCCCATCAATGTTCGTCGTGGATCCAGATTGGATATGATTCTGCGTGCGTTGATGGTATCGCCGTTGGAAAGGACAACTCCGGTAGCACGGTTATTGGACATCAGCACCCTGTCGACCTCGCAATTGGTTCGAATGACCGCACCATGTGCTTCGGCGGCTCTTGCACAGGCGCTGCTGACGCTACCTGTTCCTCCACGGGCAAATCCCCAGGATCTGAATGCACCATCAATCTCACCCATGTAGTGGTGTAGCAGAACATAGGCGGTTCCTGGTGACCGAACCCCCTGAAAAGTACCGATAATCCCGCTTGCGGCAAGAGGTGCTTTGAATATTTCTGATTCAAACCATGTATCCAGGAAGTCCACAGCACTCAAGGTGAGCAGCCTAATGAATTGCTGGAATTCGTGTTTTTCCACGCCTCGAACGGTACGAAAAAGGTTGATCACGGTGCGAAAATCCTGAGGGTCGAATCTGGTTGGTGCGGGTCGGTCAATAACTTGGGCAGCAATGCGTCCCAACCGTGTCATGGTTTGCTTGAACTTGGGGTAGTTCTCCGCATCATGGTGGCTACAGCGGCTGATCTCCATACGGGTAAGCTCGGGATCTCCCCAGCGAGCGATCCCGTAATCATCATGCAAAGGCTGGAAGGCACAATCCATGGGAATCACATGGTAGCCGTATTTGGTTAACTCTAATTCCTGAATGATCCGCGGTCGGAACAGACTTACAACGTAAGAAGCCACCGAAAAAGTGAACCCGGGCAATACCTCTTCCGATACGGCTGCACCGCCCAGCACATCGCGTCTTTCAAGTACCAGCACCTTACGTCCCGCACGTGCGAGATAGGCAGCACAGACCAGGCCATTGTGTCCGCCTCCTATCACAACCTCATCCCATCGCGTGTTCATTCCACGGGTGCCCGTTTATGTGGAGGATCATAGAAGCGCAGTGAAACGATACGCGCATCCACACTGTGACGTGAATGCTCCACGGCCAGCTCAATCTGTACGGTTTCTGACGGATAGGATCGTTCAATCGTGGCCAGTGCAATATATTTTTTGAGTACCGGCGACCATGTTCCACTGGTTGCGTAGCCGACCTGATGTTGACGTGCATGATCACGATAGAGTGGGGCCGATATGGACCAAGCCTCCGTAGGCAGTAGCGGTGGGAGTCCCTTGGATTCATAAAGGCCTCTTGTTTGCTCCCAGTCAATTTCAAGCCCAACCATATTCCACGCCGGTTGCTGTAATTTCTGCAGAGCAGACTGCCCAACGAAGGGATCACGATCCAAATTAATCATCCAGCCAAGTCCCAATTCGTAGGGTATGGACTTCTGCTCCCGCGTGAGCACGCGAGAAGCGTTATGATAATCGACTCCCTTCTGCAAGAGTCCGGCCTCAATGCGACATACATCCAAGGCTTTCAGGCCTACTGCTCGCAGGGCAAACCCGGATCCGACCTCCATCAACATATCCCAGAATTCGGGTGCACGCTCGGCGGGAGGCCACATTTCGTAGCCGAGGTCTCCGGTGTAGCCGCTCCGTGAAACCCAGAAACCAATGCCGTTCACAGATGTGAATGTGGCACCAAAGTATTTTAGTTCACGGATGGATTCTGCGCCGGCATGAATCAGTATCTTAGCGGAAGATGGCCCTTGAATTGCCAGGCCGGCCAGGTTTCTCGATTCGTCTACGATCGTAACATTCATGCCGTTGGCATGTCGGTCTAACCAGGCAGCGGTAGGGTCCTCGCTGGTAAAGAAGTAGGTTTCCGGTCCTTGTCTTAATACTGTTCCATCACCAAGCACAAAGCCGTCTGAATCGCACCAGGCCACGTAAGCAACACGCCCTTCTTTTAGCCGGGAGAGATCGCGTACGAAAATGCGATTCAGTAGTGCCAGACTATCGGGTCCCGTTATACGGAGTTTGAAGAGTGGGGAAATATCAATCAGCCCAGCAGCATTACGGATCGCATAATATTCATTTTCGTGTTGAAGCTGATATGATCTAGGTACATAGTACCCAGCCCAGCGTGTCCAGTCCATGCTTTTGCACAGCGATAAATGTCTTGGAAAAAACGGGGTAGGTGACATTGTGTTTGTAGTGGAATTGGGTACTCTACTGCGATAATCAAGTTACCATAACTCCACTATTTTACAACATTACCAAATGACGAAGTTAGGTCTAGGCTGTGATTATTCGTCTAATTTATATATTTGACTTCAACCCACCGTGGCATACCGGGGATGCATCATTTTTAGTGGGGGTTCAGGAGGGTGCACCTGAACCCCTAAACTACACACTTGATGAATCCAGAACCTCCATTACTTCCGTCCCCGCCATCGAGGGGAGCTGCTCAGGAGTTGCATAGCGAGTTGATTCGGCATTATGCGGATGTGCTTTGCATGCTTGCTGCGCGGATTCCTTTGACGCCTGCGGCCTCAGCTGCGGTGGACACTGCTGCTGCTGCGCCGGAACCGGTCTTTGAGACTTCTGAGCCTCCTCCGGATCCTTCATCGGGTTGGGAATCTGCGCTCGCGCTATTGGAGCGCCGAGACTGGCATGCCGAGAAGATCGTTCATTTGTGGCTTCGGCCCTCCTACGTACTGGGCCTGCATGTCCTGATTGGGGTTGGCGTCAATTTACAGGGGCATCGCCGTATCGTAACGATAACCGAATGCGGGCCTCAGGATCGGGCCTGCATGGAAGCTGTGCTGGACGATTTGAGCGCGCGCGGACTGGGTTCGGGGATGCTGTTGACGCTTCCGGGCAATGTGGCGCTACGGGCTGCGGTGTCCGAAGTGTGGGGATCCCGTGTCTGGGTGCAGCGCTGCCTCAATACCGTGATGGCAGAAGCACTGAGCGGACTGGATCCCGCACAGGCGCTGCGGTTTCGTCATCGCCTGCAGCAGGCGTGGCAATTGTGCGATGCCTCCCAGGCCCAGACAAGCCTGCGACAGATCACCCAAGATTTGACCCAGGTGAACCGTTCCTCCGGACGGGTGCTTGAACACGCGCTGGAATCCACGCTCACACTGCAACGCACCGGATTGCTGTTACACAGCGACCGGGGATTGCGCGTACTGAATTCGCTGAAGACCCTGTTCGTGCGTGCAGGACGCATCCTTCCCGATGGCCCGGTGCATCAGTGCAGGCTGCGCCTGTGCGCTGCATTGCTGGAATTAGAACCCCAGTTGCGCCGTGTGCAACATTCGGCGTACCTTTCGGAGCTACATACCGTACTCAATACCCCGATCCCATGAATGTTCTCCCCGCCGTGTTTGATTCCGACGATTTCAGACCGTTCCTGAACCGGAATGCGCA
The DNA here is from genome assembly GCA_022821385.1 of Rhodothermales bacterium. GTDB lineage: Bacteria > Bacteroidota > Rhodothermia > Rhodothermales > Bin80 > Bin80. Next base: position 12,186 of record JAJEDR010000011.1, read on the forward strand.
AAAGCTGTCGAAGCTGTTTCGCAGTCCGGACTGGTTTCTGGAGTTGGTTCCGCTGTTGTTTCAGGCCGAAGTGAACGAGCTTTGCGGGGCTCACTGGAAACACACGAGGACCAAGCACCAGCGTTGGGGCAGCAATCCGGGTTCGGTCCGCTGGAACGGGGCGAAAGTGCGGGTGCAGGTTCCCCGGGTCCGCAACACGCGGACCAATAAGGAAGTCCCGCTGGGGACGTACCGGTTTCTTCACCAGTCCGAGCCGGGCTATGAACAGGAACTGACGCGCAGTATATTGTTTGGGCTCTCTCAGCGCAAGTATGGTCAGGTGGCCGAGCACCTGGCGGAGAGTTTTGGTCTCAGCGGGGCAAGCACCGGGCGGGTGTTTATCAAGGAAACGGCCAAAGCGTTGGAAACCTTCATGAACCGGCGCTTTGATGAGATGGAGTTTGTGGCGCTCCTGATAGATGGCAAGACGTTACGCAAGGAACAGATTCTGTTGGCGGTGGGCCTGACCCGTACGGGACAGAAGGTGATTCTCGGGTTCATGGAAGCGAAAACCGAAGCCCACGCCTGTGTGGTCGCGTTGCTGCAGGATGTGCTGGAACGCGGCTTCAAGTTTGCCACGGCCTTGCTGGTCCTGCTGGATGGATCCAAGGGATTGCGTAAAGGCGTTCGCGAGGTATTTGGGGATCGGGCATTGATTCAGCGTTATCAGTGGCACAAACGGGAGAATGTAACCTCAAAGATCACCGACCGGGACTTTGCCGAACAGATCAAAAAAAAACTTGAAGCGGCCTATGCGGCCCACACCTATACCCAGGCAAAAGAAAAACTGGACGCCCTGATTACCACCCTGGACGCCCATTATCCGCAGGCCGCGGCCAGCTTGAAGGAGGGCCTGGAGGAAACACTCACGCTCCACAAATTGGGAATCGCCAAGCAGCTGCGCGATCGACTCCGAACCACGAACATCATTGAAAGCATCAACAGCCGACTCGCCCACACGACGCGCAGAGTCACCCGATGGTCCAACTCGGATCAAAGACAACGATGGATCGCCGCTGCGTGCCTTGACATCGAACAACGCTCCCTCAACCCGATCCCGCAAGACGAACAATGGGAAGCCCTGATCCGCGCGCTGAAACGATACGATCAAACAAAAAAATCAGTACACTGGTAAAACCCTGTACCCTCCTGAACCCCCACTAAAAATGGGGCATCCCCGGCATACCTGCTATACTTCGCCCGTTGGTCTACCGTACGGCAGATTCATCTCAACACACACTAACTATTCAAGTGAACGTTAGCATGGCTACCTTTGAAACTAACAAGGAATCGCTTGAGGACCTTCTTCGAGACATCAAAAAGGGCAAGATCCAGTTGCCCGATTTTCAGCGGGGCTGGATCTGGGATCACAACCATATCCGTGATCTGCTCGTTAGTGTTGGACGATCTTTTCCGATAGGCACCGTGATGTTGCTGGAAGCCGGTGGTGAGATCCGTTTTGAGACCAGACCCGTGGAAGGGGTAGAGGACGAGGTGCCGAAGAACCAATTGCCGGAGAAACTGATTCTTGATGGCCAGCAGCGCCTCACGTCGCTTACACAAGTTATTTCACTTGAAGAACCGGTATACGCCCGGACTTCCAAGCGCAAGAAAGTCAAACGGCACTATTATTTCAATATCATGAAGGCCGTGGAAGCGCCCGAGGCGCTGGATGAGGCCTTAATTGCAGTTGATGAGAACCGCAAACGGTATACCAAGTTTGGCAGAGATGTAGAGTTGGATTTATCCACTACGGAATTGGAATGTCGTCAGCTTTACTTTCCGTGCAGCAAGATCATGGATCCGTACGATTGGGAGGGTGTATTTTACGAAGTTGCGGGAGACGACGGCCAAACTTACCGGGAATTCAGGAAGCAGGTGCTCGCACCTTTGCGCAATTACCAGATTCCTGTTATTCAACTCAAAAAAGAGGTCTCCAAGGAAGCCGTCTGCTTGGTTTTCGAGAAGGTCAACACTGGCGGCGTTCAGCTTACGGTTTTTGAACTCGTGACCGCAAGCTACGCCGCAGAGGGCTACAACCTTAGGGCCGACTGGTACGGCTCAAAGGTGCACGCCGGCGACTCGCGTAAGGAACGATTAGAAAAAGCTCCGCTTCTCAAAGGTATAGAAGCGACGGCGTTTCTCCAAGGTATCAGCCTTCTACACACCCACGATTTGAGTAGTGCCAAAGCAGGCAGGGTTGGAAAGCAGGTACCCCCTGTCAGTGCGAAGCGAGCGGATATCTTGAGGTTGCCCGTGGCGGCTTGGGCGTCCTGGGCGGACGAGCTTGAAGCTGGATTTAGGAAGGTTGCAGTGTTTCTGCGAAAGCAGGGTTTCTACAATGCTAGAGAGTTACCCTACCGGCCGCAGCTTGTCCCACTGGCGGCGGTGGTGACGCGCCTGGGCTACGATAGATGGCTGGAGCCGCAGATATATGAAAAGCTGACGCAGTGGTTCTGGTCTGGAGTACTAGGAGAACTCTACGGCAGCGCGGTAGAGACACGCATAGCCAATGACTACGAGGATTTACTCACGTGGATCGAGGGCGGTATGCCTCCGCGCACGGTGAAAGAGTCCAGCTTCCATGTGGATCGTTTAGACACGTTGCGGTCGCGGTTGAGTGCGGCGTACAAAGGTATCAACGCCCTAGTGTCGCGGGAGGGTGCGAGAGATTGGTTTTATAAAATTTCCGTTGAGGATTTGTATGCCGAAGGGTATGACTTGGATATCCATCACATTTTTCCAGTGGCGTGGTGCAAAAAGCAGGAGCCACCTGTTTCTTCGGAGCGGTATCAGAGCATTCTTAACAAGACGCCGATATCCAAAAAGGCGAATCTTAAGATGGGCGGGAAAACTCCGTCCCAATACATTTCTCAACTCCAAAAGGAGACTGAGCTAAATGATGCGCAGATGAATCAACTGCTGGAAAGCCATTTCCTCTCGTCGAGCCTTTTGCGCCGGAATGCGTTTGATGATTTCATTGAGAAGCGTCGTCAGTGCCTAGGCCAATTGGTTGAGACGGCGATGGGTAAGCCAGTGATACCGGTCGGCGCTCCAGATCATGGCAGCGGAAATTAGGTAGTGCTGGATAATCCGTATCCAAGATTTAGCGCGTGATACTGTTCCGGTTCCCGACCAGTATACGGCCGAACGCATCTTATTTGCATTACTGGTAGGGAGTCCCCTCTGTGGCTAATCTTCCAAGAGTTCGATGCTGGTACCGCGCACAACACCGACCAATGGAGTGTATTCAGCATCACCATTCGCGTCAAAGGAAAATGGACCGTAGATGGTATCGATATTGCGCATCCGTGCGAGCCGCTCCCTAACCGCATCATTGGAAATATTGTCGGGAGTGACCTCCGTGATCGCTCTCAGGAGAAGGTCAGCTGCAGCATACGCCCGCGCACTAAAGTCACTTGGAATACCATTATATCGTTTCTGATGTTCTTTTACATATGCTTGGCTAGTCGGGTGAATGCTACCCGAGATCCATACTTGAAGTGCGAGAATTCCTTCTGGTGAAGATGGTGCTGATTCGTGAGCCGAGCGGATATCAGAAGAGCTCAGCAGCGTAATCACAAATGGTAAATCCTTTACCCCCAACTCATGGGCTTTCAGGATGAAATTGAGACGATCAGCAGGAAGTCCGAAAAAGAAAAGCGCATCCAACTTTGGAGTTGCATTTGTAAGTGCATTGATCTGAGGGGTCAAATCGGGTAGGGGGTCGCTGCCCGGTCGGTTGAAGGACTGCTTGATTCCCACAGAGACACCACTAAGTTGGTTGATTTCTTCAATGAATTTGTCCTCTGCATTTTGAGAAAAGTGATCGCCCGCATTGGTCAGTACCCCAACGTTCTTGAAGTCCAGGTATTTCTGGGTTGCGGTCACCCCAGCCGGCATCAGAACATCAACGGTGAGCGAAGATCGAAAGAGCCAGTCAGATTTGGCAGCCAGTCCCTGTGCAGCAGAAGCGGGGGCAATGGTGACGACGCGGGCTTCATCAATGAGAGAAATAATCTGATTTGTGTTTGAAGAGGTATACGGCCCCACGATAAACACAACTCCATTTGAAATAAGGGTGCGGAATGCCTCCTCAGTGCCTTCCGTAGTACTCTTGGTATCTTCAACAGAGAGTCGAAAGGATGGGGCACCTTCAGCAAGGTCATCATTCGCAAGAGCTACAGCCATTTCCACTGCGACACGCAGATCCTGTCCAGCTCGAGTTGAGGTTCCCGTCAGAGGAGCTGCGAGGCCAATGGTGATTACTGAAGGTTGTTGATTATTGTTTGATGAGTCACATGCACTCAGGCTTAGTAAAAACACGAAAGATAGACTGATGAATAAGAATCTCATGGTCACAAAGGACAGTCTCAAAGGTGAGCAACGTCTTAAAAACATGATAGGGTGATGTTCCCGATATTCACCATCAATACAACACGTCGGCAAAGTGGTGTCAACTCAAAGAAGCAGTATTTTCGGGGAATTAATTTTTGTCCGGGTGAAATGATTGGGGATTATTAGAGATGTTAGTTGAAACGGGAGTCACCGGGCAATTCATCTCAATCTTTCGGGGCGCTTTGGATGTTTTTCCAGTGATTAAACTTGTAGGGAGATTGAATCGGTGTCCCAGGCAAACTTGTTACCTTCGGATAGAATCTTCTTACTTTTCTCTCAACCGTAGAAATGCCTGATATGGAGCAGGCAGCAAGGGAGGCTTTTGCACAATGGCGCGGAAGCGCTGACAGCATAGTTGTAGCGCGTGCACCTGGCCGCGTAAATCTTGTAGGCGATCATACAGACTACAATGATGGGCTAGTACTGCCGATGATCCTGGACCGGGCGGTATATGTTGCTGCCCGCATCAGCTCAGATGGGAGCCATCATTTTTGGTCCGAAAACTATCGTGAAGGTGTAACCTATTCGCCGGGGCAATGGCCGAAAGTGCGACCGGGGCACTGGGTTTCCTACATTGCCGGGATGATTCAGGAACTACCGCCACCCGGCCCCATCGAACTCCTCGTCATGGGTAATGTACCCCTAGGAGCCGGACTCAGCTCTTCTGCCGCATTGGAAATGGCAACCGGGTTGGCCTTGGAAGCTCTTCGAGGCAAGCCAGTTCCGCCGCTTGAACTTGCTCAAATAGGACAGCGTGTGGAGCATCGGTATGCAGGTGTAAAGTGCGGGATAATGGATCAAATTGTGTCGAGAGCTGGCCGCACCGGACACGCCCTTTTCCTAGATTGCCATTCGCTGAATTGGGAGCATATTCCTATTCAGAGCAAGGACACACAATTTCTTGTGATTGACAGTCGCATCAGACGGCAGCTAGCAACCTCCAAGTACAACGAGCGGCGTGCGGAATGTCAGAAGGCACTTGAATACATACGGGCATCGAACGTAGCAATCACTTCGCTTCGTCACGTTGGAGATCATCATGTTAAAGAGCTAAAAGAATCTATATTGCAGCGGCGTATAAGGCATGTGATTAGCGAGAACAAACGTGTGAAAGCGGCCTGCAGTGCTGTGATCCATTCGGACTGGAGTAGATTGGGCCGGATATTCAGTTTGTCACATGAAAGCCTTCGGGAGGATTATGAAGTGAGCTGCAAAGAGATGGATTTTATGGCAGCATATGCGGAGCTCTGCCCCGGAGTGTTTGGAGCAAGGATGATGGGAGGTGGTTTTGGTGGTTGTACAATTAATCTGGTAAGGGCTGGTGAGGGACCTGCGGTTGCAGCGTCTGTTACGGCAGCCTACGAGGACAAATACAAGCAAAAGCCTGTCGCCCATATAATTGGCCCAGGCATTGAGGCTGGGTGTAGTTACGATTGATCTCGGGTGTTCTTGCCATTATAATCTGCCATAATTAAGAAATATTCTGTGATGTATAGTCCCCGACCCGCGGTGCTAACGGCCTCACTGACCCCGCTGGACCAAGACCTGAATATTGACGGCAAACATCTAGCGCGTCATGTACAGTGGCTCCTGAGGCGGGGTGCCAGCGGGGTGGTTATTATGGGCACGACGGGGGAAGCCAACAGCTTCAGTACATCAGAGAGAATGACAGCACTGGAGACGGTCCTAAGCTCGGGGGTTGATCCAGAGAAACTGATTGTTGGCACAGGATGTTGCGCACTGACGGACACGGTGGATCTAACAAGGAATGCGTTGCGTGCCGGGGTACACCGTATTTTGGTACTTCCGCCATTTTATTACAAGCAGGTGAGTGAAGACGGTCTGTTTGCTGCCTATGACTATTTACTCCAGTCTGTGGGGAGTGATGAAATAAAGATATACTTCTATCATTTCCCAAAGATGAGCGCAGTTCCAATTTCCGTCGCGCTTGTTGAGCGGCTTATTCAGGCGTACCCTGATAGTATTGCCGGATTCAAGGATTCCAGTGGAGACTGGGCGCATATTTCAGCGATGATCCGACATTTTCGCGAACTGGATGTTTTTGCGGGGAGTGAGCAATTTTTGTTGGAAACGCTCAGATTAGGAGGTGCAGGTTGCATTAGCGCAACAGCAAATGTATCCTCTCAGTTGGCTGCCGAGCTCTTGCATAGATGGAAAAATCCCGAGGCCAAATTACTTCAGACTAGACTCTATGACATAAGGAGAGCTGTCGAACAGTGGCCCATGATTCCGGCACTGAAGGCATTGATGCAGGAGTTAACCCAACAGGGGAATTGGGCAAATCTCAGGCCTCCTCTCACTGCCCTGGCACCGCGTGACGTGTCTGCGTGTATTCACGCATATCAGGCGGTGTCTGGCGATAACCATCGCGAGTCGAATATTAAACCAATTTGATAATTCCTAATGATAGAACACACGGCTCCCCGATTCTCGGCTACCGAAGCTTCGTCACTTGCGCGAGAACATTTTGGTTTGGATGGTCACGCCACTTCGTTGCCCAGTCACCTTGACCAAAATTTCCGGCTTGACACTGCGTCAGGGAGGTTTGTTTTGAAGCTGGCTAACACGGCAGCAGAGAGTGATTACGTTGATCTTCAGCAGGCTGTGTTAGCTCACTTGCAACAGGATAGTACAGTACAACACTTCCCGGAAGTCGTCAGTGCTCGCAATGGAGCACAGAAAGTGATCGTAGATGGCAGAAACGGTGAATGCCACCAGTTGTGGGCAGTCACGTGGCTTGAGGGTAGAGTATTTGCAGATGTAAACCCGGTGCTCGGATCGCTCCTCCGGGATCTTGGTAGCTTCCTCGGACGACTTGATGGGGTTTTGAGCGGCTTTGAACACGAATTAACACATCGAGACTACATCTGGGATTTGCGTAAGGCTGGTCGCTTCGCCGAGTACCTGGAATGTATTCCAGATTTTGAGCGGAGAGAACTCGTACAGAGCACCCTGCGATCTTTCCGGAGCAAGATACTCCCGCGCCTTGACGAGTTGCCCCAGAGTGTTATCCATCACGATGCCAATGACCATAACATCATCGTCAAGGGAACAGGCTACGATACCAGGGTTCTTGGACTGATTGATTTTGGTGATACACTGCATACGGCTACGGTCGTTGAGTTGGCTGTTGCAGCAACCTATACCATGATGGGCAAGCCTGATCCGGTCGGGATTGCCGCAGAGCTAATACAAGGCTATCATTCGGCCCGGCCCCTGAGTGAATCAGAAGTCTCGGTTCTCTACGGACTGATTAAAGCCAGACTTTGCAGCAGTGTACTGGTCTCGGCTTACAGGGGAATGCTGGAGCCGGAAAATGACTACATACGTATATCTGAGAAAGGTGCATGGGCCTTACTTAAGTATCTATGTTCAGAGTCGCCAGTATTGGCAGAATATCGTTGGCGATCCGCGTGTGGAATAGAGCCATGTCCGAAGAGCCAACATCTGGTTACGTGGCTTGAGCGAAATGCAGAGGAGTTCGCACCGGTTTTAAGGCCAGATTTACGCAAGCTTGATCCAATTGTATTCGACCTAGGGGTCAGCAGTCCAATTACTGGATTTCCGGGCAGTCAACCGGATCCGCGCAAAGCCTCAGCGGCCTGGTTCAGGAGAATCAGACGTGCGGGGGCTGCCATTGGAATTGGTCGCTACAACGAACCGCGCATCGTGTACACGGCGGAGCAGTTCCGGGTACCCCATAACGAATTTGACGAAACCCGCACGATTCACTTGGGCATCGACCTGTTCAAAGCAGCCGGTGAACCAGTATATGCTCCGCTCGCGGGCAAAGTACACAGTATATCCTTTAGTCAGGATCCCATGGATTTTGGAGGTGTCGCTGTCCTGGAGCATAGTTCAGGCGAAAGCACCTTTTACACGCTTTTTGGTCATTTAAGTGAGCAATCTGTTCGCGAGTTACGGCCAGGCCAACAAATCAGTAAAGGCGATCAGTTCGCAAACCTTGGAGAACCGGAAGAGAATGGGGGCTGGGTGCCGCACTTGCATTTTCAGGTGATCGCGGATTTGCTTGGCAATTTTGGTCAGTACTGGGGGGTAGCGCCGGCAAGCCAGCGGGACGTTTGGTTGTCGGTTTGCCCGGATCCGAACCTGATACTCGGGATTCCAGATAGATGCTTTCCAGATACGTCCCTCTCAACCAAAAATATTCACGCACGACGCAAGCACTGTATAGGTGGGAATCTGAGTATTTCCTATCAAACGCCTCTGCACATTGTGCGCGGATTTCGCCAGTATCTCTATGACGATACCGGGCGCGAATTTTTGGATGGAGTGAACAATGTACCGCATGTAGGACACAGCCATCCTCGTGTAAATGTCGCCGCTGCCCGGCAAATGCGTGTTCTAAATACCAACACGCGTTATTTGCACCGTGCACTTGTGGATTATGCAGAGCGTCTGACAGCCAAAATGCCTGATCCACTTAGCGTGTGCTATTTTGTGAACTCGGGGAGTGAGGCGAATGATCTGGCTTTGCGCTTGGCGTTTGCACATACCGGGCGCCGGGATATTGTTGTATTGGATGGTGCCTATCACGGTCATCTGAGCTCACTAATAGCAATCAGTCCATACAAGTTTGATGGACCTGGTGGTGCTGGTGCCCCTCCGCATGTACATCAGGCCTTGGTACCAGATGTCTATCGGGGGCGGTTTCGTGGACCCGATGCGGGGGGCAGATACGCTGAGGCCCTACAAAAGAAGATTGCATCTGTCCCCAATGGCATTGCAGCGTTCATTTGCGAATCTCTTCTTGGATGTGGTGGACAGATAGAATTACCGGAGGGGTATTTACAGGCGGTTTATGCACATGTGCGTGCAGCAGGTGGGATTTGTATTGCTGATGAGGTGCAGGTCGGGTTCGGACGCCTGGGCAGTGATTTCTGGGGTTTCGAGACGCAGGAGGCTACTCCAGATATTGTCGTTTTAGGTAAACCTATGGGCAATGGACATCCACTTGCAGGTGTTGTAACGACCCCTGAGATAGCTGCCTCATTCGATAATGGTATGGAGTTCTTCAGCACTTTTGGGGGTAATCCGGTTTCGTGTATGGTGGGGATGGCGGTGTTGGATGTAATCGAATCCGAAAATCTGCAGGAAAATGCGCAGCAAACAGGAGATTTCCTGAAAGCATCCCTTCAGGAATTAAAGAAGAGCTATCCGATCATTGGGGATGTTCGGGGTAGGGGACTTTTCTTAGGCGTGGAGCTCGTTCGGGATCAGGAGACGTTGGAGCCTGCGGACAAAGAGGCGGCTTACGCTACGAACCGTATGCGTGACTTGGGTGTGTTGGTTTCGACGGACGGTCCGCTCCACAATGTGCTGAAAATCAAGCCTCCGTTGGTATTCAACGAAGGCAATGCAGAGAGGCTCGCTGATGTACTGGACACCGTGCTGCGGGAGGACGGAGCGCGGTTTTAGTCAATGGCCACGAGTATGACTTCAAAAATCAACGTCGAATTTGCCGGAATAGGTCCTCTGGCCTGACTACCGTATGCAAGTCCTGGAGGGATAATCAGCTGGCGTTCACCTCCAACCTGCATGCCAGGCAGGCCCAAGTCCCACCCAGTGATGACTGCTCCAATTCCCAGCCGGAAAAAATAGGGCTCATCCCGTAGATAAGAGGAATCAAAAAGGGTACTGTCGGTCAACCAGCCGTGGTAGTGCACAGACAGGACATCTCCGTTTGCTGCCGAATCACCAGTTCCCGCTTTAAAGTCGTAGTACTTGAGTCCACCAGTAAGCTCAATGTAATCTTCCTCCGCCACCTTACGAGGTACCGGAATGTTGTCTGGGTTCGAGGGGACAGGTTCTGTGGGACTGTCACAGGATGCCCAGAGCAATATCATCAAGGCCAGAATAGCACGTTGAGTGAGCATGCTGGGATCATGCAGAAGTGCAGTGGCTTACCTAAAAAGTGGTAACTTGTTTCCTTGGCAGCCACATGAAAGTGGCTCATTTGGATGACTACAACACTACCTGATTGATTCTGATGTTTGAGCCTAATGTATTCCGTGCGCGGCGCAGGCAGTTGCTTAAGTCCTTGACGAGTGGGATCGTGCTTTTGCCTGGGAATGGCGAGAGTCCCATGAATTATGTAGACAATACATATCCTTTCAGGCAGGATAGCACTTTCCTGTATTACGCGGGGGTCAGTAGGCCAGGTTTATTTTTGCTGATTGATCTTGATGACGGCGACACAACCATATTTGGCAAGGAACCCACCGTTGCAGACATCATGTGGTCGGGTCCCCAGCCAGGTTTAGCAGAGTTACGTGAGCGCTCCGGAGCGGACAAAGCAGATGATCTGGAAGTGTTGGATGGAGTGTTGACCCGTGCGATTCAACAAGGAAGGGAAGTGCATTTTTTGCTTCCATATCGAGTAGAAACACGTTGTCAGTTGGAAGATCTTCTTGGGTTGAAGCCTGGGCAATCTTTGCAGAATCATTCAGAGGAGCTTACACGTGCCGTTGTGGCGCAGCGATCAATCAAAGAGTCTCGCGAGTTAGCGGAGATTGAAATGGCGCTGGAGACGACACAAGTAATGTACAGCGTGGCCATGCAAGCCACATGTGTGGGGAAATTTGAACGGGAGATTGCAGGCTTGGTAGAGGGGATCGCCATTGCTGGAGGTGGCCGCCTAGCTTATCCTTGTATCCTGACTAAGCTGGGCCAGGTCTTGCACAACCACCATTATCACCGCAGGTTGGAGGCCGGTGACCTTGTAGTGCAAGACAGCGGTGCTGCGACAGCGCTGGGATATGCAAGCGACATCACGCGTACGTACCCGGTTAGTGGTACTTTTTCTGTACGTCAGCGCGAAATCTATCAGGCCGTCCTGGATTCGTTGACGCATTCGCTGGCAAGTGTTCAAGCGGGGCGCCCGTTTCGGGACAGCCATTTAGTTGCCGCACGCACCCTGACAGCCAGTTTGCAGCAGATAGGTCTGATGCGGGGTGATCTTGACGAATCGGTGGCTGCTGGCGCCCATGCACTCTTCTTCCCGCATGGCCTGGGCCATATGATGGGACTTGATGTTCATGACATGGAAAACCTGGGCGAGGATTATGTCGGGTATGATAGTGAAATAGCGCGAAGTGAACAGTTTGGGCTAAAAGCTTTACGCTTTGGAAGGGCGCCTGAATCCGGATACGTCCTGACGGTTGAGCCGGGCTGCTATTTTATTGGTCCATTGATTGATCAGTGGAAGGCAGAAAAGCGTCACGAGGCTTTCATCAATTACAATGAAGTAGACAGCTGGCGTGATTTTGGTGGGGTTCGTATTGAGGAGAATATTGTGGTAACAGCGGGGGGATGCAGTATTCTGGGTCCCCCTATTCCCAAGTCGATTGCGGATGTGGAGGTTGCGTGCAGCTAAGAAGGCGGTAGTGAGAAATTAAATAGCCGGGTGGAGATAATAGGTATTGCTTTTTTGCAGGTCCAGGCCTACCCGAAAAATCCAGCTCCGACTGGTTATGAGGATTCGAGGAACTTGGACATCAAGACAAATGCAATCAAAAGCTCAAGTGTCTGGCGACAATTCATTTGAAACTTGTCGTTTCAAGCGGGGAAAGTCTTTGAATTAACAGCAATCTATGTCACGACATACACTTGCAATAACTGACGAACTTCGAGAATATATCCTGAGCGTGTCGCTGCGGGAGCATGCGCTCCTGGAGTCTCTCCGAGCAGAAACCGCAAAGTTGCCCGAGGCGAAGATGCAAATATCGCCGGACCAAGGGCAATTTATGGCGATGCTCCTGCATCTCATGCACGCACGACTGGTGTTGGAGATTGGTACGTTTACCGGGTATTCGGCACTCTCCATGGCCCTCGCACTTCCTCCAGATGGTCATATCATTGCTTGCGATGTTAGTGATGCTTACGCGAAGATTGCCCGTAGGTACTGGTCAGAGGCCGGTGTTGCTGACCGCATTACACTTCGTTTGGCCCCGGCCTCCGAGACTCTGGACGATCTTCTTGCGGAGGGTCGGGCGGATACGTTTGATGCTGCCTTCATTGACGCAGACAAGAGGAATTACGATCTGTATTTTGAACGCTCCTTGGCCCTCGTTCGTCCTGGTGGCTTGATCATGATTGACAATGTTTTGCGTGGTGGAGATGCGGCTAATTCTGCAACGGAGAGTCTGGATACGCAATCCATACAGGCCTTGAATAGAAAACTTCACACAGACCCTAGGGTGTACTTGAGTCTGGTACCTATTGGGGACGGGTTAACCTTGGTTCGCAAAATTTGAGATATCGTCATGTACTGAGGATCCCCTAACGTAGCTTCAAGGTTGGCTGGGATCCGAGGTTCGTAGCCTTTGGAAAATGATCGGCTCGTTTCTAGTTCCACATCGGGCATGAAGGTTTACACGCTGGGGACTCCAAGAGAATGTTGACTGACAGCAGAAAAGATAGAAAGCCGGGCTTCTATCCCGAGCGCACTGCAGGATAGTGGCTGTAAGTCAAAGGACAAATTGTGCGTCTGCGCTGCCTAGCGTAACATTTTCCACCAATCCAACGCGGTCGCGGTCAAAGGGGCGGGAAACGCGAATATAGTTATCCGTATAGCCCTGTATAGTATCTGATTTTACATTGCGTTCCCAGAGAACCGGGCGCATTTGTCCACGGAATTGCTCTCTGAATATATGTCGCTTACGGTCAGAGAGCGCACGCAGAGTTCGATTGCGCAATCTGCGTTCAGGCAGGGGGACTGCGCGATGTATCTGACTTACAGAGGCCGTGTCTGGACGCTCCGAGTACGTGAACACATGCAGATACGTTACCGGGAGATTTGCCAGGAAAGTATGTGTGTCAGTAAAGTGTTCGGCGGTTTCTGCTGGAAAACCCACTATGACATCTGCGCCTATACTTGCCTCAGGCATACGTTCTCGAATGTATTCTACCCGATGTGAGTATGCTTCCCGACGGTAACGTCGTCGCATTGCTCCGAGCACCTTGTCATTGCCACTCTGTAGAGGTATGTGAAAGTGGGGCACCATTACCGGAGTATCTGCAATAAAGTCAATGATATCGTTCGTGAGCAAGTTGGGCTCAATTGAAGAAATACGGTAGCGAAGTATCCCATCAACTTTTGCTAGTCGACAGAGCAGATCAAGAAGCTGTGGGCCGGCATTTTCATCCAGGCTGCCTTTGCCATATAAGCCTATGTTCACGCCGGTAAGAATGACCTCTTTTACACCGCGTTGTGCCAGTGATTCAGCCTGCGTGACGATTTCATCGGGCGTGGCAGATCTGCTTTTGCCACGTGCCATAGGGATGGTGCAGAATGAGCAGGTGTAGTCACACCCATCTTGGATCTTCAAAAACGCACGCGTGCGGTCATCGGATAAAAGCGCAGGCGCAAAGGAGGTGTGCGTGCCTGTACAGGAAACATTGATCTGCGTATGCGCTTTTGGAACGAAGTCATCAATCAGATCAAAAATGCGTGCTTTCTCTGCGTTGCCAAGCACCGCGCTGACTCCCTCAATGGAGGCAACTTCGTTCGGGCGCAGCTGTGCATAACATCCAGTCATTACGATGAATGCATGAGGGTTCAGTCGATGAATACGGCGGATAATCTGTCGGCATTTTCGATCCGCTTCTGCCGTGACTGAGCAGGTATTGATTACCGAAATGTTACAGGAGTCTCGCTGATCCACAGTCTCATATCCTCGTGCTTCAAATTCTCGTCGGAGGTTACTGGTTTCTGCAAAGTTAAGTTTGCAGCCAAGTGTATGAAAAGAGACGCGTCCCATAGGGAAAGGTTAGGGAATCAAATATTTACAGGTAACAGGTTTGGTTGTATCCCCGAATATTACTGGTCGTCTGATGAGATAGGTTTCCGCTCATTCCCGAGGTCGTACCATTCTCTTAGCAGGATGTTATACATGTTCCACCGAAATTGTTGTCCTAGTTGGACGTAATCGCGTCCGGGATTCTGGCGGATTAACTACTAAAGGGCAGTTTAATTGTCAATATCAGCACATTTTTCTTTGCAAAAACTTGTTCTGGCAAGTTGGGGAAACAGGGCAACATTTGGCAACAGCTTGTGCATGTTTTATGTCGGCGGGAGTGTAGCTGGTTCCTCCAATTCTGCCAGATCAACGGGAAGTGCAATATCTTAGGGGCGTGGGGATGTAGGTTAGATCAATTGAAGAGGGTTTGGGTTTATGCGTTTGACAAGTTTTGGGGATTTCATCCCGGGCGAGTTGCTATGATTGCGCAGGAAGGATGGCCTTTCGTTGCTGCTGCGTTTGTTATCGGATTGATCTTAGCCGGGCTGACACTCGTCATTCCCGGTGTACCGGGGTGGCTTGAGCTTGGTTTAACCCCGCTTTTTGCTCCGGGCACAGGCCTCTTTGTTGCCTACTTCTTTCGTGATCCAGAGCGTACACCCCCGCCTGAATTCGAATCACTGATCCTGGCGCCGGCAGATGGTAAAGTAGTCGAGATTGTACGGGAGTATGAGCCGCTGTTTATAAAGGGTCCGGCCTGGAGGATTTCGATATTCCTTTCGGTTCTTGATGTTCACGTTAACCGCGTTCCGATTAGCGGGACCGTTAATCACGTAGCGTATAAGCCGGGAGAGTATAGGGTGGCTTGGCATCCTAAGGCATCTACATTGAATGAACAGTCCCAAATAGGCTTAGTACATGACTCCGGCCGAAGGATTTTATGTAAGCAAATTGCGGGTAGTTTGGCGCGTCGCATTGTGTATAGGCTCGAGTGCGGAGATCAGGTTCAGGCAGGAGAACGGTTCGGGTTGATTCGATTTGGGTCTCGAATGGATGTATTGACAGCTGCAGATACGGTGCTTGAAGTGCAGGTTGGTGAGCGAGTTCGTGCCGGTGTAAGTGTGCTTGGAGCGGTTACTTCCAATGAACATATTTGCACACAAACGGGCATTCCAGATACACTAGATGCCGCGAAGCAGACCACTGATGGACAATAAAAACACTATTGCTTCTCCCCGGCGCTTATTATCTGGCCGCACAGGTGGTTTTCGACAGAGAAGAGGGGCTGGCAATAAGGCGCGCGTGGCGGTTCCGTCGTTTTTCACGCTCATGAACCTGTTCTGTGGGTTTGTAGCAATCACCCAGATACATCAATCGCAGTTTGTATATGCCTGCTATCTGATTATTCTGGCGGGCCTGTTTGATTTGCTTGATGGTATGACTGCGCGCTTGACACGTGGGCAGAGCCTATTTGGTGCAGAGTTGGATTCTTTATGTGATGTCGTCTCGTTTGGTGTGGCTCCGTCCTACTTGATTTATGCACGAATGCTGGAAGAAAGCGGGACACTGGGATTAATCATAAGCGCCTTGCCGGTCATGTGTTGCGCTGTGCGCCTGGCCCGGTTCAATGTGCTGTTTTCTGAGGAGAAGAAACTTGATTTTGAGGGATTACCGGTTCCGGTTCAGGCGTACTGTATAATTGCGATTGTGCTCAATATTGATCAGGAGGCCTGGTTATTAAGGGCAGGTTTACTGGATACGGCATCAATGATCCCCATTGTAGTCGTTCTTTCTTTGTTGATGGTGTCCGTCATTCGTTTTGACGGAGTTCCAAGGATTTCATTTGACTACTTGCACCAGTATCCCGTCGCTTCCGGTGCTTACTTGTTATCGGTGCTGGCTATCCTGTTTATCCCTTATTCGGGATTACTGTTGACGCTCTTGGTTTATATTCTGGTCGGGCTTACACGCGCAACAATACGGTCTATTCGAACATTGGTAAACTTGCCCAGATAACGACAGCGAGTAATAGGATCTGACGAATCTACACCAAACACTCAAACCAAATAGTATGTACACAGCATTTATTACAGTTACGCTTCGCCCGGCCATATTGGATCCACAGGGAAAGGCCACACATCATGCGTTGCAGAATCTGGGTTTTGATCAGATAAAGTCCGTTCGTATTGGGAAGTACATGGAGTTGCAGGTTTCTGCAGATACGAAGGAAGATGCCGAGGTAGCGGTACGTTCCGCTTGTGACAAACTCCTTGCGAATGTGGTTATGGAAGATTATACCGTTCGCATTGAACCAGCCGAATGATCAAGAGATGAAGCGATTCGGACAATATTCCACGGTGAAAGACGTCCGGAGTCTGGGAAGTTAGCTTGTTCAATGACACTCCAAAGAGTCATCGCATTGGCTACGAGTTGCAAAAAGTAGTCCGCAGGATAGAATAGTCGGTTGGGGGAGCATGCGATGCCGGTATGCAACGTGATATTGACCGCGCGGTAACCCCGTAACCATACGTCGGGGCTAATTGGTTGCTTTCTTAGGCCAGATGGCGTGCGCTCAGACAGAATGTTGCAGGATGTGCCAAATGGGAATTTGGCTGCGGAGGTTTCTCCGTTTGATGTCTCCGCCCACGCTCTTCTCCGGCTGCGAAAATGTCTTTGCCACGTATCTACAGTCTACGAGAGGAGCTATTGCCGCCTATTCGGTTATACTAAATCCACACTCAGGCCAACCTCTGGCGAAAACGCGCAATACGACTTTCCAGGCCGAGCCCTGATTTTTCGCGTGCGATCAGTAAGCTATTATGCTGATGAAACAGGTCAACGGAAATCAGTTGAGAAATTTATAGCTGAACTTGATGAGAAGCACATTTACGGGAGGCAGATCAAATGTGTCTGTCAGCTGGCTTGAGGTTGACTGGTCGAAAGGGGAGTCCCCCACTACATTGAATATATCCGCGTCATCCCTACCCGAGCGGGACTGCGTCCAAACTAGATACAGTACAGATCCCGGGCGGTATTCCCAGCGCAGCACCGTATTCGTCTGGAATCGACTGAAAGCAAAGTCGTACTGCTTCGGCCAGGCTGCAATAGGTACGAGTGTATCTCGATCTTGGAGAAGCGAAAAGTCATCGTATTGCCCACGAGCCGCAAAGAGTTGGCCGTAGAACTGAATAGCTAGGGTGGGGGAGAGTGTGATGCCGGTACGTACTGTGATATCGGCGGCACGTGTATTTCGGTGGCCATATACCGGGACAAAATGGTTGTTTTCCTGGTCCCAGGGCGTCCGCTCAGACAAGATATTACTTAGTGTAGGATCAGAGGCCATCGGCCGCCAGGTTTCTATGTCTGATGGTTCCGTGCCACTGTCTTCACCAATTTGCCAAAAAGATCCTTCCTGCGAATCCGCAATTAGCGAGAATGCTTCATTTGCCGCCCATTCGGTGGTATTGAATTCACGCTCAAGGCCAACCTCCAACGATAAGTTCAGCTTCGGAGTTGCAACCCATTCAAGTTCTAGGCTGGAACCGAGCGCCCGTCCACCGTCTCCGTAGATCACAGTCTGGAGTTCAGGCTGGAGCATCCATTCGCGGCGGGTATCAGTGGTGTAACCGATTTCAAATTCGTATTCCCGCGGGCGTGCCCGTGCATCCAGGCCTCTTGTTTCGAACTCGTTGTAGCCGCCAAACAGATAGTCGGATTGAATGCCAAGTTCTATCTCGCTGTAACCGTGTGTTGTCCAGTCAGAGCGAAAGAAAATGCCAATACCATCATGGAGTTGCTGGTCGTACGAGAAACCGCCTCCCCCGAAGACGAAGAAGGAAGCACGTCGGAACGGCCCAAATGGTTGACCTGCGTTGACTTGATGGAATACGCCTCCGGAAAAATTGACGTAATTATCCTGACGCAGGCGTCCAATGTCGTTCGGGTTATACCCGTTGCTGATAACAGCAAGGTCAGCGGAGTAATTCCATATGCTACGCTGTCGATCCAGACTTGCCGTTAATGCAAAGCCCTGTTCCAGATCATCATCGCGCATGCGATGTGCAGCACTCAACTGTCCCGACAAACTATACCGGTTATCTGCAAATCGGATATCCCAGTCTGCGCCACCCGTATAACTTCGGCCACCCCGATTATCATCGTAAAACGTCGCGATGCCGCCAAAACTGGAAAGACTTCCAATCCGCTGGAGCACGCGGCCAACCCCGTAATGATTCTCTGGATTAAAATTATCTCCGGTGGAGGCTCCGAAGAATCCAAAATCAAGACCCTTCTCGGTCCGCCCGGAGAGTTTGGTTGCGCCCAGTACAGGGGCCCGTGAGCCGATGCGCCGTGTATACAAGAGTGAACCACCTCGTACGACGTCATAGTTGAACACGGCGATCCCTTCAGTAAAGAATGGACGCTTTTCGGGGAAGAAGGTCTCGAAAGCTGTTAGGTTCAGTTCTGCCGGATCCGCTTCAACCTGCCCAAAATCTGGGTTGATGGTTGCATCAAGGGTAATGTTGGACGAGAGTCCGACCTTAAAGTCGGCCCCTACATCTCCTGAAAAAGAGGAAGATCCAGCTTCCGAATCGCGGGTGGAATTGCCCACGGTGTATGGAGTAACCTGTATGTTACGACGGGGCCGAATTTCTATGATACCTTCCAAGGTACCGTATTGGGCAACCGTAC
>JAJEDR010000083.1 GCA_022821385.1 Rhodothermales bacterium
AACTTTTTGAAGGTCTGCCAGGTGTATTCAATGATAGTTTACCCGATGGTTGGGGACGACTATTGTTTGATAGGGCCATGCGTAGGAGAGGCGTTTTACCACAAACGCTAAGCCCACTTGATCGGTTGGCACAAGTCGGTAAATCGGGTATGGGGGCGTTGATCTACGAACCGTGCTACCCCGAAGCTGAGGAGAGAACCGGAGTAGATTTGGACCGGCTTGCCAAACAGTCACATGATGTTTTAGAAGGCGGAGCCGAGGATGTTTTGGACGAACTTCTGGCACGTAACGGATCCTCAGCAGGCGCGCGTCCAAAAGTAATGATCGGATTTGATCGTAAGACCGGGCAGATCACTCATGGGAGCCAGGTTTTACCGAAAGGCTATGAGCCATGGATTGTCAAATTCGCGAACTCGCAAGATGGCCCGGATGCGGGAGCCGTGGAATTTGTGTATTCAGAAATGGCTCGGCGGGCTGGGCTTATGATCCCCCCTACCCATCTGTTTCCGGCGAAACGGGGAGCCGGGTATTTTGCGATCAAGCGTTTTGATCAAAACCAAACCGGTCGCTTGCACATGCACACCCCTTGCGGATTATTGCATTCTGATCATAGAATTCCAGCTCTTGATTATCAGGACCTACTGGACCTCACCCTGCACCTTACACGCGATGTTCGGGAGTCAGAAAGAATGTTTAAGTATGCTGTCTTCAACGTCTTGGCACACAATCGAGATGATCATTCCAAGAATTTTTCATTTCTCATGGATGAAACGGGAACATGGAAACTCTCACCAGCCTATGATTTAACGTTCTCATATGGCCCAGGCGGAGAGCAGAGCACTATGGTGATGGGTGAGGGCAAATCGCCAAGCAGTGACCACCTTAGAGCACTAGGGCGGCATGCTGGAATAAGTGACACCAAAATCAATGAAGTCCTTGGACGAACAAGAGATTTACTTGGTTGGTGGAACGGGTTGGCGAAATCACATGGTGTGAGTACGGCCACCAACGATTTGGTTCATACGCAGATTAACAGGGTTTCGAAGGGGATGTCAATTACCTGATAGGGTCTGCGGAATTGTACCAAATCTGAACTTCCCCCCTAGAATTTCCGAACTATGGGAATTGAGCGTGTATTTCCCTCTTTATCTTTAAGGTTAGCCACTGCATCGGAGAATTTTCTCAAATAGGTCCCCTGTTTTCGTAGAACCTCTGTAGTGGCCACGCTCTATTGAACAGATCCCCGCACCCACTCTATCCACATGCCTTCCCCGTTCGCGCATCAATCCGAAGACTAGGGCGAATCTGGCACAATTCCTGGACAGGATCGTATTCAGGCCACTCAGAATATTTGGATTGAAACTTCATGAGTCATCAAAAACGTCACTTTATGCTTGCTGTAATCTTCGTCTTCGTAGTGATAGGCTGCGGACAGGAAGGAACGGCAAACCAGAGCCAGGAGGCGAAAAAAGTGGAGATTCGCCAGGAGGACGGGCGATACCAACTTTATGTAAATGATGCTCCGTTCTATATCAATGGTGCCGGCCTGGAATTTGGGGATGTAGAAGCCCTGGCCGCGCACGGAGGCAATTCGTTCCGTACCTGGCGTACGGATAATGGACAGAATACTGGCGTTGAGGTCCTAGATCGTGCGTATGCGAGCGGACTGATGGTAACCATGGGAATCGAAATCGCACGGGAGCGCCCGGGAAGCGGACGGGGGGTATTTAATTTTGATTACAGTGACTCGGCAGCTGTCGCTGCTCAGCTGGCCGCCGTACGGGAGGAGGTTATGCTGTACAAGGATCACCCCGCCCTGCTTATGTGGGGAATCGGGAATGAGCTGAATCTGGGAGCTACGAATCCACGCGTCTGGGATGCCGTGAACGATATCTCCAAGATGATCCATGAGATCGACGGCAATCATCCTACACTCACGATGCTGGCGGGGATAAGCCCTGAACTGATCGCCCAGATCAAAACGCGCGCCCCAGACCTGGACCTTCTAGGTATTCAGATGTACGCCGATATCATCAACCTGCCACGTTATCTGGAGGAAGCTGACTGGAACGGTCCCTATGTCGTGACCGAATGGGGAGCTACCGGACACTGGGAGGTTCCAACGACCCCGTGGGGTGCGCCACTCGAGAATAACTCCACC
Organism: Rhodothermales bacterium; assembly: GCA_022821385.1. Taxonomy (GTDB): domain Bacteria; phylum Bacteroidota; class Rhodothermia; order Rhodothermales; family Bin80; genus Bin80. Next base: position 2,162 of record JAJEDR010000083.1, read on the forward strand.
GTAAAAGCAGACTGGTACGATCGGCGATTTGAAACTGTGATTGCACCTGATACCATTCAATGTATTGGCTCCTATGTGTTCCTTTGGGGACAGAAGCAGGAGCGTACACCCACCTGGTATGGCATGTTTATGCCAGATGGAGATAAAACGGCCGCGGTTGACATAATGCACCACAAGTGGACGGGTGCCTGGCCAGCCAACCAAGCCCCTCGAATAGATTCCTTTACGCTTAATGGCCTGGAAGCCACCGACAATATAGAGTTGTCTCCAGACGAAAGTGTCGCGAGTACAGTCGTCACAAGTGATCCCGAAGGAGATGTGCTGAATTACCACTGGACCGTTCGCCCCGAAGCTACAGCCGTTGGCCATGGTGGAGATGACGAAGTCGAACCAGAACCGATCCCCGGCCTGTTCGCGAGCGCAGATGGCGCGCAGGTTAACCTGAAGGCCCCTTCTGAACCGGGTGCCTACCGACTATTTGTTAACATTATTGATGGCCAAGGAAGTGCGGCGCATGCCAACATCCCGTTCCTCGTTACGGGAGAGTGAGCCTCAGGACATATTCGTCGGACAAGGCAAGGTGCATCCGAATCGCGGATCTTGTACCGGGCGGTTCGTGGAGCGGTACGGTGAACGGTGGTACCGAATTGGGAATTACGATCAACTCCCCCCTTTTCTGATCACTTTAGCCAGCGTCGGAGATCACTGGATATTTATTTCCAGCACCGGTGCACTTACCGCCGGCCGCCGCAACGCCGATCATGCACTCTTCCCCTATGTAACCGACGATAAGATTCACGATGCTGCCCCACATACAGGAAGTATCACTATCGTGCGGGTCGAACGCTCTAATCGAACGATGCTCTGGGAGCCATTCGCGCCTATACAGTCTGGGTTATATCGGATCGAACGTAACCTGTACAAGAATGTCGCAGGCAATAAGCTGTTGTTCGAGGAGTTCAATCGTGATCTCAGCCTTCGTTTCTCTTACAGTTGGCAATGCGTTAACGGCTTCGGGTTTGTTCGGCGTGCTCGGATGGAAAGCGTTTGGAACTTGCCTATTCGAGTCAGTGTGCTGGACGGGATCTGTAATATCCTGCCCCCTGGTGTCGGCGCACAACTGCAGCGTTCTCGCAGCACACTCGTAGATGCCTACAAAATAAATGAGCTGGAGAAACAGGTTGGTATCTTCTCTCTCAGTACCCTTGTAGTTGATCAACCGGTCCCGGAAGAAGCCTTAACCGCCACGCTGGTCTGGCAGCATGGGCCGCGTCCGGTATCAATATTGCTCTCCACGCTGCAACTGAGTGCCTACAGGGCTGGGCAACAACTGAATACGGAATACCATATCCGTGGTCGCCGGGGGGCTTTCTTCGTCGAACGCAATCTTCGCCTCATCAAAGACCGCCCAATTTCCTGGGACCTGATCGCGGACGTGGATCAGCATGCTGGTGATTTGATCTTGCTGCACACCGCTCTGGAAAATTCAGCGACGCATGTACGAACGCTGCGTCACCAAGAGCACCAGGATACTACGGACCTTCGTCTTCTCATTGGGAGCGCAGACGGCTTTCAACAGACCGCATTGGCCTCCAATGATTCGAGACACTACGCAAACACACTATTCAACGTAATGCGGGGAGGCGTGCCGCTTCGCGGAAATCTCGCCGAAAAGAAGGATCTGATTGATTTCGTTCGTGTGCGCAATCATGCACTTGCCGACTCCCCATATCTGGAAGCTTTGCCTCGTACCGTAGATCTGACTAGGGTGCCGCCACCCGAAGATCCGCAGTTGCGCCGACTGATATCCGAATATCTCCCGCTCGGATACAGCAGGCGACATGGCGACCCCAGCCGCCCCTGGAATGCTTTTGAAATCCGCACACACGATGAGAAGGGTAATGTGATACTGGACTACTCGGGAAACTGGCGTGATTTATTTCAGAACTGGGAGGCTCTGGGCAGGTCCTTTCCCCACTATTATCCTGCAATGATCGCAACCTTCGTCAATGCCTCTACGGCTGACGGATACAACCCCTACCGAATTGGGCGGAGCGGAGTCGACTGGGAAGTGCCCGACGAGTCGGATCCATGGGCGTCAATCGGATATTGGGGAGATCACCAAATCAATTACCTGCTTTGCCTTTTGGAATGGGCTTACGCGCACGACCCAAGCGGACTTGCCCAGTTGCTGAATACGCGCATCTTCAGCTACATGCAAGTACCCTACCGACTGGCTGAACATGAGCAGATTCTGTCTGATCCGAAAAACTCGGTACATTTTGACTGGGATCTGCATAGACAGATCTCCGGGCGTGTGAAAGAAATGGGATCCGACGGCCGCCTGCTGCAGACCCCGGAAGGTCAGCCGATTCTTGTGACACTTGCAGAAAAATTGCTTGTCCCCGCATTGGCAAAGTTCTGCGCACTCGTGCCCGGTGGGGGAATTTGGCTAAACACGCAGCGCCCTGAATGGAATGATGCCAATAATGCACTTGCCGGCTGGGGATGCTCTCTAGTTACGTTGTTCCATTTGTACAGATACTTGCAGTTCCTTGGTCAGTTATACGAAGCACAGGAGAACATACAATACCTGGTTTCCAAAGAAGTGACAGACTGGTGCAGTGAGGTCGAAAATGAACTGGCAGGTTGTGGCGAAATCAATAACCCCACGGCCCAATACCGCTCAATGGATGCACTCGGACGTGTGGCCTCCAGGTATCGTGCAAACCTGTATTCCCATGGCATACAGAAAGAACCGATATTGACTGAAGCTTCAAGTCTGGCCAAATTCTGCAGCCTCGCATGTAAAGTCATTCGTCCAACACTCCAGCAGGCGATCCAAGAAGATCATCTCGCACATTCCTATACGATCCTCCATGTAACCTCTGAATGTTCCATCCAGATAGAGGCACTGCCGCTCATGTTAGAGGGGCAGATTGCAGCTTTGACCTCCGGCATTCTCGGTGCCACGGATGCTTTGGCGCTGTTGAACGCTTTGGAACGAAGTCCACTGTACAGCACTCGACAGGGCAGCTATCTCCTCTACGCAGACAAGAACCTCCCCACGTTCAGTGCTCGTAATCGTATCGCCCCCAACGATGTTGTGCGACTGACCTTGGTGCGAAAACTTATCAAGAAAGGTGATCATCGACTGATCGCCCGAACTGCCAACGGACAGCATTATTTTAACCCATCCCTTGTAAATGCTGCTGAGTTAACAAACCTACTGGATGTGCTGCATAATGAGGGCTATAAATCCGCTGAACGCGATAAAGCAAACATTTTGGCACTGTACGAAAAAACGTTCGGGCACGCATCCTTCACGGGACGGTCCGGGCGGTTTTTTAAATACGAGGGCCTGGGGTGTATATACTGGCACATTATTTCCAAACTGCTCCTGGCTGTACAGGGCGCCTTCTGGAATGCGGTGGATGCAGATGCACCGCAATCCGTACAAAAGGAACTTGCCCGGCATTACTATAAGATCCGTGATAGTCTAGGTGGAACTCAGTCACCGGCAAAGTACGGTGCTTTTCCGCAAGATCCGTATTCGCATACTCCCAGTTGGGGCGGCGCACAACAGCCTGGACTGACCGGGCAGGTCAAGGAAGATATTCTCTGTCGCTGGGGTGAGTTGGGTATTCGCATCACCGATGGAATTCTCCGTATTAATCCCGCCCTGCTCCGCAGCGCGGAATTTTGCCGGAGTCGGGAAAAATTCAGTTGGTATGACCTTGACAGCAACCTCATGTCCCTGCAGCTAAATGTGGGGACGCTCGCATTTACGTATTGCCAGATCCCTTTTGTTTTTCATCTGTCTGATAAACCTATGCTTCAAACTCGAGGGGAACACGCTGAAGAGCGGCCAGAACTCGCACTCTCCGCCGAGGAGAGTGCCGCGCTCTTTGGTCGTACTGGGAGTCTGGCCCGGGTTGATGTGTATCTAAAGCCAAACTTTTGAGCAGATTCGTCAGAATCAATTGTCGTTATCGCATTTGATATACACCAAATTCTGTTAACCACATGTGATACCTTCCGCCGAATTCGCATGGGAATCCCCCGTCGTAAATTACTTTTCGTTTGATCGTTCATTCTCGCAACCTCCTTGGCAACCCTAACAGCGTATAACTCCAAAGTTTTTTGGAACCCCCTCCAAGTATGTCAACATTTGACGCCATACCTGCAACATACTCGTTCCCGGCCTCATTCGACCATGAGCAGCTATCCGAAGGTTTCGTTGACTACTTGATCGCCCTGCGTCGGCATTTGCACCGTAACCCGGAAATCGGCTACGAGGAATATGCTACCAGCCGCTTGGTACGCAGTCATCTGGAGAGTCATGGCATGCAGGTTTCTGGACCACACGCAAAGACCGGACTGTTCGTAGACATAGACGGTGAGCATTCTGGACCACACATTGGTTTTCGCTGCGACCTTGATGCATTAAAGCTGCAAGATGCCAAACACGTAGCGTATGCTTCACGGAACGCTGGCGCTGCCCATGCCTGCGGGCATGACTTCCACACGGCAGTTGGTATTGGTCTTGCGCTAAATCTTTACCAATTCCGGCGCCATCTTAGAGGGCGTGTGCGAATCTTGTTTCAGCCGAATGAAGAGGGCAATCCCAGCGGCTCCGTCCCCATGATTGAAGCGGGAGTGTGTGATCCCTTGGAAGCCCTCTATTGCGTTCATGTGGACCCAACACTTGATGTTGGGCAATTTGGGATACCCGAAGGACAGGTAACGGCATCATCTGATCGTTTACGCGTCGAGGTCACTGCACCAAGCACCGGACACTCCGCACGCCCACATAACGTAAAGGATACCGTATGGATTGCCACACAGCTACTGAACCAGTACTATCAACTCGTTGGACGTGTAACCGATGCCCGTAATCCTGCGGTTTTTACTGTATGTATGCTCGAGGCCGGGCAGGCACATAATGTGATTCCCGATAAGGTGGCGTTCGAGGGTACGCTGCGCTGCCTCAATGATAGCGACCGTGTTTTCCTGGTTAATTACATGCAGCAAGCTGCCGAGAATTTTGCCCAATTGCATGGTGTCAAGATTGAGCTAATCAATCAGGGCGGTCTCCCCGCCGTCATTAACGACCCCAAACTATGCCAGAATGTTCGAACCTGCGTACACGATCTCTTCGGCAGAGATGCTGCATTAGATATATGTGTACCCAGTATGGGAGCAGAGGATTTTGCAAATTACTTGCGGCATGTTCCAGGTATGCTCATTCGCGTTGGCACACGCGGCAGCACAGCTACAGGCTATCCGCTCCACGATGCCTTTTTTGATGTTGACGAACGGGCTCTTAGTCACTCAGTACGTCTCATGACCCGGGTCGTGATGCACCACACTGAGTCTGGCATTTTCGATTGAAACGGAACAGGCTTCAAAAGAAGATGTATAGGCGGTACGGGCCATTCCGAAATCATCATGGTTGATTCATCTACTGCCCCAGTAACGCTGAGTCCTCGTGCAGCAGAAGAGGTACAGAAAATCTTGACCGCAAAATCAATCCCCGAAGATTATGGGTTGCGGGTTGGCGTTCGCGGTGGGGGATGCAGCGGTATGAGTTACATATTGGGCTTTGACAAGCTTCGTGAACACGATATTACGTTCAATTTTGATGGAATTGTATTGTACATTGATAAGAGACAGGGGCTGTACCTCTTAGGAACCATGATTGACTATCATGCAGGCCTTGATGCGCGTGGTTTTGTTTTCAATAATCCAAATGCCACACAGACGTGTGGCTGCGGATCCAGCTTTGCAGCCTGAACCAGACGCCAATGGATCGACACAGTAACTTTTCCAACCGTGTACGTGATGTGATCTCATACAGTCGTGATGAGGCTATTCGTCTTGGTCACGATTACATCGGTACCGAGCATCTTCTTCTTGGGTTGATCCGCGAAGGAGAGGGCGTGGCTGTTCGAATACTGCGCAACCTTGGCTGCGACTTGAATAGACTCAGGAAAAAGATTGAACATACGGTGCGTTCCGGTGGCGGCACACTCACCGTCGGCAACCTCCCGCTGACAAAACAGGCAGAAAAAGTACTCCGTATTACCTACCTGGAAGCCAAACTCTACAAATCGGATGTGATCGGTACCGAGCACCTCCTACTGAGTCTGCTTCGAGATGATGACAATGTGGCTGCACAAATACTTGGGGGCACATTCTCAATCACATATGAAGTGCTGCGCAAAGAACTGGATGCGATTCTCTCTGGCGGATCACCAAGCAGGCGCACGAATGAGCCCCGACGTGGCGGACCGACGCAGAGCAGTCGCGGTCCTCAGAAACCACGAGATTCGAAGTCCAAAACGCCGGTACTGGATAATTTTGGGCGTGACCTGACCCGACTCGCGGATAAAGGAGAGTTGGACCCTGTGATTGGCCGACATAAAGAGATTGCCAGAGTAGCTCAGGTTCTCAGTCGCCGCAAGAAAAACAACCCTATCCTGATTGGCGAGCCTGGTGTAGGTAAAACCGCCATTGCAGAAGGCCTCGCGATGCGCATAACACAGCGTAAAGTCTCTCGTGTCCTGCATGAAAAACGCATCATAACCCTTGACCTTGCTGCGCTGGTCGCAGGGACCAAGTATCGCGGGCAGTTTGAAGAACGCCTGAAGGCCGTGATGACGGAGCTGGAAAAAAGCCCGGAGGTAATCCTCTTTATTGATGAGGTTCACACCATTGTCGGCGCGGGCAGTGCCTCAGGTTCGCTAGATGCATCCAATATGTTCAAGCCGGCACTGGCCCGAGGAGAGCTACAATGTATCGGAGCCACCACGCTGGATGAGTATAGACAATATGTCGAGAAGGATGGTGCCCTCGACCGACGGTTCCAGAAAATCCTGGTTGATCCGTCCACACCGGAGGAAACGCTGGAAATCCTACGCCAGATAAAAGATCGATATGAGGATCACCATAACGTTATCTACCAGGACGATGCATTAGCGTTGGCTGTGTCCCTCTCAGAACGATATATCACTGACCGTCATCTCCCTGATAAGGCACTTGATATTATTGACGAAGCTGGCGCCTGCGTCCATCTGGGTAATATTCACGTACCGGATCATATTATCGAACTGGAAAACCAGATTGAAGCAACGCGGAAAACAAAAATCGAAGTGGTCACTCAACAACAGTTTGAGGAAGCCGCCCGCTTGCGCGATGAAGAGACGAAACTCCAGGAACAACTGGATAAGGCCAAAAGTGAATGGCAGCATCTGGCCGAGGAGGAGCGCTTTGATGTCACCACAGCAGATATAACTGCAACGGTGGCCATGATGACCGGCATCCCGCTCGAAAGATTGTCCGAGCCCGAGCAGGAAAAGCTGCTGAGCATGGAAACTGCCCTCCAGAAATACATCGTAGGCCAGGACGAACCAATCACAAAGCTCTCCAAGGCGATTCGCCGTACACGGGCCGGAATCAAAGATCCCAGTCGACCCATTGGATCGTTCATCTTCCTCGGACCTACTGGGGTTGGAAAAACAGAACTGGCAAAAGTGCTCACCGAATACCTGTTTGATTCCACTGACGCACTCGTTCGTGTCGACATGAGTGAGTACATGGAGAAGTTTGCAGTGAGCCGTCTGGTTGGCGCGCCTCCAGGATATGTGGGCTACGATGAAGGCGGACAGCTAACCGAAAAAGTTCGTCGTAAACCGTTCTCGGTTGTACTGCTGGACGAGATCGAAAAAGCCCACCCCGATGTGTTTAACATCTTGCTGCAGGTTCTTGATGATGGCGTGCTGACCGACGGAAGTGGTCGGCGGGTTGATTTTCGTAATACGGTCGTTATCATGACCAGCAACATTGGTGCAAGAGATATACGTAATTCCGGTTTGGGGTTAGGTTTTTCGCAAAGCTCGGAGGCCTTTGATTACCAGGCGATGAAGAGCACCATTGAAACCGCCTTGAAGGATGTGTTTAATCCCGAATTTCTGAATAGGGTTGATGATGTGATCGTCTTTCACTCCCTGGAAAGAAAACACATCTACCAGATTATTGAGCTGCTCTCCGAGGAACTCCTTACACGCGTCAAGGCGCTCGGAATTTCCGTTGAATTGCAACCCTCTGCAAATGATTTTCTCGTCGAAAAAGGCTATGACGCCAAGTTCGGTGCCCGACCACTCAAGCGTGCAATCCAGCGCTACCTAGAGGATCCGCTGGCGGAAGTGATTCTTGAACAGAGCTTGGGGAACGGAGACCGAATCCTGGTCGACTACGCTTCCCCGGCCGAGACTCTTTCTCTTGAGGTCGAAAGAGCACCAACGCCCCCTCCAGAGGCTGAAGAACCTCAGAAAGAGAGGGAGTCCCTTTCTCTTGAGGCCGAAACAGCGTCGATGCCCCTTCCAGAAGCTGGGGAACCTCAGGAAGAAGGAGATTCTGAATAGCGATCTCATGATTGAGCGCGTTGCCATAATCGGCATCGGCTTGATTGGCGGGTCGCTCGCTCTGGCCTGGAAAGAGCGTTTACCAAATTTGCATGTCACGGGGTTTGATAAACCGGACGTGCTCGATCAAGCAATTAAGCGGGGGGTGATTGACCACGGAGCCAGGTCAGTGGCCGATGCGGTACTCCAGGCTGATGCTGTATTCTTGGCGGTTCCACTCAATGCTCTGGAGCCGGTACTGGGCGCACTTGCTCCGCACCTGCGGCCCAATACTGTAGTAACCGATGTGGGATCTGTAAAGCAACCTGTGATCAAAGCAGCAGCGCACCTCCTGCCAGACAGTATCCGTTTCATCGGAGGGCATCCCATGACCGGATCTGAACAGAGTGGCCTAAAGGGAGCAGACTCTTTTCTCTTTGAAAATGCTGTTTACGTCCTCTGCCCAGACGGGCAGGAAGACTCCGACGCCTATCGTACGCTGACGTATCTCGTGGAGTCCACAGGAGCACGAGTACTTTCCATGGACAGCGTACAGCATGATCGTGTGGTCGCCTGTGTCAGTCACCTACCGCAGCTTTTGGCCACAAATCTGATGAACATTGCGGCCGACCGAAGCCAGGCTAACCCAATCACTTTGCAGTTGGCCGCAGGTGGATTCAGGGACATGACGAGAATTGCCTCCTCGCCTTTTGAGATGTGGTCTGCTGTCCTTGAAGCTAATCGCACGGACGTTGGAACAGCACTTGATGAATTGATTTACGCCTTGGAATTCACGCGGAAACAACTGCACTACGGCGGTGATCTTCAGGAGCTCCGTCCTATATTTGAGCGGGCGCGCGCGATCCGCAAAGCCATCCCCCGGGATTTTAAGGGATTTCTTCGACCCTTGAGCGATGTATTCGTGTACGCAAAAGATCAGCCGGGAGTGCTGGCACATATCACAGGAACGCTTTTTAAGCAGGGGATCAGCATCAAAGACATTGAGCTGCTCAAAATTCGTGAGGGTACTGGCGGCGCATTCAGGATAAGTCTGGAGGACGATAGGACGGCCGACGCGGCGGTAGCAGCGTTAAAGTCACAAGGTTGCCGCGCGCACAGACTCCCATAATTCTAGAGGTATGTCACGTAAACTCGCACTAAATGAAACGCATGTAGCTCAAGGGGGCCGTATGGTCGACTTTGCCGGCTACAGTATGCCACTGCAGTACTCCAGTATTCTGGATGAACATAAGGCCGTTCGCAAGTCCGCGGGATTATTTGACGTAAGCCACATGGGAGAAATCTTTGCCATGGGAACGACGGCAGATGATTTTGTGCAGCACCTGGTAACCAATGATGTCTCCCGGCTGAGTATTGGGAAAGCAATGTACACCCTGATGTGCAATGAGACAGGAGGAGTGATTGATGACCTGCTCGTGTACAAAGTCAATCATGGTGCCTACATGCTCGTGGTCAATGCATCCAATACGGAGAAGGACTTTGAGTGGATGCAGGCCAATAACCCTATGGGCGCAGATCTGCATGATGTATCGGATCAAATGGGACTACTCGCATTGCAGGGACCAGACTCGCTGAAGATTGGAGCCGAACTCCTGGGAGAACCTGTTCACCAATTATCAAATTTTCACTTCCTGCGACCGGCCGCGGGTGAATTCATGGGCTTCAATAAGGTGATCGTTTCCCGGACTGGCTACACCGGAGAGGTCGGGCTTGAGTTTTATGTTGAATCTGAAAATACCAGTGCACTTTGGGATGCGATTATGGCGGCCGGTTCGGACTACAACCTGCCGCCTGTCGGCCTTGGGGCGCGAGACACACTTCGGCTTGAAGCAGGTTTCTGCCTATACGGAAATGAGCTAACCGAAAATATCAACCCCTATGAGGCCGGCTTGGGCTGGGTTACCAAACTGCAGAAGGGAGCATTTGTCGGCCGGGAGGCTCTACAGAGCATCAAAGCCAGTGGCCCTGAGCGCCGTCTGGTTGGCCTAGTCATGGACGGGAGAGGAATACCTAGATCAGGCTACACGGTCGTTTCTGAAGCTGGACAACCTATTGGTCATGTCACCAGCGGATCCCAGTCTCCCACACTGAGTTGTGGTATAGCACTCGCGTATGTTCCAAACAATCCGGCGTTCACAACTCCCGGGAGTAAGGTAGGTATATGTATCCGATCCCGAACACTGGATGCGTTTGTGCGGAAATTACCATTTCACAGGAAGCCGACTAGATAGATATAATACCCTGCGTCGTATCTTGGTTGGTCTGTACATTTTATAAATTTGAAGTTTTTCTTTAATGGCCGATCGTAAAGCCAACCGCAGGCGAGGCAGTTCGACCTCATCCAAGACTAAACCACGCTCAAAAACCAGAAGAAGACAGGAAGTTCTGGGGATTCTCATACTCACACTCGGAGTCTTTCTTGCTATTGCCGGCGGTACCTACTCTTCATCAGACAGTACTCTTATTGAGGGGAAATCTTTCTGGGAATTACTATTCCCCCTTGAGGGTATATCCGTCAACAACGCTGTAGGAGCTGTTGGGGCGTGGCTTGCACATGCAATTGTACCTTCTTTTTTCGGGTATACCTCCCTCTTCCTGACTATTATCGTACTCCTGTGCGGCTACACCGTCCTCAGAAAGCGACCACTGAGGGCCATCTGGATACCCGCGATACATGTGATCTGGATCGTTTGTCTAGGCGCTATCATATTTGGTCGTCTCAGCTTATACGCGCCTATGTCTGAACTAGAGATCTGGGCAGGTGATTTTGGTTTTCGGGCAGCATTCTGGTTGAATGAAATAGTAGGCTGGCTTGGATCATGGGTCATCCTGGGCGCTAGTCTCGTTGTTGGGCTGATGCTAACCATTAATCCGGACATTCAGCATTGGCTGGACCGACCAGAGCAGGTATGGAAAACTATGTCTCGGGTGATGAAGGAACACCGAGAGAAATCCAGAGAAGAGCGTGCGGAGGAGAAGGCTTCTGGCAAGGATCGATTGCAATCAACCTGGGAAGATCTTGACCCCCAGTCCTCTCCTGTATCGGTGGATACACGCTCTAATAACGCGGATTCCGAACCTGAGCAGAATGTCGAACTAGAACAACCACGAGCAACGACCCTCCCTGCTGATAAACCTACTATGGAGGTTGATCAAACCGGCTTGGAGCTCAAGGTTACCGGACAGATTACTGAGGAGGCAGGGCATGCATCGAGATCCCGGAGCACTCAAATTGCGGGCGTAGGTAAGTACAAGTTCCCACATATTCGACTGCTGGAAGCTCCAAAGGAAACCGAGCAAGAGATTGACTATGAGGAGTTGGAAGAGAACAAGATCAAACTCGTCGAAAAACTCGCCCGACACAAGATTGAAATCATTGAGGTAAACGCCAAAGTGGGGCCTACCGTCACGCTCTATGAACTTACGCCTGCTCCCGGTGTGAAGGTCAGTCGTATCAAGTCACTGGAAGATGACTTGGCTATGGCTATGGCTGCGCAGGGAATTCGGATGATTGTCCCTATCCCCAATAAATCTGCCGTTGGCGTAGAAATACCGAACAGGCAGAGAGAGCTTGTGCGAGTTCGATCAGTGATCAATACAACTCGGTTCCAAGAGTCCAATATGGAGCTGCCCGTTGTGCTGGGCAAGACCATTGAGGGAGGTGTCTTCGTGCAGGACCTCACCAAAATGCCACACTTATTGATCGCAGGAGCTACAGGATCCGGTAAATCCGTCGGTCTCAATACGTTGATCACGGGGCTTCTATATGCATGTGCTCCGTCGGATCTGAAATTCGTGATGATTGACCCAAAAAAGGTTGAGCTTCAGCAGTATGAGGAGCTTGAGCATCATTTTCTGGCCATGCCGGAGGACGGGAGCGACGCCATTACCACGGAGGTTGAAGACGCGCTCAACATCCTGAAAGCCTGTGAACAGGAAATGGATGCGCGTTATGATCTTCTCAAAGACGCTGGTGTGCGCGGAATCAAGAGTTACAATACCCGATATTCTGAGGGGGCACTTGACCCTGCCGATGGCCACAAATATCTTCCATACGTTGTGGTGATCATTGATGAGCTGGCTGACCTTATGCTAACTGCAGGAAAGGAAGTTGAAGCACCCATCGCGCGACTTGCCCAGAAGGCGCGGGCTATAGGCATTCACTTGATCTTGGCAACCCAACGCCCGTCTGTGGATGTGATCACTGGACTCATCAAAGCAAATTTCCCCTCTCGTGTCGCTTTCCAGGTTGCCTCTAAAGTTGATGCACGGACTATCCTTGACCAGAATGGAGCTGAGCAGCTGGTTGGTAATGGAGATATGTTGTATATGAATAGCAGCAGAGTCCTGCGCCTGCAGGGACCTTTTGTTTCTGGCAAGGAGATTGATCGATTGATTGATTATATCAGGAAGCAGCCGGAGCCAAGCTCATATCGGTTACCCAAGGTCGAACTTGAGCCCGCCAAGGGCTCTTCCTACGACCAGTCGTTTCAGGACGGCGCCACGGATCAGTTCTTTGAGGAAGCTGCACGAATCATTGTGCGGGAACAGCAGGGTTCTGTTTCATTGATTCAGCGCAAGTTATCTATTGGCTATACACGGGCCGCTCGGATCGTTGATCAGCTGGAGCAGGCCGGTGTCGTCGGACCACCTGCCGGAGCTAAACCACGTGACGTGCTTGTAGCTAGCGAGGTTGCCCTTGAGCGGCTCCTGCATGGCTGATCTTTTCTTTTCAATCCATTAACATTTCACGTTCAGTATATGAAGCCTTTAGTCGGAATCCTAATGGGGAGTGACTCTGATCTCCCCATCATGCGCAAAGCCGCAGATATTCTGAAGTCTTTTGACGTTCCCTATGAATTAAATGTCATGAGCGCACACCGTACACCTGATCGTGCGCATCAGTATGCAACTACTGCTCATACCCGGGGGATCAAAGTATTGATTGCCGGTGCAGGTGTAGCGGCACATTTGGCAGGTGTGCTCGCAGCCAACACCCCCCTCCCCGTGCTTGGCGTACCAATCAATTCCGGTGCACTTCAAGGCCTTGATGCCCTTCTGGCCACCGTACAGATGCCAAGCGGCATTCCTGTCGGAGCCTTGGCCATCGATGGCTCAAAGAACGCTGCTCTACTGGCGGTACAGATACTTGCCACATCCGATCCTGCACTTCAGCAGCGATTTATTGATTATAAAGCGGCCATGGTTGATCAGGTAGACATCAAGAATGCTCGCGTCCAAGAGCAACTGTTTGCCTGACCTAGATTCGTCAGAGTGGGGCTTGTCCTTTGAATTGTAGCTCTGCAAGGTGGAGGATGCTCAAAGAATTTTTTCTTTGTGCTCATTTTTCAGCGTAGCTGAACCGCGAGTGGATTGCTTGCAATTCTACTAGCGGAAAACACGCCGACACGAACCGCTCCGCAATGCAGAAACACTCCACTGATATACCGGGGAGCGCACAACTAAGGCCGAGGCAAAACCCCGGCGACACCAATCTGACCTTCGCGAGAAAGAAGCAAGGCAAGTCCGCTCAACTAAGGCCGAGGCATAACCCCGGCGACACCCAATAAAACTTGCAACATTGCAACCTAGTCATTATATGCCTAGCTAAGGCCGAGGCATAAACCCCGGCGACACATCAGGAGCAGGATAATTCAAGAGAAATACCACCCTCGCTCAACTAAGGCCGAGGTATACACCCCGGCGACACGCCTAAACAGTATAAGACATAGACAAGTCCCAAAGTCCGCTCAACAAAGGCCGAGGCATATCCTCGGCTACACAGAGAAACATCACCGCAAACGCAAATCCTCAACCGCGCTCAACTAAGGCCGAGGCATAAACCCCGGCGACACTTGAAAATCGCTATGAAAAAAACCGGACAGAAAAAACCGCTCAACTAAGGCCAAGGCATAAACCCCGGCGACACTCCCTAAATGTGCAATCTGGGCTAATATGGAATATCTTGTTATCCCGTCTGGAAAATACAAGCCCTGCACTGACAATAATAACATCAACTGGCATTTATTGGACGAGATAGCCCGCATCCACGGCAAGATCTAGTGCACATTACCAAAGTTCTCCAGGCAAGTGCACAGAATCACACGAGGTTCGCAGACACGTTAGGGTACCCAAGGATCACCTAGCTTGTGAAATGCCGAATCGCGCCTTTGAGTCATCCATATTACCGGGAAACCGATCAGGACAGAGTCAACTTGATCATAAATTTCATTTTCGACCTCTGTAATCATTTTGGCGAATCGAGTAGGTGACAGTCTACATTCGAAGATTGAGGACTGTATGCGTTGCCCATAACTTACACAGACCTCTGCAATACGTGTCAGTCCTGAAGCCCCGGAATATTCCGTGTCAGCGATATTATATGCTGCAAGAATGTCCATTAGCCCTATGGTAAGATAAATGGGGGATGTGGTGGTAGATCCCCTCGTAGATAACGAGCCAGTAAAGTGGCCTGCATTGATGGCAATTCCCAACGACCAACAAGTCGGCCCAGGAGTTGATGTCGGATTTCAGTTTCCTCGTGCTCCTCCCAGATTTTAACTAGTTTTGTTCGTCCAAAGACAATAGGATTAACACTCACAATCGCTCACTCCCAAATCCTCTAGTCGTATCTGCTGATCCCACTGGCGTATACTGAACACTTCGCCAACCTGCATGAACTCCCAACGAATCCCAGGTGTGCTTATGTGATGGCTTCCAAACATCCATGAGTGCATCTATGCCAGCATGGTCCAAGCATTGACGCCATACTGGCCAATGAAACTGACGAATATTTCCATCCGATGAACTTGTCCTCCAACCTCGCTGTCTCTTCCCAGTTCTCACATTATTGTCTAGCCTTTGATCTACTCCATTGCCTCGAACAGGAAGTATCTTGAGACCAAAGAACGCAAGCGTTTCTACGACCGGATCGACCCATTTTGACGTATGGTCGGACGATGATCCAAGCCTAGTTTGGTCGAATCCCAAACCATTACCCTTAACTCGGATGGCACATCCCCTCAATGATTCTCGCACTCGCGTTTCAGATACGTCAAAATGCTCTTGCAGTTTAATTAACCTATGCTGCAACCACTTTGTTGATCCTGGCCCAGCCGGGTCAAACGGAGCATGCTCAACTTCGCCATTCTTATCAACACACAGATCAGTCATAGTTGATGACAAAGTCCATGAATATGGGTGTCCGCGAGTTTCCCGCGCTCTTTGCATGAATGTTTCCACCGAAACTTTTCGCCGCATTGGATCATTACCTTTCCAACACTCAGCAATGGGAAGATCGTCTAGCAACTTTTTGCTCGGCCATGACTCGAGAAGAGCATTGATTGGGTGAATCTTTGTAGCCGAAAATACCGCCGTAGGTTCTCCATCGATTGTCCAGCGCAGGTGGATGCGCGGATCTAGTACGGTAACTCCAACTGCAGCAAGCCACGCATTGACCCAATAGCCGGGTAATCCGGGGCAAATAATCTCTTTAGATGTCATTGATTTGCTTCTGGTATCAAATCTACTCCCGAGGATACCGCATGATCTGAAAGTCTCAGTATGGCCTCAAGTAACGCTAATCCCCATGGTCCGAAATGATTGTTTAGTTTTTGAAATCGACATGGTTGCTCCCAGTCTGCAACCTCAAGGCCAGCTGAAACACTCACCGGTTCTCCTGATATTGACGCCTCAAGAGTGAGACAAACATTGTCATCAACGGGCTTAACAAGCGGTCGACCTTCCCCATGATGGCTGATTACCAGATGCACAAGAAGATCCCTGCTAATTGAGTCACCCCAATCTGGATTTTCATTGAGCCAAACCCGAACCAAACGAGCCGACAAGGCTTCATGGCGGCCACCTTGCGGCCACCCAGCAAGAAGTCGCCTCGCCTCCCATTGATGGCGAGGTATATCTGCCTTGGCCAATAGTGTACAACCTTGATTCCAATCTGATTTGAGCCACCGCTGAAATCGTTGGTCCGCTTTACCTATATCATGCAACCTGCCAGCATGCTCCACTACATCAGCTAAATTAGATGACAACCCAAGGCAAGCGCAGACATTTTTGGCTGAAACGGCTACGGCCTCACAATGCGACTCCAGTTCTACCGCAATGGCGGCAAGAGATCTTTCATCGAAATCATCGCTTGGAATTTCGGGTTTCGGCTGGGTTGTCTGTAGTCGAGGCACTTCCTTTGGGACTTCCACAACCTGTTTATTCAGTGAATTAACAAACTTGCCCCATTCTTCCGGATTCCAGCCAAATGGAACCGTCTGGCTAATAGCGTAAAGAAGGTCGTTAATTGCGTAGGTTTTTTGCTGTGGTTCAATCTCCTTACTATCATCTGACTTGTTTAGAATTGTAGCCAAGAGCTGCCTACTGATCGAAATGCCACAGATGCGCTTAATTGCCTCAGCATCTAGTGGCAATCCGTACTCCACCAGAGATACGTCCTCAACCCGGTCGGTAGACTCAGGATTCCAGCCGAATTCGTCCATAAGACCGCGGCTTGTGGGTAACACGATCTGATCCCCCGGCCTAATACGTGAGGTCTCCTCGACAGTTATGCCGTCAGAACCCAATCGGACGACCTTACTTTGTCTCAAGTCATCTTTCAACACTTCCCTAACTTCGCCAATGGGAACATCAATTGTCTCATGATTCCTAGCGCGAGGCCACAATCGTTGCCCCTCTGAAGGTACGTGGGCTCTCCAAATTACAGTTACGAGCCTTCTAGCTCCTCTGATACCGCTAAAATACGGCTCCACTGGGGCCTCGCCATCGGGTGGAAAAGAGGTCTTAGTCCATTCCCATAAAATTCCTGGCGATAATTCTGGCGCCCGACCAGAATCATCATTCGGGGAGCCTAACATTGTTGCTACACACCCAGGGGATAAATTCACCTCATCCGAGGCATCCTCAAGATCCTGTAGTTTACTAAGCAGGGCCTTTGGCTCACTACCATAGACAGACCAGTTCTCTACTTTTGATAGGCGCTTACCAGTGGGCATGTGCACGTATACGGCAACTGAATCTTTAAATCTCCCGAGGCGATTTAATCGGCCTAGTCGCTGCGTTAGTGCTCGAATCCCGCACTGTTCTGTAACAAGGTATTCTGCATCAATATCCGCTCCGACCTCCAATGTCTGTGTAGCAACAACAATAAGATGACGGTTGCGCTCACCATATGTATTACTTGAAGCGAGCATCCCGTGTACGGGATGCAGAACCCGTTTCCGAATCTGTTCTGCTTCTCGCTCACGCATCCGGCTAGTAATCAGCAGTATCTCTGCTCTATCCATCAGACTCGTTAGGCAGGAATAGACCCTTCGCGCAGTCTTTGGGGTATTCACAAAAACGATACAAGTTGACCAAGTTGGGGCCTTATGCAATACATCGCACGTAGCCTCCACCAAGTGGCGCTCACGCTTGGTCGTCTTAATCCTAAGCTCAAGTAGCTTCACCGCACCTAAGCGTTCCCGTACTACAGGAAGCCTCCGGTCTTCATCATCAAGCGTAAACCTCCCTTCGTTGATTTGGCCACCCGTGGCCGTCAATTGAACCAGCGTTGGCCTCGAACGGGCTTCGTTCAAAATAGGATTTACGCGGATCGTACAGTCCGACATTGCTGAACACAGTGTCCTCAAATGGGGTGTAAAATTGGCCTCATCTAGTAAGACAAGGCTGTCGGTTCCCGCCATTGCGGCATCAATAGACCTCATCTCCCGACTGGAGCCATAACCGCGAAATAGCATTCGGGAGCCATACATGGGGAGCGTAGACAGAATGATAGCCGGTTGCGACGGAGTAGTCGGCCGACGGGAAGCGATTCCCCCACACAATTGAATCACCTCAAGCGGTGTAGCTGTGGGGTTGCCTGCAATAGATCGTAACCGATTCGCTACGGTCATTACAATCTCTTGATCTTCCTCCTGAAGCTCTGCCAATTCGGGGGCACTTAGCGTATTTTTTATTTTCTCGGCATGCTTAAATGTCGAATCTACAAGCACCCTCCGGTTAACCACCCACCAGATACGTGTTGGTGCAATTCGCTGGGCAGGATCGCGTGTAGCTTGCGATGCCAACCACCACACAGCGATTTCTAAGCATGCGGTCTTGCCTAGTCCTGTAGGCACACCAACTTCGGTGTTCCACCTACCTGTTAAAGCGATGTGATTTGCCAAGCGAGACTGCCAGGGAAACGGCTCACGTTTATTAATCACCCGGTAGAACTCGTTGAACTCTGGCATATCCGTGGATACATCCATGCCATTTGAACCTTGAAGATTCATGAACTAGACCGTAGTCCTTGCTTTAGTGGAATACAAAGACCGAACCCCCGCTGTCGCCCGGATCCGACTACAACTGGACCACTGATATCCTGAGAAAACCGCATCCAGATGTGAGAGTATGGCAACGCAGGTCTGTCGCGACGATTCACCTCAACAGGGGACAGATCAACTGCCCCAGGGACCATGGGAGTACGCGATGACCGAACTTCGATTGGCCTAGGTAATCCTGCGTGATTGCACCACCGACCTATCTCGTTCAAGTTAGGAGTTCGCCGCCGCTCATGAATCGCTGGGAAGGCTGTCACCCATTCCTTTGACGGACCAAGCCACCTCCACGAGTTGGCGGCTACTGGACGATCATTCCGAGAATGAGGCTCAAGATGAAGCTCGAGCGATATCCTGATGGATGGCCCAGTAAGCCGTCTCACAGCATAAGCTGCGGTACGAGAACGCTCATACTCTAGTGAGCTGATTCCAGGAGGCATCCACAACGCCATACCGTGAATTCGGCCTTCCGATCTGGGATAGCCCGCATCTGGGAGAGCCAAGTATCGCGCAATTTCATAACCCTTGCCGCGAAATCCGTGGCCATGCAGAACTTGGGGTGGCTCTCCATAGAGATGTTGGTACTGGCTAAGAACAGACTGTTTAAATAGTTGTGTGACTGTGGAAATCCTGCGACCAGAAACAGCTGAGTCAAGGCGCATCCACGCGACTACCTCTCCCAGTTCAACCCGTTTGGATAACATGGGCGGACGGTAGCGATACCCACGACCAAGCGCAGGAAACTGTGACCGGCTTACAGAAGCACCACGTTTTTGCCATTGATCGTAAAATCGATCCAAGACCCTTAAATCGCCAGGTTGTGCAACTTTAATCACTGCACCACCCGAATCGTCGGGAACGAAGGCATGAGTTTTGTCTGCAATCACCGACGCGCAACTTGAGACACGCACTCTAACAGGTGAATCGGACGCGCCAAGATACCCCACTCGTGCAGCACGTCGTTGAAGTGCCTTGAAAATAGATGTATCTGGAGTCTCAACGTCCCAGAAGTACACAATGTGTGAATCCCGTGGAGAAACTCGAACACCCGGTTGAACAAGCGTACTTTCGCGGTTAATGTACTCCTTCTGGCACGTCAATTCCTTTAACTTTTTTGACAGTCCCGTGTGACGGTAGCGCACGACATACCTCGGCAACAAAGTTTTGTGCAATGGAGTCGAATCGGCGTAGATAACCGGTGGCGACAATTGCTCAAACCAGCTGAGTTCCGAACCATCTGTTGCCCAACAGTTCTCTCTTGTCCCGTCTGCAGCAACAAAGGCGGCGAAAAGGCGCATTGGCGACGGGGGCCACTCTCCCTGAGATAATCGACCCGTGTTAGCCGCGCCGCTTGGATCTCCGCGAAAGGTTGCGTGCAGTAGCTCCACTGATATTGCCAACATCAGTCGGTGGTTTGGGGCCACGTTGCACGAATTGCTTCCTTCAGATTGTCCTTCGGTTTGAGTATTGTCGGCTGCTTACGCCAACCGTCGAGCGTTATGCCAACCGATTCGGCGTATCGCTTTGCAGATTGAAGCAAATCAAGGGTGTCTTCAGCAGTGCCTAAATCAATCTGAGAGTCGGTATCGCTTCCAAGCCACGTACACTTTGTGGCATGGGGGCGAAGATCAGCCCCCGAGCGCAGCGAGAATCCACGACCAAAGGCAAGTTGGTGTGCATGCAGACCGAGAGCAACCAATATGGCACGACAAGCTGCATTCTTCTTGGATCCAAACTGATCATCCACACGGATCCTGCGCAGTTGCGCAAATGAAACAGTAGCTGTCTGTGAGATACGCGTAAACGAAATTGCTGCCAAACTCGCATCGTTTCCTGTGAACGGGACTTGACCGTGCCCTATTTCAGACAATTTCTTTGTTCTCCCATCTTCAATGTTCGCATCCTTTCCAATTTTCCATTGGGTTTGGTCATTAGGATTGATAGTTATAGGATCATCAACATTCAGGTTAAGATCATCACCTTTCAGACCAAAGACTCGTGTTTCGGTTTCCGCTGGTTGCCAACCAATGATTTCAGAAACCCATGCGCGAGCATGCTTACTATTAGACCGTTTCTTACCTAGGTGCGACTGCCAAAATCCGTACAAAAGTGCTTGCGGGAACCATGCCATCAGATGACCACAATTCTGGGTAGTAGCATTGAATATCTTTCTACCCAAATCTGTATTGATGAAATCCTCCCCATTTAACATCGCATCTCTCAGGTAAGCGTCTGCGTTGCGATGTGGAAATTGAAAGCTTGAAAGACTCCTTGGCAAGTGAGAGGGTAAGTATCCGATTTCAGAGAAATCAAGAATAAATTCTGGTAACTCTATTGACTCTCGATGACGACGAAGTGCCTCTTCCAAACGGTTCGCTTGGGAAGGTACATTGTCGACCACGATGACATGTTGAGCTTCTGAATCCTCGGGGCAGGACCAGCGACGATCACGCTGGTATCGCCCCCCTGCGTACACTGCTGGTTTGACAGGGCTACCTGGTCCACCCAAGGGTATCAACTCAGTTTCAATTCGTATCCCATTTTCGAATGCATCGTCTTCACAACCTTGAAGCACATGTTCGAACTTGACTATGCTGGCCATTCTAAAACCTCCTAATATTAAGATTACCTTGACTAATGCCGCCCGTTACTACCGGGGGAGAGGCTCACAAACAATTGTGCGGAATGCGCTGATCTCACTCCAGCGATCGACGCTGTACCCATCGCCTGACTGATCGAGTCTGTCGAAAAAAAGCCGCGAAATTTTGGATAAGAATACTTCAATGGTCAAAATCGATAGCTTTGTGCAACAGTCTCCCTTTACCGGACAACTCCCTTACTAATTCCCTGATAGTTTAGTAACGATTCACGTATTTTTTACGTCACTTATATTCTTTTTCTATTATATATCAGGCCATATCGGTTATATTATTATTAATTCGAAACTATTGAAGAATCCGTTCAATTTCGGAGAACGATACTTCAAAGGGCAGCATCGATTTTTGCGAAGATATTGGACGTGATTTCGCCGTTACCGCTGCCTGAAACAGCTCTTCGGGGAGGCCAAGCCCGTATATTCCGCTGGAACTGGGACACGTAATCCGGTGGAAGTGGGACACCAATCCGATTGATCTGGGACACCAATCCGATTGATCTGGGACACCAATCCGATTGATCTGGGACACCAATCCGATTGATCTGGGACACCAATCCGATTGATCTGGGACGCTAATCCGATTGATCTGGGACGCTAATCCGGTGAAAGTGGGACACCTTATATGCGGGGGATTTGCGGAATTGCCTTGATATGTGCGCGTGCATCAGGCATTTATTTTCGATCTTCCTGTCAGAGTTATCTTGTTCGCTTGCCAAGCGGAATTCCTGTGGAAGCCCTGCCCATCGATGGCTCAAAGAACGCCGCTCTATTGGCGGTACAGATACTTGCCACATCCGACCCTGCAATTCAGCAGCGCTTCATTCATTTCAATGCGAACATGGTTAACGAGGTAGACATCAATAATGCGCGCGCCCAAGAGCAATTGTTTCTCTGACCCAAATTCGTTAGAGTGGAGCATGTCCTCCGACTTGTGCTCTGCAAGGTGGAGTGCGCTCAAAGAAGTGTTCTCTTGGGCTCATCTTTCAGCGAATCTGAACCGCGGGTAGATCGTTGTTCGACGATTTTTTTTGCCGGTGCCAATAGTACTCCACTTCGCTCGGATTAGTGCTCCGCTTCGCTCGGAACGGCGCCCCGCTTCGCTTGGAATGGTGCCCCCGCTTCGCTCGGAATGGTGCCCCGCTTCGCTCGGAATCAGTGCCCCAGTTCGCTCGGAATATGCATTACCTCTCCACTGTAGCGCGATCTTTAGGATCTGGAAGATCTCACTTTTGAACGCGCCCGGAACCATCTACCCTTCCCCGCCGCATTAGAATCACTCACTGTGAATTGACTCAAACAAACGGCAGATAAAGTGTCGCCGCCAGCATGAAGAACACGACAAGCCCGATGATATCGTTGCTGGTGGTGATAAAGGGACCCGTAGCCAGTGCTGGATCCACTCCAATCCTGTCAAGCATTAATGGTGTAGCAACCCCAATGACAGCAGCCAGCACGATTACTGCAAAGAGCGATAGCCCCGCGGTTACGGCAAGTCGCATGGGCTCGGGAACAGGCATCACCACAGAGGACCAGACCGTCGCCACCCAGCCAAACAGCAGCAGAACTACAACCAGCATCATTATCGCTAAGGCCAAGCCATTGACTATAGCCACAAGAACCTCTTTGCCTAGACGCCGAAACATATTGGCAGACCAAACCTCACCGGATGCCAGACCTTGGACAATAATAGCCGAACTCTGAATCCCGGCGTTCCCAGCCATTGCCATGACAACCGGGATGAATGCCGCGAGAACCGAGGCGCGCCGGATATTTTCCTCGTAAACGCCAATGACACTCCCCGCAAATACAGCCCCAAGCATACCCAGAAATAACCAGGGTAACCGACCACGGGTAATTCGAAATACCGAGTCTGTGGGCTCCTCATCACCAGTAATACCACTTAGTCGCTGGTAGTCCTCTTCGGCCTCTTCCAGAATAACATCCATTGCGTCATCAATCGCAACATGACCAACCAAGCGCTGCTCATCATCCACCACCGCCAGAGACACCAAATCGTACCGTTCCATAGTCCGCGCAACCTCTTCCTGGTCCACATCCGTGGTCACATACCGCACATCCGTACGCATTACATCACCAATTATAGCCTCAGCGGGTGACAGCAACAGGCGTCGAATGGTCACAAACCCCTCCAGATGCTTGGAAGGGTCAGTAACAAAGACCACATACAGATCTTGCGTGTTTTCTGCGTTACGGCGAATTTCTTCTGTAGCCTCGGTGACCGTCCAGTTGGCGAGCACCGTGACAACCTCAGCAGCCATAATACCGCCTGCAGTTTCCTCCCCATAGGCCAGTAGGCCACGCACGGCCTCGCGATCTTCCAAAACGCGCAGAACACGCTGGCGCACTGTCTCATCCAACTGCCCCAGAACATCAGCAGCATCATCGGATTCCAACTCATTGAGAAGAGAGGTCACGCGCTTGGTGGGAGTAGCTGCAAGCAGATCTGCACAGAATGCTTCGTCCAATTCCGAAAGCACCTGTGCGCCGGTAATGGTCGGCAGTGCAAGCGTCAGACTCGCGGCATGCTCGCGCCCTAGTTCGGTAACGAGTCGCGCGATGTCGGCTGGATGAAGTCCACCTACCAAGTCTACCGCGGCAGAAAGATCACCTTCCTCAAGCCGTTCCTCAACTGCTTCAGCTATCTCGGCGCTCAGCTCAGGAAGCGGCGAAATTTTAACTATGTCGGTAGCGGAATCAGACACGACGAAGTATTGATTAGCGATTGAAAAGCTAGTTAGCGCTTCTAACGCTTTTGAAGGTAACGCGCAAGTTCCACATAATCTGCAGGTGATAATTCCTCCGCACGACATCGCTTCCAATAATCTGGAATATCCCGTTCACCAGCCCACTGCCGAAGGCTGTTGCGAAGTACTTTACGACGCATACTAAACCCTGCACGAACCACAGCATGCAATAGACCCGTATCCACATCTGGAATCTCCACATCCTCAAATTCCAGCCGAATTACAGTGCTTTCGACGGCCGGCTTGGGGGCGAAGATGTTGCGACTGACCTTAAACAGCACACTTGGGCGTGCATACAGCTGCGCAAATACACTTGGGATACCATATGCCTTGGTTCGAGGCTTGGCTACAATTCGCTCAGCCACTTCCCTTTGTACCATGAGAACCGCCTCAGCAATTACGTCGTGCGCAGCCAGCAACCCAAAAAGAATCGGACTGGTGATGTTATAGGGCAGATTGCCAATGATATGTAAAGGAGGGTTGTCCAAACGCCGCCAGTCAATGCTCAACACATTCTCCTCCCGCACGTGCAACTTCGGGTAACTGGTGCGTAAATAGGCCACCGCCTGTGGATCCACTTCAATGGCTTCAAACTGCGAAAATCGTTCCTGCAAAAAAACTGTGAGTGCGCCAGTCCCCGGGCCAATCTCCACAACATGGGCATCACTCGGCGCCCGAAGCGAAGAAATAATGCGACGCGCAGTGTTGGGATCCGTTAGAAAATGCTGTCCCAGACGCTTCTTAGGTAGAATCGGCGACTTCACTGTACTTACCCCTCAGTGTAGACGCTTGCGCCGGTTGCGTACATAGTCTTCAAACAGAAACTCCCCCAAATTATTAAGATCCGCATAATAAGCCCGCCCGCGGTTCGCTTCGGTCAACTGGCGAACAAACCCCTGCAGGTATGGATCCCTAGCAATCATAAACGTGGTGATCGTTATCCCCTCGCGGCGACATATTACAGCTTCGTCCAGCACTTTGTTAACAATCTTCCTGTCCAACCCAAACACATTTTTGTAGAGACGCCCCTGATCAAAATGGCAGCTTGGCTTGCCATCGGTGATCATAAATATCTGTTTGTTTCGATTCTTGCGCCGCCGCAGGATTTCTCGGGCCCGCTGCAGCCCCGCACGCGTGTTCGTATGATACGGCCCAACCTGCAGATATGGTAGATCCTTTATTGATACCTCCCAAGCATCATCTCCGAATGCTACAATGTCAAGCGTATCCTTGGCGTAGCGGCGCAATATCAGCTCTGACAACGCCATAGCAGTCTTACGAGCAGGCGTAATACGGTCCTCGCCATAGAGGATCATTGAATGACTAAGGTCAATCATGAGCACGGTAGACTGGTTTGACTGATGGTCCGTTTGGTGAAGTACATAGTCTTCTTCCTCCAGTGACCAGTCATCAAGCCCACCTCGCCTGTAAGAATTGGAGAGTGTGTCGGTGATATTCAATAGGTGTGGATCATCCCCGAACTCCCACGGTCGTGTTTCCGGCAGGCGCTCATCTCCTTTACCTTCAAAGGGTGTCGGATGTCTTCCCGTACCTCCTTTACGAAGCTGCCGAAAAACCTCCTCCAGTGAACGAGCCCGGAGGCTCCGCTCCGTCTTCGCAGTGATCTGAAAAGTACCATCGTTCTCCCGCAGATAACCGCGTGCCTTGAGCTCCTCAATAAAATCTCCAATACCTGTTTCCGAATCAGTTAGGCTGTACTGCTCATCCAACTGGGTAAGCCAATTCAATGCCTCACTAGCATCTCCAGCGGTGTACTGGAGTAGCTGCTGGAAGAGGTCAAAGAGTTGCTCAAAGGTGGAGGTTTTCGCACCATGCTTCTCTGGATCCCACTGTACGTATTTATATGGAACCATGCCTCAGATTAACAGCACCTTCAATGCGCTCCGACAAAGTAACAGGCGCAACGAATTTAAAAGCAAGCCAAAAATCTAACAACTCCTCGGCGGCGTCGCTGAGCAAGTTTTAAGTTGCAAACCGCCACAGCCTAGTGTGACACTCAATATGTCCCGGTGGTTCCAATTTTCCGCAATACTACCGAACCAGCAAGACCGGCAGAGACGCTATTGAAGATTCACCAGACATAAGAACTGTATAAAGCCCGGACGGTAGCGAAACAGCATCCAGTGTCACTGAATGCGTACCCGATAAAAGTACTTCGTCCACTAACCGAGTGATCCGGCGACCAAGCACATCAAAAACTTCGATGCGGACCGGCTGTGCTCGATCCAGACTGAATTGAATATTCGTCTGATCCCTGAATGGATTTGGATAATTGCTCAGTAATGTGAACCTAGAAACTTGTGGTTCAGAGGATTGCCTATCTACTGTAATTAGGCCTTCTGGCGGTCGTGGGACAGGTTTGGATGTATACACATGAAACTCGCCGGGCTGCAACATTGAGGGAATATTGCCAGTTGCGTTGAGCGAGTCCCCCGAAAAAAAGTCGTACCAGTATACAGGGGGAACTCCCAGCCCGAGTCTATTGCGTTCGGGGGTCACTCCAAAATTCCCAATAATTACAGCCTCCATATCCGTATCCGCGTTTCGCAAATGTATACGCTTGACCGGCCCCGCTAACGAAAGTGCAACCTCTGACTCAGTGCTATGAAAGACCGGATAATTGTGGCGCAGGTTGATGAGAGCCGACCATGTATCATAGAGGCGTTTTCGGAGTGGATCATAATAATAGTCCCAGCGAATGGGTTTAGGGGCTATACGAGAGGGAGCATAGGGTGGACAATCATTAGGCTCCAGACATTCTTCTCCACGGTCACCATATCCGTACCCAAGTTCTCCAAACTGCCAGAGCATACGTGGTCCAGGAAGTAAAAAATAAAAGGCACCTGCCATCTTAAGACGATCAAGTGCAATCGGTAGGTGCCGAACATTGTAGGTCCCCGAATTAGCTGCGAGCGATGGATCACAGAGATCTCCTCCTGATGGAGAGCGCTCACAAGCCCCATATTGGCGCATTTTGTACATAAGCCACTGTTCGTCGTGGCTTTCCATGTAGGTTATTACATGGGGCAATTCCCATCCCCTGCCTCCATCCCCATAATAGGTACGCGAGAAATCGCTGTTATTTCCACCGTTATATCCCATTACGGCTTCCGAAAACTGATGCGTCACATTGGCCCACACCATCATCCCGGGCAAACCTTGATCTACACCATACCCAGCTAACTCCCGCTCCTCCCGATCTCGTGTCCAGTGCTCCAGGATTATATAGGCATTTGGATTGACTGACCACATCCTGTTTGCCATACGCTTGATCAAGCGGATACGTGATGCATCATAGCTATCCCATGCTGCCCAGTCCGAGCCGGTATTACGCTGCGTAAATCCCTTGGACAAATCAAAGCGAAAGCCATCTACCCTGAATTCGGTAAGCCAATAAGCATTCGCACGATCCAGCCAGTACTGAGTGTAGGGATCCTCGTGATTGAGATCAAAAAACACATTGTACGCATGCCGCGGTGGTATATTGATCCACGGGTTGGAGTCCTTGGCCCCATAGAGCGTTATCAATGGGGATGGAATATCCGCGTGGTTGTACACGACATCCAGGATAACCGCTATTCCCAACTCATGGGCCGTATCCACGAATCGCTTCAGGTCTTCTGCGGGACCATAATACTTATCCGGTGCAAAATAAAAGTTCGGCTGATACCCCCAGTTGATGTTACCTCCAAACTCAGCCACCGGCATCAA
The DNA here is from genome assembly GCA_022821385.1 of Rhodothermales bacterium. Classification (GTDB taxonomy): domain Bacteria; phylum Bacteroidota; class Rhodothermia; order Rhodothermales; family Bin80; genus Bin80. The sequence continues at coordinate 30,084 of JAJEDR010000083.1, forward strand.
CTCAATAGCATTGATGCCTAGATGCTGCAGGTAGGTTAGCGTATCTGTGAGCGTTGTCCAGTCATGTTCATGCAAAAAATCCCGGACTAATAATTCATAGATCACCAACTCTTCTGGGGCTGGAGGCTCAAAGTCGTTTACCTTCCAGGCATACGGCTGCTGGCTCGTCTGCAATACAGACACAGGGCCTTGAGTACGACCATGTGGATAAACTTTCAGCTGAGGATAGGTCGCCGAAGGAATTGACCGATCGTGAACCGGATCAAGTATCATTTCTGAGAATAAATCTGCAAATCGTACCCCATCGTCAGTCTCGTATTGATAGCCAATCTGCTGCCCTGGATCTAATCCCTCGAGCGTAAGCCACCAGTGTATACTGTCTTTGGCAGCCGCATCCCGATTCATTAGTCCGCTCTGATTGGCTTCCCATCCAGTGAATTCGCCAACTGCATACATATAACACTTGCCTGGCGCAAAAACCGACAATGTTGCTTGAGTTGGATCTTGAGAATTGTAGTTAACCCCGTCCATGATCCCTTCGGGTCGCGGAGCATCCACCACTGAGGGCGGTATCTTACCAACGGTATGGCTTACTGTATTACCTTCACTATCTACGGCCGTGAGCGTGAATGCCAGATCACAAGCAGCAGGAGCATCCAGCTCAAAATGGAAGATGCCATCTGTATAGTACGCTAGTCCATCCTGCTCCTGACCGTTCATTGCAAATGTGAGCTCCGCAAGATCCCTCGTGGCAAACACCCCCGCACTTAAGCCCGTTACTGCGCCCTCGCTGTTACGTCGCAGAGCCAGTTGAAAAACCATGGGATCCGAAATGGTTACAACTGAATTGTTGTGCTCACTCGGATTAGTCCGATCATTCAGTGGATCGGTGATCCACACATTGCTGGACCCTGATTCGTTTAGATGAACATGTACTTTGTACTGGTATGTATCCCCTATTTCCAAGGTGTGTGTGTAATACCATTCTCCCGTCGTACTGTCAAAGGTCATCAGTGAAGGCGCTGTGGAAGCTATACGCCCACCGCTGTTTGGTCCCCATCCATTAAACTCACCGGGCAAAAATGCCCGCACAACCGGGCGATCCGGTATCCATCGAAACGTGACATCCAATTGTTGGCCATGTGCCTGAGCCACACAAAAGGCCAGCGTAACAAAGATTAGTAAACGGCCAAAATTTTGGGGAAACCTCATGAGGCTAGCAAAACAGAATTGGAATACCTGCAAAATCAGACTATGACCCTTCCATTTATTACCGGGTTCGCATAAAGAGTTTCCATCTGCATTAAGTACTCCAAAAATAAATTCACAACTGTACTATACCGGTACAGTCCTGCATGCAATGACCATCATTTTATTCTGTCGCCTTTGGCCACCCCGCGCCAAGCCTCCTGTTACCTCAGGGCGCTAGCAGAATCCCATAATTCCAGTTATCCCGTTCCGGCTGACTTAAGAAACCGCTGTCACCGGAAATAGCAATCAGAAATACAATGAGTCGTGAATCGCCAGCTTATTTCTATAGGTCCTGACGTAAGAAAACAGCGTCCACCTGGAGAGTCTGTTCGGTCTCCGGGTCAACGAACACGGATTCCAGCAATACGGGCTGGAATTGTCGGCGTTCCAGCTCCCGCAAGAGCCTGGCATAACTCTGACCTCCGTCAAACAATGGTACCAGAGACAACTCAACCTGTATCCCCACCATCTTGTCCAGCACACCCCCCGCCCCATCAATCACATGCCCCTCGTAACCCTGCGTATCTATCTTCAAAAAAGTGCACTCCCCAGGTTGAAACTGTGCACCGTACAAATCACTTAACCTCCGCACTTGAACAATAGTTGAGGATGATGTCTGTGCGCCCGAGTATACTCGCGTCTGTCGTTCCAAGGGAGCCAGGAGTGAACTGCATTTGTCATCCTTGGCGATATTCATCTCGGCCTCCTCCGACACACTCCCCAGTGCATATTGAAAAACCTCCCAGTTGTCGTCCTTCGTCGCCTTGGCTAACAGGGATCGGTAAGGCTTCTCTAATGGCTCAAATGAAATGATCCGCCCCTGATAGCCAGCATCCCTCAACTCAGACGCGAATCCGCCATCGCTTGCCCCGGCATCAAGTACGAGATCTACCCCTGCACGCTCCAGCATCCTCTGTCTCCTTGAAGTAAACGAACCCGCTGCATTGAAGCGATTCACCTCCAAGCCGACTCTACGAAGCTGCTTTTTCAAAAAGGTCCTGATTCTCATTGAACCGCAGTCTTACACCCGAGACCGGTACCCACTCAACTGGCAGCCCCGCCCCCGAGATTTACCCCAACATCGAATTGCAGCTCGAAGAATTCCACAAACATTCTTTTCCCCGACCAAGTGGCAAAGGTATAATCTACCTAGACTCGCAAATACCAAAACAATACAAAAATGGGCCGGCAGGAATACCCTGCCGGCCCATGATCTTTTACTTGATCAGCATCATCCGCTTCGTGTACGCACGATGCGGAGTTTCGAGGCGATACAGGTAAATACCGCTCGCCAACCTGGAAGCATCAAACGTGACGGTATAGGTAGCAGCCTGCTGCAATCCATCAACAAGTGTCGCTACCCGACGCCCAAGCATATCATAGACATGAAGTCGTACGTGTGCCTGCTGCTCGAGGCCATACTCTATCGTCGTTGTCGGGTTAAATGGGTTGGGGTAGTTTTCCCCTAACCAAATATTGGAAGGGATCTCCTCAGATTGCTCAATCGCCGTGCTGATGTAAGGATTAGTATCGTGCGGGAGTGGCCCTGGCGTGAGGTTGAACTCGTGAACCGGCAACTCATATTGCGCCTGGAACGAGCCATCCGCATTCTTTGGAATGAAATGAACCCTGTTACGCCCGGGCACCCTCGTATCTGATCCCATCTCCTGAGCACTCGTACTCTTGCCTCCGTAAATGTATCTGTACGTAAGGATGTTGTAACTGGGGCCACTAACCGTATAGCTTCCAGTGTACGTACCATCTCCATCAGAATCCGTAAGCAATACTTCATCCCAGAGCGGAATGTCATGGTCCGTTCCATCCACCCCCTGGGTATGCGCCCAAATCGGATCCCCTAGATGAATGCTTACAGAGTCCATCGCCGGATTGAAAGGCTGTGCCTGGTTATCTATTGCCTGCTGCATGGTGACCGAAAACATCACCTCAGTTTCATCTCCATCCATCATCACATTCATCGGTGTTGCATCATTGAAGTAGGACAGAGACAGAATCTGCGGGCCGCTTGGGTCTCCTGCAAATTCAAACTCGCGATTGACACCGGTCCTGTGACCCTCTTCCCATCCACTTGGAGGAGGCACACCGAATTGGGTCTCAAACTCTGCATCGTTAAAGTCAAGGAAATACTTATAGCCGGAACTCCAGCCAGGGGGGCGTGTCAGCGGAACGGCTGCCGCAAAGTTGGTGCCTCCTGGCTCTTTAAACATGTAACATTCGTCAAGCCTTTGTTCATCCCGACAGCCTCCCCAGCCGTTGAAATCCCCGAAGACCCACAACGTGTCATTGCGGGCAGTATCAAAAAGACCAATGGTCTCAAAAGCACTCATATCTACCCCAAAGACCACCTGTCCTTCTACAGGCACGACCTTACTGGGCGCCGTGTTACCATAATACATCCAGTGCAGCGTGGTATCAGATGCCGGCACGGTGAAACTACGGTTACCAACAACGTTTCCTTCCTCCCATCCGACAGTGTCCCCGTGTTCAAGGACAAACTTGTACTCTTGATTCATTCCTGCTAGCGCAGCTGGATAATATGCGACGCCTGAATAGATATTGTAACCCGCATGTGTGTTTTCATCCATTCCACTTTCACGGTTTAACACCACCTGTGAGGCTCCCCAATCCAAGGGACCTACCGCACCGGCACCGTCGTCAATCGGGGCTCCGCGTACACCAACAATCTGATCCGGGGCCATCATCGTTGGATCATAGCCTTTATCCTCGGAATGTAGCCCGAACATGGCTACGCGATACCATACTGCAACAGAGTCCGTCTTGGGCTCCCAGGGCATCCAGTTATACCCTCCTGCGCGCCGTCCCGAAACACCGTTCCATGGAATCTGTGCCTCGAAAAAGTGCAGACCAAGATCAACATCGCCGGTACCCGGCTCTATGTATGGGTTGGGATCAGCCTCCCAACCCGCATTCAATGACATATTAAGCTGATCTGAGTAGAACTTATGCTGGAGACTGTCCGTCTCGTCAATCATAAACGATAAGCTCCAGTAATCACTGTCCTCGCCGTTGGGGCCCTTTTCGTTAACGAGCTCGAGCGTGCTGGCATCACTCCAGTCAATAATGTTGCCATCTGCCAGGGTATCTGGCGCAACACTACCAGTTTCTCCGCCCGCACCACGCACCTCAATCAACCCCATCCCGTTTATCGTGTCTGGAACGGAGGCCATATTTAGCCGCATCGTAACGGTTCGTTGAGCCTGTGCGCCGGCGACCACAAATATGCAGCAGAGCAGCAACCCAATTCGTAACAAGTATTTTGTCTTCATGAAATTTCGTTTTAAGCTAGAACAAGCGTCGAATATACAAAAACTTCCCCGAATTACGCCCAAGCATTAGAAACTGAGGGACATTGAAATTCGACTTACGTTATTAAAGTAGCGCTGCTGCTCGTACGCGTAGTCTATGGCCAGCCCAACCACGGAAAAGTCATACTGCAACCCTGCCCCAAAAGAAAAAGAACGCACGCTGTCTCGAAGAAACAGTTCACTGTGGCCGCCCCGCACCAGTAACAGATCGCCAAGCAGTCCAGCCTCTACCCCCACATTAACATACTGGTCGCTGTTATTGGGACTCAGGACATCCAGCGCAACGGTTACGCGAGCGGTCTCCGTTTCCAGTACTTCTCCAGCGAGCCCAATGCGCATGATCAGTGGCAGATCAAACTGATCTGTTCTCAGGTAGGCCCGATTACTTTCATTGTTGCCGCGATTCCGAGGATCAATATCTGCTGTCACCAGCAAATCGTCTCCCGTCATCTCCATCTTTGTGCCAAAATTGGAGATGGCCGCCCCTAACCGGATTCCTCTGAAAGGTGTCACAAATACAGTACCGATATCTAGTGCCGCTCCCCTTGCAGTGGAATGCCATATCTGCTCAGTGATCACCTTTACTGTGGCCCCAAAGGTAAATCGGTCCGTGAGCTGTCGCCCCCACGCAAGTGCAAAAGCGTAACTGGAAGCCCTGAAGGTTTCCCCTGTGCCCTCCTGGTCCTCAACCGTTGTCACCCGCATATCCGGTGTTCCCATGGCAGTGACCGCTGCGCCAAAAGCGCCCAAGCGGCTTGGCAAAGCTACGGCTGCATAATTGAAGTTTATGCCTGCCAGCCAAGATGCATGCTCAATAGACACAGAAGCCCTGGAAAGCAAGCCCAAACCTGCCGGATTCCAATAAAGCGCGGTTGGATCGTCAACGCTGGCTGTGATTGCACTTCCCATGCCTGTTGCTCGTGCCCCAATGGGAATACTGAGAAATTCCGCAGCGGTCGTGCCCTTGCGAGTAACATCACGAGTCTCGTTCGCAAACTGGCCCAACACATCCAGTGAACTGATTAATGTCAGTATCACAACCAACAAACAAGATACCGAATATGGAGGCCGATGCAGTATCATTTGATGATGGCAAACGTACCCGTCTTTTCACCCACTCCAGGGGCTTCAACATGGTACAGGTAAACACCGTATGCTACCGTTAACGCATCAGAGCTCAGCAAATCCCAGGTAATCGTACCGTTCATGAGACTGCTGGCCAATGAATGATTCTGCCCCTCATTGAGGTACAATGTTCGGATCAATCGGCCGCTCACGTTGAAAATTCTAAGCGTACATTCGGGTGGTAGATTGATAAACTTGATCACACGCTCTCCCCGTCCTGTGGAAAAAGCATTCAATTCCTCAAATCTATTGGTAACCACATAGGGATTGGGAACAACCTGTATGCGAGACAGGAGCGAGTCTGGATTATCCGTGGAGGCGAGAGGAGCCCGGGTACTGAACTCAAACACGTCTGTGGACAGGAATGGTTTGCGGGTAATGAGCGTTGCCATATCTCCCTCGGATGGATTCGTATTGCTTTCAACCGAAAAATCCAATGCCATACGCCAAGTGTATACAGGATCCCCGCCTTCATCTCCGACCCTCGGCTCATGAATGATGATCAGATCCGACTCCCGTCGATCTCTGTCGGCACTGAAGGTTGCCGGCGAAGTTGACTGCGCACCGGTAAAGTCATCGCCCGTCAAATCCCAGAATCCGTATTCAACTTCCACGTCACGCGTGCCTCCCGAACCGTCATGCTCAACCCGAAATACACGAACATTCGTTGGCCTAGACGGCAATCTTCTAAAGAAAGATGCCTGCATTTGGGTTGATTGCCCCTGGGCCGGACCGACAATTTCCAAGCGGTAATCTGCAGGATTACGGAGACCCAAGGTAAATCCCGGTGAGATGTATGGATCCAGGGTGACCTCATACACACCGTCTCTATTCCAACCACTCAATGCGCTGTTAAGGCGCACAAGCGTCTCCCCAAAAAACTGTAGACTGAATCCCAGCGCATTGCCCAAATCGTCCAGAGGCGGAAATTCCCATCCCTGACGCCACGCCACCGACCTGTCAAGAAGTACACGATCAGAGGATACATCCGTAAGTGTGAAATACTTGGTCTTCAATGTGTCCGGTGAAAAGCGACCGCCAACATGCAGTGAATCTTCAAATGTGATGCGGTAGCGGTTGCCATCAACGATCGCTCTGGGATCCGTGATCTCGTAAGCAATTCGACTTGAGGTTGACCCCTGAATGCGCGGCAGGTACCCATCTACAGTTTCCAATGTTGCATCCTGGTAACCCGCTACCGGCGCTGCGGGCGTGACCACGACTACATTGCGGCCAGTCTCTACCGAGCCATCTGCACGCCGCCGGATTCGGACAGGAGTCTCCGTAGGAGAAATATCCGCAGAGGGTGCCCCGAAATCATATGCTGTTACTGCGTAGTAGTACGTCACTCCATTGTCTACCGTGGCGTCAACATATGAATGAGCGAGACCATTGGTCCCCTCTCCTTCACTCACACGATCATCCCCCAGGTAGAAGCTGACTCCATTTACAGCAACGGGATGAAATCCTGCATTGCCATTTATGAGATCAAACTGGGCAATCGGCTTTCGGAACGTCAGGTTGCCTCGGCCATCAGTAATCTGTAAAGCATCCAGGAAAGCCGGATCAGTAGCCCGGTAAACTCGATATCCTTCAAAATCCTTGGAAGGCAATCCGAGAGATCTTAGGAAATCATCATTTGACTCTTCAGCCTTGGCGTCCCAATAAAGTGTCACGCGACCGTCCCCTGGCACTGCAGAAACTTCTGGCGTGATCGGAGCCTGGGCAAACTGATAATCCTCTCCGTACGCATCCAGTGCGTTATCTCTTCCTGCCAAGACTTCTTCCTGGCTGAGCCCTAACTGAACTGAAAGCGAAATCCGCTCCGTCTGTCCCGCTTTCAGCGGGAATAGGCCACTGGAAATCGTCAAATCATTATCCCCTGGATCCGGTTGTTCCGTATCAAACTCGCCTGGAAGCAAATAATTGAAGAACAGGAATCGGTCACTGGCACTGCCAACCGGCAAGGTGAATGCCCCGAAGAGGCGGACATTGGTGATCCCGATTTGATCCGACTCACTCACATCGGTTACATCTATATTTTTTTCCCCAGGAAAGGATGATCCCGCCCCGCTGGTTGGCATCCCGTCTCCATCCCCGTAATCCCCAGTGAAGGCGACTCCATCAAGTCCAGTGTCATTCTGCAGCAGTATCCAGTCCTGATCGTTATCTATGCCATCCGCCCGGCTTTCGTCAATCATTTCATCGATACCTTCGTCAATTCCCTCGTCCACAGCGCCATCCTGATCATTGTCTGTGCCGTCGGCATAAGCCTTGCCCAAGTCCTCTGGGCCCACATCATACAACAGTATGCCTGCATCGGGGACCAAATAGCGTCGGTACGGATCAGAGGCAGCAACGTCTATCATGCCCTGCGTAATCACGGGAGAACCAGGTTCGGACAAGTATGGATAGGCCGCTGTGGGAACGATATGTGAGTCGTCATTATCAATATTATCCCTGAAAGGCAGTCCGATTGTTTCCTGGGTCACATTTACCAAGTGAACTTTTACCTGACCATTCACCTGCTGCACGGGGTCGTTTTGAGGGTTGGGCGGCCAACGCAGCCAAGTATCTATTGAGGCGGCAGCAGCCATCTCGGCTGTTATGACCGGTGCACCTTGCTCGCCATCTTCATCATTGTCTATATAGTCTGCAAAACCTACGCCTCTTTGCGTACCAAATGGAACGTGCACGGCGTTTTCATCAATGAGACCATTACCATTGTCGTCAATATTGTTTGCTGCCACCTCTCCCGACAAAAACGATTCCGGTACTATAGGGCTGTTACACTCGCCCTTATTTGCGGGACACTCATCCGCCACAGATCCATCTCCATCATTATCAATGCGGTCAGTCGCGTTCCCCGGCGTTTCCAGAAAGGCTATTCCAACCGTTCCCGCAGGATCACTTCCAAAGTTTTGGTCGCCAATCCCATCCTCGTCTGTCATAAAAGCCACATCCTCAAGCAAATCGAAAAAGATGACATCATCGCCACAATCTCCTGCAACACAGTCAGCAAGCCAGACTGCCATCCCAACCTTTTCCAAATCTACTGTACCATCATTTTTGACACCATAGATCAAAAAGACCACATCATCCACTAATATTTGTGTCCAGGCCATAATCCGCGTCTCAATGATTAGGCCTAGACCATACCTTGACTGATCAGTGGCATCCGGCACATAACTTCCCCGGTACCGGTCATACTGGTCATCGCCGGCCTTGAAGAAAAACTCCTGATCTGCGTTGAAGATGTCTTTTCCGAAGAAACCGTTCCATGACCCGCTCCAGCCTGGATCCCCTACGTCCGCAACCTTATCCGGCCAATAAGGGGGCCAGCTGTCTAATTCGTCGCTCTGTGCAATTCCATACTCGCTTCCGGCGGGGTTCACATAACCCCCAACAGGTTCAAACGTCCATGACGTGTTGCCTCCTGCATTATTGGCACGAAAATCGGCTACATTGACAATCCAAATGGGCTCGCCTGCATCTGGACCGGCATTCGCAATAGTCTCTGCACCGACCCACAACTGCGTTAGTGCAACGTAGCGCCTGTTGGTGTTCTTAGGCCACTCATAATTAAAATCTCCCGGAGAGCCGGAACTGGCAGTCTGCGCCCAGTTTGTGATCGTTGCCCGGATATTATTTCCGTCTATATCGTCGCGTCTGCGTTCCAGCGGATCCACACGTTCGTCGCTGGGCACATGATTGCGATCAATCACGCCCTGTGCAAAGACTGGTGCAGCAAAGATCGCCAGGCACCCTATTACTGCAAGTTTACGTAACTCCATCATCAGAATTGCAGCCGCACTCCCGCGTGCACGCGCCGGGGTTCAGAATAGTGATTAGGCCGGGAAAAGTATCCGGGGTCCGCCGACTGAATGGGGGCAGAAAAAGTAATTCCGGGAAGCCCCGTATCCCCATAAACCGTCACTGCATTCCTTCGATCAAGTGCGTTATAAACATGCAGGAACAGGCGCGGACGCACCGGACCAATCGAAAACTCGCGATAAATATCTACATCAATCTGGAAGGTTGATGGCTGTCTGCGTGCATTCGTCGGAAACTCCGGCTGTACATCTGCTCCGACAAGTGCTGCCTCCTCAAAACTCGGTGTGTACGGAAATCCAGAGGCCCAAACAATGAGCGCAGAAGCGCCCCAATTGCGTCCACCCACAAAGAATGATCCGGCTACCTTGTGACGTTGGTCCCATCCAAGGGGAAGAAGTGCCAAGCGCGGTTCTTCTTCATTACCCGCTGCAAAAAACTCCTCTGTCGGGTCTGAGTTTGATCCCTCAACTACTTGGTAGGTGTAGTTCAACTCAAACCCGTAATTATTCGCGTACGGGCGCGACAGCGAGAGGGTGACTCCACGGGTATTCGCATAATCCCGATTGGCATACACGACGTAATTGACACCAGGCAGTTCGGTTTCGATCAACCGGGAAGTAGATACCCAGCTCCGAACATCCCGGTTATAGGCCGTCACATTCAGCACCACACCTCTGATCACCTGCTTGAGACCAATTTCGTACATGACCGTACGCTGCGCGTCCAGATCGGGGTTTCCGAAGGGACCGTGACGGCCAGATTGGCGGGGAATCTTGTACCCAAAATTGTCAAACAGTCGATTCAGTGTTGGAATCTGGAGGAAATGCCCCCATGAAAAATGGATCACGCCCTCTTCCGTGATGGGATAAGCAACCCCCAGTCTGGGCGAAAACTGAAGTTTGGGAGTTGAATCGGTCCACCAGTATGCTTCACGGTCCGCCTGCGTCAGAGTATTGTCTTCACGCTCCTCATCGTCGGTAATAATTCCGTTGCCATCAGTATCCCGATACAGGTTGACTTTTTTGAATGGATTGTAGATGTTCGGGTCCGATGGATCTGAGGGGATGTTCGCCCTTGCATCGAAAAAATCCATTCGCACCCCTGCATTCACGATAAAGCTTTCGTACTCAATCTTGTCCTGCAAGTAAGCACTTATTGAGATCGGCTCAACACCGTCAAATTGACGGTAGCCGAAGGATACGGGAGACGGAACGGCCGGCACGAATGGTTCAATGACCTGGCCGGTGGGGCCGGTTGCCGGCACAAGGCCGTACTCCTCAAATTGGAGCTGATCCATACGTGCCTCAAATCCCGCTTTGACCAGGTGATAGCGCGACAACTGACTCGTAAAATCTCCCTTGACGAAGTAACTCCGCGTACTCCTTTTGAAACGTCCGAGGTCCGTTCCTCCACGCGCAAAATGGTTACTTCCGGCTTCAACCTGCTCCCACACTCCCGGCGTGATCTCGATAGAATCCGGCGGACTCAGCGTAAAATCGTTGTACAGCGGATCCGTCACACTGGAAAAACGGTAGCGCTCTGCTGATTTTTCAAAAGTGGCCAGATTCACCGTATAGAAAGTGCGTGCGCTAATCAGGTGTGTGAACTTGAGCTTCAGGTCTATACCGTTATCATAAACCTGCGGGACTCCATGCGGCGCCCACCGATAGTACTGGTAACGCCCACCCAAGTCATTCGCCTCGGTCCGTGATCCTAAGCCGATCACATTTAGGATCATATTGCCGGTAAGTTGAACCCGAAGATTGGTTTGCCAACTCAGCTTTTGCCACGTGTTCATTGGCACGAGAGAGGAATCACCTCCCGAACCATCAATATCATACAGATCAGCCCCATACAACCAGCCATCGTTGCTGAAATAGCGACCGTTAGCATAGAGCGTCAGACGATCCTTGATAATCGGACCGTCAATGGAAGCGTTCAGGTTTGCGTAATGTGTCGGTGCAAAAGGTAAATAGGAATACACATCCACCTGATCATAGGGGAATCCTGTAGTACGCTCGTCCAATCGGGTTCCTCGAAGCAGGTCACGACCTCCTTCTCCTGGCACTAGGTATGTACCGGAATAGGCTTCCACCGAACCGCCGATTCGATCATTCCGCCCTTCTTTCGTTACCACATTGATAACACCGCTCATGGCATTGCCGTATTCAGCATTGAAGGTGCCACTAATCACCTGAAGCTCCTGTATACCCTCGTTCTCTAACTGAAGCGCGGTTGAGCCATCGTATGTGTCCGTCACAGGGACGCCATCAACCATAACGACAACCTCACTGCTACGCCCACCCCGTATATGGAAGCCTCCACGTTCGGTTACCCCGGCCTGCACACTCAGCACCTGGCCCAACTCCTGAACCGGCAGCCGATCAATGGTTTCTGCGGTCACTCGCGCTTCACTGCTAGTCAGGTCTTTCCTGACACGGATGGCTTCGGCGGTTACAACGATCTCTTCCCCTTCAATGACCTCCTCACGCAACACAAAATTAACCTCAGTAGTCAGATCCACGCTCACACTCACACCCTCGCGTCGTTGCGTTGCAAAACCGACAAAGGAAGCAACTAGGTCATACACTCCCGGCCGGACGCCAATAATCACGTACCGTCCTTCCGCATCTGTTACTCCGCCCTGAAATGTACCGTCAATAGCAACATTCACGCCTGGTAACGACTCTCCTGTGGTCCCATCCGTAACTAGACCTGTCAGCTTACCCGTCGTCTGCGCGCTTACAGGCACGGCTACCAGGAGTACGAGTACTGCTAGGCTATTAATCAACCAGTCTGGTTCTTTCAAGAATTCCTTCATCAACTTTGAGTCCATAGCGCGAGATAAGCTCTGCATATCTGGCCAGGCGTATTTCTCGTTGTTTTTCCTCAGCAAGTGCCCAATATATTGCACTTTTGGCTTCTACCAAGCTTTGGCGCGATTCAGGGTGCTGTTTACCGGTTTTTAGCAATATCCACCCGTCATTTGTTTCAAGCGGACCGACTACCACGTTCTCCTCGGCATTGAAGATTTCATTTGACCGGGGACCCAGTTGATGCGCGAAGAACAACTCCTCGGGCCCGGTAAAGTCAATGCCGCTGTCTTTTGCCGCATTGGCCTCTGCTTCAGTCGTGAAAAAATGCCACCGCAGGGCAATCTGACGGGGACGCACAAACTCATTAGCAGGAGCATTTTCGTAGTAAACACGCATTTCTGCATCAGTTACGCTCACTGAGTCTGTTGCCTGCAGATATTCAACAATGTATCTGTCCATTGCCTTGCGGAGCTGTGTACGATATGTCTGCGTATCCTGTAGCGATTGCCCGGCCATCAATAATTGCTCTGCGACAACCAATCCGCGGGAAAAATCCCTTAGATCAGCCACCGTCCGAACCTGGGCACGTTGCCGGTCGCTGGCAAACCGTGCATGCTCCCGAAAATCCGATACGGTCCAAATTCGTACAGGATCTCCATAGCGCAAGATCTCGAGTGGATCCAGATTCTGGTCAAAAACCTCGCTCCCCGGTGTAATCCTGATAATCAGCGCCTCCAGCACCTGATCGTTGAACACTATCCCGCTCTTATCAACGAGTCGCAATGTGTAATCCCGGCGTGCGATCCTGTGTGCACGCTCCAATGCGTAGGCCGCATAGTGAGGTCTTCTGGCCTGGAACTCCGTTTCCGTGATGATCGGCTTGGTAAAGCGTTCCTCGACTCTGATCAACGAATACCCTTGCGCTGTGCGTACGGGTTCAGAGATCTGTCCAATCGGGAGCGTAAACGCCACCTCTTCAAACGCCGGATCCATTTCATCGAAGGTGAATGGCGGCAGCAGACCACCTGATTCCTTAAGGTCAGGATGCCTGAAGATCTCATGTGCAAGTTCTGCAAAGGACTTGCCTCCCTGCAGACGTTGGCGTAATGCTAACGCCTCCGCCAGCGTTCGCGCATAGAGATGACGTGCGCTTACCGTGGTCTGTGCACGTGCATATAGCGTACGTACATCAGCCTCGGACACTTTAACGGTATCCAGTACAACCTGCTTGACGTAGAGGTCCAAAAGCAGCTTGCGCCCGAGTACTTGTTCGCGCATTTTGTAGTGGGGCGTTTCTGCAATCCCTGATTCACGAGCTTCCATGACTGCCAATCTGGTTGCGGCCATGTCATGGACAAAGGCAGATCGCCGCTCCGGGGTGTCCTGAACTCCCGTCCGAAGGAGCCAGTCTCTGTAAGCCTGCACGAATTCGGACTGCGTAACTGTAACTCCGCTTGATACAGCTACTGCTGGGTCCGATTCAGCCCTGCATCCTGAAAGCAATAGTCCGCAAACTAGCCAGAGTTTCCAGCCTGCAATCCTCTGCGCACGTATTTTCATTGAGTATCTGCAGCGATGCACTAGGCGTCGTGGAACCTAAATGGGCCAGTAACCCGTTTGATACGTAAAAGTCAGCACACGCACAGGCACTTTAACCCGCATGCAACGCCCCAGAAGAGACTCTCGCCCCGTCCAGGTAGGTCCAGTGCAGATTGGTGGAAAAGCACCCATCTCTGTACAGTCCATGACAGTTTCCAAGACCTACAAAGTTAAGGAAACCCTCAATGAGATCGCCCAACTTGCAGAGGCCGGTGCTGATATCGTACGCGTGGCTGTGCCGCGGCCGGAAGATGCCGAAGCACTCCCGGATATCGTGCAGGGAACCAGCATGCCCATTGTCGCCGACATTCACTTTAACCATACCTATGCTCTAAAAGCCATTGAAGCGGGCGTTGCAAAAGTTAGAATCAACCCCGGAAACATCGGCAAAGAGGAATGGGAACGTGAAGTTCTACTTGCTGCAAAAGAAGCGGGCACGCCTATTCGTATCGGAGTTAACGGTGGATCACTGGAACGTGATATCCTGGATAAATATGGCTATCCACAACCAGAGGCCCTTTTGGAGAGTGCCTTGCGCCATGTAGAGATCTGTGAGCGTCACGGCTTTGAAGACATCGTGATTTCGGTTAAGCACTCCGATGTGTTTTATATGATTCAGGCCTATCGACTCGTGGCGAAGCACACAAACTTCCCACTTCACCTAGGGGTAACTGAGTCCGGTTCATTCAAAGTAGGGACCGTCAAGAGCTCAATCGGTATTGGTGCGTTACTGGCCGATGGCATTGGGGATACTATACGCGTTTCCCTGGCTACCGAATCCGTAAAGGAGGTTGAGACTGGACACGCTATCCTGAAGTCACTTCGGCTGGGCCGTCCGGGGGTTAATGTCATCGCATGCCCTACATGCGGTCGATTAAACGGCGACCTGTTTTCGATCGTTCAGGAGGTAGAGGCTGCGGTCGATGCCCGTAAATTTGAGAAGGACCTGACGGTGGCCTTGATGGGTTGCGCAGTCAACGGCCCTGGTGAGGCGCAGGGGGCCGATCTAGGCATTTCGCTCGGGCGTGGAAGGGCACACCTGTTCAAGCAAGGCAAGGTCGTTGGTACGGTACCTGAATCTCAGATTGTACAGACCGTTTTAGAAGCTATTGAAGACTGGGATCCAGAACCGGAGAGCTGAACTCATTCGTCCAGGCTTCAATCTGCTCCAGAAACCCTGAAATCAGCTCTGGGTGATCTCCGCTTACATCCTCAAATGGATCTCCCTGCACATTAAAGAGCCGGACCTCCCCTTCTGTGGAGGTGAAGTGCCACTGGAGCGTACGAACGTAATACCCCGTTTGACGCTTGCCCATTGGATCGGTATCAGATCGCATTTGAGTAACCCGGCCAATCAAAGCATCTCTCTGGATGCTGCCCCGACCCTCCATCGCCGGGCGCAGAGATATCCCTGGCATGTACTTCGGTATTTCTATGCCTGCATAGTCCAACATAGTTGGAACCAGATCCACACTGCTTACAAGCACATCGTCAAAAACGGCAGCATTGATCGTACCGGGCCAGTTGAAAATGATCGGGGTTCGAAAAGCCTGATCATGTAATGACAGTTTACCGTTGGGGCCGCCATTATTGTAGAGTATAGGTACGCCCTTGTATTCTTCAAAGGGGGGTTGCTCCCAACCGTTGTCGTTCACATATACAATCAGCGTGTTTGACATAAGCCCGCGCATTTCCAGATGGTCGAGCAAGTCTCCAACCCCGGCATCAAACCATGTGCAATTACCATAATACTCCTTGGCTGACTCAGACAGATTAGTATCCCTATACCGGGCATAGTACGCTTCGGGGGGATTCAGAGGAACATGCGGCAGGGAGGGCCCATACCACAGGAAGAAAGGATTATCTAAATTACGATCAATAAAATCAAACACCGGCTGAGATGTCTCCCGGACAAGCTCTACACCTTCACCTCCCATGAGTTTTCCAAAGAAGCCCGGCTGACCGACCTCATCTGGAGACCATCCCCTGGACATACCTTCGGTAAACCCTCCATTGGCAAAAGATTGCTCCCACCACTTGCCTGCCTGAAAACTGATATAGCCTGCACGAGTCAGTAGACCGGGGAGGGTCTCGAATTCACGCATGGCATCCGCTTCATACAGGAAATCCCACTGCACTTGCTCTTCGGGAGCAAGGTAGTTGTACTCGGGGTCGGCTGCCTGCTCCTGTGCCTTGAATACTTCCCTCTGGGCAGCATACTGTATGGGGTACAGCCCTGTGCTCAGCGTCTGAAGGGCTGGACGGCAGTGGTTATCCGTTGTGTGCCCCTGTGTAAAGAGCGCGCCCCCATGCGCCAAACGGTCCATGTACGGCGTATGGACATGAGCCGATCCTGTAAAACCAAAATATGGATACCCGTGATCATCGCCAATTATAAGCACGATATTGGGTGGGGCGGGTGAACTGCATGCACTCCCAAGCATGAGCAGTAGTCCAACAATGAATCCCCGATGCATGTATATGATTCTCGATTGTGGCATTGTTACTAAATTTGCTCCCTCTTGGCTCCCTCAGAGTACGGGATTTTCCAGTAGTCCGGGATATATTTAGATCGATTGACCGCAGCCCTGAGCGTTTATTTACGTAACAAAGGGAGCAACCACACTCAAATACTCAGGAGCAGAGGACCCATTCTTTGCCCAAGTTCACATACCTTGGGCCGAATACAAAGGATTCCGGTGAGCAAGAATGGGATATGGCATACCATTGACAAAACAATAAAGCACCTCGCCGTCTGGAGCAGACATAAATGTCTGGTAGTCAAGCAGTATACAAGGCGGTGGGCAACAGGAAGGTCGCTCGTGCGGGCCGGTCATGCTTGAAGATCATGGAAGCCAATGTACTCCTCCCCACTCCGCCTATTGCGCAAACCTGATTACAAGACGAAATCTACTGTGCCAAACAGTCAATAATTGGGCCTGGGTTTAAAGGGCAACCGTCCACGCCAGTACATGATTAGCAGAAATCCAGCGGCCATTCCACCTAAATGCGCCAAGTTTGCCACTCCAGGCTGAAGGCCGGGGTTTGTTGCAAGATAAAGCTCCAGTAAGCCATACCCTATCACAAAATACTTGGCCTTAATTGGGATCGGTGGAAAAAGCAGCATAATCCGCTGCTCTGGAAACATCATACCAAAGGCAAGAAGTATCCCAAATACGCCGCCTGATGCTCCAATTGTAGGCCAGAGCCCTCCCGAGAGATAAGTAGATGCAAGCTGCACAAAGCCGGCCCCAAGCACACAGGCAAAATAATAGAATGCAAATCGCCGGGAACCCCATGTGTTCTCAATCTGAGCACCAAACATCCACAGCGCGAACATATTGAACAATATGTGCGTGAATCCCCCGTGAAGGAAACTATACGTTATTAGTTGATACACCTGGAACCCGTTTCCAAGCGGCCACAACGCAAACCATCCCACAAGTGGAAAAATATTGACAAGCTGGGCAAGGAAAACCAGCCCATTTATGATCAACAGGTTCTTGATTACAGGCGGAAATGCGCCGTAACCACCGAAACCACCATATGAGGAATACACCATCCCAGATATCTATACCCGCCTCCTTATAGCACTTTTAATGCCATTTGGTTGCAATGCTAACGAAGGAAACGCGACTAACGCTGTCTCTATCTACCTGTCGGGTTTGATCAGCGCTGTGGTGTTAGCGGCCCGCGTTTCCCTGCCCCCAGCGCAAATACTGGCCACGCGTTAACACGAAACTGACTCCTCCCTCAGACTAGACTGCGTTCTCGACCATATATAGCGTTAGTCACATTTTTCAACAGTAGCAGTTAGAAATTCACTTGAGGGAGAACGCGCGCAACGAGACGGGGCAGCTCGCTGCGGAGCCGCCAGAGGAGAATGTCCATCCTACTCCAGCAAGTGCAAAGCCTTCATACAACTCGGGATCCGATCACGGCCTCGGGCACCCACAGAACTAAATTGTGCACACACAATCCTCACAAGAGCTTGACGCTTGTCTTGGTGGGCAACTACCGCGGACTACACAGCTGAAAGGTCGCAGCGAAGAGTAATAAGAATTCCAGGATGGGCCTGTGTACTGCAATACTAAGCAACATGAAAACCATTGTTAAGTGCTTTTAACCATCACAAAGCCGGGTTCGACTTATGTCATAGAAACAGGGTTTAGTGATTTATGTATAGTGCACTATGCAACCTTATAATTTATTGAACAAACAAATGAAATCACTTTCAATCTCAACACTTCCTGTCGCTGCTCGAAAAGCCTTAGTAAAACTAGGTGCCGACATTGCTGTCGCTCGTAAAAAACGACGTATTTCAACCGTCTCGATGGCTGAGCGTGCATTCTTGAGTCGCAGCACACTCGCTCGGATAGAAAAGGGGGATCCATCGGTTTCAATAGGTGCCTATCTCTCCGTGTTGGCGATCTTGGGGATGGTAAAGCACTTCGGGCAGGTTGCTGACCGCACTAATGACACGCTAGGCTTAGACCTAGACGAAGACCGACTGCCAAAGCGCGTCAGATCTGGAAGTCAAATAAGGATAAGACCATGAATGAAGTCATTGCGGTCCACTTGAAATTTTGTGGAAAGACACATCTTGAAGATTACCTCCGCTATATTGGAAAAGCCCACCGCAATAGTTCACAGTTTGAGTATACAGACCCTTGGCTATCCTATCGTGAGGCCTTTGCATTTGACTCCGCGTACCCCAACATTTTCGTTGAATCCCATGCTCATTCACTTGCATTAGCGAACCAGAATCCATGAAAAACTTGATATTGGGCATAATAGCAATGCTCGGGATAGTTGCCGCTGCACCTCTGCAGGCCCAGGTCGTGCTCCGGACTGGGACTATCAACAGAATGTGGCCATCCCACCGTGCTAATCCACAGCAAACCGTGATTGCCGGGCGTCCCATGACTTTGGACGGAGACAGGGATCCATACGATGCGCACCACATGGCTGCCTCGGAAGAGGCATCAGTTCGCTCGGAGTTCGTGGACATTCAGTACGACCAAGGAGAGGCGGTCGGTGCGAACAATGGCGGCAATCATCTGTTCTTTGGCCTGGGAGGTGAAGCAAGAATGTCTACCCGATTCGCGCCCAATGCTTCTTCGGGAGACCGTCGAGAGGTGCGAATTGATCGTATCTGGCTGGCCCCTTACTTCGAAAATCAGTTTAGCAACACCACGCAGCCCTCTTCTGCACCCCGGGACTTGACCGTCTACATTTATTCGGATCAAGGCGGCCAACCGGGGGCGGTCTTGTTTTCGAAGGTGATTGAGGATCCGAGGACTTTTGCCCCAGTGTCGGATTTCACTTTGAATTTCTTTGAATTGGACCTGTCAAATGAAGGCATTGGTGTCCTGCCAGATGTCGTCCACATCGCATATGGAAACGCAGGAAGCGATGTCAATACCTTGGTCATTGGACCAGCCCCCTACACAATAGAAAACGTGTCCCACCTCTACCCGGTGGATGGTGCATGGGCACCACTGTGGAACGTAACCTTATCTATTTCTGCTGGAGTCTCATCTTCGTTTGACTCGACTTTTGTGCCCATCCGCGCCCGCTTCAAGCTCGGGTATACAACGGCGCCTTTGAGCTTTTCACGGGGAGTTGCAGACCAATCATTCCCACGGGGGCAGTCAATTACGCCGTTGGTATTGCCGGAAGCCACGGGAGGCGTTTTGCCAATTGGTTATACGCTCGCTCCAGCACTGCCAACTGGTCTGAACTTTGACTCGTCGACACGGACCATCAGCGGGACTCCGACGGAAGTGACTTCGGCACCCGTTCAGATTATATACAGGGCTACTGATGTGACTGGAAACGAAGACAGTCTACAGTTCAAAGTGGAGGTATATTCTCCGGTGCACATCGAGCGGGAGACCTTGCCAGAAGTATTCGTGGTACATGGCAATTATCCAAATCCGTTTCGGCAGGCGACGCGTCTGGTGTTTGATCTTCCCATACCAGCACGCGTAACTGTGGAGGTCATGGATGTTGTGGGGCGACGGGTGCTGAAAGTGCCGCCGGTAGATGTAGCCGCTGGATGGGAAAACCACCTAGAATTGGACGGCCAATCGCTGCCGCCAGGACACTACCTGTACCGTATGGTTGTGTCCTCGGCGGAAGGCAGCTCAATACGCACAGGCCATTTCGTGCGTGTTCGGTAGCCTTCCAACGCAATCATTGCCCGCTGGTCACGACCCTGGATGCATCTGGAGTCCTTCGCAGTGCGAAGGCCCCGCCCGTCAACGCCAGCGAACCCTGGAACAGGCCGCTGAGAACTTGAACGGGGATCGGCCACGGTGATCATGGAGATCGGCATTGCGACGAACGAGTATCTGACATACTTGAAAGAACATCGACTGGGTTGCTGTGAAGTGGACCCAAGCCCTTCCGGCGCCAGAGGGACAAGCCGGATCAACAGTTTGAGACCGCGGGTGGACTGAAGATTAGGCCCAGGGCAAGCGGATCCAGCCCGGCGAGTTGGTTGAGCAGTTTCAGGTAGTGGCACGGCAAAACAATAACAGAAAATGGAACGATTTACTCCCTGTCATGGTGCAAGGGGTTTATCGGCATCAACTAGTAAACCGAGAGGCGTGCAAAGGCTACCATGCACTCGTCCCACTAATGCCACGAAAAAAACAAAAGCCGCGCTTGCGTGCACTAAAGGGATATCGAGGGTTTCTGCTCCGCGTTTTTCGAAAACCTGAGATCGCCCAGGCTGCCTTTGTTCTGAGTATCCCGGTCATACCGATCGTCCTTGGGGCAGTTTTTCTGTTCGTCTACATGCTGATTCTTTCCCTGGATACACCATCCTTGCGCGAAATCGAAAACCCGGAACTTTCGTACGCAAGTGTAGCCTACACAGCAGATGGTGAAGAGCTGGCGCGCTATGGACGGGAGAACCGTTCCTGGATTACCTATGATTCGATTTCGGTACATGTGCGCGATGCACTGATTGCAACTGAAGATCACCGCTTTTACGATCACTGGGGCATCAGCCTATTTCGCACAGCATCGGCAGTCACCCAGTCCATCCTCGGAGAGCTTGGGCTCCCATTCGAGCGTCAAGGAGGCTCAACTATCACACAACAGTTGGCGCGCAATATCTATAACGAACAGATCGGATTTGAAGTCAGTGTGACGCGCAAGCTAAAAGAGATGGTTACGGCAATACGGCTGGAACAACTCTATGCGAAGGACGAGATCGCCGAAATGTATCTGAATACTGTCCCCTTCCTTTATAATTCCTATGGGATCGAAGCTGCCGCGCGGACTTATTTCAGAAAATCAGCGACTGACCTGGATCTATTGGAAAGTGCAACACTGATCGGATTGCTCAAAGGGACTTATCGCTATGATCCAGTGCGAAACCCAGAACAATCACAGATGCGCCGTAATACGGTTCTGTACCGCATGGTCTCCCAAGATTTTCTTGACCGGGAACACTATGAGGCGATCAGGGACTCGTCCACGATTACTAATATCCGAACGGCAGATGTCACGGACAGCTTTGCTCCACACTATGCCGAACAGATGCGCCAGTGGCTCACCAAATGGGGCCAGGAAAATGACATCGATATATATGCCACTGGGCTCAGAATCGAAACCACACTCGACTCAAGAATGCAATCTATGGCCCAAGAAGCCGCCAGAACCACACTGGATTCCCTGCAGGCCGTCGTTGACTGTGAGTGGAGCGCGCCCAGAAGCCCGAGACTGGACTGGGGAACTGACTTAAAAAAATACATGGAGGCCCCCTGTCACGCAGACCCCGAAAATCGTTTTGCATGGTTCTGGGAACGCTACAACTCCTCAGATCTGAACACCTATATCGGAGAAACGTCGCGATACCAGACACTTCGGAGTCAGGGAGTGTCTCCGAATGAAGCATTGCGTGAACTCAAAACAAATGCTGAATTTATTGACTCACTCAAGGTTGCAAAGAGTCGATTGGAAGTTGGCTTCGTTGCAATAGATCCCCGAAATGGACACATAAAGGCCTGGGTTGGTGGTCGAACGCTTAAGGAGGATTGGTATGACCATGTCAGCATCGCAAAAAGACAACCTGGTTCGACTTTTAAACCATTTACCTACGCAGTTGCTATTGACAATGACTACTCACCTGAGAATATGTACAAAGACTCGGTCTATCAGTATGTGGACGAGTCTACGGGGGTAGTTTGGAGTCCAAGTAATTATGGGAATGAGGTTTCCGGGGACAGTGTCAGCATGCGGGAGGGACTAGCAAAATCTTTAAACACCGTTACTGCACAGATCATTCAAAATATTAATCCCTTAAATGTGGCCAACCTTGCTAAGAATATGGGGATCAACAGCGAATTGAACCCGGTTCGTTCATTGGCCCTAGGGACGAGCGAAGTCACATTGCTTGAGCTGGCGGTCGCGTAC
>JAJEDR010000091.1 GCA_022821385.1 Rhodothermales bacterium
CAAGGTCACCATCACAAACAATGAAATCCTCGTCCAGTTGCGGGCACGCGCCAAAGACAACTACCTGATCGCGGCCGGATACCCCGAATTACGTCAGAAAATCCCCTGGCTTGACAACAAAACCCTCCGGGTACAGTTCTCAAAAAGACCATAATTCTCACATGAGAGAATGACCGCGGAAATTCAGGCTAGTCACCAGACAATGAGGAAGCAGGCGATACTTGAAAAACTGGAGAGATTCTTCTAGCGCTTCTTAACTTGGTCGTGCAGTGAGGCCCAGATTCTGCAGTTCAGAACGTTAAGCCTTCAGCTCTTCCTCGTTCAAAGACAGGTGGCTACTCGGCGATCGCAACTCGGACGAGATCAATCCGGTTTCGGGAGGCCTTGCGGACATCAACCCGGAATTTTCCCAGCGCGAGGCGGTCATTCTCGGAGGGAATCGCCCCGGTTTGATCTAGGATAAATCCAGCTATAGTTTCGTAGTCGCCCGTAGGTAGATCTAAATTGAACCGCTCATTCACTTCGTCGATCTCCGCTCTCCCACTGAACAGGTAATTACGTGGGGCAACTTCGATCATCATTACATCCTCTGTATCAAACTCATCCTGGATATCACCAAAGAGCTCTTCCAGGAGGTCTTCACGTGTGATGAGACCAGCCGTTCCCCCATATTCATCAATAACAATGACAATCGAACGACGGCTGACTCTGAGTTCCCGCAGTAGCTCTTTTGCAGGCTTTGATTCTGGAACAAAACGGGGTGGCCGCACAACCTCCTGCAACGTTTGTGGAGTGTCGAAGAGATCGTAGGCAAAGGCAATACCAACGATAGTGTCAATATTATCCTGATAGACTGGCACCTTTGAGTAACCACTTTCAACGCACAGCTTCCGAAATTCTTCGAGAGAAGTATCCTCGGAAATCGCTACGATCTCGGTCCGTGGAGTCATGCATACTTTAACACGTTTAGCGTGCAGGCCAAAGACATTTGTCAGCATTTCTGTTTCCTCAGCATCCAGTTCCAAGGATCCACGCTCAACATTTTCTTCAATCATTTGCTCAAACGTGCGACGGGAAAATTGAGCAAAGTGATTCGGTCCGTCACCAAACCCCTTGAGAAGAAGTTTTGAAGTCCAGCCTACCAGCAGAATCAAGGGGAGTAGCAGTACATATGTTACGGCCAGCGGGATTATGAGGAAAAACACGGCTCTGTTCGCAGTTTCTCGCATAAGCGTTTTGGGCAGTATTTCGCCAATGAGCAAGACAATGGTCGCAGCGATCAATGTCTGAACAATCACCTGTGTTGTTTCGGTGGTGATGTACTGGGACAGGGGCTCGGCCAGGATGAGTGCCAGTCCGGTGGAAAAGACAACCAGTGCAATATTATTACCGACCAGAGTCGTGGTCAGCAATTTTGCGGGGGATTCAAAGAAGGTGATCACCAGACGCCCGAGGATGCCGCGCCGGCGTGCACGCATTTCGACACGCAGGCGATTTGCGGCGACAAACGCGATTTCTGTACCGGAAAAAAACGCGCTGAGAAAAAGTGTGGTGATTATTACGGTAAGTACCATGCACGAAGCAGGCGATCAAAAGCGGGATCTTGATCGCAATACCGGTGTATCCCTTTCGTCTTCGTTATCCTCGTATCCGAACACTGACTCCATTTGAGAGATTGAGGCCTCTGTTTCTTCAACCTCGGTCAGAAGAAGATCAAGTTGATAGGTAATCTCTTCTGGATTCTTAAGGGTGAGGGATTGTTCGTGAATGTACTTGATAACATCTTCAATCGTGGCAACCTGAGCTTCGATCATTTCCAATTGCTCCTTGCTCTGCTTGAATCGATCGAGACGGTGTTCCAGAATTTTCAGTCTCTTGCGCTTGATATTACGGATCGGCTCAGAGGCATGTGTCAAGTCTGCTTCAAGCGCAGCGATAGCTGTAGCGATCTCCTGCTCGTGTTGCTTTCGTTGTCCGACGCTGATATAGCGCTCTTGCTGAAACATGAGCTTAAGGCAGGATCGCATGAGCCCATTAACCTTATCGGAATGACTTTCCAGTAAACCTTGAGATGCAAAACTGAACTTACGATAGCCTGCCCGTAGCTCTTTTTCCAGGTTTCTCAGGCGAATGTATCTACGTTGATTGGGCCGGCTAAGCTGCCGATACATCTCCTCCTCGGTGGGCGGTTTAGCCCGAATCTTGGCGTATTTCGCCCGGATAATATCGCGAAAGCGTTTCTGGCGAGGGATGTAGCCCAAAAGCAGCAATTCAAAGGCAATGGTGAGCGTCAGTAGGGACTGGAAGAGAATATTGCTCAATCCAGTACCAATGGGGAGCATGCTTCCCAGAAACCCAAATCCCAATGCAATCGCCGTTCCGGCGGTCAGGAATGTGAGATTCCATGGGTGCAGGAACACCTCCCGAGTATAATTGATCTCTTCCTCCCTCATGCGTCCTCGTCGGAGCGTGTGCCCCCCAGCGCAGAACCAATTGTTTTGGTTACGGGGGCGGAGGGTTGATTGGAGGATTCTGGAACAGTTGAAGGCTCTTCGCTCTTCGGGGGCTGGTTTTCAAGAGCTATTTCGGACTGGTTCTCAAGAGCTATCTCCAGGCGGGCTTCGGCCAATGCCGTTTCGGCATCAAGGCGATTAGTGAATTCATCGACGGTACCACCGGTATCCTCCAGTGCTTCAACCATGTTCAGCAACGCCCGGTCAGCAGCTTGCTTCTTGCGAGCGGTTCTGACCGTCTGCAAAATCTCTTTGCGCCTGCGCAACTCCTTTATGTACTGCTTCTTAAGACGTTCACGCTCTTTTTCAGGCATGGATCACAATTCACGAGTACGTGAGCGGCCAAGAGTCTTGTCTTCCGGCTCCAGGTCGTCAAGAGAGATACGTTCACTTTCTTCTGGTTCAGATGGTTTGACAAGCCCCATTTCAAGTTTCATCTGCTCCACCAATTCGGAAGCCCGCAGGTTTTCAGCCGCTTCATCAAGACGCATAGACTGAACATCTACCGAATCTAGTGCTACTTCAATACGAGCTTCGTTACGGGCCGTCTCCTGATCCAGGCGCTGAATCATTTCGTCGTGTGTCTGATCAACACCACCAACTTCAAATTGCTCTAAGGCGTCAGCTACGCTGGCTTGCCATTTGGCGCGCTCGTGGGCACGCATGGCTTCCTGAGCTTGATCAATCTTGCGCTGGCGTTCACGCATGAAGGCCTTCTTGACCTGTTGTGCCTTCTCATAGGCCATTTTTGCGCCAGCGAATTGTTCTTCGCATTTCGCCAAGTTAGCCTGGGCTGTTTCAAATCGAATTGCGTGCTGTTGTGCCAAGTCGTCCCGACCGCCCTGAATAGCCGATTTGATCTTTGATCGCAAAACCTGAACTTCCCCCTGGAGGCGCTTGACATCCTTTTGGAGCAAAATCACATTGGCCTTCACGGTTGCAATGTTTTCATTCATTTTCGGAACCTGATCATTCAGCTCCCGAATATTTTGCTCTAGAATGAGCTTAGGATTCTCCATTGAGGAGATTGCTCCTCCAAAAATTGAGCGAACAGCACGCTTAAAACGGGTCCAGAGGGACATATTACTGATAGATATTAGTTGAGTCTTAAAATAGCTATTTCAACTCTATAGAGTTAACGAGAAAAAGATTCCAAAAGATGCATTATGCGGCGGAATTCCATCCATCCACGGTGAGTCGATCTATAAGAACGTCCGGTTTATTGACTGGATTGTCTGAGAATGCATATGCATCCGCAATATTCCGTGCAAACCGGTCAGTCTGATCCTCCTTGCGTGTATAGAAGCTTGCCAAAGGAGCACCAGGTTGCACCCTGTCTCCGGGGCGAAGATGCAGTACAATGCCTGCCTCAGGGTCTACTGAATCTGTCATAACCAGCCTACCGGTTCCCATCTCATTAGAGGCATGGGCAATCTTCAGAGCATCTATATCGCTAACATACCCACTGATATCCAGCGGGACAGTAATTACTGTAGGTTCTATACTACGCAGACGAAGGGTAGTATCATAAATGACCGAAGAATCCCCACCCTGTCTATCTACGAGTTTGGCAAAAACATCAAGTGCCTGCCCCGAATCAATGGTGGCTTGTGCACGTTCCCGAGCTTCCGCAAGGGTATCGGTCAGGCCGGCGAGTACGATCATTTCGCTGCACAGCGAAAGGCACACTTCCATTACATCTTCAGGACCGTCGCCCTGCAGGCATAGGATGGATTCTTCGACTTCAAGCCAGTTCCCGACAGCTCGTCCCAGCGGAACATCCATATTGGTGACCCAGGCAATGGTGTTCATCCCCAGATGCTCCCCAACATGAACCAGGCTCTCTGCGAGTTCTCGTGCAGACTCAGAGGTTTTCATGAAGGCGCCGCGTCCGAGTTTTACATCCAATACTAATCCGTCCAATCCTTCCGCCAACTTTTTACTCAAAATGGACGCCGTAATGAACGGAATAAAATCCACGCTTGCCGTTACGTCGCGTAACGCATACAACAGGCGATCGGCAGGTGCAATTTCCTTAGTCGGGCCGATAATGGCAATTCCCGTTTCACGCACCTGGTTGTAGACTTCCAGTAGATCCAGTTTTGTACGGAAACCGGGAATAGAGTCTAGTTTGTCCAGTGTTCCACCCGTGTGACCTAGACCACGCCCTGCCATCATGGGCACACAAATGCCGCAGGCACGGGCCATTGGAGCGAGTACAAGCGAAACTTTATCACCGACTCCCCCGGTTGAGTGCTTATCAATTACAAGACTGGAGACCGTGGTGAAATCCAGAATCCTTCCCGAGTTAAGCATGCACTCGGTGAGGACGATAGTTTCCCTCAAACTCAGCCCACGCAACTGGGAGGCCATCAGGAACGCAGACATCTGGTAATCAGGCACACGCCCCGCAGTGTATCCGTCAATGAGATACTGGATATCCCTGTCCGCAAGCTCGCCGCCGTCGCGCTTATGCGTTATTATTTTGACTGCGTCCATTGCTTCGGAATACACAAAAGGCGAACCGCGCTACGATTTGGTCCGCCCCAAAAACCCATCATGCAGATGAGACCAAGGCTACTTGGTGGTGTATGTTTTGCTGTATCTACGGCGGAATTTCTCAACACGCCCTGCTGTGTCTACGTACTGTCTGCGCCCTGTGTAAAACGGATGATTGGTACTGTCAACCTCCGAAACATACCGATCAACTTGCATAGTTGAGCGCGTCTCGAACTCCGTACCGTCTGCCAGACGAACCGTGATGGGACGGTAATCCGGGTGGATATCCTTTTTCATGTTGTTTGTGCTGCTAATGGTGCTGTCATATCCAAGCGCCCGGTTCAATTGATTTGTTACACCTTGGTTCCGTTTGACAACAGGTCTTCGATGCGTGTGATTGTATCTCGGAGCGTGGCAGCTTTTTCAAATTCCATATTCTCTGCAGCTTCAAGCATTTCAGTTCTCGTCTGTTCAATCAATTGACGCTTCTCTCTATCGTCAAGCAGTTTAAGCAGCGGATCATCCAACTTTTCGGGCATGCCGGGAATTTCTATAGGTTGCATGGTGGGGGTTTGCCCTTCCGGTTTGCGTTCTTCTGCCACTACTGTGCCGCGAAGCACCTCACTGCGATCCTTGTGCACCGTTTGTGGAGTGATGCCATGTTTTTTGTTGTAGGCCAGTTGTTTGGTCCTTCGACGTGTTGATTCGTCAAGCATTCGCTGCATGCTGCCGGTCACTTTGTCGGCATACAGGATGATTTTGCTGTTTACATTTCTCGCAGCACGGCCTGCGGTCTGGATCAATGCACGGTCGCTCCGCAGGAAGCCCTCCTTATCTGCGTCAATAATAGCAACCAGAGATACCTCCGGCAGATCAAGCCCTTCGCGTAGCAAATTCACGCCGACAAGGACATCATAAGTCCCGAGTCGAAGGTCACGCAAAAGCTCGACTCTCGTTAAGGCATCTATATCTGAATGCAGATATCGCGTGCGAATGCCAAACGAATCCAGGTAGTCCGTCAAGTCTTCCGCCATACGCTTTGTCAGTGTCGTGACCAGAGTTCGCTCATTGCGCTGATTCACCATACGAATTTCTTCAAGCAAATCGTCGATCTGATTCTTGCTTGGTCTCACCAATACAGGAGGGTCGGGGATTCCGGTGGGGCGGATGACCTGTTCGGCAAACTCCCCACCTGATTTTTCCAGTTCATAGTCACTCGGAGTTGCGCTCATGTAGATCGTATGCCGTTGACGTATTTCGTACTCCTCGAAAGTCATCGGACGATTGTCAAGAGCAGAAGGCAGTCGAAAGCCATGCTCTACAAGCGCAAGTTTGCGTGCACGATCCCCGTTGTACATAGCGCGCACCTGGGGAATGGTTGCATGACTCTCGTCAACGATCAAAAGAAAATCATCTGGAAAATAGTCCATGAGACAGTAGGGACGCTGCCCCTCCGGTAACCCGGTCATGTGACGGCTGTAATTCTCAATCCCTGAACAATAACCGAGCTCACGAATCATTTCAAGATCGAAGCGCGTTCGTTGCTCTAGGCGCTGCGCTTCCAGCATCTTCCCTTGCTGCCGCAGCACAGCCAAACGCCAATTAAGCTCATCCTCAATGGTAGATATTGCATGATCAATTTTTTCTTGGGGGGTCACAAAAATCCGAGCCGGATAGATTGTCAGTGCGATATCTTCTTTGTTCAGCGTTACCCCAGTGAGAGGGTCAATAGAGGTTATGAGTTCAATCTCGTCTCCCCAGAAAGTAATACGATAGGCGCGATCCTCCATATAGGACGGATATACATCCACGATATCCCCCCGCACTCTAAATGTCCCGGGCTGCAGCTCAGTGTCATTACGTTTGTAAAAGATATTGATGAGCTGTAGCAGAAGATCACCTCGCTCCATCAACTGCCCAGGTGAGAGCTGCACGATTTGAGATTTATACTCTTCGGGCGAACCGAGGCCATATATACAAGACACGCTGGCAACCACAATAACATCGGAGCGGCCGGATACCAAAGCACTGGTAGCTCTCAGTCGAAGTCTGTCAATGCGCTCATTGATCGACAAATCCTTCTCAATGTATGTGTCACTCTGGACGATATAGGCTTCGGGCTGATAGTAGTCGTAGTAGGAGATAAAGAATTCAACAGCGTTTTTCGGAAAAAACTGCCGGAATTCTGCGTAGAGCTGTGCAGCCAGCGTTTTATTATGGCTCATCACAAGCGTTGGCTTGCCTGTGTTCTGGATCACATTGCTGATGGTAAAAGTTTTGCCAGATCCCGTCACGCCAAGCAGCGTCTGGTGCTCTCTTCCGTTGAGCAACCCTTCGGTCAAGGT
This sequence comes from Rhodothermales bacterium, assembly GCA_022821385.1. Taxonomy (GTDB): domain Bacteria; phylum Bacteroidota; class Rhodothermia; order Rhodothermales; family Bin80; genus Bin80. The sequence continues at coordinate 7,358 of JAJEDR010000091.1, forward strand.
CTCAATGGCCTCCGGCTGATCACCAAACGGTTCGAAAGGGGCCTGCAATTCGAATTTGCGCTGAGGAAATGAGTTGGGCATTGGTTGATTTGCAGCAGAATCGAATAGTTCTAGGCGAATATACTTGCTTATATTACCGTACACTGTTCCGAGGTCAATCTCATAAACACAGGATTGAATAAATGAATTACCGTTTTATTATCGCCGTGTTATTCGTATTTCCTGCCCTGCAGGTCAACGGACAAACACTTCAATGGGAAGACTACTCGCCTGTTTCAACGCTTATAGTTGACGAAAACCCCATAACACGTGCCAAATACCGTTTTGTAGATGCTCATGCACATCAATGGAGGATTGGTACCGCTTCGGCGGAAGAGATCAAAGCATTGGTTGCTGATATGGACGCCATGAATCTGGTGACCATGGTCAATCTCAGTGGAGGCAGTGGAGACGACCTCCTGCAAAAAGTCCGAAACACGGAGGCGTATGCTCCGGGGAGATTTGTGCATTATGCAAACATTGATTTTTCTCGGGTCGGTGAGCCTGGATTTGGCGAAGCTGCTGCAAGGCAGCTCGAGCTGGATGTCCAGAATGGCGCTGCAGGACTTAAAATATTCAAGAACCTGGGAATGACAGTGGTTGATGCAGACGGTGCTCGTGTGCCTACTGATGACCCAAGACTGGATCCAATCTGGGCCAAATGCGGTGAACTGGGAATTCCTGTTTTGATCCACACAGCGGATCCAGCCCCATTCTGGTTTCCGCATGATCAGTACAATGAACGTTGGTTTGAGCTCAAGGAGCGTCCAGGAAGAAAACAGGAGGGGGATCCGACCTGGGAGCTAATGATAGAGGAACAGTGGAATGTGTTCAAGAAGCATCCGGAGACCACTTTCATCAATGCACACCTCGGCTGGTTTGGCAACAACTTGCATGAGTTGGGCGAAAGACTTGATATGTACCCCAACGTATACACGGAGTTGGGAGCTGTTGTGGCGGAGCTTGGCCGGCAACCGCACACTGCCCGGCAGTGGCTAATCGACTACCAGGATCGTGTACTCATGGGCAAAGATTCCTGGAATCCACCAGAATATTATGTCTATTTCCGCATTTTTGAAACGGCGGATGAATTCTTTCCTTACTATCGGAAGCGTCATGCTTGGTGGGTAATGTATGGTCTGGACCTACCTGACGAAGTGTTGCGGAAGATTTATTACAAAAATGCACTCAAAATTATTCCGGCAATTGATGAGACACTCTATGAGGCCGATTGGAACATACCTCATATTCCAGAGGAAGAGCCTCGTCTAAGTCCGTTGCAATTGGCACGTACACAAGTTGGAGATGCCTATGTGAAAGTGCATTACAGCTCACCGCGCCGGCGCGGGCGTGAGATATTTGGAGATTTGGTTCCGCACGGAGAACTTTGGCGTACAGCAGCAAACGAGGCCACTGAGATCACCTTCACTGCAGATGTTCGCGTTGGTGCCCAGGTAGTGCCGGCGGGCACATACTCGCTCTTTAGTATTCCTGATCGGACCCAATGGACGCTCATTCTCAACAATGGATTGGGACAGAACGGCACAGGTCAGTACGATGAGGCGCAGGATGTTTTGCGTGTTACAGTTCCGGTGACCGAATTGGACGCAATTCGGGAAGCGTTCACAATATCCTTTGAAGAGCAGGAACTTGGTGTCAATATGATTGTTGAGTGGGATCTCGTGAGGGTGGCGATGGGGTTGAGTGTGCCTTAGATCAGATGTCGAAACATTCCTAGAGTACAAATTTGATTGCACGGCGGTAGCCCATTTGTACTTCCTCAAGACCACTATTTCGGACATGTCTTTGCGGTTACTTGCCTCTGCAGCCGTTGCGTTTGTATTGTTCGTAACGCATTTGCAGGCCCAGCCGTTTACGTTTTCTTCAGTAAAACCGGTTTCCCTGAATGAGCTTGAGCATGGTCAGGTTGTATTCTTTGACTTCAACAGGGACGGGATGCTTGATCTGCTGGCAACAGGAAATTCTGCAAACCTGCCTCCATTTGTGCCACGAGCGTATGTAGCTCTTACACAGGAGAATTACAATTTTTCAGATGGGAGTGAAGGACTGGTTTTTTCTGAGCAAGCGCTTGGCCAGGGACTCTGGCAGAGTTCAATATCAGTGGCCGACTTTGATCTAGACGGCTATGCGGATGTCGTAGTGTCTGGACGGATTCATAATGGCGCAAATTTCGAAACGCGACCATTAGTAGGTGCTACGTATGTATATCGCGGCAATGCCTCTGGTTCCTTTGAACCTGTCTCAACGGAGCTTCTCGGTATTTACGGGGGCAGTGTTAGTACTGCGGACATAGACGGGGATGGAGATGAAGATCTTTTCATAACGGGGCTGCGCACACAGGAAGAAATCGCTGCAGCTTTGTATCGCAATAACGAAGGTACTTTTGAATCAATTCCACTCCCATTTGAACCGCTCGCGATGGGAGATGCTGAGTGGGCCGATATTGACAATGACGGAGACCTGGACTTGGCGCTCTCAGGAGTAACAGAAAACGGAATTTCCAGGACCAGGATCTATCGCAATGACGGGCTCGGAAACTTCACCGAAGATAGGGTGAATATCCCGGGTTTACTATTTTCGGCGATGGACTGGGGCGATTACGATAACGATGGCGACCTGGACCTAGCATTAAGCGGAGCACGCTATCACAGGACGAAATACTTCGAATCAGTCGTGCAGGTCTGGCGCAATCAAAGCGGACAGCTAAGCAATACTGGAATAGAAATACCTGCGGTCTTGCACGGTGATGTGGCTTGGGGAGATTACGACAGTGATGGTAGTTTGGACCTGTTGGTGATTGGTAGCACTGATGTGCGCAGCGGACGCTCCGGTCGACTGTACCGCAATGAAGATGGGAACTTGGTGCCCCGCATTGCTGTGCCGGGTGTCGCCGCATCCAATGCTGTTTGGGGGGATTACGACGGAGACAATGATCTGGATCTTGTCGTCACGGGCAGCAGTGTGAATATCAATCCATTGACGAGGCTCTATCGTAATGATTCACGTGCAGTGAACAAGGTTCCTGTTGCACCAACGGGGCTGGAAGCGCATGAAGATGACGGGGTTGTTACGCTTGATTGGCAGGCAGGATCAGACGAAGAAACCGCGGCAGTTGCACTGAACTACAACATCCGGATCGGAACGGCCGCAGGTACGGATAATGTTATGGCCGCGTATAGCGATCTATCCACCGGTCGACGGCTGTATCCTACCCGAGGTAATGCAGGTATCCAAACTTC
>JAJEDR010000047.1 GCA_022821385.1 Rhodothermales bacterium
GGGACTGCAACTGTGACAGCTGTTCCAATTCCGCAGGGATTGACCCTGACAGCGAATTGCCCCACAGACTAAGGGATTCCAGCACCGACAGCTGTCCTAATTCCGCAGGGATCGACCCCGTCAGCGAATTCCTACTTAGGCTCAGCACTTCCAACGCTGACAGTTGTCCCAGTTCCGTGGGGATTGACCCGGACAGCGAATTGTTCCACAAGATCAGCTCTCGCAACTCCGACAGTTGGCCCAGTTCCGCTGGGATTGACCCCGACAGTGAATTGCTACTCAGGCTCAGAATACGCAACCGTGACAGCTGTTCCAATTCCGCAGGAATCGATCCCGTCAGCGAATTCCTCCACAGCCACAAATATTCTAACTCCGAGAGTCCACCCCACCTAACAGGCAGCGTCCCCTTCAGGTTGTTTTCGGACAAGTCAAGCCCAATAACCCCGCCTTGGAGGGTTCTTACTCCATACCAACGTGACAATTCCTCCTCCGTGGGCACCATAGTGATATCCCACCTGTTATTGTTGGTCCAGTTGTCTCCGTCCGTGGCAACGTAGAGGGCGCTGAGCGAAGCATGCACCAAATCAGGCCGCCTGTTTATGCCAAAATAAAACGCATCCGCCTCGTCTGTGAATTCGCCGTCGCGAATACGAGCATAGAACCGTACGTTCACGTTCGGGGGCGCATTCGCAGCAACCTCGAATTGGAACTCAACGTCCGTGGAATCGCCCCGCTCCAGAGAACCTACATGGTACTCAGCAGCAGTTATTGTAATGAAAGGGTACGATTCGGCTGGTACCAGCTCCACGGTCAGTGACCGGGCTGCAAACAGGTAATTGACGACCGTAGCGTCAACCGTTACATGGTCTCCGGAATCAATCCGTCCGCTGGCATCGGCATCGCTCCAAGACCAGCGCTTGACACGTACAGCCGGAACCGTCGCCGCTCGCAGACTCGCCTCTGCATTGACGTACCCGCGGCCAAGTTGCCCGGCATAACCCGGATTCTCTGCATCCATGTTCTCACTTGAAAGCCGCAACTGCTCCCTGAGCGCATCCGGCGATATCTCTGGAAACCGGGTCTTGATCAATGCTGCTACACCACTTACCAGCGGCGACGAAAAGGAAGTGCCGGTCGCGGAAAAACTGTATTCGTCGCCCGGTAATGTCGTGGTTATATCTACGCCGGGAGCAAAGACGTTCACCGTCTTTCCGTATTGCGAAAACCCCGCTCGTCTGCGCGAATCCCTCTCCGTTGCACCCACCGAAAGCACGCGATGATACGCGGCAGGGTGTTTTAGAAGTACATCGTTATTAACGTTATCATTACCGGCAGATGTCACAACCAACGCCCCCATGTCCGTGGCGAGATCCAGAATCTGTGCGATCGTTTGTAGGCGCTGATTCCTGGAAAATCCACTCCAACTTGTGTTTATGATATCGGCACCGTTGGCGGCTGCGTACAGGATGCCGTCGTAGCCATGACAAATCAAACCCACACGATTCCAGCATGCCGAATTGATATGCATGAGCTCGGCATTCCAGGCTGCGCCGGCCAGACCTGTAGCATTGTCGGTTACAGCGCTTGCTGCACCCGCAACCAAAGTTCCATGCGTATGTCCAGGCTGCGGCTTGGGATCGTGGTCCATCTCGTCCCCGTTGGCAAAGTTTGCCCCGTGCACGTCATCAATGAAACCGTTCACGTCGTCATCGATGCCGTTATCGGGTATCTCGTCCTCATTGGTCCAGACGTTGGCCAACAGATCCTCGTGACGCCAGTCGGTTCCGCTGTCCACGATGGCAATCACCACTGGCGGCGTGCCGTCTTCTCCCTTGACGAGATCCCAGGCTTCCGGCAGGCGCATGTGCCGCAGATACGTCTGATCGCCGTATAGTGAGTCCCCGGGATCTGTTTGGGACGCGGAACCAAACACGCGGTTAATGAGAACAGGCTCGGCATACACCAAACCCTGTACAGCAGACAGCGCACGCGCTACACGCTCTGGATCTGTTTCCGTACGGTACCGAACATAATATGTCCGGCGAAGCGCTGCAAGATTCTGTGCCGTCTTCGGTGTGGATTCGACATAATCCAGAAACGGAAAGGCGCGCTCAATCACCTCTACCTCGTAGCGGGCCATCGTGCGATCAAAAGCGGTCAGCCCCGTCTTGGCCGCTCTCTCTCCTATAACAACACCCGGCTCAAACTGTACGACGACAACCTTAGGCTCATATTCCGGTTGTTCCTCCTGGGCCAAAACCAACCGCACAGACGCAACACTGACCAGAACCAAAAACAAGGACCGCCACACGCGAGCCCGGCCTGCTTGCAGACCAAACATTGTACAATACCTGCTCATTTGAGGACACTTCTATCTAGCGAGGAACTTCCGAGGCAACGAGATCCGAAAGAAAGGCACAAGACCTGTAAGCATTACTTGCAGGACTTCATGAAAAAGAGAGTTCTTGTGCCTGTGACGGAGACGTTCCATACAACTGAATATGTCTGTAACGGTTCTGAGGTTGGTCCTTCCCTCACACAAATGGGGGAACCGCCACCAGGGAATTTGATTGTTGTTATACCTTAGGTCGCGTGGAATCATATTCCAAACGAGATCATATGTACTAACGCACATATGCAGATCCGTGCGGGAGCCGGGACAACCGGGATCCAGACCACAATCAGTTGTGAGACCTATCGCAAAGAATACCTGATGGGTACTCTAAAACCTGAAAATCAGAACACTCCACCCGTCAACCACTCCTGCGAAGGTTGCATGAATGCACCGCCAACTAGCCAATCAATCACATCCTATCGAATCAAGTCATGCACCACCACGGTCCCATTCTTAGGAATTATTCCATAAGCGCCTCGCTACCTTATGCAGGATTAGGAGGAAACACCCAAACCAAGGGGCTCCAGTGGGCAAAACAGGACTTTGTCTGAGGGATGAATGGAGATCCACTCCATGTCCGGTTTGACGAGCAGCGGGCGGAAACGTGACGTGAAAAGGCGATCAGGGCGTCGGCAGAATTGACGAAAACCGCCGGCAAGCATTCTCCATCAAAGGGAAGGGCGCCGCCCGCTGACACTACAAGATTGGTCCAGATGGGCCAGCGTATGCGCCCATGGCTGCTGTTCGTCGCACGCACCTTGCGTGCCGTTATCTTGCTTAAGCCCCATTTCAGGCATCAGGCGGCGCCAGAACTCTCTACCCCCAATATGTCCTTCATCGAATTTGTACAAAGCGACCCACATGCATTGAGGTTGTCCCTTCGGACGACGTCGCGATCAGGCGGTACAGGTACAGTCCCGAGGACAGCCCCACATCGCGCATCTCCAGGCTACGCTCCCAGCCAGCAGACAACTCTATCGCCGGCATGGCAAGTACACGCCGGCCCGTCACGTCCAACACCTCAACCGCCACACGGGCTGGCCACGGGAGATCCACCACTAAGCGCGTAACATCCCGGAACGGATTGGGATAATTGCCACGAATTGCAAAGACTTCCGGCAGTGCCTCGTTCTCTACATGGACCGGAGAAACCACCTCTATGTTGAACTCCAGACTGGCGGACGACCCGCCTCCGCCGGTAGCCTTGTACGTAAACGGCATGGAAGCCGTAACCACCGTTGGCGTTCCGCTTATGGTACGCGTATTCGCATCAAAGGTCAATCCTGTCGGTAGCACAGGGGTCAAGTCGTAGACAATTGGCGGTATGCCTCCTGTGGCCTCGGGCAAGATAATCGGGGCGATAGCTTGCGCATGCGGAAAGGACTGATCCGCAATTCTAACTGTAAATGACACCGGGGCGACATCCCCGCAGGTAGGTCCAGATACATACGGAATACTGCGTAGCCATGCCTGAAATTCGTCGTCCGCGGGCGCACAAAGATCCTGACCACCAAATTCGAAAAACTGAAGATTATCCAGTTGCATGAAACTCCGCGGCAGCTGACCTGTCAGCGAATTTCCATCCAGCGTTAGCGCTTGCAACTCAGACAGTTGCCCTAATTCTGCGGGGATCGGCCCCGACAGTAAATTGTCGGCCAGCCACAGTTCTTGCAACTCTGACAACTGTCCCAAATTCGCAGAGATCGGCCCCGACAGCGTATTATCCTCCAGAAGCAGCGTTTGCAACTGTGACAAGTGTCCCAATTCCGCAGGGATCGGCCCCGACAGCGAATTCCCACTCAAGTACAGCGTGCGCAACTCCGTCAGTTGTTCCAGTTCCGCAGGGATCGGCCCCGAAAGTGAATTATTATTCAGCCACAACTCTTGCAACGCGGATAGCTGTCCCAATTCCACGGGGATCGGCCCGGAAAGTGAATTGTCTTCCAGAAACAGTACTTCCAACTGCGAAAGTTGCCCCAATTCTGCAGGGATCGGCCCCGACAGCAAATTGTTATTCAACCACAACCATTGCAACTGCGACAGTTGTCCCAGTTCCGCAGGAATCGGCCCCGACAGCGAATTATCATTCAGCCACAGTTCTTGCAACTGTGACAGTTGACTCAATTCAGGAGGGATCTCCCCGGTCAACAAATTACCATCCAAGTCCAGCACCCGCAGCTTTGACAGCTGCCCCAGTTCCGCAGGGATTGGCCCCGACAGCAAATTGTAATACAACCACAAAAATTCCAACTCCGAGAGACCGCTCCACTCAACAGGCAGCGTCCCTGTCAGGTTGTTATCGGACAAGTCAAGCACAACAAACCTGCCCATTACGGTTCCTATTCCATACCAGTCTGAGAATTCCTCCTCCATGGGCACCATGGTGATATCCCATCCGGTATTGTCGGTCCAGTTGTCGCCGTCTGTGGCAACATAAAGTGCGCTGAGCGAAGCGTGCACTAAATCAGGCCGCCTGTTTATGCCAAAATGAAACATGTCCACCTCGTCTGTGAACGCCCCGTCGCTAATGCGAGCATAAAACCGTGCGCTCACATTCGGGGATGCATCCGCAGCAATCTCGAATTGGAACGTAACCTTTGTGGAATCGCCACGCTCCAACGAACCTACTTGATACTCCGAGGCAGTCATCGTAATGAAGGGATACGATTCGGCGGCAACCAGTTCCACGGTCAGTGACCGGGCGGCCGAAAGGTGATTTACAACCGTAGCGACAACTGTGATGTGGTCCCCGGAATCAATCCGGCCGTCGCCATCCGCATCACTCCAGGACCAGTGCTTGACGCGTACACCCGGAATCGTAGGCGCCTGCAGGCTCGCCTCGGCATTGACATATCCGCGGCCCAATTGCCCGGCGAAACCCGGATTCTCTGCATCCATGTTATCGCTCGAAAGCCGCAACTGCTCCCTCAGTGCATCCGGCGAGATCTCGGGAAACCGGGTCTTTATCAATGCGGCCACACCACTTACCAGCGGCGACGAAAAGGAAGTGCCGTTGGCTAAAAAATCGTATCCATTGCCCAGCGATGTCGTAATTATTTCTACACCAGGAGCAAAGACGTTGACCGTCTTTCCGTATTGCGAAAACCCCGCCCGCCTGCGCGAATCCTTCTCCGTTGCACCAACGGAAAGCACGCGAGGATGCGCAGCAGGGAAGATTGGAAATGCATCGTTATTAATATTTTCATTACCGGCTGCTGCTACCACCAACGCCCCCATGTCCGTGACGAGATCCAGAGTCTGCGCGATCATTTGTGACTCTTGGTCTCCAGAAAACCCACCCCAACTTGCATTTATGATGTCGGCGCCGTTGACAGCCGCATACAGGATGCCCTCGTAGCCATGACAAACATCTATACGATCCTGACAGTCCACATTGACATGCATAAGTTCGGCATTCCAAGCTGCTCCAGCCAACCCGGTCGCATTGTCTGTCACAGCGCTTGCCGTACCCGCAACCAACGTTCCGTGATCTGATCCAGGCAGCGGCTTGGGATCGTTGTCCATGTCATTTTCGTTAGCAAAGTTTGCCCCGTGCACGTCATCAATGAAACCATTCGCGTCGTCGTCAATGCCGTTTCCGCTTATCTCGTCCTCATTCGTCCACACGTTGGCCAACAGATCTTCGTGATCCCACTCAGTTCCGCTATCCACGATGGCAATCACCACCGGCGGCGTGCCGTCTTCTCCCTTGACGAGATCCCAAGCTTCCGGCAGGCGCATATGCTGCAGATACGTCTGATCGCCGTAAAGCGAGTCATTGGGATCTGTTGGGGGCTCGGGTTCAAGCACATGGTTGATGAAGGCGGGCTCAGGTTCAAACACGCGGTTGATGAGGAGGGGCTCGGCATATACCACGCCCCGTACGGCAGACAACGCCCGCGCTACACGCTCTGGATCTGTTTCCGTACGGTACCGAACATAATACGTACTGCGAAGCGCAACAAGGTTCTGTGCCGTCTTCGGCGTGGGTTCCACATAATCCAGAAACGGAAAGGCGCGCTCAATCACCTCCACCTGATAGCGGGCCACTGTGTGATCAAAAGCCGTTAGTCCCGTCTTGGCCGCGCGCTCGCCTTTAACAGTTCCTGGCTCAAACTGTACCACGACAACCTGGGGGGCAAACGCCGATTGCTGGTCTTGGGCCAAAACCACACGCCCAGATACAACACTTACCAGAACTAAAAACAAGGCCCGCCATATGTGCAACCGATCTGCGCGTAGGTCAAAAAATGAAGAATGTATGCTCATTTGAGAGATATTCTGATCTTACGGGATGCTTCCGAGACGGCACGACTCGAGAGAACAAGACAAGACGGGGCTGATGAAAAGAGCGTCGAAATTTGGAGAAGAATACTTTAAGGGCCAATCTCGATAGTTTGTGCAAAAGTCTCGGAGAATGTTCGTCCTCCAGCCAATTCCCCCGCATACCAATCCTCCATTTTGTTGTATTGGACTGACAGCGCCACGCAGTCGCGAGTTTCGTGGTGGAGCACGGCACAGATCTACTGCACTCGCCTTGTGAATATTGCATAGCCAGCGGACCATCACAACGCTATATACACAGCCTCTACTAATGCCCTGCAAATTTAATAACAATTCTGATCTTTCTTCCTTCTATTGTATTCTCTTTCTGTTATGTATCGAGTAATATTGGTTATTTATTGAGATTGCTGCACAAAATTACTGGATTTTGTCGGCTTCCTTCTATTCCAGTTTGCAGTTGGTTGTTTGCCTAGTCATTTCAAACCCCGTGCCGTGCAGATGAATCTTAGTCATCCTTTTGTTGATGCGGCAGCAGCAAAGCAGACCTTTTATGTGGATTTAAACAAGGTTATGCACTGGGCATCCATCGCGCGGCTCTTGTTGTAGATCTACCCAGTGGGGAAGCGGTCTCGTGGCCAGAAAGCGTGTTGTCTCCTCTTGTTGTTCAAGAAGCTTTTGGTGGGACAATAGCACAGGCACATGCTGCACTGCATCCATGATGACCGTAGGTGAGTAACGCTCCAAAAATCCGCGTGGATCCTCCACAGCTGCAATACGAACATCGGGAGCCTCCAAAGAGACGTAACTATATCTCTGCCCAAAAAGCTCTTGCAACAGTGCCGTTTGCCCGGATTGACGCGGCCCCGTCAGTAAGACTGCCGAAAACTCAGAAGCGGCCCTTTTGAGAATCGGCTCCAACGAACGGGAATATACTTACTTGGCATAACGGGAGATTATGCATTCAGAATGAATAATTCACAGTTTTTTGTATAATTGCGCACGTAAATGCAGGTTATTCAGGCGAACCTCATACAGTTTCTGATTCTTCGTTGGAAATCCCCACGGTTTGCATACGTGATCCTCCAGTATGTGAACCATGATCTGATTGGGCGCAGCCACAGTAATGGAGTGGCTTCCTGAATCAGACGGCAAGCCAATCATCCTAAACGCCACAAATATGGTTAGCGGAAAATGATGGCTGAGTAACTCTCCTCAAGTGTAATTTTCCACAGGGCAGACGAGATCATCGCTCAATGGGCCTCTACTTTTAACTCCTCCCGGGCAAGCCCTATTTGACGCTCAACCTCATTTGCCGCTGTTCCGCCAAAGCTGTTACGCGCGTTGACAACTGCATCCAGATCCAGACAATCCATTACATCCGACTCAATCAGTGCACTCACTTCCTGCATTCTTCCAACCGGCAATGATTCTAGGGGAACCCCTTCCTTCAGGCAAATCGCAACAAGTCGCCCCACTACATCATGAGCTTCACGAAATGGGAGACCTTTTCGTGCCAAATAGTCTGCCAAATCAGTAGCATTGCTAAACGCCGCCCCGGCTGCTGCCCTCATACGATCGGCATGTACCTCAATTCCGGCAAGCATGCTTGAATATATCCGCAGGGATGTCTGGACGGTGTCAGCTGCATCAAATACACCCTCCTTATCCTCCTGCATATCCTTGTTGTATGTCAATGGTAGCCCCTTCATAGTCATGAGCAGCGCCATAAGACTACCACACACCCGACCGGTCTTACCCCGAATAAGTTCGCACATATCCGGGTTTTTCTTCTGTGGCATGATGCTGCTGCCCGTAGTGTGACTGTCCGGTAACGTAACAAAACCAAACTCCTGACTGGACCACAGAATGAGCTCTTCACTTAGACGTGACAAATGTATCATTGTGATACTGCAGAACGATAGAAAATCCAATACAAAGTCCCGATCACTTACTGCATCCATTGAATTCAGGATCACCCCCTCAAACTCTAACTGATCAGCCGTTGCGTGCCGATCAATATTAAATCCTGTTCCTGCCAGTGCTCCGGCACCAAGCGGGGAATAGTTCATCCGCGCCAAGGTCTGGGATAAACGGTCAGCATCTCGACAGAACATCGCATAATAAGCCATCAAGTGGTGCGAGAGCAGGATCGGCTGCGCTACCTGAAGATGGGTATAGCCCGGCATGATCACTCCCATATGCGCCTCGGCAAGATCTACCAAAGTTACCCGAACCGTGCGAAGCTCAACGCCAATCTGCCTGCCCGCTCCTCGCAACCAGAGACGTAAATCCGTAGCTACCTGATCATTGCGACTCCGTGCCGTATGCAGCTTTCCACCCAATGGACCAATACGCTTGGTAAGCTCGTGCTCAATATTCATATGCACATCCTCAAATTCAACATCCCATGCGAACTCCCCCGCCAGAATATCTTTCCTAATAGATTCCAAGCCCGCGCGAATAGAAGTATGTTCTTCTTCGGTCAAGATCCCTTGTGCCATGAGCATTGAAGCGTGCGCAATTGAACCGTCGATGTCCTCCAGTGCCATCCGCCTGTCAACTTCTACCGAGGCGCCGAATGTCTGTACCAGCGCATCCGTATCTCCTGTGAAGCGGCCGCCCCACATACGTTTCTGTCTGCTCTTCATCTGATGAGTTGACTAATGAAAAAATTGTCTGACTGACTGAAACTACCCAAAATAGGTTGTAATATCTTATTCTTAAACTTATTCAGTTTTTCGAGGCTTATGCGTCTGCTCGTCTACCTTTTGATATTTCTTCCACTGGGTGTTACCGTAAATGCGCAATCCTCAATGCCCGGTGCACCAGAAGAGCCAGTACCGACCTCAGCTGCGGTGTTTACAGAAGTGGCTCCTGTGCTGGATGGCCTAGTCATTGATGATCCTGCTTACACTCAGACCGTTCCAATCAGTCAATTCTGGCAAACGACACCACAGGAGGGACAACCGGCAAGTGAGCGTACCGAAGTATATCTGGTTTATACTGATCGTGCACTTTATGTTGGTGTCATATGCTATGATCGTGAACCAGATGCGATCATTGTTTCTGATACGCGGCGCGATGCGCCGCTTGATGAGACCGACAGCTTCCAGATGATCCTTGACACGTACCTTGACGGACAGAATGGCTTTGTATTCGGTACAAATCCTGCAGGTATTGAGTACGATGCTCAGGTAACCAAAGAGGGCCAGGGTGCATTTGGTGCACGGCAACAGGCAGGCAGCGGCGGTGGCTTCAATATCAACTGGGACGGGTCCTGGGATGTTCATACTAGCGTAACCGACGAAGGCTGGAGTGCTGAATTTGAGATCCCTTTTCGAACCATTCGCTTTCCTGCTTCACGAATGCAGACGTGGGGCATAAACTTCCAGCGAAACATTCGTCGACGCAATGAGCGTGCTTTTTGGACGCGCATGCCGCGCCAATATCAGCTCAGCAGAGTTTCACGGGCAGGCCGTGTCAGCGGACTGACCGTACCTCAGCCCCGCAACCTCCAGGTCGTACCCTATACGCTCGGACAAATGACTCGGACGTTCGAGCCGGGAAACCACCAGGTAGAAACCTCCGGCGATCTTGGCCTGGACCTCAAGTACAGTATCACACCGAGCCTCACATTGGATGCCAGTTACAATACCGACTTTGCACAGGTTGAAGTGGATGAACAACAGGTTAACCTGGATCGATTCAACCTCTTTTTCCCGGAGAAACGTCCCTTCTTCCTCGAAAATGCAGGACTCTTTTCTATTGGTGTTTCTGAGTTCAGTGGACAGGAAGTTGACCTCTTTTTCAGCCGAAGAATAGGCATCGGACCCAGCGGAGAAGTAATTCCGATACTTGGAGGCACACGGCTTTCAGGACAAATGGCCGGCGTCAATGTAGGACTTCTTACTATGCAAACGCGTGAAGTCCAAGGGGCTGCTGCCGGGACAAACTTTTCAGTTGCACGCATCCGTAAAGACCTGGCAAACCGCTCTGCGGTCGGCATCATGGCAACAAGCCGCCTGCATATGGATGCAGAAGAGGCTACACCTATGGAAGAAGATAATCAGGCTGTGGCCGTAGACGGACGGTGGGGAATTGGGCAATTCGCAACCATCTCCGGTTTTGTCGCGCGAACATTTTCGCCACACTTAGACGGGGCAGAACATGCCTATAATTTCAATGCCGACTATGTCTCGAACGTGTGGCGTATCAACGGGACTTTCACAGAAGTCGCCGATAATTTCAATCCAGGAATCGGCTTCCTGCGACGAAGTAACGAGTACAGGAAAATTACCGGACTCGTGCTCTACGCCTGGCGGCCGGAAAACTCGCTCGGCCTGTTGGAATTGCGCCCTCATGTGAGCTATCAGGGCTATTGGGATTTTGCAGGATTCCAGGAAGGTGGACGTTGGCATATCGACAATCATTGGGAATGGAAAAGCGGGTTTGAGGTTCATACCGGCATTAATCTCACACGTGAGGGGGTTCAGGAAGAATTCAATATCTCCGGCAAGGTACCTATACCCGCAGGCACCTACGATCACCGTGAAGCCCAACTTGTGCTCATTACTAACCAGGGACGCAAGATGAGCATCAGTACACGTGCTGTGCTGGGCGGCTTCTTCGGTGGTACGCGCCGAAATATATCAACTACACTGCGCATTCGGACCAATGAAGCACTCACCACAGAACTTGACTGGTAACATAATGATGTTCGCTTACCGGGTGGAGACTTTGTGATCAACCTTGTTCAGACACGGATCTCATACTCGTTTACTCCCCGCCTGTATGTTCAGGGACTGTTTCAGTACAGCAACAGTATAGGCGACCTATGGTCAGCCAATCTGAGGTTCGGCTGGCTTCAGGCTGCAAATACGGGCCTGTTCGTCGTGTTTAATGATGTGAGCGAATCCAGTCAGCCGTTCCACAACAGCCTGGGGCGCACAATCACTGTTAAGTATAGCCGACTTCTCAACGTACTTCGCTAACCATGCTGAGATATTACTTTTGTCTGACCGTCCTAGTTGGTGGGCTAATACCCGTACAGGCACAGGACCTGAACATACTTCATGACGCACTGGATGCGCAAGCCGCTGCAGTTGAATCCGATGTGATTGACTGGCGTCGGGATATTCATGCTAACCCTGAGTTGAGTAACCGCGAATTTCGGACGGCCGCGCTTGTCGCAGACCACTTACGTGCACTTGGCATGGAGGTGCGAACCGAAGTTGCACACACAGGAGTCGTCGGACTCCTGGAGGGGGGTAAGCCGGGGCCAGTCGTTGCACTTCGCGCAGATATGGATGCACTGCCGGTCACCGAAATGGTTGACCTACCCTTTGCCTCCAAGGTCCGCACAACTTACAACGGGATGGAAGTTGGCGTGATGCATGCCTGTGGACATGATAACCATGTAGCAATATTGATGGGGGTCGCAAGTGTCCTGACAAGCATGAAAGAGGATTTGCCGGGCTCCGTAAAATTTATCTTTCAACCTGCGGAGGAAGGCGCACCTGCAGGTGAAGAAGGCGGCGCAGATCTCATGCTTCGTGAAGGCGCCTTTGAGAACCCCCGACCAGAGGTTGTTTTCGGATTGCATGTCTGGCCGAACAGGGTTGGCGAAATCAGTTATCTGCCCGGCCCATTCATGGCCAGTTCAGATGCAATGCGTATCAAAGTCACAGGTCGGCAAACTCACGGAGCGGTTCCCTGGGGAGGCGTTGACCCAATTGTTGTTGCCAGTCAGATTGTCCTGGGGCTGCAGACAATTGCCAGCCGGCAGCTGGATGTCACTGCCACGCCCTCCATCATCACGATCGGCACTTTCCATGGTGGTGTACGCAGCAACATCATTCCGGACGAGGTTGAGCTATCCGGTACAATACGCACATTCCTACCCGAAGTCCGCCGAGATATAGAGCGCCGAATTAGACATACGGTTGAACACATCGCAACCAGTGCCGGTGCCACAGCAGAAGTCGAAATTGACTACGGTTACCCCGTTACGGTGAATGACCCGGAATTGACCATGCAAATGGTCCCCTCCCTAGAACGTGTGACTGATTCTGTGAAACAGACTGCAAAAATCACTGGAGCCGAAGATTTCTCCTACTTCGCCAACGAAGTGCCGGGACTATTTATTTTTCTTGGCGTGGCGCCGCCGGACGCTGATCTTGCAACCGTCCCAAGAAACCATTCGCCCTACTTTTTTGCCGATGAGGCAGCGTTGCTGACCGGCGTACGTGCACTTGCCAGTCTGGCTGTTGACTATATGGTCCAGAAAAACAGTGAATGAGGGGGAGCTCCCCGCTCTCCAGAAACGCGTCGCAATGGAATTGACCTGATTGTAGGGAGGTCGCGACAGCATCTCACAGGGGAAAGGATACAGTTTGCAGCCGGGCGCACTATCTATATCTTTGGGAATTATAGTGAATAGTTGAAAGAACTCCGCTCATTTCAGGTCAATTTTCTTGCGTTTTTCTGCCTGGTCATCCCTGCGCAGTACCACTTTCCGAACCATCTCGCGCATCGTCATTCCGCCGTAACGCTTGTTTACGCTAGGCTCGTCTAGCATCCTGTCTAAGCGATCCTTCGGCGGAGCGGGGTTGTGTGAGGGTTGCTTTGTCATTGTAATAGTAGTTCCCAAGGTAATCAAAACCAACCAGAAGATGTTTCATCCGCAGTCAGCAGCGGTGACAACTCGATGATGCGTAACACAGGGATCAGGTTCAATAATCACGAAAACAAGATGCCAACCCAGTGATGCATATATCCCAGTCCTTGGGCAAGGCGTGCTCAATATACAACCCGGTCCATCCCATCGCTTCACGCCGATCCTTGCCTTTCCCATCGAATAGGAATATTTGATCATCCCATCTAATGTGGACAAGGATACCCTGCTTTTTTCAGGCTCATAGCGATCAAAGGATAAGAACATGAGTACAGCCCCGTTAACCATCACGTCCTGCGTGATTTCAGGGATCGAGTGATTGGCATAATCCCATTGATAATCTTGATCTGGTTCCCAACCTCCCAAGGAGGAAAATGATACATAGTGGGTTGTAATGATCAACCCTGGCGGCCCCGGTTCCCCACGCGCACCTCGCTGCCCAGGAGGACCTGGTGGACCTTCTGGACCTACTGGCCCCTCACAAGACAAAGTTAGCAGGGCGATAAAAAGCGGAACAAGTATGCGCATATTACTCGACCAGTTTGAATCCACTTAAAAATGATCGCTTCGCGAATACTGCGCCGGTATGGTGGTCTCGAAGGTTTATACTCCAATCTTCACTGTTATAGACCGGTCGGTGAACGCAAAGATTATAAGCAGCCAAAACAAAGGTTCGATGTTCCTTTTCTTGAATACTCGCATAATCCCAATATGCCATCCACGCCGTCGTGTAACGATTGACATAGACATCCTCTGTCCGGGTGAACCGAAATTGCGCCCCTTCTCTGGTGAGAAGTGGTATCATTTTCTCTGCATGGGCTACAGTTGTAGGAAAATCTTCGCAGAAGGTTTTCGAGTTTTGCGCTGTCGATTGCTCACGGCCAGGTTCTCGCATACTCAATAAGAGTCCCACGAACAGAACAACACACATAAAAAGAATGAACACCCTAGTTGCTTTTTTCTTGCGGTCAGCCGCCCTAGCTTCTTTCAGGGCTTGGGCTCTTTTGAGAATCTCGTCTTTTCTTGACATCGCTATCGGCTTACTTGGTCTCCATTGGCATCAAATTTCGCCCGAACAGGTGTCGGGCCGTGCATTATCACCCAAAACCCTGTACCCGAATGGGCACGGCGGAGAGACATCTTGCCTATTCACCAGTGTGGGTAGCGATCCCACACTTGTTCATGGCTATTTTATTTGACAAGCAACCCGACGTAATCGGGGTTTTGAGATGACAATGCACAGCGAAGATACGGAAAATACTTTGTACTAGTTAGAGAAAGTTTCCTAACAAATCGAAAAATTATTCGTATACTGACCACAACCCTGACCAATGAGAACCAATACCATGCCCAGCCTACAAGCTCCCAAACCGCCTTTTCTCGCGCGGTGAGCACCCGATTTGAATTAAGTATTTAGTGTTGCTAGCAGCCCAATGTGTAAATTGTATTAGGGTTGTTAGCTAGTTTTCACGTGATTTTCGAGTGAATTGGTGACCATGACACCTACTGATTGGATTAGCGCGATAAGTACTCTCGTGGCCGCTGGAGCGGCTATCTATGCTGTGTACCTTGCCTCCCAAGTGAAGAAAATGGATCTGTCAGAATGGAAAGGGGCTGTGGATGCAGATCGAGCTACATTCAAAGAGTTTATGAAGGAGGTGAGGGCAGACATACGGGAAATAAATAAAAACATCCTCAAGATTTTTTCCAGATTAGCTACAACCCCAGATTTTATTGATGATCAAAGCCCTCTCGGACTCACGGAACTAGGCCAAGAAGTATCCAAAGAACTGGATGCAGCTATGTGGGCAGAAAAGACTGCTGAAAAGATTAAAAATGACGTTGAAGACAAAGAGGCTTATAACATTCAAGAATTTTGTTTTTTGTATGCTAACGATGATAAGAATTACACCGATGAAGAACTTGCTTTAATTCTTCGGTATGCTTATCGCAAAGGCGTCCCAAAAGAGAAAGTGCAAGGCGTATTCGGAATTGAACTTCGGGACAAGCTTATAGAGATGATGGGGCTGGAGGCTCCGTAATTACCGAATCAAGTCCTTATATTTCAACCGCTTCCCGACCATTCCTTGCACGACCGACACCATCTGGTCGACTGTATCCAAGTCACGTAGATTGTGCTTGCCGGCAAACTGGGTTACGTAGCGGTTAAGGTGCTTCTTGCTTAGGTGATGGTATGTGCCGTGATAGGCGCGTTTCAAAACGGCCCAGAAGGATTCTATGCCGTTGGTATGGGCATACTCTCCGAGTGCAGTAGATACGGCCCATTGCTTCTGGCTGTGATTAACTGACGCATGGTTACTCAAGCCCTCGTAACTCTTATGCTCATCGGTGAATACCGAAGCATCCTCGGAGCGGTTATCATTGATGAACTCCTGTACCGTTGGCTTGGTGGTGTCCTCAATAACCTTAGCGGTGATCTGATTGGTCTTACGGTCTTTCACGCCCAATACGGCACTCTTGCCTACTGTACCGCGTCCAGCGTTGAGTTTCTTGTCCTCATGCTTGTTGGCTTCCTTGCCTCCCAAGTACGCTTCGTCTACCTCAACCGGCCCCTCAAACGCATTGATCATCCCTGGCAACAAACCTTCGCGGATTCTATGGAGCATATGCCACGTATTAGACTGTGCAACACCTATATCTCTATGCAACTTCATAGAGGATATTCCTTTTAGGTTAGTGTTCTCCAAATAGATAGCCCATACCCATTTTCTCAATGGCAAGTTAGAGGATTCCATTGCCGTACCAGTCTTGACACTGAAATACTTCTTGCAGTCCCGGCACCGGAAAGGCATCGTTTTGTGCTTGCACCTGTACACGTTAGTACTGCCACACCGCAGGCAGCACAAGTTACCGTCCGGCCAATGTACTTTCTCAAACCAGCTCCTTGCAGATGCTTCATCGGGGAATCTTTCGGCCAACTCTAAGAGCGTGATTCCTTTTCTGTATGAACGTCCTGGGCTAGCCATAATATGCAACCTCTAATTCGCTTATGTACTACCTTATACGTAGGCAAACCGAGAATGTTTCAACTATTCACTATAATTCCCATATCTTTCATAACACCTATACCAGAGGAGAATCTCAGCACTTGCTCTGGCCTCAAACCACTACCAGCGCTTCATGTATTAGCTAACTGATCACAATGCTCTCTCTGCATCCGCATTGATATCAACAGGCATGGGTAATTTGCTGAAAAACCGGCTTTTCCCGAGACAGCTATATCCCTGTGAGTGCCGTGCGTAAAGCCTCAATCCCAAAACCACTTGCCCCTGTACGAATACGCAGACTGCACCAAAAGTCCAAAACCAGCATTTGTGCTGAATGTATTGGTACTGCTATCCAGAAAGCACGACAGCGCCAGACTAGCGCACCCAAAACCACACCTCCCACAAGAGATAGCACCAATTCGCCAGTCGGCTTCTGCAAATGCATTAGTGCAAATGGAACCGCCTGGACAAATATAGCATGCAGCCCGAATGTACGTGCTGTTCCAAACAGAATAAAACCTCTCCATAGATACTCCCAGCCCACCCAGTAAAAAAGGAAGAGTGCATGATAGGCAGCAAATACTGACCACGACTCAGCAGCTCCACGGTAATGAGGGTATTCTGCCTGGAAGAGTCGTCCATCCGAGAGCACCCAGGTGCCAATAATGACGACCGGTAGATAAAGGGCAAAAAGTGTTATCGCCAGCTTCCAGTCTCCAAGACCCAAACCAATTGCGGCAGGCCTTTGGCGAAATCCTACGACCAGAACAAGCACTGGAATTGCGAATCCTGTAACGCCCTGGACAACAAACCACCAAGCCCACGACTGTAGTCGGGTTCCTTGGGGTGCAACCTGCTCCAGAAAGAATTCGCGGCTTCCGAGCTTGAATGTTGCAATCAGCAGCAGTACAGAAAGGGTCAAAACTGCGACCGTCTGCAAGTCCAATGACCGCAGCGCTTTGAGGAACCGCTGTGTCTCTGTGCGAAACACCTAACTAGGATTCGCTTCCAGCATACCTTTCCATGAATTCCCAAATGCGCAAAAGTCGATCGATACGCTGTTTTGGGTTTCCTGTACGTGAAAGATCATGCCCTGCATCCGGGTACCGGACATACTCTACTGGGCGGCCAAGCACCTTCAGACTCTTGTACAGTACCTCGCTTTGAATCACACCAGTTCGGAGATCGTTGTCGGCGTGCATTATGAGTAGCGGCGTTCGGATTTGATCTACAAACGTGATTGGAGAGTTCGCTCGCAAAAGCACACCAGCCTCCCAGGGATAACCTCCAAAATGATTGGGAACAAGACGCCATGCATTTCCCTCTCCAAAGAATGTGGTTAAGTCATAAACTCCCCGCTGCGCAACCGCAGCCTTGAAGCGTTGATCCTGAGATACAATCCAGGCCGTCAAGTATCCAGCGTATGATCCCCCGGTGACAACCTGCCGGTCAGTATTCACCCACCGGCTTCGCTCAGCAACCTCGCTGGCCGCAGCCAAAACATCCTCAGCCGGTCCTACTCCCCAATCCTGGTAGTTGCCCCGACGAAAAGCGTGTCCGTATCCCCCAGACCCCCGAGGATTAGAATAGACCAATCCATACCCTTTTGCAGCCATGAACTGGAACTCATGCCACATGGTGGCTTCGCCAGGACCCCACATTGATGCAGGACCGCCATGAATAGCAACCATCAGCGGATAGGTTCGACCCGGAACCTGGAAAGTAGGCGGCATCACCCAGTACTGCACCTCGACCGTATCCCTTCGCAGACTATAAGCCGTTGGGAAACTTAATGCCTTCTCCTGGAGCCATTCCAAATTATGCCTCGTTATCGGTCTCGGTGATTCGAAATCCATCGGGGATGTGTACAGCTCGGACGGATTAACTACCTGCGTCATCACCATGTAGGCCGTAGCCGTTGTCAGATCATAGCTTCCCACACCCCTGTCGTTATCGGTAAGCTGTGTTACGGGCAATCCCCGGTGCACCAGTTCTCCACGATAGAAGAATGACCTTGCACGCTGTTCCTGGGCCAGACTGTCAGTCAACAACGAATCTGGAACCGCCTCGGGAGTGGGTAATGCTGGCCGACCATCATTAACTGACGCACGATAAAGCGGTACTCCTCCCTCAGACGGCGCAGTAAAGTAAATAAACCAGTTATCATGCGACCACTGTACATTCCGAACGCTACGATCAAAATCAAGCGTCAGCATCTCGGGAGCGTTGCGCCCGTCAATCGCAAAATATCCCACTTCTGTCTGCGCGTATCCGGGATCATCAAGATTGGTGGCCTGAAATGTCACAAACCGCCCGTTCGGAGATACAGTAGGAGCAGTCAGTCGATAGCCCCCTATATCAAGCAGTAACCGTACACGTTTGGTTTCCACATCTACAAGGTAAAGATCGCGGTCCCGCTCGCGGTCGGGGTGTTGCGTAGTCTCCGGGTAACCACTAACGACAATCTGACGGTTGTCCAAGAGCCAAGTCGCACCGCTGAAGCCATAATGCCCCGAGGTAACCATCCTGGCCTCAGGCTCGACCGCTGTCAAATCTGCGACGAAGTAGTGTCGTGAGCGAAGTTCAGGGGACAAGTCCAGTTCGCCCTGCAGATTAAGCCTCGTCAGCAAACGCGGATTGTTCTCTTCCCGGTTCCTGTTCAGCCAAGCTCGGACGTTTGCCAGATCCCCGTCCGGGGCCGGATCGGCAGTATGCTCCTCCCAGGAGTATCGTCCCGGCCGTTCTTCCGACCACACAGGATCGGATCCGGTGAGCTCGGTCACTTGTTCTCTCGTCAATGAGACTGAAAAGAGTACATATCGCCCATCTGGTGACCATTGTGGATTACTGACTCCGTGTTCAAAACTGAATAGCTGCCTGGCTTCCCCTCCGTAAATGGATATTTCAAAAAGCTGCATTTTTCCATCCACCGAACGCAAAAACGACAGACGATCTCCGTCTGGATGCCAAATCGGCGAAGTCCCACCCGCTTCACTGTAGGTCAATTGCTGAGGAGGTTCTGATCCATCCGCGGGCACCATCCATATCTGTGATTGGTACTTGTAGTCCGCTTCCTCGTCCGGGACAATTGAGCGAACAGTATAGGCTATGTAACGACCGCTGGGCGCCGCAACTACATTACCCAACTGCTGGATCTTGAGTAAATCATCAGCTTCTATGGGAGTCCGCTGCACCTGGGCGGCAGCGCTGAGGGTCAGGAAACAGAGGCCAAGCGATAAAACTCGCATGCGTGTCATATGCGGCAGATGTCTTAATAAACACGGAATATACGCCCAATCTAGAAAGTAGATTTGGGTAAGTGCATCGTAACCAGCATATGGGGTACATCCACGGTCTCGGCTATGTGAAGATCCGCCGCAAGAGAGGCCAGCACGTAAGCTTCTGTTCGCTCCAAGCCATGCTCATAGCTCACGTAATCAATCATATACCGTGTGGCTTTCCTCGCAGCTTCATCAATAGTCGTCGCAAACCCCGTCACAGCGTAGTATGAGTCGGTTTCATACTGGGGTTCTATGAGGTATGGTTTATCCTTTACAACATTCACTTCGTAAACAATGCGCATCGGCGCTTCAATAGCTGTACCGCAGACCTCGCCAAGTCCTTGTGCGGCATGCGTATCTCCGATAGAAAACAGCGCGCCCTCCACCAGCACGGGAAAATAAACCGTAGTCCCCTCCACGAGATGAGGATCATCCATATTGCCGCCATTCGTACGGGGCGGGATCGTAGACAGGAGAGAGTCGGTCGCAGGAGCAACGCCCATCACTCCGGGAAACGGGTCCAGCTCTATACGCGCTCCACTGGGAAGCGTAGCATACGTTTGTCCTTCTTCAAAGGTATATGTGTGCAGGAAGGGTTCCGTGAATTCATCCGCCAGAAACCCAAAACCGGGCGTGACCGCACTCCATCCGAATTCCCCCAGCTCAATTGTATGAAGCGTGACCGCCAGCACATCTCCAACTTCAGCACCCTCTACATACACGGGGCCAGTCAAGGGATGAATCGGTTCAAAATCAAGCGTTAACACATCCTCGACCGTTGATTCGGGAGTAAATTGACCATCTGAAGCTTCCTTGGTATACACTTCAACAACAGCACCCGAGGGCACAGTAAGAATGGGCGGAATTGATCGGCTGAACTTATTGTGCGTGTTTCCCGTGTCTAGAAAGTACTCCGGAGTTACCTCTTGGGCCGCCGCGATCTCTTCCTCAGGTTGGTCCACGGACGCACGCTGACATGCACAAAAAATGATTAGGAATGCAATTACGGTTGCTTTTGGCATGACTGTCAAGGGTTCGGTGGCTTGAAGATTCAATTTAATGTAAATGCCCTTGCAGGTCAAGAACCTACGTGAGAATCCTAATGCGGTCATAAGAGTTTGCAGGGCCAACCGAGAAAACTTGCTTAACCCCAAATAAAATGTCTATTGATCCACTTGACCTCGCCTTTGGCGACATGGAGTACGAGTTTGCTGTGACGCAGAAGATGCTCTCACGCGTCCCTGACGATTGTTTTGACTGGCGTCCGCACAAGAAATCCTGGACTATGGGTCAGTTGGCCTGTCACATCGTTGATCTTCTCTGGTGGAGCGTCGTCACCCTGGAAGAGGACGGCATTGACATGTCCAAACCCTGGCCAAAGACCGAAGCCTCTACACAGGAGGAGCTGATGGCCAAATACGAGTCTAATAAGAAGCAACTCCGTGAAGTATTGGATCGGACTACTATGGATACTCTGGCAGAACCTTGGACTTTGAGCTATGGATCGCAGATCTTCTTTACCGAACCCAAATGGGTCGTACTTCGGCGTTTCGGAATCAGTCACCTCGTTCACCATCGGGCCCAACTCTCGGTGTACCTGCGTATGAACGATGTGCCGCTCCCAGGTAGCTACGGACCAAGTGCTGATGAGAATTAGCCATCCGGTTCACTCCACCGACGGATAGGGATTCGCCAAGAAGTACGATGCCTGTTCACTCATAGCAAGTGTATAGCCGACGGCCTGCCACTGATACCATCACGCATATATACGCCCCTGTATCTCGTTACAAACGCCCCAGTACATGGAGCCGTAAACGGCTCCGCGACATCTCATAAGTTGCCCTCATTGCCGCCTTTTATACACATTTGTTAAATGGTCTTAACGGATCCTTGCAGCCTCCCGTTCGCACGCACGAAGCCCGCCGTCAGAGACGAGATTTGCCATGAATCCATCGCCTGAAAGACCCCTTGCACCGGCTTCCTCGTCGCAAGCGACATTGTCCCATGCGGCGCAGGATGTCTCCGACGCGACGCGCGAAGTGCTGCTGTCCGCCCGGGTCTCGGAAACACGCCGACTCTGCGCCTTGCGCGTCCGGGTTTTCGGCGCGTGGCTCGAGGCGGATATGCTGGACGCAATGCCGATAAACGTCGCCAACTACATGGCTGGCCCCAGCGCCGAATAAGGCCACAGTTGGCGCCTGCAGGTCGGGCGCTGGAAATCCGCCTCCGCGTCGGCGACATATACCCGCAGTGTGCGGGCCGGGCAGAATGCCGTGGCACGGCTGCTGGAACAGTGACTGAGGTCGGCGACCAGCGAGATCAGGTGCCTGAGTGATCGCCCCAGCTTGTTCAGCTTTCAAATGACGATGAAGTCTCCTACCTGCACCCCGACTGTTCGGGTGTCCGGGTATTGCCAAGGGTAAGGAGGTCATCCATTGGCCACGGTGTGAAAACGCGGCATTGCAGGGCGCAGCGAAGCTCCTTACTTGCAGATGTGGACTGCGAAGGGCTTCCGCAGTACGGCGCTGCAAGCGTCGGACTGATTCCAGGTGGCAGGCTTCAATCGCTTCAAGACACCCGCTCGGCGGGCGGCTCACTTCTGGCGCACCAGACTGCCCACTGCGATCTGATTGCCCGCCTCCAGGCGATAGAGGTATACGCCGCTGGGCCAGGATGACGCATCCAGTCGCACGGAGTGCGCACCGGCACTGTGCCGTTCGTCCACGAGCGTGGCCATTTCGCGCCCGAGAATGTCATAGATCCGCAAGCGAACGTGCAAGGCTTCCGACAACTCGTAGGTAAGGGTGGCCGCTCCTGCAAACGGGTTGGGGTAGTGCGCAGTCCACAGACTCCCCACAGGCCGTGCGTACTCATCCGCGCGCGTAGTTGTCACTGGCCCATATTTTGCCAGAAACGCCTTGCTACCGCGCGGAGGCATCGCGAGCGTGTCCACCCCAACGATGACCTGATCCGGCCCGGCCCGACCCCAACTGCGCGCATATCCCCCAACGTACAGTTCGCCGCCCGGCATGGGCATTATGCCGGTGACCTTGGAATGATCCGGCCCGGTCACCTGCAGGGTGCGGGTCAGGGTGCCTTCCGCATCGTATTCGACGAGCAGACCCGTCACGGTAATGGAGCCCGGGATGAAGCCACGGGTCAGTACGGTGTCTTCAATCTGAACTTGGTGGCCGTAATAGTAGCCGCCCACGAATACGTGGCCGTGCATATCCATTTCGATTTCGGTGAGCTCCACGAATCTACTGGTAGTCAACCGACGCCCCCAGTTCACTGACCCGTCCTGGGCATGGCGCGTCACAAAATCCAGGAACCAGCTCTCATCGTCGGGCGGCACCGTGAAGGTCGTGTCTCCGACCGCCACTGCGATACCGTGCGAGCCCACCTCCACCGTCCAGGCAAGCGCCAGTTCGCCGTCGTCACGTGCTGAAAGAATCCAGGGCACAGCCGTCTTTCTGAGACCACGACTATTACCCTCGGTTTCCACGCCAAGATCGCGAGCCGTCCGCAGCCAGCGCAACTTGCCGGTCGCGTCAAAGGATACGACGACAGCACCGGATTCCTCCAGCCGCACGCTGTCCGGCTGCCCCTCCGCGAATACTGTGCCCCTTGAGAAAAAGCCGCCCAGATAGGTATTACCCTCGGCATCCACGTCAAAGCTGGGCTTGGCCGGGGATAAATAAAGGGATATGTAGTTGGCGCGATGGATGTTAGGATCACTGCTGTGACTCATCAACCGGTGCGCCCAGCGCACATTGCCTTCGGGCGAATAGCTGGCCAGGAATACGGTACGGAAAGAGGAAGATCCATAAACCCTTGGCACCAGCAGATACTCAGGCCCCAATCGCAGCGTATCCAGATAGTAGCCCGTCACATACATGTTGCCGACATCGTCTCCGCCGAGCCCCATGATGTAGGCCGGCGCGTCGTAAAGGATGTCCACCGGCCCAGCCAGATAGGTGGCCTGCAGCGAATCTCCGGCATCTGAATAGCGGTTGATAAGTATGCCCCCGAACTCTTCCCATCGGGTGGTAATAGGAGGAAATCCCCTT
Source organism: Rhodothermales bacterium (assembly GCA_022821385.1). Lineage (GTDB taxonomy): Bacteria > Bacteroidota > Rhodothermia > Rhodothermales > Bin80 > Bin80. The sequence continues at coordinate 23,712 of JAJEDR010000047.1, forward strand.
ATTTCACCCTCGTTTGTCCAAACGTACGGGTCCTGTGCCACTACGGTGTGGATGGATATGGGATAATTGCCTAAATAAAGCGCACCCGGTCTGATCCAGCGCACGTTTCCATCTGCACTAATCCGCGCAAGAAAATTGTCGTTGGCCTCCAGCACGAAGACCGTTCCGTCGGACCAGCGGATTGCGTTCCGACCCGGAACGTAGCCCGACATGTATACGGAGCCCCCTGCATCTGCGTCCAGACCAAAATTGTTGATCACATCCCCTACTTCGAGGATCCAGGTGGCCGGCTGGAAGGACTGCGCCCGGATAGCGTCAAGCCGGGGCAGGACCATGGAAACCAGCAAGAGGAAAATGATTCGACGCATCGGAGATTCTCTGCAGATCCTTTGTTTAAGGTACACCTATTTGACCAGAGCTACCCAGTAGGTCCAATGCTGCCGGGTGGTTTCCAGGCAGCAGGTACATGCCGCTCGGCAGGTGGGCCGCCTCGAACTTTACCGAATGTGCTCCGGCTACCATGTCGGAATCCGCCAGCACGGCGACACGGCGTCCGAGCACATCGTAGACCCGCAGCCGCACCGGCCCGGCTTCAGCAAGCGAAAAACGGACGGTCGTTACCTGGTTAAAGGGATTTGGATATGCCCCGCGTAGCGAAGTCTCTGTGCGGGTAGCCACTGAATCGGTTTGTAAGCCGATAACCTGATTCGAAAGTGAGACCATAGCAGCCTGTGGGATGTGTTTGACGGTGTCAAACTTACTACAAAGTAGCTTTGCCGTCTTCCTCTGGTTCTTGGTCGCGCTCAGCAAATTAATCGTCCAGCACTCAAAAGCATCTGTAAACCGATTCGAAGCACTCGCTCAGGGCGTCCTAATTGTCCTCACACCTACATCTATCCGAGGAACCCGATAATGGACAAAACACTTGAAGTCATAGCAATCTAAGTGGCGCCAAATTCGCGCTTCCGATGATCATAGAGCATCCCGGTCTCTCCCGTCTGGGGAAACCAACGCACCTCCCAAATGCGAAATGTAGATATCTATCCGCTGAATCTGCTCACCCAGTAGCACCTTGTCAATCTTCCAGTCGTTGCCCAATCCCAAGGTGAGTCGCGTCAAATCCAGATAAGATTCCATTGATTGCGCTATATATTGGTGAAGCCCAAATTTAATCATGCCACACTAATTGCGGTAGAACCAGATCTATTATATCTACTTCATCAGTTGCATCTGCCGCGTGACCCAGGTCGTACCTGCGCGGAGCCGGTAGAAGTAGGAGCCGCTGGCCAGACCGGCAGCGCGAAAGCGGACTTCATGACGGCCTGCGGTCTCGAACCGGTCCACCAGCGTGGTTACGTGACGCCCCAAGGCATCGAAGATATGCAGACGCACATGGGCCGGTTCGGGAAGCTCGAACCGGATGGTCGTAGTCGGATTGAACGGGTTCGGGTAGTTCTGCCCGAGCATGATGGTGGCCGGCAGTGCGTTCGTCTCCACGAAGCCAACGGGCGAGGCCACAGCCCACAGCCGGACGATTCGGTCGTTTGACCCGGAGGCCAGGCGCGTCCCGTCTGGAGAAAACGCCACGGAGCTTACGAAACTGTAGGAGCCCTCGAATCGGCGGAGCTCATTGCCCGTGGCCGTATCCCACAGTCGGACAGTTTCGTCGCCCGACCCGGAGGCCAAGCGC
>JAJEDR010000078.1 GCA_022821385.1 Rhodothermales bacterium
GTGCAGTCATCCCGTTATTCTTCTCATGTGCCACCCATCTTATAGCGACGGCCGCGGTTGAATCCATAATGACTTGGCCAATATCCGACAATAACAAAGTGTCTATAAAAGGATCATCATTTTTCACAAAAATCGTATCCGTCTGCATCTTGAGAGGGCGCCATTCCCCATCAAACTCGTAGCTGGTTTGATCTTCATTCAATTGCAAGAGATAGTGATCAATTCCGTCTAAGCCGGAGTTTGTATAGGCCCAGGCCACATGATCGTTGAAGGCCTCAATTGGCAAGGGCGCCCCCGGTGCCAACACGCCATATGTGTTCATAGAGGGTGTAACGAGATGTACTTCATACCATATTGAGGGAAGCGAGAGTGCCAGATGCATGTCTCCGGCGAGTATAGCCGAACCAGTCGCAGAACGATCACCTGTGACTGCCCAATTATTTGATCCCTTGGAGGGGCGATAGCCCTCCAAACCATGTTTCCTTAACGTCTGGTGAACATTGTTCAACAAGACCAACGCATCTGATGAATGCACCGGTGGTTCATCAAAATTCACAGAGACTGTCGATTCTTCGATTTCTGTCGGAATGATCGGCTTGTAACGCGTAGCATGGCGCGGGTACAACTTGTCGTATTCATCAGCCCCCAACCGCTCCCTGGCAACTCCATATGCCGCCTCTTCCGAGTTAAATGAGAGGTCATAATTGAAATACTGCATCAGCAGTACCGTATGCATGGGCGTGTACCGCTCAGGCGCATAATCAAAGAGCTTGAATTCCAGGGGCCATTCGGCATAGGAAAGTTCACTCAGATACGCATTGACGCCATCAGCATACCATGTCATTATTTCGTAATCAAGGCTTGGCTCGTCGGCATATGCAGCAATGATCTCCTTGGCAGCTCTGTTCATCCCAAGAGAGCGCAAATATCTATCTGCATCCAGTGAAGCAGAACCGAAGATCTCGGAAAGCCGTCCAGCCGCAACACGACTGATAAAATCCATCTGAAAAAGCCGATCCTGTGCAGTCACGTACCCTAGCGCAAGGATAGCATCTCTGTCTTCTTTGGCAAAAATATGAGGAACCCCCCGTTCATCCCGCTCCACATTTACCGGACCAGAAAGTGCAGGGATCACAACTTCGTCATGCGACGCGTGCTCGGCTATACGCGCATTGTGGTACAACCCACGTACAGGATCAAGCAGATCGACCACGGGCGCAATACCACTTGGGGCATAATGTAGCCCCCAAAGTAGCGCTGCAGTGAGAATCACATGCAGCGCAAACTTCAGCAATACTGTTCTATTTATGGTTTTACTGGTATTGTTGTAGATATAGATTTAGGCCCCAACAGTAGAATAGGACGCATGAAATACGTTCATACGAAATATATTGGAAAACACTGATTCATATGGGATCTTCGTCCTGGGGCAATTGCCCTGCCTTGGAAGGTCTTTTGGACACCGAGGACCTTGCTCCCATTCGCTCGGATTCCGCAAAAGCCCAAACCTAAAAGATGCGCCGAGAGGTTCGGCTGTGGTGAGCACGCATCCAAGCGGGGTTCTGAAAGGAGCTGGATTTCTATCGAATCGGCATTTAATTTCTGCATTGAACGTTCCATTTCGTTTCATCGCACTACCAATGGTCGTATCTCCTGCCTGCCATCAATGATGAGACGCATCAGGTAAAACCCACCCGCAAGCTGCTTGGTTGCCAATTGTAGGTTGTGGGAGCCGGCCGTCTGCACCGTATCCAGGGCCCTGATTACCTCACGCCCAAGAAGGTCATGCACCGAAAGTTGTACCTGACCGGGTTTTGAGAGTGCATATTCGACTACTGTGAAGGCCTCGGCAGGGTTTGGATAATGCGAAAATGTGGGGGAGATTTCCACCCCCATGGGTGCAGTCTCCAGTGCCGTGGCCGTGGCATCCCATAATCTGATTACGAACCTTCCCGCAGAGGCGATGAAGCGTTCGTCACTGGAGATGGCTACAGAGCGGACATCATATGCATCATCGTCACCATGGAGCAAGCTATTACCCAATTGTTGTCCAGATGTGACGTCCCATATGCGGATGCTGTTATCCAATGATCCCGAAATCAACTGGTTGCCGTTGAGAGAAAAAGCTACGGAGAGAACCCAGTCGGTGTGTCCAGTGAATTGTTGCATCTCTTGCCCAGTGGTTACATCCCACAGGCGAATGGTACTGTCCCATGATCCCGAAGCGAGTTGGGTGCCGTCGGGAGAAAAAGCTACGGAGAAGATCGCGTAGGCATGTCCAGTAAAGCGTTGCAACTCTTGCCCAGTAGCGGCATCCCATAGGCGAATGGTGTGGTCATGTGATCCAGAAGCAAGTTGGGTACCGTCGGGAGAAAACGTTACGGAAGAAATGTAATGGTCATGTCCGCTGAATTGTCGCAGCTCCTGCCCCGTGGAGACTTCCCAAAGGCGAATGGTGTTGACATTGTTGTCAATTGATGAAAAAGCGAGTTGGGTACCGTCGGGAGAAAAAACTACGGATCGAACCCTAGAGGTATGTCCGGTGAAGGTTCGGAGTCCCTGCCCCGTAGCTACATCCCACAGCCGAACGGTACCGTCCAACGACCCCGAAGCGAGTTGGGTACCGTCGGGAGAAAAAGCTACGGAAGAAACATCATATGTATGACCTGTGAATTGTAGCAACTCTAGGCCTGTGGAGACATCCCACAGGTGAACGGTGTAGTCTCTTGATCCCGAAGCAAGTTGAGTGCCGTCGGGAGAAAAGGATACCGAGGTAACCCGAGCAGTATGGTTTTGAATATTCTGGAGTTGCTGCCCCGTAAAGACATCCCACAGGCGAACGCTAGAGTCCAATGACCCCGAAGCGAGTTGGGTACCGTCGGGAGAAAAAGCTACAGAAGACACCCAGGCGGTATGCCCAGTGAATTGACTCAACTCTTGGCCCGTGGAGACATCCCACAGGCGAACGGTGTTATCCTCTAAAGTCGAAACCCCACCTGATCCAGAAGCAAGTTGAGTGCCATCAGGAGAAAAAGCTACAGAGATTACCCAGTTGGTATGTCCGGTAAGAGTTTGGAGTTCCTGCTGCGTGACGACATCCCACACGCGTACGGTGTTATCATCTGATCCCGAAGCGAGTTGAGTACCGTCTGGAGAAAAAGCCACGGAATTAACCCGGTCACTATGTCCAGTGAATGTTTGGATTTCCTGCCCTGTGGCGACATCCCACAGGCGAACGGTATTATCCTCTGAAAATCCAAGCCCACCTGATCCCGAAGCGAGCTGGGTACCGTCTGGAGAAAAAGCCACGGAATTAATCTCACTGGTATGTCCTGTGAATTGTCGCAACTCTTGCCCCGTGGCGACATCCCACAGGCGTACGGTGTTGTCCCATGATCCCGAAGCAAGTTGAATGCCATCGGGAGAAAAATCCACGGAATTAACCTCACTGGTATGTCCGGTGAATTGTCGCAACTCTTGCCCCGTGGCGACATCCCACAGGCGTACGGTGTTGTCCCATGATCCCGAAGCGAGTTGGGTGCCGTCGGGGGAATAGGCTACGGAAAAAACCCAATCAGTATGTCCGGTGAACTGTCGTAACTCCTGCCCCGCGGTGACATCCCACAGGCGAACGGTGTAGTCGTGTAATTCCGAAGTGAGTTGGGCACCAATGGCTCCGCCCACAGAGTTTGTCGGTTGCGCTCGAAAGTAGTCGTATGCTCCCGAGGCGAGTTGGGTGCCGTCGGGAGAAAAAGCTACGGAGGAAACCGGGGCTGTATGTCCCTCGTCTTCAACGGTCCAGATCAGCTGCCCCGCGGCAGATGCAGAAAGCAGGAATGTCACTAGACATAACAATGAATAAGGAAAAATATTGAACCTCGTCATTGTAGAGTCCCACTATACCGGTGTAACCAATATAACCATTGACACTTGCTCCCATCAAAGATCGTCTCATTCCTGGGCCGGCTTGTCCGCGACGGATGACTCGTCTTCTATTCCTCAGAATCTATTTTGTCGTCAAATACAGGGACGATCTCATTTCTGATAAGCTCATCCACGACTGCTGAATAGTCTTTTGCCCCACGAGAATTCATGTTCTTGTCAAATACCGTCTTCCCACCATGGCATTCGACCGCAATTGAAGCACATGTACGGACTACAGTGTCCATTACAAGCCCCCCATGCTCCTTCCGCATATAATGGGCATACTGTCGATGCACCTTCTTGCGCCCATGAACATTGGTCAACAGGAACATCAATCTCTTCAGACCCGGATTCAATCTACCCTGGATCGCACGTGCCGACTGCCAAGTTTGCTCCGCACCATGAACCGACTGGAGCTCGGGCGTAACGGGAATCATCAATGTATCTGCTGCTACAAGGGCATTCAGGACGTAGGTTGATACAGCAGCGGCCGTATCCAGAATAATCACGTCATAAGCGTCCTGGCCACGCAGCGCCTCCCTAACCAAAAACAGATCAATCGTATTGGTTAATTTTTTCTCCCGACGACGCATGCCCTCAGACGAAGGAAGTAGATGAAATGAGGGAAGTGGGACGGCCTCTAGTTGGGCCAGGCTAGTATCAACATCAAACAGACGAAGAGAGGTATCCACCGCGCTGTTCGTGTCCACGCCCATCATACGTGTCAGGAATCCCTGCGGATCAAGATCAATAAGGAGTGTCTTGTATCCAATTAATCCGAACACAGCCCCGATATGTAGCGAGGTCGCTGTCTTACCCGTACCCCCCTTGTGATTTCCGATCGTAATTACTGCCATTAATCAATTGAAGTGTTTTTCGGTATCAGTTGGACATATGCCGAACCAAAGACGTTAAATCCAGCCTGGTATTCGCCCCAATGCGTATTTATACTGATTTTGTTCTGGCATCCCAATCTCCACGAAGACGAAAACTTCTTCGTCAAATGGGAATACCTTTTTTCTGTATTCCGGCCAATGTGGATGAAACTGCTGAACCTGCCCACAAGCCCCGAAGATTGGTCGAAAATCTGGCGCTCAAAAAAGCTTCGTCCGTTGTGGGCAGAAAACCTGGCGCACTGATCCTCGGGGCAGATACAGTTGTGGCATACCGGGGACTCATCCTCGGTAAACCTAGTGGAGCAATAGAGGCCGCTGCAATGCTTCGCCAACTGAATGGAACTACACATACTGTATATACTGGAATTGCCCTGATTCACTCGGATTCAAATAGAAAAGTTACCGATGTGGAGTCCACTGATGTTACCTTCGGGCGTATGACTGAAACTGAAATTTCAAACTACGTCAAAACTGGCTCTCCTTTGGACAAAGCAGGGGCATATGGGATCCAGGACGACATGGGAGCTATGTTTATACAGCGGATCAACGGAGATTACTACAATGTGGTCGGTCTTCCAATTCGGAGACTGTATGTGCTGCTGAAAAAACACTTTAATGATCTGATTGAGTTTTAGAGTCATGCGCACTCTTCCGGTAAATCACCTCGGCACAGTCCACCGCCCCACCCACGGGAGGATTTCTCTTTCGAACCGCAACTTCAACATACTCTATTCGAGCCGACAATTCCCAAACCTGATTGGCAATCACGTAGGCAAGTCGTTCGATTAACCGAAACCTAGTTCCTGTAAATACGCGATCCACTATACTGTAAACATGCTCGTAGTTCACGGTTTGATCCAGAGCATCCTCCTTGGCCGCCGCTTCGAAGCTAAAATTAACACTTACATCTACCTCATATCTCCCTCCAATCTGCTGCTCCTCAGAACTAACACCGTGGTGGGCAAAGAATACAGCATTTATCAACCTGATCGTATGCATGTGCTTACAGCCCCAAACGATTCAATAATGCGATAGCGGAGGAGTCAAGTGTACCTGCCCCGCGCCGTGCTCGAAGATCAGAGATGTAAGCCGTCGCATACAGGCCCAACAATGTATCGCTTCTTCGCAAATGTTCGCTGAAGAACTCAGCGACTTCTGTGTCTCGCGCCCCGGTGTACCACTTTCGGATGTCACCAGGAACTATAGCAGGCTCCAGTGGCCAGCTTTGTTCGGGCTCAAACCCTTTCTCACCAAAATGACATCCTGCACATTGCGTCGGCGTAGCCAGTGCACGATCATTGGGCAACGTGTGGGAGACAAGAGCTCCTGTACTGTCGTACGTAACAAAATCCCAAAACCCATCGGAGCGCCGAACCATTGCCGTTGTTTCGACTACTCTCGTACCTCGAAGGTGCTCGGCCTTAATGGCCGTACCTACTGCATAGCGAATTTTTTCTCCGTTCTCATAGTAATTCTGGATAGCATTCTGCAATGCAGATTCCGATAGGGTGATTCGCCGCAAGTAATTGGTGACGGGACCATGCACTTCAAATGTGATTGCGTTGTCTGTGACCCACTGATCGTTGAATTCTGATAACATTCTCGGCAGGTTGCGTGCGTGGTAATACGTCACTTGCACTGCGGTTCGCAGGCTGTCTGGACTTACGATACCGCCTGATGCCTTGGCTTTTAGTTCCTGAGACAATTCTGAGCTGTATTCCCGAAGCACAGCCAGATCGACATAAAATCTGCTTCCTCGCTTTTCTAGCAAGCCAGCTTCAAAGGGGTCTTCACTCGTATAACTGCCAAAGTAAAATCGCAGCAATCGCTGTGCGTTCTCTCCCTCCAAAGTAACTTCAAGCTGCTCCGCCGAAGAACAGGCGGCCATTAACAAAACCAAAGCTAGTATGCGCATCAAGCCCCCTGGCTATCGCGAGATGCCGGCCATTCTGTCAGTCCTCGAAATAGTCTGGCCCGTTCCTCAACAGCCGCCGGACGCGTTTCAACCAATTGAAATGGCCCGTGGGTCTCAACACAAAAAGAAGCTACACTAGATCCATAAATCACCGCACGTTTTAGCGCATCCAGACCAATGTAAGACTCACATGCTAGGCTACCAGCAAAAGCTCCCAAGAACGAATCCCCCGCCCCCGTGGGGTCACGAACTTTGTCAAGTGGAAAACCGGGCACGGTGAAGATTTGCTCCTCAATAAACAGCATAGCACCATGTTCACCTTTCTTTATTACCAGAATGCTCGGACCTAATGTTAAAATCTTACGTGCAGAAAGAATCAGGTTATGTTCACCAGTCATCTGATAAGCCTCCTCGTCATTGATCAGCAGGCAATCAGTCTGCGCTAGCACATCTCTCAGGGCGTCTGGCGTATTCGTGATCCAATAATTCATAGTATCGCAAGCTATGAATCCTCTGGTATTCAATTGATTCAATGTTGTAGCTTGGATATCCGGTGAAAGGTTGCCCAGACACACGACCTTACTGTTCCGATAAGCATCCGGCACAACTGGATCAAATTCAGCAAGCGCATTGAGATGCGTAAAGAGTGTGTCCCTCACATTAACGTTATCGTGATAACGCCCTCCCCAGGCGAAAGTATCTTGATCACTGAGTTCTTGCAAACCCGAAAGATCTAAACCTTGCGATATCAGCAATTGCTTATGCGCCTCCGGAAAATCTCGACCGGCAACAGCAACCATTCCAACCGGTTCGGTAAACAGCCGGGCTGCAAACGAAATGTATGTAGCACTTCCACCAAGGACCTTATCGGTTTTATCCCAAGGTGTCTCAATGTAGTCCAAGGCCAACGTACCTACTACCAATACACTCATTCAAGTATGTGATTCTGTAACCCCAAAGTATTTGCCTCAACGGCTCAATTTACGAAGCCTGTTGAGATACCGCCGAATATATCAATCGCCGGAATCTTTATTTTCCTGTACTTTCATACATTTAACGGAATTATCAGTTACTCCTGTCGTGACCAGCGAAAAAGTACTTATCGAGTTTACCGCATTTGTACGTGAGCTATTACTTCAACACGATCGTGCAGATATTTCGGGTCTCGGCACACTGAAAATTGAATCTACCCCAAGTAAGCACGAGCCCCTGGGTGATGGAAAGTTCATGGTGCACCCGACCAGCCGACGCATTTCATTTGAAGAAAACCCCGCAACAGAATCAAGCCCTACACTGATTCCATCGCTCACGGCTAAACTAGGGATTGCTGACACTAAGGCTTCTGAGGTCTTGGATCTCCTCATAGCTGAAATTCTATCACAGGTACCGGTCTGCATCCCCGGATTAGGTACATTCACACGTTCAGATGATGGTCTCCAGTTTACAACTGAGCCTGAATTAGCTGCCGTCGTATCCGGGATTTATGCTGGACTCTCCTCCATTACTGTTGAAGACAAGATCGCACCTCAGCCCGTTCAACGCCGTCAAAGATGGCCTTGGGCTGCCGTGGCGGTGGTTGTCGTTGCAGCCGGGGTTTACCTCATCACGCAGCGCAGCAATGAATCGAACAGTCCTGCCGAGGAAATGGGCGCGATCTTTAGTCCCGTTGTCCCCGATTCCGCTTCGACTGACTCAATAACGACTGTGGCCCTTGAAGACAGCTTAGATCAGGAACTTCCCACCGCTCCCGATACTGAGACTGAGACGGACTCCGAAACGCTCATATTGAATCATGAGGCGGGAGGCTACACACTCATAGTGGCTTCATTCCCCGAAGAGTCCACGGCATTGGAAGTAGCCGAGCGCTATCGAAATATCTATCCCGATATCCCTATTGGCATTCTCAGGAGCAGCGATGATGCGAATCATCGCGTTGCCATTGGTCAGGCGCCTACAATTACGGAAGCTCTGGATCTTAAGTCTCGACTTAGTGACCTCCCGCCGGAATCATGGGTGCTGTCGATTCGCGATGTCGGAATCTGATTGCTTTTGCGTACATGGCAGCAGCCTCTGATTACTTTCAGTTGACCATTGAGCGTCTGAAACGGCTATGGGAAACGCAATGTGAAGAAATAGAATCCGCTGCCGAGTTGTGTGCAGAACGAATCAGCACGGGCGGCCTCATTTTCTGTTTTGGATCGGGCCATTCCCGTATGATGTGCGAAGAGATGACGCCCAGGCAAGGGGGATTCATGGGCTTTTATGCACTCGTTGAACAGGCACTCTCGAACCACGCAGCTATTGTGGGACCC